>JAAXIB010000078.1 GCA_012270585.1 Nitrospirales bacterium
CACCTTACAAATTGGCCGATTTGCAAGGTGAAAGCAACATACAAGTTGACAAATCTCATAGCGCTTGACGCCTTGGCGCCGGGACAGGAGCACCGGTTGCTCACTAGTCCCGTAGGTGCGGCACCGTTTCCACTTGGGGTCCCACGGCTGGGGCACCAAGGCCGGCTCCGGCCCACTCTGGCGGAACCGGGGATAATATTTCAAGAAGGTCTGCCGGGGGGGTCTGAGGAACTCGGTAGAAATCGGCGACAAAGCGGACCTTGGGATGGCGTTGCTGTTTGACCAACTCGTACTCCTGGATCAGGAATTTCCACTTGCGGACATAGTTGCGGTAGAGGGTCTGGTCGTGAGTATTCTTGCGCATGGCTTCGCCTCCAGGTGAAAGGGGGGATCATCCCTTCATTCTGTCAACGAATTAGTGAACATTTACAATCCCGACAGCTTTAATCGGAAATCCAGGGTCTTTGTAGCTGCGTCATCCCCCAATCAGAGCGTGTCCTCGGCTCAGTCGGGGATCGAGGGCAGGCTTATGACGCTTTCTTCTCTTGGCCTCACTTCAGGTCGCGGCCTGGAGAACTTGAGAAGGCCTTCGTCTTGTCGATACGGTATACATATATCCTTGTCTGGAGACCGTGCAGGGCGGTACAGCATTCGAATCAACCGGCAATGGCGGTTGTGCTTTCTTCGGCAGACGAGCACACGTCGGATTTGCAATAGAGACCACCGAGGCGACACTTCCGGACATGACGTTTCACTGACCCCCGGTAACGTTGCCCACCTCATCAACCAACCTGAGCGTCAAAGCCCCTCCTCGACGCTTGTTCACGTAGGCTTTAGCGGGGATCTATCGGGGGAGCGGTAGATTGATGCATCTGCTTGTTTTTCCGCTTCTGTTCAGATAAAATGTTACCTATTAGGTAATTAAAATATACCACAAGTGTGGAAATTACCTTCCGGACCAAAAAGCTCGCCCAAACGTTCAACTTTGCCAGTGCTCTCCGGAAAGACTACGGCGACCGCATGGCGTGCACGATTATGACGCGCCTCGCAGTGCTCAGGGAGGCTTCGACGTTGTCGATGGTGCCGACCCTTCCGCCAAACCGGCGTCATCAGCTTCATGGAAATCGTGCCGGACAGTATGCCGTTGATCTCACACATCCGTATCGGTTGATTTTTGAACCTGCCGACACCCCGGCGCGGAAAGCCGGAGGTGAAATGAACACGGATGAAGTGACCGCAATCACAATCATCGAAGTTATTGATTACCACTGAAGGAGGAAACGACGTGGCCGTCACGACCTATTCTTACGAACCCGACTACGCTGTTCCGCCCGGCTGGGTCGTAGAGGAACACTTGCAGAGTCAACGCCTCTCCCATGCAGAGTTCGCCAGGCGGTGTGGCCGTTCCGCAAAGCTCATCAGCGAGATCATCGCCGGCAAGGCTCCCATTGAACCTAGGACCGCGCTCCAATTTGAGAAAGTGCTTGGCCTTGATGCCAGCATCTGGCTGGGTATAGAAGCCCGCTATCAGCTTCACAAAGCCCGCGAGGTCGAGGCGCAAGAGACAAAAAGGGGGGCTTCCTGGATAAAAGCGTTTCCCGTTAAGGAGTTGGTGCATCGAGGCGTATTCGACAAACCCGCATCCGATGCTGAAGCGAGGTCGAAGCTGCTGGCTTTCTTCGGTGTGGGATCGGTCAACGCCTGGCATGCGAAGTACGAAGATATGAGCGTTGCCTATCGACACTCGCCCAGCTTCCAAAGCGACAAACCGGTCCTGGTAACGTGGCTCCGGCTGGGAGAGCTTGAGGCTGAACAGCAGGACTGTGCTGATTACAACGAGGCTCGCTTCAAACGGGCGTTAAAGGAAATTCGAAGACTCACGCAAACGCCGGTAGTGCGCGCTTTGGAAAAGGCGCAACAACTCTGCAATGAAGCTGGTGTGGCCTTGGTGCTGGTCAAGCCTCTCCCGAAGACTGCTCTCAGTGGCGCAGCTTGGTGGCTGACTCCTCGAAAGGCCGTGATTGAACTCAGCATCCGCCATAAGACCGACGATCATCTGTGGTTCAGCCTGTTTCACGAGGCGGCCCACCTCCTCCTGCATAGCAAAAAGGATGTCTTTATCGACTGGATGAACCCGAATGAAGAGACCGCCGACGTCGAGTCGGAAGCCAATCAATGGGCCTCGAATTTCCTCATATCCCGTGGCGACTGGAAGTTGTTTGTCACCACTTCCTCAAACAGCGAAATAGCTGTTCGTCAATTCGCCGAGGACCAGGGAATAGCCCCGAGCATCATTATCGGTCGGCTTCAGCATGAAAACCGTCTATCCTGGCAGACGCCTTTGAATAAATTAAAAATACGCTTGGAGTGGAAGACAACACCATGAGCAATCCGACGGCATCAGGAGCGGGGCCAGAAGGGATGCAGCCTGCTTCGCAAGCCACCGAAAAATTCGACCGGCTAAAGGCCATTCTGCGTGAGATGTTCCAACTCGACCGGGGCGACCTGGATTTCGGCCTGTACCGGATCATGAACCTGAAGGCAAAGGAAATCGAAGCCTTCCTCGATAACGACCTCTTGCCGCAGGTACGGACCGCGCTCGCGGGAAACATCACCGACAAGCTGGCCGGACTAGAAGAAGAACTGGCCGAGGCCCGCGGGCAGGCCAGTGAACTGGGCGTCGATCCGGAAGCCGCGCCGAAAGTCAAAGAGTTGAAGCAACAGCTTGCCGAAGCCAAGGCGGACGTCGTAGCGGAAACCGACGTCTACAACCATCTCGCCAACTTCTTCGCCCGGTATTACGACGAGGGCGACTTCATGTCCCTGCGCCGTTATTCAGGCGGTGGCCAGCCGACCTACCTCATTCCCTACGACGGCGAGGAAGTCAAGCTCCACTGGGCCAATGCCGACCAGTACTACGTCAAGACAACCGAAAATTACTCGTCCTACGTCTTCACCGTGGGTGCGGGCGCAGAAACGCGGCGAGTGCGGTTCGAGATTGCCTCCGCGGACAACGAAAAAGACAACGTCAAGGAAGCCAGCGGCAAACAACGCCGGTTCCTGCTTGCCGGTGACAATGCAGATCCCATGAGTTGCAACGGCGCGGAGTTGGTGGTGCGCTTCGTGCACCGTCCTCTGACCGATCACGAGAAGAAAGAATTTTCCGGTAACGGCGCGAGACAGCAAGATCGGCTCAACGAGGCAACTGCAAAGCGTATCCTGCAAGCGTTGCAACCGGACTGGCAGACTCTGCTCATTGCACCCGCTCCTACGGAAAAGAACCCCGAGCGCACGATGCTGGACAAGCATCTAGCCGCCTACACTGCCAAAAACAGCTTCGACTACTTCATTCACAAGGATCTGGGCGGGTTCCTGCGCCGTGAACTGGATTTCTACCTGAAAAGCGAAGTGCTGGAGTTGGATGACCTGGCGCTGGGGGGGCACCGGGCGCTAGGACGCATGCGAGCTATCCGGCACGTGGCCGACAAGATCATCGATTTCCTGGCGCAATTGGAAAATTTTCAGAAACAACTCTGGCTGAAAAAGAAATTTATCCTGGAAACGCAGTATTGCGTCACCTTGGACCGCGTGCCGGAATCCTTGTACACGGAAATCGCCGCCAACGAATCACAGCGCGAAGAATGGGTAAAGCTGTTCGCCATTGACGAAATCAACAACGACCACGCCCCTTTTTCCCTCTCCCTTTGGGAGAGGGCCAGGGTGAGGGAAGCAAGGGTCCGCCTTATACCAACCCATTGTACCAACCCATTGACCGTGGATTTCCTCAAAGCCAACCCCTATCTGGTGCTGGACACCCGGCATTTCGACGCGGATTTCACTGGCCGCCTGCTGGCAGGACTCTCCAACGCCGGACCTCTGGACGAGCAAATGGACGGGCTATTGGTACACGGCGAAAATTTCCAGGCGTTGAACCTGTTGCAGGTGCGGTATCGAGGCCGAGTGAACTGTATCTATATTGATCCGCCGTATAATACCGATGCTTCCGAAATTCTCTATAAAAACGGGTATAAAAGCTCATCTTGGCTTTCGTTTTTAGAAAATAGACTCGAAGCGTCGAAGAAATTTCTTGTCAATAACGGAATCCTGTGCATCACCATCGACGATTTTGAATTTCATCGTTGCAAATCACTTTTGGAAGGCGTGTTCTCCCATGAAACGTTGCTTGGAGTGGTAGCTATAAAGAACAACCCCTCCGGACGGTCCACGGGCAAAGGGTTTTCAATTGCCCACGAATATGCCTTGTTTATTGGCAATAACGAAGATGTGACTATTGGAAGGTTGTCACATTCGGAGCAACAGCTATCGAGGTATAAATTCGACGATGAACAAGGAGCATTCGAGTGGGTCAACTTTAGAAAACACGGTGGGGCGAATGCCAATCGGCAAGCGAGGCCCAAACTGTTCTATCCGATTTTTCTCTCAGAGAAGGACGGAGTACGATTTCCACAAGCAACATGGAACAACGCAACGAATCAATGGGATCTGGACGAAGCTCCGCGTTTGCATGAAACTATTCTGTACCCCGTCGCACCTGATGGTTCGGAGAAAACTTGGAAGTGGGGTCTGGAGACAGCAAAAGCCGTGCCCGAAGAATTTTGTGTCAAGCGAGATCAAACCAAGCAATTGGGCGTCTATCGCAAATCCAGACTGAATGAACAAGGCACTCTTCCTTTGACTGTATGGGACAAAAGCGAGTACTCCTCAACAGAATACGGCACCAACCTTCTCCGGCGGATGTTCGGAGAATCTGAAAAGTTTTCTTTTCCTAAATCGGTTCACGCAACCATCGATTCACTTCGTGTTTCAAAAGCATCAGAAAACGCTCACGTGATGGATTTCTTCGGTGGGTCTGGGACTACAGCACACGCGGTAATCGAGTTGAATCGAGTGGATGATGGGGACCGTCGGTTCATCGTCGTGGAAATGGGAGATTACTTCAACGAAGTGACCGTGCCTAGAGTGTTAAAGGCTGCTTATTCCAAAGCGTGGAAGGCTGGGAAGCCCATTGATCGAGAGAGCGTCAGTCTATTTACAAAGATCATTCGCCTCGAATCCTACGAAGACACCTTAGACAGTCTGGAGGTGACGCCACCGGATTCTGCGCAACAGGATTTGCTGGCAGAAAATCCCGCACTGGCTGAGGACTATCGGCTGCGCTACTCGCTGGGGGTTGAGACCGCGGTAAGCGCCTGCCTGCTTGGCAAGGACTTCACCGATCCCTTCGCCTATACCCTGTCCGTGGTACGCGACGGCATACGCCGAGAAGTGCCGGTGGATCTACCCGAAACCTTCAACTACCTGCTAGGCCTGCGCGTCGAATCGCGCCGGCGGATAAATGGCGTGCTCGCCATCACCGGCACGGACGCTGAGGGGAAACACTGCTTGATTCTCTGGCGTAACCTGAACGAGACAGACAACGCCGCATTGGGAAAATGGTTCACCCGCCACCGCGACGAATTCGCCAAATCACTCGACGTCATCTACACCAACGGCGACCACACCCTGAATGCCCTGAAACAAAAGCACGAAAACTGGACCGCCAAAACCACCGAACCAGTTTTTCGGGAATTGATGTTTGAGGAGACACAGTGATGACTGAAAGGCAGGATACGTCCACCGATCATCTCACGTTTTCGCAACGCTACGGTTATGAGCCTTTACCGGAACCGATGCGGTTGGAAGATCTGTCTGGTGATTTGAGGCGTGAAATATGGAATGCAATTCGAGAGTTATTGAACGAAGATAGCCATAGCCTTTACAGTGACTCTTATTACTTTGGTGAGCGAACCAAGAAGTTTATTGAGCGTGTAATAGGAAAATTCCTGCGACAATCTGAAGATGAAATTTCTACTGATTACAGTCAAACGATGTTCTTTTTTGAAGATTTGGTGCACAAGGGAGAATTTAATCGGGTTCTTGATCTCGTTCAAATTATCGTCAATGAAAGGGATGAAACAGATATACTTACAGAACGAATAAAAAACTCGTTTGAACAATACGCCGCTTACTGGCTGAACACTTCACATCGTCCGTTCCAGTTTTATCCTCGGAGCAGCATAGAGCAAGGGGAGGCGACACAGAATGCCATTGAGACGATCCGCGAAAGCGGCATGGAAGGTGCGTCAACGCACCTGCGTCAAGCTACGGGACACATCAATGCGCGACGTTTCGCAGATTCAGTGAAAGAGAGCATCCATGCCGTTGAATCCGTGGCGCGTAGAATTGACCAGAAAGCGCACAGAACCCTCGATCCGGCACTCGATTCTCTTAAGGGTGCGGGGATTCTGAAACATCCGGCGCTCGCGGAGGCGTTTAAGAAGCTCTACGGTTACACAAGCGACGAGCAGGGCATCCGACATGCCCTGCTCGATAAAGAGACCCCCGATGTTGGTTTGGACGAGGCTCTATTCATGTTCGGTGCCTGCGCGTCGTTCGCCGCGTATCTCGTGAATAAACACCGTCAGATGACCTAACAACAAGATGACGTTCAATGAAGGCTCTCCAAAACCGCCGCGTCCTGTATCGCTTTACGTGCCGAGAGTAGCCGTAGGTCGGGTTAGCCGAAGGCCTAACCCGACACCGCAGCTCCATGTCGGATTACGCTACGCTAATCCGACCTACGGAGACTGGATTCCCGATTAAAACCGTCGGGAATGACAGTTTCGGCGCATCGTTGGCTATTTTCATATCAAGTGATAGTCTATCCAGACAGATAAACAAATTGAACAATCGTTGAGTCTGCTATACAATCCCTCTTATGGCTACCGACACGATCACATTGGCTGAGCAATTAGAAGGGGCAGGCCTGAATCCCCAGCAGGCCAAGGGAGTCGCCCGCGCCATCCACGATCATCAGACTGAGCACTTGGCGACTAAAGCCGATTTGCTTGGGCTCAAAGCTGAGTTGGCCGGGTTTCGAGCGGAGCTGCGATTTCATCGTTGGACACTAGCACTGATCGTCGCGCTGGTCTTAGCGGTTCTGGGCAAGGTCTGGTGAGGCTCATGACCGTCTGCGACGAAACACTTGCCCAAACCGATTGAACATAACTCGTTTTCCTTCCCGTAGCTTGGTCATCGCGTTCGACCTCACACGTGATAACGCAGAGATCAGAAAGGGCATTGTCCGCGAAATCCTGAAACTCATGCTGCCCGAGTTCCTCTGATGCCTCCACGTCGTCGCCTGGTCGGGACCTCTCTTCTCCAAAACCGCCTTGTCCTGCATCGCTTCCTTTGTCGGGAGTTTGGGTACGATGACATGCGCGCGATGCTGGACCGGCTACGCGATGTTCCGGCCGGCCTCGATGCCGGTGGGGAGAGTGAATACGCTCGCGCGTTGTATCTTTCATCAGCCGCACAGGTCCGGGCCGAGGAACTGGCCCGATACGACGCCAACATCGTCGCGCATAGCCACAAGTTGCGCATGACTGCTGAGCAGGGACGCGCCTGGAAGCCGTATCAGTACCTCGCGCTGCTGTTCACCGAACGTTACCTGCACCGGTATTTCCAGGACCCCAAAGCGCTCTGCGACGACTTGAACAGGGCACGGGCCGGACACTGGTTGACGCGGGACATGCCGGATTACACGCTCGACGACCTGCGGACCATCGCGTTTCAGAGCGCGACAGGCTCCGGCAAGACCCTCCTCATGCACGCCCATATCTTGCAATACCGGCAGTATCTGGCCGCTTCGAGCGGGCGACTCAACAACGTCGTCCTGCTGACGCCCAATGAACAGATGTCGATGCAGCACGAGAAGGAATTGAGATCAAGCGGTTTGCCTGCCCGGCTGTTTTCCGCCGAGGCTGGAGCCGACCTGTTCCCACACGTTGAAATCATCGACTTGAATAAACTGGCGGAAAAGAAGGGCGTCAAGCGTATCGCCGTGGGGGATTTCGGCGACAACAATCTGGTGTTGGTGGACGAAGGACACCTGGGCGCATCGGGTAAGGTATGGCGCGAGCGACGTAAGGAACTCTCCCGTGGCGGCTTCACCTTCGAGTATTCCGCTACCTTCAACCAGATCGCGGGTAAGGACGACGCGCTACGCGACGCCTACGGGAAATGCCTGTTGTTCGATTTCTCCTATCGCTGGTTTCACGAGGACGGCTACGGCAAGGACTACGTCATTTCCAACCTGCCCCAGGGTATGGAAGACGTGAACCGCGACGTCTATCTGCTTGGCTGTCTGCTGACCTTCTATCAGCAATCCCGCATCTGGCGGGACAAGGCTGCGGTCTGGACGGATTTCAACGTCACCAGGCCACTTTGGGTCTTCCTTGGCAAGACGGTGACCGGCTCCGGCAAGGCGGACAAGGAAACGCAGTCCGACGTCGTGAGCATCCTGAAATTTCTAGCTTGGGTGTTGGCCGACGATGACGCGACACGCACCATGATTGGGAAGCTACTGAGCGGGCAGTCTGGCTTAACCGACGAAAGTGGACGGGATTATTTCAGGGATCGGTTCACGTATCTTGCCGATCACGGGGCTGTACACAAAGCCGGCGATCTCTATACGGACCTGTGCGCCACTCTGTTTCACGGACTGGGGAAACTGCACGTCGTTTACCTGACTGCGGGTGAGGGCGAGTTGCATTTGCACGCCGGCGATGGGCCGGCCTTTGGCGTGGTCAACGTCGGTGATTCCGCGGCCCTGTATAAATTGTTGACAGAAATGGCTAACCCGCACATTGTGGTTTCCCGGGAAGCCGGTTTTGCCGAGAGGCTTTTTGCCGATGTGGACAGACGCGATTCGCCGGTGAATATCGTCATTGGCGCGCGGCGCTTCATTGCCGGCTGGAACTCGTGGCGCGTGGCGACCATGGGATTGATGCACGTCGGCGTCGGCGAAGGGCCGGAGATCATCCAGATGTTCGGACGTGGTGTGCGCTTGAAAGGCTGGAACATGAGCCTGAAACGCCATCAGAAAAGCGGGGCGGAATTGCCGACGGGCAGCGCGGAATTGGCCCATCTGGAAACGCTGAATATCTTCGGCCTACGAGCCAACTACATGCAGACCTTTCGGGACCTTCTGGAAAAGGAAGGCGTGCGCGTCGAACGAGAGACGGTTCGTTTGCCCGTCACTTGGAATTTCGCCAGGAAGACCGCTCCTTCGACCAAGCTCAGGACAGGTTTGAAGTTGATCCGGCTCAAGGAGGATATGCAATACGCGCATTCCACGGAGCGCCTCGTCCTGCCTGGTTCCGGTGCCGAGCAGCCCGTCGTCACCCTGGACCTGTATTCACGGTTGCAATATGTCGCGTCCTCGGAGGTCGCGTCTGAACAGTCAGCGCCTAAAAGATCGGTCAAACTCCCACCAGGACAGGTCGCGTTTTTAGATCGAACGCGCCTGTACGACAAGCTGTTGAAGCGGAAACAGCAACGGGGATGGCACAATCTGATGATCGAGCGTGACACGGTGGGCCGTCTTCTGGAACGCGACGATTGGTATGACCTGTATATGCCGGCGGAACGCTTGTCCATGACCGGATTTCGACAGGTGGAGCAGTTCGAAGACGTCGCGCTTGATCTCATCACCGAATATGCCGATCAATTCTGGCGCAGGCAGCGGCGGCAATGGGAATACGACAAGATCGAGGTGGTCACGCTGGACGAGGATGATCCGAACAATATCGGAGCCTATGAGCTATCCTTGGACGCGAACGAGAGCCGGTTGATCGAAGACGTTCGTAAATTAGCATCCAGCGTTCAGGCAGGCAATTTCCATGGCTTGACCGTCATCATGACTCAAGCTCATGCCTACGAACCATTGCTGTATGCCGGGCCGGACAGCAAAATGACGATTCAGCCGGTTCCCTTGAACAAGGATGAAAGAAACGTGGTTGAGCAACTCGCCACACTGGCGGAGCACCGCGACCCCTGCCTGCACGGCAAAGAGTTGTTTCTTATCCGCAACCTCACGCGCGGAAGGGGCGTGTCGTTCTTCGACGATTACACCTATTACCCCGACTTTATCGTCTGGTTGAAGGACGAAACCTGCCAGCACGTCATTTTTCTCGACCCCAAGGGGTTGAGCCGCTACGGACGTCGTGAAGACCGAAAGGTCAGCCTCCATCGAGACATCAAAAAGATCGAAACGCAAATCTGCACCAGCGATCCCGATATGCGCCTGCACGCGTACACCCTATCCGTCACGCCACCGGCGCTGATAGCCGAGGCCGTGCGTTCCCGAGACGACTGGAAGCAGCAAGGCGTGTATTTTCTGGAAGAAGACGATTGCCTGAAGCAGATGATCGAGCACGCCTTGAAAAAAGAGTAAAACGCCGTGTGTAAAGCTGGGTCGTGGCCCGGTACATGTCTGCTGTGGCCCGGAAAACAGGCGCGATAAGATCGCGCCGCTACAGATGGAAATGTAGTGGCAGCATCTGATCCGAGAAAAATTGATACGCATGATAGAATGAATAAGGAGGTTTTGTTCAGCGACCCGTTTGAAACATGATGACGGCTTACGAGTTTGACGTGCTTGTGATGGGGGCCGGGTTGGCCGGGCTGCGAGCGGCGTTGGCCGCGCATCAGGCCGGGGTGACTGTCGCGGTTATCACCAAGGTCCATCCCGTTCGGAGCCATTCCAATGCGGCGCAGGGCGGCATTAATGCCGCTCTGACCGACCGTGGAGACAAGTGGGAAGAGCATGCCTTTGAGACGGTCAAGGGCAGCGATTATTTGGGGGACCAGGATGCCGTGGAAATTCTGGCGCAGGAAGCCGGGCGGGATATTCTGGCCCTGGAACACATGGGCGTGATCTTTAACCGCAACGAAGACGGACGGTTGGGGACCCGTCGCTTCGGCGGTCAGCAACGCGCCCGGACCTTTTTCGTCTCAGACTTTACCGGACAGGCTCTGTTGCACGTCTTGTATGAGCAGGTGATGAAGGCGCGTCTTCCCGTGTTTGAGGAATGGTTCGTGACGTCGTTGGTCAAGGATGAGCATGGACAATGCGGAGGGGTCGTGGCCTTTGAAATACGAAGCGGGCGCGTGGCGTTGTTCAAGGCCAAGGCCGTGATCATTGCCGCCGGTGGCTTGGGGCGCGTCTTCGAGCCGAGTACCAACGCGCTGATCTGTACGGGCGACGGCATCGCGATTGCGTATCGGGGCGGAGCCCCGCTGATGGACATGGAGATGGTGCAATATCATCCCACGACCTTACGGGGAAAAGGATTGCTTCTGAGTGAAGCGGCTCGCGGAGAAGGCGCCTATTTGCTGAATGCCGATGGTGAACGGTTTATGGAGCAGTATGCCCCGAACATGATGGAGTTGGCTTCACGTGACGTGGTGTCTCGCGCCGAGCAAATCGAGATCAACGAAGGCCGGGGGAGCAACGGTTGCGTGTTGCTCGATTGCCGGCACTTGGGTAAAGCGGTCATCCGGGAGCGCCTCAGCCAGATTCTCGAGGAGGCGAAGTCGTTTGCCAATATCGATTTGACCGAAGAACCGGTTCCCGTGTGCCCGGGCATGCACTACATCATGGGTGGGATGAAGACGGACGTCGAGGGCCGCTGCTGGGATCCTGCAGGCAGGTGGCAAGGCGTCCCCGGCCTGTTTGCGGCCGGAGAAGTCGCGTGTCTGAGTCTCCATGGCGGGAATCGGCTCGGAGCGAATTCCCTGTTGGATACCGTGGTGTTCGGGCGCCGGGCGGGCCGTTGTGCGGGAGAGTACGCGAAAACCCGTCCTCACCCCCGTATCGGCGACGCCGTAGTGAAGGATGAGGAACACGGCATCAAGAGGATCTTGGCCCGGCCCGGGACCGACGATACCGTCGCCCGTATCAGGCACGAGATGGGGCGCACCATGACGGAGAGCTTGGGCCTGTTTCGCGATCAGGAAGGAATGACCCTTGCTCAACGCACAATCGCCGGTCTCCGGGAACGGTGGAATCGCGTGGCTATTCATGATAAAGGTCAGGTGTTCAATACGAGTCTCGTTCGTGCGTTGGAACTCGACTTCATGTTGGATTGTGCCGAGACCATCACGTTGGGCGGCCTGACGCGAACAGAAAGCCGCGGCGCCCATTTTCGAACGGATTGCCTCGATCGTGACGACGAACATTGGTTGAAACACGTTCTGATGTATCATCGTCCCGACGGGCCGCCTCGCCTCGATTTTCTGCCCGTTCGGGTTACCCGATGGGAACCGCAAGTTCGCGTGTATTGATGCCTGATGTTCCCTCTCCCCACTTGCGGGAGAGGGCTGGGGTGAGGGGGGGAGGCTCGTCAACGAATAAATGAGGACGTGGAATCCCTGCGCGTGAGCGTCTTGCCTCGTGCGTTGAGAACGTTGTGAATGACTCCATGCTGACCACGTTTCGCATTCGCCGCTTCAATCCGGAATCGGAATCGCCACAACCCTATTTCGAAGACTACGCATTGGTTACGGAGCGGTCGGATACGGTTCTCGACGCGTTGATCAGGATCCGGGAAACCGTGGATGAATCGCTCACCCTGCGCTGTTCGTGCCGTGGCGCCATCTGCGGGTCCTGTGGGATGCGCATCAATGGGCATGCCACCCTGGCGTGCAAAACCAAAGTGGCGGCCCTGGCGTCGTCGGGTGAGACGATCCACGTGGAACCCATGAACAATATGCCGGTGATTAAGGATCTGGTCACGGACATGGCCGGGTTTTGGGAGAAGATCCGCCACGTTCAGCCCTGGCTCCAGCCGACAGGCCCCGAACCGGAAGGCGAATATCTCGCGTCCCCGGACGCCATGAATCATTTGACGGGCGTCATGGGTTGCATCATGTGCGGGGCTTGCGTGTCGGACTGTGCGGCCCTGGAAGTGAATCCGGATTTTGTCGGCCCGGCGGCGTTGGCCAAAGCTTACCGATTTGTGGCCGATCCGAGGGATGGGAGCGGTTCGTCGAGGTTGACGGCGCTCAATAATCCCAACGGCATGTGGGATTGCACGCGGTGTATGGAGTGTATTGAAGTGTGCCCCAAAGGGGTGGGGGCCATGGATCGCATCATGACGCTTCGTGCCAAGGGGATCGAGCAGGGCGTGCCGTCTACCTCCGGCTCGCGGCATACCGAAGCCTTTGCGGAAATTATCGAACGCAAAGGGCGACTGGATGAACCGATGTTGGCCGTTCGCACGTTTGGACTCACCAATTTCAAGCAGATGTTCTCCTTTCTGCCGATGGTCCTTCGAGCATTCGTCCGAGGCAAACTTCCCAAATCCGGCCCCTTGTTTCGGCCGATCCCGGGGGCTGATCGAATCCGCCGGTTGTTTCGGCGAGCGAAGGAGCGACCATGAAATACGCGTTTTTCCCCGGGTGCGTGTCAAAGGGAGGCTGTCCCGAACTCTATCAATCCGTGAAACAGGTGTATCCTCGATTGGGGATCGACCTGGAGGAAATGACCACGGCGTCGTGTACGGGCGCGGGGGTGTTGCAGGAAAAAGATTTGCGCCTGGGTGATGTCCTGAACGCCCACACCTTGGCCATTGCCGAACAGCAGGGGCTCCCCATCATGACGATTTGCAGCACGTGTCAGGGAGTGATGAGTCAGGCGAATCATCGGCTGGCGACGGATCCCGGCTATTTGGACGACATCAACCGGGTCCTGGCCGAAGAGGGGCTCACCTACCACGGCACCACCACGGTGAAACATTTTGTGTGGATTCTCCTGGAAGACGTCGGGGAGCAGAAGATCCGGCAGTCCGTGAAGAGACCGTTGACGGGATTGCGCGCGGCCCCGTTTTATGGATGCTACCTCCAACGGCCCAGTGCGGCGCTGGGGTTTGACGAACAGCCCGCGCGGGCCAAATCTTTGGAAACGGTCATGGCTCTCCTGGGCGCCGAGGTGGTGGATTTCCTCGGCAAAAGCCGGTGCTGCGGCATGCCGCTTCTCACCATTAACGAACCCGGCTCGCTGAAAATGATTGCTCATCATACGTCCGATGCCAAAGAGCATGGAGCCGACGTGATGGTGACCCCCTGCCCCTTGTGCCATCTGAACCTCGACGGGCTTCAAACCAAGGCGGCCAGGCGCGAGCGCCGGGAAATCGATCTGCCGATTCTGCATTTGCCGCAGTTGCTGGGATTGGCCATGGGGCTGGAGCCACGGGCACTCGGCCTGAACCGCAATCTGGTGTCCACGAAATCGGTGTTGGAGACACTCAGGGTGGCGTAAAAGCAGGAAGGCGGGCGATTACGAAACTTCTTTGGATACGGTCTTGAAGTAGGCCAGAAGGTCACGCGCTGAAAGAATGCCGACGATCTTCCCGTCATCGGTCACGGCCAGGTGACGAATACTTTTGTTCGCCATGAGATCTCTCGCATAGTGGGGCGAAAGTTTTTTCTCAACGGTCAGAATGGGGCTGGACATCACGTGAACGACTGAAGCCTCCGCCACGTCGTCTCGTTCGGCAACGGCCCGGACCACGTCGGTCTCCGTAATAATTCCGGAAAAATCGTCTCCTTTTTTGACCAACAGCGACCCAATGCGCTGGTCATGCATTTGTCCGGCAGCCTGTTTGACCGTCGTGTCCTCGGTAATCACGCTCAGATCCCTGCTCATCAATTGTCCGACGGTCGCCATCGCGTTTCTCTTTAAGAATAAGGAAAGGCTGGAAAACGATGGGTCGTATTCTAGGAAAAACCTTGAAGATGTGCAAGAAATCTGCATTCTCGCACACGCGGGGACGCAGCGTCCGACTCCCTCTCCCCACCGAGGGAGAGGGCTGGGGTGAGGGGGAGTCTCTTTGTCCTCGCGTCGTCCATTCGGGACGGCACGGGGGCCGTCCCCTACCCCAAGGCGTGCACGAAGCACCGACAGCAGATCATCCGGTCTTATGACCCCCGCAATCAGAGATTCATCATTTCGTGAACAATGAATGCTTTATTGATGATTTTGTCATGGAATTGACATGATTGATACAAGTTACTAGAGTCATTGGAATGTTACGCCGCCACCTGACCGAAGCACTGAAAGCCGCTGCCGCGACCTACCCGGTCGTGACGCTCACGGCGTCTCCGAGTGGGTCAAGAACTTCGCCATGAAGCGCCGTGACCCGCCGCTGTTCTTTTGGAGAGACGCGACCAGGCATGAAATCGACATCCTGATCGACGCCGGCGAGCGGGTCATTCCGGTGGAGGTGAAGTCGGGTCAGACCGTTGCCGGCGACGCCGTCGATACGCTCGCATGGTGGACGTCAATCCTCTCCAATCCAAACCAGGGCGGCGTCCTGGTCCACGGCGGGGATGAGAGCTTCGACTTCAAAGGCTTCCGCGTCCTGCCCTGGTTCCTGCGCTGAGTGCAGGGCGGACACCGCCCCTACTGCATCCCGTTCAGGGAGCAGTGAGCGAATGGAATCCCCGTATGGCTCGGGAAGTCGTCTTAGGGGTGATCCGGTCGCAGTGCTTAGACTTCTGGCTCCAGACATCGTGGTAGCGGGTCAGATGGGGGCGCGTAGCCTTGCCGGCGTCTTATGGCTTCCGCATTTTGGCGTATGCTATTGCGTGAGCTGTTAACGAGGCTACAAACGTTGCAAAACTGAATTCCTGATTTGGCTCGGTGAATTTCCCTTTCAGGCCGCCCTTTCTGTCTGACAAAATCAGACACGTTCCATCATACAAGCGCTCCCGCATCAGGCGTTCGCAAAACAGTTCGTAGCGTTTGGCATATGACGTCGTCTTGAACTCGGAGAATACCTCAAAATGCGGCTCATCTACTTTAACTGGTGACGTGGATTTCGGCGTGTCTTCCAAAAGCATTAACTACCCGAGCCACGGCTTCTGTGACGGCTTGAATTTACCTTCCCGGTATGCGATTAGCAGATCCGTTGAGTTGCCCAGCGCTTCTTCTACGCGATTGTTGAAGTTGTTACCAAAAGACGGCCCGATATGGGCTTTGAATTCAATCGATGCTAAAAGTCGGTCGTCTACGACCACCAGTAAATCCCAATTTTTGGTGGGCCTGAAATAGCCAGGCAGCGTAGTCGTTCTGGTATGGATCGTGGAATCAGGCAGCCCTACCTCTGACAGCAAGCCGGTCAAAAGCTTTATGAACCCGTCAAGATGTTTGCCGCCAGTGACGGCACTTCGGTTGCCGGCATCCTTTTTCCCTGTGGATCCCCCTTGCTTTTTGTGCTGATGACTTCTTGCCTTCCAAAAATATTGAATGGCTTTCGCCAGCCGGTCTTGCATAATCTATTTCTTTTTTATTTCCATTTTTATTTCGGCGCAAGAGAACAATGAACCCGTTGCGTGGCGAATCCGTTTCTCTGCGATGTCACAATAAGAGGGGCCGATCTCCACGCCAATGGAGTTGCGTCCCCACTTGGCCGCGGCAACCGTGGTGGTCCCCGTTCCCATGAACGGATCCAGCACTGTGTCCCCTACGAAGGAGAACATCCGGATCAACCGTGCCGCTAATTCTTCGGGGTACGGGGCGGGGTGCAGTCGGGTCGATGCGCCGGTTAAGCCGGACCAAATGGGCTGAAACCATTGTTTGTGGTTTTGGTCAGATATGACGGATAGGATCCGCATTGCGACCGTTGGGTTCCGGTATCCACCCGGTTTGCGTTGCATCAGGACGAACTCAATGTCGTTCTTGATGACGGCATTGGGTTCATACGGTTTTCCTAAGAACCCGGCACCATTTCCCGATACCTCAAACACGGCATTGGCAATCTTGTGCCAGATGATGGGTGCCAGGTTGGCATACCCGAGTTTTCTACAGTGGTCCTGAATAGAGGCATGAAGCGGAACGACCGTGTGTCTCCCGTCGTTCTTTCTTCGTGCCAGACAGACGTCGCCGACCACACAAATCAGGCGCCCTCCCGGGACCAACACGCGATGACAATGCGACCAGACCTTATCGAGTTCACGGAGAAATTTTTCATAGTCTTTGATGTCCCCAAGCT
Source organism: Nitrospirales bacterium (assembly GCA_012270585.1). Classification (GTDB taxonomy): domain Bacteria; phylum Nitrospirota; class Nitrospiria; order Nitrospirales; family UBA8639; genus Bin75. The sequence goes on from JAAXIB010000078.1 coordinate 16,899, forward strand.
GGTCCGTGTGATCTTTGTATTTTTTTAAGATCCAATACGGTGGGGAGGTAACCACCAAATGAATGGATTCATCTTCGAGAAACGTCAGTTCGCGTGCATCTCCCTGGATTAATCGGTGTGTTGTCGGGATTTGCTGGACGGCCGCTTCTATCTGCTTGAGGAGCCGTTTGTCCTTTGCAATACGGGGAATATCGGTTTGCGGGTTTTTCAGATCGGCGACGGAACAAGGCAGATAGCGATGGTAATTAGAAAGAACTCTTGTTGCCATGGCGATTACGTCATTAATGTGGCCTGAATTGTGGAAAATTTCCCGTACACGATACGGTACGAATTTTGTCTGGCCGACCGGTGGAGTGCGATTTTTCAGTTCCGCAGTATAAGCCCTTTCAAATTGTCTGACAATCAATGGCGGCCTTCTCCCATCCCCGCGGTTTTCTCTCTTGCAAGGTTTCACCTTGTGCGTTAGCCTGATAGGTGGCAGGGCCGTGGAGCACACACGTGCGAGCTTGCCTTCTTTTTCTTACCCGTAGGTGACAAGCAGATAGTTTCCCAAAGGAAATTTTGAGTCGCACCCCATGACCCAATCCGTGATGAATCTCGAACGAGTCGTCAGTGGCATGCAGGAACCGATAAAGCGGTTTATTGATCGAGTGCAGGCGCTCGGCGGGGCAAACTGTTTGGCGGTGATCGGGGTCGGCGCCATTGTCACGTCCGGCTTTGATCCGTCACGGCATATCGCACGCAGCGTCCTGGTCCTGGAAACGATTGATCTCGCCATGCTCCGGGAACTGGCCAAAGACGGGGTCAAACTCGGAAAAGCCAAAATCGCCGCTCCCCTCATCATGACGCCCGTCTACATTGCCGGATCCCTGGATACTTTCCCGTTGGAGTTTCTGGAGATTCAGCAATGCCACGTGTGTTTTGCCGGCACCGACTATTTTGCGGATCTTTCGTTTGAGGAGCGTCACGTTCGGCTGCAATGTGAGCGCGAGTTGAAAACCATCCTGATCGGCATGCGTCAGGGCCTCCTTGCGGCCGCGGGTCGTGAAAAATTCTTTGGGAACATGGAAGGCGATATTGCCGAGCGGTTGATCCGCACGCTTCGCGGGCTACTGTGGCTTCACGGACAATACGACTATCTGTCGGCGATTGAAGTCGTGGGCCGGATCGAGCAGGAAACCGATCGATCCCTTCCCGGCATTCGTGCGGCGCTGCAAGAAAACCGCCGGCATGACTGGAATGACTTTACGCGGCTTTATGATGAAATCGACGGCTTAAAAACCGTGGCTGATCGCTGGTAACAAACATGGGCGGGAAATTCTGGCTAACCGTCGCGGTTCTGCTGGTCCTGCCCGCTTTGAGTTGGGGTGAGGTCTCTGTCCCGGACCCCGGCACCTACGTCGTGGACAGCGCCGGCATCATCGACCCCGGAACCGAACGGCAGTTGGAGGGCTGGCTTCGCGAACTCGAACAGAAGACCACGGCTCAGGTGAAAGTGCTGACCGTGGAGTCGACCCAGGGCGAACCGTTTTTCAGCTTTGTCCAACGGCACGCGGAAGCATGGAAACTTGGCCGGAAGGGTCAGGACAACGGCGCTTTGATCGCGTTGGCCCTCAAAGAGCGAAAGGTCCGAATCCATACGGGGTATGGATTGGAGGGTGCGTTGCCCGATTCATGGGCGGGCTCGGCTTCCCGTGCGGTCGCCTCCCGGTTCTTTAAACAGGCCCAATATTCCCAGGGTCTTTTCCAATTGGCGGTCGTGACGGCCAACCAGGTTGCGGACTCCCAACGAGTCAAGCTCACCGGCATTCCCCAACACCGGTATCGGCCAGGCCGGGGCGGCGGAGGGGGCGGTTCGGTTCTGGGATCGTTGCTCGTCCCGTTATTTTTTCTTTTCGTGTTGTTCTCCAACATGCGGCGCCGTCGCCGGTATTATTCCACGTGGGGCGGCGGAGGATTAGTCGGCGGTATGTTGCTGGGCAGCGCCTTGGGTGGCGTCGCGGGGAGAAGCCCGTGGGGCGTGTCAAGCGGTGGTTTTGGCGGCGGATTCGGGGGCGGCTTCGGCGGATCGTTCGGCGGGGGTGGAGGTTTCGGTGGTGGCGGGGGCGGTGCGAGTTGGTAGCGAGCGGTTGCCCGGGTGGAATACGGCATAAGTAACGGAGGAAAACAATCATGAGCGCTGGACGCATCTTACTCATGGTCTTCGGCGGGTTGCTCATCCTGATCCTGATGCTCGGTGGCTGTGTCTATTCCGGATATAACCAGGTCATTGAGATGGATGAAGCGGTGAAGAGCCAATGGGCACAGGTCGAAAATCAATTGCAGCGGCGGTTTGAATTGATCCCCAATCTGGTCAATACCGTCAAAGGCGTGGCGAGCCAGGAAGAAAAGATTTATCTGGGAGTCGCCGAAGCGCGCAAAGCCTATTTTCAGGCGCAATCGGTCAATGAGAAAGCCCGCGCGGCGAGCGGGTTCGAGTCGGCGCTCTCACGGCTGTTGGTCTTGCGGGAAACCTATCCTCAACTCAAATCCGATCAATCGTTTTTAAAGCTCCAGGACCAACTGGAGGGAACGGAGAATCGATTGGCGGTCGAACGCAAACGGTATAACGATAGCGTTCGGGTCCTGAACACTTTTATCCGGAAATTGCTGGGGCGGTTCTACGCTGGGCTGGCCGGCGTCGGACAAGCCGAATACTTCGAAATAGGAGAAGAAGCCCGAGCCACGCCCAAGGTGGAATTTTAGGATCACTCCCCTCCCTTGAGGGGGAGTCGGGGAGCCAAGGGCGTAGCCCGCAGGCGAACCGGTGGGGGGAAGTCGAACGATGGCAAACGGTTGAACACTCTTCTTCTACGCATTTATGCCTGATTACCTGATTACCTGGATTCACCTCGCCGCGGCCATCGCCCTCATCGGTGGATTGATGTTTTCCCAATTCGTGCTCACTCCGGTGGCACGGAACACTCCATCCGATTCAAGAGCCAGTGAAATCGTTCGCCTGTCAGGCCGTCGTTTTCGAACCATCGCGTGGGTGAGTCTCATTGTCCTGATCCTGACCGGCGCGTATCAGATGTTGAACGAGAGCGGAGCAGCGCGGATAGAAACCACCTGGGGCGTGGTGCTGATGCTGAAGCTGTTCCTGTTCGTCATCGCCTTCGGGCTTCTCCTCATTCACGACTTCATTATCGATCCGTATGCTCCGTCGTCTCGGGATGCCCCGCCGTCGGCCTCTTCACCAACCGTCCCCGCCCGCGCCGATACCCTGCAAAAAGCCGTCATCGTGATGACCCTGGCCGTGCTTCTCGTGGCTTCGTATCTGGCGGAGATTTAATGAGGCTTCGCGGGCAGGCTGAATGTGCTCGCCATGTTTCAATCAGTGGAGGCCTTGCACGGACTAAAACGGCGTCTCGCCGTTACGCAATTTGGCGAGAGCTTGTTTGACGAATTCGGCATCCTGGCTGCCGGGATCCAGGTTCTTGTACGCGGTAGCCCAAAATTCCTCGGTTTCCCGATACCGCTTCAAATACCATAAGGCCAACCCTTTATACCAATTCACCCCGGGCGCGTTGGGACGATCGACCAACACGAGGTCGAAATGCTTGAGCGCGGCTTCAAAGACCTTGGGATCGTCGAATTTTCGTTCTTCGATCATGATGACGCCCAGGTTGTAATGCGCTTCATGATTGCGGGGATCCAGTGCCAGGACCTTCTCGTAGGCGTTCTTCGCGTCATCCGTGCGTTCCAGGACCATGTAGGAGCGACCGGCCATCATCTGGCCTTGCACGTCATCGGGGTTTTCTTTGAGCCTGGCTTCCAACCGTGCGACCATTTCTCGTGGATCGGGTAGTTGGGCGGCCCTGTCGGTCTGGATGCCCACGAGCCGGTTGATGGTGCGCCATTGCAGAAAGCTGTAGATTCCGACCGACAACGTGACCACCACCAGGCTGACCGCAATCGCCGATCCCCAGGCACTCCCGGGTTTCCCGGCTTGCTTGGAGGATGACGAAGGGCGGCTGGTGACGGCAAGGGTTTCGAGTCGATCCAGGACGCCCAACAGGCGCTGCTCGTCGGTGGCTTTCAAGCGCTCATAATCCTCCTGTTCCAACCGGCCTTGCGCCAATTCGACATCGAGTTCCTGGATTGACTGGAGAAGGACCTCGCGCTCGACGGAAAGATCGGCCCGTTCCTGATCTTCCTCGGCTTCCTGACGAATCAACTCGGACGCCGTGGGGTCCTTCCGCCAAAAAGGAGCAGAAATCCCGGCGATCACCCCGATGAGGATCGTGAGACAGACAATGAAGAAGATGGTCGACATGATGTGTTTCCAAGAAACGTGTGGCGCGCGGAACGGCTAATGGGAAGTCATTTTGGTAAAAGGCCTGCCCCTAAACACATTGAATCTTTTTCCCGATCGTGTATATATATGCACATGGAAACGAAAACTGAGAAAATCAAGCACAGGCTGGAACAGGACGGGTGGTTTTTGACGCGCCATGGTTCCGGTCATGATATTTACCGGCATCCCCACATCAAGGGCATTATTACCCTGCCCAGACACAAAACGGTATCGCTTGGTGTCGCCCGCTCCATTGCAGGGAAAGCGGGGTGGCCTGAGTAGCCACCATGAAAAAGGAGAAGAATCTCATGAGGTATCCCGCAGTGATTGACGGCAAAAAAGGCGCCTATGGCGTGACGTTTCCTGACCTGCCCGGTATCGTCGCCATGGGGAAAACTCTTGACGAAGCGCTGGTGAACGCCGAGGAAGCGTTGCGTGATTACGTGGTAGAGACGGAACAGGACGGGGAGCCGGTCGCGCCGCCTAGTGCGCTCGAACAAGTGAAAATCCCCGACGTGTGTCTGTTGGTATCCATTCCGTTGCTCCGTCTCTCGGGTCGGAGCGTGCGTGCGAACATGTTGTTGGATGAGGGCGTGGCCGCCTTCATCGCCAGCGAGGCACGACGGCGTGGCATGACCCGGACGACCTACGTGGAATGGATGACGCGGCGCATTGCGCAAATGGGTGGATAGGAGCAACCAGTCGTCGTTGGGTGTCGTCATGTATTCCGGTGCAATTCCCGTTCGATTCGGCGTCGGGAGGCTTCATCGAGGGTGGGGGGCGGCTGAGACGCGGGAGTTTGCGTCACCCATCCTTTGACTTCTCTCCAGAGCAGGACTCCACCGCCGAACAGCAAAAGAAACGGCGCCAACCAGATCAGCCAATTGATGCCCTGTTTCGGTGGTTCCATCATGATGTAATTGCCGTAGCGGCTGTGAAAGTACGCTCGGATTTCCTCGGCGGATTGGTCTTGCATCACGCGTTCACGAATGGCTTCCCGCATCTGATGGGCCAAGGGCGCGCCCGATTCCCAAATATTCTCGGTCTGGCAAACGGCGCATCGAAGCGTTTTGGCAATCTCGCGCACCTTTTGATCAATCTCCGTTTCATCCACGACTTTGGCCAAGCCGTCGATGGGGGAGACGAAACACAGAAGGATCAGAATGGGGGAAAAACGCAACATTCAGGTCGAGGGCTCGTAGGAGCGGACCTGCGTGTCCGCCTTTTGTAATAATGGGGTCAGAACGTTTTGCGTCAGATTGGTATACACGTCATCCACGATCGGGCCGATCCATTTGTGGCGGATAATACCTTGTTTGTCGATGACGAACGTTTCCGGCACTCCGTAGACGCCGAAATTAATGGCTAACGTGCCTTTGACGTCTTCCATATGCGGGAAACTCGACCCGTAGCGTTGTAAATACGCACGCGCCTTGGGTCTCTCGTCCTGGTAGTTGATCCCCAGCATCACAAATTCGGGGTGATCTTTAAACTCATCGTACAGTCTCAGCAGGTTCTCGTGCTCGACCTTACATTCCTGACACCAGGAGGCCCAAAAGTTCACGACGATGACTTTGCCTTTGTACCGTTTGGAGGACAACGGGTCGCCGGATTCCACGTCGGGGCCCTCGAACACGGGAGCGCGGGTATTCACCAGGACCGTCGGGATATGCCGGGGATCGCCCCACAGCCCTTGGTAAAACAACGAAAGCAGGGCCAAGAGCACGACGAGAATGGTGATCTGCGTGGTACGAGTCATGAGCGTAGGGGCGGACCTGCGTGTCCGCCCTTGGTCCTCTACCCCACCTGGCCTCCCCTTACAAAGGGGAGGAATAATAAGGGAGCCCTATTCATCCCGTTTCCGTGGCCGGAAGATGTTGAGCAAGACCCCGAGCCCCATGATGCCGCCGCCGCCCCACACCCAGAGAATCAGGGGATTGATCACGCCCCGGGCGACCGCCACGCCGTCCGCTGATACGTCCGGCATGGTAAGAAAAATATGCCCCATGTTTTTTGCGTAAATGGCGGATTCGGTCGTCGGGGTCTGCGAAGCATCGTACACGCGCTTCTGGGGGCGTAGTTTGGTGAGCAGCGTGTCGCCTTCATACAGCTCAAACACGCCTTCCTGCGCGCTCCAGTTTTTGCCCCGTACGCCATGAATCCGTTCGAGTTTCACCCGATAGTCGTCAATGACGAACTCATCCCCGACGCGTAACGACACCACCTTTTCGGTTTGATACACGGTCGAAGCAATAATGCCGATGACCAGGACCAGCACGCCGACGTGAGTCACGAGACCCGCGTAGCGCCGTTGATTGGCGGTAAAAGCCGACAGAAATCCCTTCAGCAGATTGACGGACTCCCTGCGAGCGTACAGCGAGGAAATTTTGCCGACGTCGATAAAGATGGCGACGCCCGAAAATCCCACGACGAACGCGCCGGTCAAGGCAAAAAGACTGCGGATGCCCATGGCGAACAACACGACGGTGGAGACCACTCCCACGACGACGGGGATCAGAAAGTTTTTCTTCAAACTGGCGCGGGACGCCTTGCGCCACGGAATGTAGGGACCGACTCCCATCAGGAACAGAAGCCCGAGTGCGATCGGCATAAACACCGTGTTGTAATACGGCGGTCCCACGGTAACCTTCGCCCCTTTCCAGGTTTCGATCATTAACGGATACAGGGTGCCGAGAAAGACGGTGGCCGCCGCCACCAGGAAGAATAAATTATTAAAGAGAAACACCGATTCCCGTGAAACCATGGAATCCATTTCGATCGGACTTTTCAGTTTGTGGGCTCTCAACATCAGGGTGCCAAAGGCAATGCCAATGATCGCGGTCACAAAAATCAGGATGTAGAGCCCTCGTTCCGGATCGGTGGCAAACGTATGGACCGACGTGAGGACCCCGCTTCGAACCAGAAACGTGCCGATCAGCGAAAGCGAAAACGTGACGATAATGAGGAACAGATTCCAGACCTTGAACATCTTCCGCTTTTCCTGAACCATCACGGAATGCAGGAAGGCGGTTCCGACCAGCCACGGCATAAACGAGGCATTTTCCACCGGGTCCCATCCCCAGTAGCCGCCCCAGCCCAATTCATAATAGGCCCAGTAGCCGCCCAGGAGGATTCCCGTGGTCAGACACACCCAGGCGAAGATCGTCCACCGTTGGGTGACTTTGATCCATTCCTCGCCCAGCCGACCGGAGAGCAACGCCGCCATGGCAAAGGAAAAGGGAATCGAAAACCCGACGTAGCCCATGTACAGCATCGGCGGGTGCATGACCATGGCCGGATCCTGGAGCAACGGATTCAAGTCCTTGCCGTCCGGCGGGGCGGGGATCAGCCGGTCGAAGGGGCTCGAGAGAAAGAGAATCAGGAGAAGGAACCCCAGGATGACCAGGCATTCCATGCCGATGAGGTACGGCATGATGGCCGGCTGGGTTCGCCAATGGAGCCACACGGCAATCGTGCTGAACGCAGACAGAATGAAGACCCACAACAGCAGTGAGCCTTCATGGCCGCCCCAGACTGCCGCGATGGTGTAAAACAACGGGAGTTGTGAATTCGAATTGGTGGCGACGTAGTGAACGGAAAAGTCGCGAGCGAGAAACGAATAGATCAACGCGGCCATGCCCAGGGACAGGAGTACGAAGATGAGCGTCAAGGCCATGCGCCCGACGCGGACCCAGTCCGCCTCGCGCGTCCGAAGCGCCAGACCGGACGAAACGATACCGAACACGGAGAGCACTAACGCGATGACGACGGAAAAATGTCCGATTTCAATTATCATGAGATGCTTTTACACGGGAGTGTGGTGGTTTTATTCCACCAACGATTTCATGAAATCCTTGCGGGGCAGTTCCACGCCCGCGCGTTTCAATTCAATGGGCATGTAGTCTTCGGAATGTTTGGCCATGATCAGGTTGGATTCGAATCGATGTTTGCCGGTCCAATACCCTTCGACCACGGCGCCTTGGCCTTCTTTAAAAAGATCCGGTGGGATGCCTTCAAAGGCCACGGGAATCGTGGCCGCCCCATCGGTCAACTGAAAGGTCAACCCCAGTCGATCGGGATAGGTTTGCATGCTCCCTTCGACGACCATGCCACCCACGCGCACCTTCTTTTGATAGTAGTCGGGGGAAAAGGCTTTCACTTCGGAGGGGGTAAAAAAGTATACCACGTTCTCCCCGAAGTTCCCCAGGGCGAGGTAGGCCAAGGCTCCACCCACCAGAAGAATGCTGACCATCATCCCGAGTTTTTTCTTTGCAACCATCATTTCCTTTTTGCACTCTCTCCCTTCTTCAAATCCCCTCTCCCTTGACGGGAGAGGGCTGGGGTGAGGGTCGCCACTCTTTTTTCCCCCGAGGCGTCATTCTTCCTCATACAGTTTGGAGGCTTTAATTTCTTCATACAAGAAGTTGACTCGTCGAGTCATGGCAAACAGGAAGAGAGCCAGCGGCAAGAGGCCCAGGAGATAAGCGCCGGCGATAAATCCATAGTTCGGGACGATCCCGATATCACGGGCCTCGAAGACCTGCGTGGCCGCGTTCCACGTCCCGATCAGGATCAGGATTTTCAATTCCCGGAGATTATCTGGTGGTGGTCCTTGATAGTGAACGGGAAGCGTGGCGCTTTTCCCAAGGAGGGTGAACGTGGCTTCTCCGGCGTCACGAGTTTTGAGCGTTCCGCCTTGAACCATACCCAAAACCCGGATTTCGCCCGTGGGAGCCTCCTTCCTGACCTCTTGGGGGACAAGACTGGCCAGGTTGTCCCGATAGTGGTGATAGGTGAGCACGATTAACACGGTCGTGACAATGAGCAAGCCGCCCCATCGGATGTACAAATTTGTCATGAATCGGATTTCGACAGATGAAACTGACTCAAGAGGCGTCCCTTTTTCGCGTGAAGCAAGCGGTCGAGATAGAGTAACTGCGTGCGGACCATTAACATATACGAGAAGAGTAAGGACATGCCGACGCTCATAAACAACAGGGGCACCAGGAGGCCTGAAGAAATGCTCACCCCGCGCATGGAAATGGATTGCGGTTGGTGCAGGGTTCGCCACCATTCCACTGAAAAATGAATGATCGGGAGATCGACGAACCCGACAATGGCCAGGATGGCGCCATAACGGGCTTCCTTTTCGGGATCGTCCACAAAGGTTCGCAGCATGAGATAGCCGATCAAAATCAACAATAACACCGTAAAGGAGGTCAGACGGGCGTCCCACGTCCACCAGGTGTCCCACGTGGGTTTGCCCCAAATCATCCCGGTTCCCAGCGCAAGCGCGGTAAAGACGGCGGTGAGGGCGGCCACGGCCTGGCACATGTTGTCTACGATCGGGTCTCGTTTCCACAAGTACCAGAGGCTTCCCAGTGCCAGCACGGTATACCCGAGCAGGGACGTATGGGCGAGGGGCACGTGAATATACATGATCCGCACCACTTCGCCCTGATAGTAATCCGGGGGCGACCCGATGAGTCCCAGGTAGAGTCCGACCATGAGACACAGGGCGGCTCCGCCCCCAAACCAGCCTTGAAACCGTTGGACTTTTCGGATAACCCGATGAATGGTCATCGTGGCTTATGAATCCATCACCAATTCAAACATCCAAAACGACACGACCGTAAACACCACGTCGTAGACCGCCAAAAGTTCCAGCCACTGTCCGTACAGGGCCAGCGGATCACCGTTGAGGGCTCCTTTTGTGGCTTCGACCGCGGCGATCATGACGGGGACCACTAGGGGAAGGAGGAGGATCGGGAGCATGACTTCACGTGCCCGAATCTGCACCGTCAGAGCCGAAAACAGCGTCCCTATGGCGGAAAGTCCCACGGTTGCCAATAAAAATATTAACAGAAGGAGCGAAATCTCTTCAACGACTTCCAAATTGAAAAGGATCACAAACATCGGAAATAAAAGGATTTCCACCACGAACATGAAAGCGAAATTCGCCGCGACCTTTCCGAGGTAAATCGCTCCCTTGGCCTCCGGCACCATCTGCAAGGCCTCCAGGCAATCATTCTGCAACTCGGTGGAAAACGACTTTCCCAACCCGATAATACCGGTAAAGGCAAAGGCGACCCACATGATTCCCGCAATAACTTCCCGCGCGGCCTGTTGGTCCATGGAAAAGCTGAAGCTGAAAATAAGGATGACGATGAGAGCAAAAAACACCATGGAGGAGATCGTCTCTCGGCTTCGCAACTCGGTGACGAAATCTTTCCACACGATCCAGCGGATGACGTTAAACGAGGTCATCTGACTTCAGGCCCTCGACGGCAACCTCCTGTAACGTCCCCTGCCGCAGGATGCCGGCCCGGCTGGCGATGGGACGCGTTTTGTCGTGATCGTGCGTGGAAAGGAGCACGGTACCGTTTTCCGAGAGTCGTTCCCGAACGTACGCTCGCAGGATCTCGGTCCCGGCCGTATCCAGTGCGGTAAAGGGCTCGTCCAACAACAAGACGTTGGGTTTCGCCAACATGGCTTTGGCCAGCGCCAACCGTTTCTTCATCCCGGCGGAAAAGTGCCGGATCTTCATGTCGGCAAAGGCGCCGATGGCAACGCGGTCCAATACCTGCTTCACGTCGCGGTCCGTGGGGCGATGTCCTCGCAGGGCAAGGGCAAACGCCAAATTCTCCTTGGCATTCAATTCATCGTACAAATGCGTGCCGTGGGCTAAAAAAACGAGGTTGGCTCGAATGGTATCTTTGTCCTTGAGCCCATGCATGCCGAGAATTTCATAGTATCCCGTACTGGGCCGTTGAAGCGTGGCCAGTATGTTCAACAACGTGGTTTTGCCTGCGCCGTTGGGTCCGAACAGGGCGAAACATTCACCCTCCGCGATGCTGAGGTTTACATCGTGTAATACCTGGAAATGCCCGTAGGATTTGCCGATAGCGTGACAAGCAATCATGGAAAGGGAGTACGCTGTTGATGCCGGTTACGGGAAAATCAGGGAAAGGATGTACCCAGTCGGCCGGTTAAACTGACCGTCGTATGCCCCAGTTGTCTCAACGAAACACTATACTGGACGGTCACGCACGTGTCCACTTACAAGATGTTCCCCAAGCCCACAAGCAGGCCACGTTTGCCCTTGCCGGTTGACGGTCTCAGGAATTCCTGAATAAGATGAAATCCGGTCGGGCAGACGTGCTTGTGAATGAAACGGCAGTGTATAATAGTTGGGGAATGGTGACGGCATGGATCAATAAAGGGTACGAAAGGAAAGCGCTTTCCTGGGAATTGGTTCGCTGCCTGGGGACGTTGGTTGTCCTGTCAGGGGTAGCTTGTGATTCAGGATATTCGGATCAAAAAGAATTCTCGGGAAACGCCGTCGCCGTTCGGCAGGCCCCACCGGCCATGGGGTCGCCGGCTCCTGATTTTCAACTCATTGACTTGCAGGGGAACCGGCAGGCGCTTCCGGACTACCACGGCAAGGTGGTGCTCCTGAACTTTTGGGCGACGTGGTGTGGCCCGTGCCGCGTCGAAATGCCGAGCATGGAAATCCTGTATCAGGATCTCAAGGAGGAAGACTTTGCGGTCCTTGCGATCTCTTCCGATCCGCAAGGGAGTATCGTGACTCGACCGTTTGTCGCATCCCGAGGGCTGACCTTTCCGATCTTACATGATTCGGATTACCGGGTGAGCGGGAGTTATGGCGTCCGAACGCTTCCCATGAGCTTTTTAATCGATCGAAACGGCACGTTGACCCATCGGGTGTTCGGGGCGCGGGACTGGAACAGTCTGGCGGCTCGTGAACTGATTCACGGCCTTCTGCGGGAGTCGTAACGCGATGATCGACGCCATGAGTCACGTCTCCCTGTTTGCAGCCTTCAGTGCGGGCTTCCTCTCCTTCATCTCGCCCTGCGTGTTACCGTTGGTTCCTTCCTACGTCTCCTATATTACCGGGCTCTCCTTGGAGCAGTTGGTGGATGTGTCGGAGCGGCAGCGTTTTCGGAAAGCCATCATCCTGAATTCGCTCTTGTTCGTGACGGGATTTTCTTCCGTGTTCATTGCGTTTGGCGCCTCCGCCAGTTTCGTGGGGCAGGTGCTGTATGAATATCAGGACCTCGTTCGAAAAATCGGAGCCGTATTGATTATTGTCTTCGGGCTCTACCTGTTGGGTTTGATAAAGTGGAGCGTGGTGATGACCGAGCGCCGACTCTTCTCGTTCGGCAGTCGGCCGGTGGGGTACGTCGGATCGTTTCTGATCGGGACGGCCTTCGCCGCCGCGTGGACGCCCTGTGTCGGGCCTATTCTGGGCGCGATCCTGGCCTATGCCAGTACCACGGAATCCATGCAGTTGGGCATTCTGCTCCTGGCGTCCTATTCCTTGGGGTTGGGGCTGCCGTTTCTTTTAACCGCCTTCAGCGTCGATCGCTTCCTCAACTATTTTCAAAAGGCCCGGCTCTACCTCCACGGAGTTTCCCTGGCCAGTGGCGTCTGCCTGGTCCTGGTCGGCGTAATGATTTACGTCGATTCCCTGGCACGCCTGACCAGTCTTCTCGAACGCAACGGGATTGGCTGGTATATCGGACAGTAGTCCGTGTGTAAGGGGAGGAGCCTTATTGGCACCAGGTCCCGGGGCGACAGGTCACGGATGGGGGAACGCGAGGATTATTTGGTGCAAAGGCACTGGAGAGGGACATGCCCGTTTCTCCACACCAGGATCCCAGTTGGCAATCAGTGACGGCTGAAGCGGGTTGCGGGACCTGTGTAGGGGCTCCATTGATGGCGGCCGTTGCGGGCGTCGCGGGGAAGAAAGCGGGCCTCCGCACGTTTTGGTTTACGGAAGCACGAGGTTGTAAGGCACCACGAGGTCGGGACGCCATCATAACGTTGGGTTTTTCTTTTTCAATCGCCGCCAGCAACTTGAGCCCGTCCTCCCGTAGTTGATGTCGGGGATGTTGTTGAACCAAGTTCACCGCCCACTCGCGTGCCCATGCCAGCGCCCCTAACTTCTGGTAGGTTCTTGCCAATTGCAGCTTGGCCTCAACGGCTTCCTCCATGGAGGGGTAGACGTCGATAATTTTCTCGAACCGTCTGGCCGCGGCCAAGTACTGTTCTTTTCGATAATAGAACGTTCCCACGAGCAAATAGTTTTGGGCGAGAAGGCGTTGGCATTCTCTAATTTTGACCCGTGCCTCCGCTTCGTACTGGCTCGCAGGGAACCCGTTAATGAGTGCCCGAAATTCTTCCTGAGCCTTTTTGACGGGAGTCATGTCACGGTCAATCGTTTCAATCATTTTAAAATGACTGAGGGCCAACCGGTATTGCGCGTACGGCGCGAGGATGTGATTGCGATGCAGGTCCAAAAAATGTTGATATTCAACGATCGCTTCCACATATCCCTCTTTTTCATGAAACGATTCCGCTCGTTTCAGAATGACGTTGGGATCATAGTTCATTTCGATGGTGTCCCCGACAAAAATCTGGGCATCGGTTCTTTCGGCACCCGCGGCAGGGGAAGGCGCCTCGTTGTCCGAGAACATGGAGCAGCCCAGGGTGAGGGAACTGGTCACGGCCAGGAGCAACGTCGTGACCGGATGGCGAAACACGTGCGGCATCTGCGATGAAATCCTTAGAAAGTTCTATCTAATCTGAAAACAGTAATCCAGCATAGCAGAGTTCCGACCATTAAGACAAGATTGACGGCTTGAAAAATACGGGCGCTCGTTTTCCGTGCGCCAACCTGAAAACCAGGGGTCCCCCGAACGGATCATAGTCAATGGCTCATTCCTATACCAGTCGAATCTCCGGGACCGGTTCGTACGTTCCGGAACGTCGAGTGACCAATGAGGAGGTGGCAACGAAATTTGCCCTCCACGGCCAGGACGTCTTTCGGGTCACGGGAATACGGGCCCGGCATTGGAGCCAGGACAACGAACCCTGTTCGCACTTGGCCGAGCGTGCGGCTCGACAAGCCTTGGAGGCCTCGGGTCTGTCGAATGAAGCAGTGGATGCCATCCTGGTGTCGACCACTTCACCGGATACCCCGTTTCCATCCACGGCGTGTGCGCTTCAGAAACGGCTGGGCGCGCGCCGCGTTGCGGCCTTTGATCTTGCGGCATCGTGCAGTGGATTTCTGTACGGCTTATCCATGGCCGATGCCTTTATCCGGTCGGGACAGTTTCGAAACTGTTTGGTGGTTGCGGCCGAGGTTAAATCGCGATATCTCCATGTGTCCCAGCCTGCGAGTGGAATACTTTTTGGCGATGGGGCCGGGGCGGCGGTGGTGATCCGGGAAGAATCGTCGAGTCGCAATCCGGCTGCGAACCCGAAGGGGATCATGAAGATTCGACTCTATTCGGAGGGAGCCCACCATGATCTGATCACGATTCCGGCGGGAGGGTCGAGGCACCCCACGAGTCAGGAAACGATTCGCAGTCATCAACACAGTATTCGCTTGCAGGGAGGGGCGGTCTATCGCGTGGCAGTCAAACGGTTGACGGAGGCGATCGAAGCGATCCTGCGTGAGACCCGCACAAGCTTGTCCGAGGTGAAGCAAGTGATTACGCACCAGGCCAATGGCCGAATGCTGTACACCATTGCGAAACGGGTGGGCGCGCGCGAGGACCAAATGATCTCCATCGTGGACCAGGTCGGCAACACGTCGTCGGCCTCTTTGCCGATGGCCTTGGATTGGGCGTACCGGCAGGGAAAATTTCGGGAAGGCGATCTTATCCTTCTTGGAGCGTTTGGCGGAGGATTAACGTGGGGCACGGCCTTGATTCGATGGTAGGGAGTGTTGACGGGGCAGGACCATTACTGAGTTGACGAATCCTCAATTTGTGTCATAATGTTTGGCGTGCCGTTTGAGGAGATAAAAATCCTCCACAGCCCGATTTTCCACGGACACCTGAAGGGGGCGGAGTGAAAAAAATTTATCTAGCCAATCCACGGGGATTTTGCGCCGGCGTTGACCGAGCCATTGAGATCGTGGAATTGTCGCTGAAACGTTACGGTACTCCGATTTACGTGCGACATGAAATCGTACACAGCCGGCACGTCGTCAATTCTCTTCGCAAACGAGGAGCGGTTTTCGTAGAGGAACTGGATGAAGTCCCGGACGGCGCGCTGGTGATTTTCAGTGCCCATGGGGTGGCCCGGCGGGTGTGGGAAGATGCGCGGCGGCGCAATCTGAAAGTCATCGATGCGACGTGCCCCTTGGTGATCAAAGTTCACAATGAAGTCAATCGCGATTACAACAATAATTACGAGCTCATTCTCATCGGTCATGCCGACCATCCCGAAGTGGTCGGTACACTGGGACAGGTTCCGGATAAATTTCATCTGGTGTCTTCAGTAGAAGACGTGGAAAAGCTCGAGGTTGAAGATAGAGAACACCTGTCCTACGTCACACAAACGACGTTGAGTGTGGATGAATGCAGTGAAATCGTAAAAGCGCTCAACCGGCGATTTCCGGAAATCAAAGGTCCGCATCAGGAAGATATTTGTTATGCCACGCAAAATCGGCAGAATGCCGTAAAAGAACTGGCCAAATTCGTCGATTTGATCCTGGTCATCGGGTCTCCCAATAGTTCAAACTCCAATAGACTTCGTGAATTAGCCGAACGATTTGCAGTCCCCGCCTATCTCATTGATTCCTATCAGGACATCCGGCTTGAGTGGCTCAAGGACGTGGAAGCCATAGGAGTCACGGCCGGCGCCTCTGCCCCGGAGATTCTCGTCAGTGAAGTGGTGGCGTACCTCAAAGGAGTCGGGGCCGAGGAAGTCGAAGATCTTACGGTCGTTGAAGAAGACATCGAATTTCTGCTGCCCAGAGAATTGATGATGGCCGGACAAAAGCGAAAGCAAAGGGCTCTCGTCTAGTCCGGATTCCAGCCGGTTTCCGCTTCTACAGGAAACCCACAATATATACACAGCTTTTCCATCAATACCACATCATTTAGTATATTTTCCTTGATTTTTTTATCTTCTGTGGTACAGTTGCGCACGAGTCCGTTTGCCCCATCACCCACCTCTCTCTGAGAGTTTCTCATGAAGTTGAAATCCCTCCTGGTTTCCGGATTCAAATCCTTTCCCGAAGCTCGACTCGACTTTCCTCAAGGCATTACCGCGGTGGTGGGGCCTAACGGGGTTGGAAAAAGCAACATCGTGGATGCCATTTTATGGGTTCTGGGTGAGCAGAGCACCAAAACGCTGCGAAGCGAACGCATGGAAGACGTCATTTTCAATGGGACGGAATCCCGTAAGCCATTGGGTATGGCGGAAGTCTCGCTGGTCGTCAGTGACGTGACGAATCAGGAACTCGAGTCCCTGGCCGGCGTGATGGAGGCGTTGCCGGGAAATAACGAGTTAATGGTCACACGCCGGTTGTACCGTGACGGGGAAAGCGAATATTCCATCAATAAAATCCCTTGCCGTCTGAAAGATATACGCGGCCTGTTTTTGGAAGCGAGGGCCGGCACCAAGGGACATACGGTTATCGAACAGGGCAATATCGATCAAATCCTCTCCGGGTCTCCCCAGGATCGCCGGACGTTTATAGAGGAAACGGCGGGAATCGGTCGCTTCAAAAAACAAAAGACGGAAGCGCTGAACAAACTCAAAACCACGCAACAGAACCTGACTCGAGTCCGAGACATTATTGCCGAGGTGCAAAAACAGTTGCGGACCCTGAAACGCCAGGCGCAACAGGCCGAACACTATCGGAAGCTGAAGGACGAATCGCGCGCCCTCGAAATCCGGCTCCTGAAACACGATTTTGAAAACCTGCGTCAGCAGCGGACACACGTGGAATCCGACCTCGCCCGGTTGGAGTTGCGGGAGACTGAACTCATGGCCGAGGAAGCCCGCCTGACAGCGTCGTATGAGGAAGCCAAGGCGGCACTTCTCCGTGACGGGGAACTCATCGGACACATGCAGGAAGAGCTTCGACAATTGGAACATGGCATCGGGCAGGCGCTCACGACCATGGAAGTTGAGCGGAATCGCGCCGACTTGTTTGACCAGCAACGAACGCAGGCGCTGGAAGAACAGGCTCGTCTCGTCTCGGTTTCCGAGCAAGCCGCGACGAGCATCGGGAGCCTTGAGGAGCAGGTTCAGCGCTCTGAAGGAGACAGGGCTCAGGTGACCGGACAATTGACGGAACTGGAGACGGAAGAGCAACAGCGAGGTGAACACCGGACTGCGTTACAAACCCGGACCGAGAAAAGCCGGCAACGCCTGTTCGACCTTGCCGTCGAGCGTTCGCAAACCGAAACTCGATTGACCAATCTCGATGCCAAACAACGGGAACTGGTGAGCCGCCTCCAGGAAATTCAAGACGATCAAACCCATTGCCGGCAGGAACGCTCCAACGCCGAGGCGGCCATGGCCGAGCAGCACGTTCTCTTACAACAAGTCACCCAACACTTGGCCGTCGATCGTGAAAAGCACGAAACCCTGTCAGCCGCGAGGTCGGAACTCGAAGCACGGCTTCAAGAGGTCGATCAGCAACGGATTCAGGAACAAACCAACCGTGCGGCAGCCGAATCGCGGCTACAAGCACTACAAGCCGTGCTTCAGGAGGAGTTGGGATATCGGCAAGGCCGGGAAGAAAACGACCCCTCCTTGCGACGGGTGTGTCAGGGGGTCAAGGAAGTGTTCGCTGAACGGTTGAAGGTTCCGCAAGAATATGAAGTCGCCATCGAGGCGGCATTAGGAGAGCATATTCGTGCCTGGGTCGTGCACGGGGTTGAAGACGTTTTGCAAGCGCTTGTGTTTGTCACGGAACATGGTTGGGGGCGTGGGACCTTTGTGACCGCGCAGCCCCCTGGTTCCTCGGCCGGGCCGTTCCTTGAGTCGTGGCCTGCCTTGGGAAAGGTGCAAGGGGTGTTGGGCAGGGTGGTCGATCTGGTTGTCGTCCCCGAAGATCTGCAAGGGGTGTTGCATCGTCTTTTGGGTCGGGTGGTGCTGGTGGATACGCTCGAACACGGTCTGTCGGCGATCAATCACGTCTCTCAAGGCGATCTTGGGTCCTTGCTGCTGGTGACGAGAACCGGAGAAGTCATTGATCCCCGTGGCATCGTGACCGGCGGTTCCTCGGGTGAGGCAAGCGGGCTGCTTCAACGACGGCGCGAAGTGCATTCGTTGGAGCAGGAACTGTCCTCGATGAACCAACGCATTGCCGGGTTTGACGGTCAACGTCGGACGGTGCAGGAACAATTCGAAACGTACAAGCAACAACTCCACGTCCTTGAAGCCTCCCTGAAAGAGTCCGAAATGAGGCGACTCGTGGTCGAGCAGGAACGATCCGCTCTTACGAGTCGCCTGCAGGACGTGGAGCAACGGTTGAATGCGAATCAAACGGAACTTGATGCGTGTCAGGAAGAACTCGCTCGGGTTCGAGAGCACGAACGCCAGGCTCGAGCGCGGCTCGAAGAGATCGCGCAACAACACGGTGAAGAAGAACAGGGGCTGGGGGAATTGACCACGCAACTTCAGGAAGCGGACGAAGCCATACGGGTGCTTTATGACCGGTTGACGGAGACGCGGCTGGCCCTGGCCACGTATCGGGAACGTCATGAACGGGCACGGGCGGATCTGGACCGGTTACAGGGGGAGGCCCGCAGCCGGCGGGCGCGGCTACAGAGTCTTGCCGAGCAAATCGAGTCCCTTCAGATGCAAGCCGGGCAGAGCCGGGAGGAACGCCGGCGAGCGGATTCGGTGTTTCAGGAATTGGATGCCGGGAAGGTGCGCCTGCAGGGTGAGCTTCGTGAAGTCGAAGAGCGACATGCGAACGGCCTTGAACGGACTCGGGAATATGAACGCGGTCTCAATGAAAATCGAAAACAGTGTTCCTCGATCAGGGAAACGCGGCGGGAATCGGACGTCCAGCTTGCTGAAATCCGGACGCGGATGCAAACCATCGAGGAAGCCCTCACCGGCACTTACGGGGAGTCCACGGATGAAAGTGGAGAAGGAACACCGCAGGCGGACGCAGGGACCGGGGGTGAAGGGCCTGAAGTCTGGAGGGAACGGTTGCAGACCATTCGGACCAGGATGGATCGCATGGGGGCGTTGAACTTGGCCGCGGTCGACGAGCATCGGGAATTGGAAGAGCGCTATCGGTTTCTCCACGAACAGGAAGAGGATTTGTCGGAATCGATACGCTCGCTTCAGGAAATCATCGAGCGCCTCAATCGAACGACGAATCGAATGTTCCAGCAGACCTTTGAATCTCTCCAGGAAAAGTTCGGGGAAGTCTTTTCGGCCTTTTTTGCCGGAGGACAGGCGGAGTTGGTATTGGTCCAGCCGGACCCAGAAGACGAGGAGGAAAAGATGGGGCTGGAGCCCGGCGTCGATATTATTGCGCAGCCTCCCGGAAAACGTCTCAGAAACCTGACGATGTTATCCGGTGGGGAAAAAGCCTTGACCGTGTTGGCTTTGCTGTTTGCCAGTTTCCTGACGAAGCCGTCGCCGTTTTGTATTTTGGACGAGGTCGATGCGCCGTTGGATGAACCGAACGTGGTCCGGTTCGCTCGATTCTTGCCTCAGCTAACCCCGCTGTCGCAGTTTCTCGTGATCACGCATAATAAACGCACGATGGAAGTCGCCGATTCCCTGTTTGGGGTGACCATGGAAGAGCCCGGCGTCTCAAAGTTTGTTTCCGTGCGAATCGCGGATTTCGAGACAGTGTAGTGGCAGGAGGCCGGAAGACTTGGAAGATCTTGAGGGGAAAAACGCAACGCCCCTTCTTCAATGAAGACGGGGCGTTGTCAACTTAGTTTCGTACGCCGCTCCAGACCTTCTCAGGGTCGATTTCTTTATCAGGGTTCAAGGTTCTCGCTTTTTCGAGTAAGACCTCGGTGGTTTCAGGAACTTCCGGGTCAGAGATGCAACAGTCATCGACCGGGCATACGGCCGCACATTGCGGTTCATCAAAATGCCCGACGCATTCGGTGCAGCGTTGATGGGTAATCACGTACACCGTATCACCCTCGCCTTGTCCTTCACCCACCTCATACCCTTTTTCTTCCGCGGCACTCCGAGTTTCGAAGATGGCCTCATTGGGGCATTCCGGCAGACATGCTCCGCAATTAATACATTCTTCCGTTATCAATAACGCCATACCTTCCTCCTTTATCAAACCAGCAAGAGTCTCTGGCCCCCTCAGTAATGTAGGCTATACATTCTAGGCACCCGTGAATAGCGAGTCAACGGGACAGAAGGCCTATAGCCATAAGCCATTTGGCCGGTGTGATACCTTCGTGACGTGCGTCGACTCCGCCCCTTTCGCTGAACGGAGATGAGTCGCTGGAAGTCGGGTTAGCGAAGCGTAACCCGACAGCTTCGCCTTTCCAACGGCCCGTCAATCGTCGAGGTGATAGTCCCAGCCCTGGATACGTGATGGCTTCCCCGCGACCGCCAATGCGCCCCAGAACCCCTGTCCCAAGGGGAGGTTAAAAAGAGACCAATCACCAGGGGGATGTCCCTGCGAGCCTGTCTCCGACGGCTCCCCGATTAAAAATGTCGGGGACAGGCTTAACCGGGGATTGAGGATTTGGGGCGGTTCGTCGGTGGTAAAGGAAACCCGCACATTTTTCAAAGGAAAAGAGAATCCCTTTCCCATGGCTTTGACAAAAGCCTCTTTTCGGGTCCAACAACGGAAGAATGCCGCCAGTTGTTCGGCCTGGGAGAGCTTCTGGAAAGTCGCGAGTTCCTCGGGGCTGCAAATGCGTTCGGCAAGCCTCGCATAATCCAAGGAGTTTCTGTCTCCCTCAAGATCAATGCCGACTTCAAAGTCGCGGGAAATCGCGTAGACGGCCAACTGTTGCGAATGAGCCACGTTAAAATGAAGAGGGTGACCCACGGGGTCTTGCAAAAGCGGCTTTCCAAAGGGACCCGATTGAAAACGGATTTCCCCGGGAGAGGTCCGGAGGTAGCGAGCGAGAATATGCCGCAGGATTCCCCGTGCCGCCGCAAAGCGTCGTCGGTGTGTGGAGTTCTTAAAGCGTTGCGCGCGTGCCCGTTCGTCCGGGCTCAGGGTCTCCTGATATACTTGAAGGCGGGCGACGGGTATGTCTACAATCGCGCGCCACACGTGGATATGGCCCTCCGGAAGAAAGTTCCCGCCTTCGGGAACGTTCCCAAAGAAAGAAGATGGGGAGAACGATGGGGACGGGGAATGATTGTCACTCATGCCTGATTCATAGGAAGAGCACGGGAAACATTGTCCGGCTGCCTGCTCGATCGAAGCAGGCTGAGAAATATTGTACAGAGAAACGCATCCATGAGGCGAGCGTTGAATAGGCCCCCGCAAGCAGCGGCTTATGCCGCATTAATCACCGCCTCGGTCGTGTGGGGCGGGTCGGTGGTGGCCCAGAAAGTGGCGTTGGATGCCTTCTCCGCCGTGGAAGTGTCGGTGTTTCGCGGCCTCGGCGCGTTGGGTATTCTTGTGCCGTTGTGGTGGTGGCAGGAGCAGTCCAAGACGCGTTTGACCGTGCGGGATCTCGGGGTGCTCACGGCTTTGGGGTTCGCCGTGCTCGGAAATCACCTTCTGATATTGTATGGGCTTCAGCACATCGGGGCCGGGTCGGCCGGCGTGATTATCGGGGCCAGCCCGGCCATTACGGCCTTTCTTTCCTCCTTGATGCTGCACGACGTCCCCTTTCGTCGGGTTTGGGTCGGGTGTGCGGTGTCGTTCATCGGAGTGGCCCTGGTATCGGGTGGCGATGCAACCGCGGATGGCGGAGCGAACCCCATGCTGGGTGGCGGGTTGGTCGTCCTGGCTTTGATAAGCTGGGCTCTATACACCATCGGGAGCCGCTGGATGATGGAAGGGCTGTCGCCGCTGACGGTGAATTGGACGACGCTCTTCATCTCCATCGTCTTTCAAGTTCCCTTGCTGTGGGTAGACCCCCAAGTATTGGAGGCGGGTATCGGGAGTATTTCCCCCTCCGGTTGGGCGGCGTTGGTATACGTCATCGTGTTTGCCACCGCACTCGGCCAGCAAGCCTGGCTCTATGGGGTATCCGGTATCGGACCTTCACGTGCCGGGGTGTTTACCAATTTGATTCCCGTGTCCGCGCTTGTCTTGTCTTTTGTCATCCTCGGTGAATCCCTGGACCTGATCAAAGTGCTTGGCATCGGATTCGTTTTGGGCGGCGTCTGGTTGGTGAACCGGTCTTCAGAGACCTGAGGGGGCTTGGAGTTGCTCAAACATCGCTTGAGTGGAATGATGATTTTCGGGACGGCACGGGGGCCATGTCCTCCCTGAATGCGGAACGTTTTGAATCGCGAAGAAAGGTAGAACCGAATGCTGAAAGAGCGAATCGAGGAAGTGACGTTGGCCAACGAGGCGTTTTATCGGGCCTTTGAGAGTCTGGACATCGGGGAAATGGATAAGGTATGGGCGCACCAGGAATACGTAACGTGCATCCATCCGGGTTGGAGTATGAGGGTCGGCTGGCCGATGGTTCGGGATTCATGGGTCGTGATTTTTAATAACGTGTTTTCCATGGGGTTTTCCCTCACGGAATTACAGATCCAGGTCGCCGGTGACGTGGCCTGGGTGATTTGTACGGAAAATATTACGAGCCGGCACGCGGATACCACCCAAAACAGCCGAGTCGTGGCGACCAATCTGTATGAGCACATGGATGAAGGCTGGAAAATCATCCACCATCACGGCTCCTTGTTGATGGAATAGGCAATTGGGGTCAAGGTTTGAACCAATTTCCTGCAGGGGCGACCCTATGTGTTCGCCCTGCTCTACGGTTTAGTGCGGAATGGCGAGGGTGGACCGCCACTCTTCGACAATCGTATCCCGTTCCACCATCGTCATGCCGTTATATTTGCGGAACATTCCTTTCCCCCCCCTTCTTCGCCGCCAGGTCACAAAATCGGAAAAATGGTCCTTGCACACGGTGCCCGTTCCGGCCGGGGCATAGCCTTGGTTCGCGCATCCTTCGATCATACAGGATTGAACATTCATGCCGTTGACTCCGTTTCCCTCTCCCCTTGAGGGAGAGGGTTGGGGTGAGGGGTCTCTTCCTTCTTCTGCTGACTCCTTCGTGATCTGGGCAGACACGCAGATCTGTCCCTACGATCCAGTATGCCCAACCGTCACGCAGCCGCGCAACGATGCGCCGATGTAGGGAACAACGATCGTTGTTCCCTACTTGCATTCTTGTTGACGGTCTGGCTATCGTAGCCGCCGAGTTGATTCGTGTGAAAACCCCATTCTGAACGGACTGAGAAAGGAGAGTGACTTGTGGCAACAGCGAAAGAAGTCTTTGAACAGGTAAAAGCGACGGCCTTGGCGGCGACCGGACCGGATGAGCGAGCCTTGCAAATCGATTACGACGCCTTGGAGAAGAAAATGGCATCGGCCCTGGGGACCAGAACCATCGCCCTCTTGCACATCAACCAATATTTACCGGAAGGGTATGAAGACCAGGGCCACTTCAATGCGATCGCCGTGACGGAAGGCAACGTGGTCTATGACATGGTCATCGGCGACCAATATTTTCGCTATGATATTTTTTCCGCTGCCGATCTCACCAAATTTCAAACTATCGACGGCATCTATAAAGACGAGGAAAAACGCGAAGAAATTTCCTTTTTGAGCGTGCGACTCCAGCATGGAGACGAAGCCCATATTCTGTTGGGATTGAATGAAGACCAGCGCGCCAGCGTCCTGGCCATCGGTGAAAAACTGTCGTCAGCCCGCCATCCGGAATAAGCGTCATCAACGGTTCTTTCGTAGGGAACAACGATCGTTGTTCCCTACTCTTAACGTGCGTGATAAAACGGAAGGGCCTGCACAACGCAGGGATGGCGTTGTCCGTTGACGTCCACGTGCAAGGCGGTGCCCGGAGCGGTAAAGTCCCGCAACGGAAACGCGAAAGCAAGGGTTTTGTTCAGGGTCGGGGAGTGAATCGCACTGCTGACCCACCCGACCTCTCGCTCTTCGCTGAACACTTTGGCATCGGGGAGGGGGATTGTTTTCGAATCAATCACCAGACCCACCAGCCGCCGCTTGACCGTGCCGTACGTGTCCATGCGCGCGACGACTTCCTGCCCGGGATAGCACCCCTTACTCAGGCTGAAGGCTTTCCCTTCGAGGTTGGCTTCGGGCGGCACGATCCGATCATTCAAATCCGGTCCCAATTTGGGAATACCCGCTTCGATGCGGAGGGATTCCCGTGCTTCCGTGCCGATGGCCCGTAGGGCAACGGTTTCACCGGCCTCCCACAATCGGCTCCAGGCCTGGTTCATGGCGTCATTCGGCATCAGAATTTCAACGTCGCGTTCACCGGTTTCCTGGGTGGCGGCAATCAGGACCGACTGCCCATTCAGGTCGTGGGTCAGGAAGGATCCCGGTTTCAGGTCGGTCACGTCGATCTCCAACGCTTGCCGGATAAGGAGTGAGGCCTTGGGGCCGCTGACCAGAATAATGCTCCAGGTGTCCTCACAGTTCTTCATTCTGGCTTTAGTGCCGTAGAGAAGAAATTTGCGAAAGGTTTCATAGGTGACGGCCCCTGATTCACCCACATCTTCCACAAGCAGATATTCCTCAAGCCGATAGACCCGAAAATAGCTCAGCATCTTGCCTTTGTGCGACATGAAACTCGAATACAACCAGTCTCCGGACTGGAGCGGCAGGATGTCGTTACTGATAATACTTTGCAACCAGGTCACGCGATCCTCTCCCGTGACGAGCAGTGTTCCGCGATGGGAGAGATCGGCAATCCCCACGCCCTTCCTGACTGCGTGATGTTCGGCGACGGGGTCGCCATAATGGATTGGCATTTCCCACTCTCCGGCAGGACCGAAGTGGGCCCCCAGTTGATGATGGGTGGTATGAAGGGAAGACTGCTTCATGCCGGATCGGGTTGGGTCACTTCCTGGAGGAGGGCCAGGGTCCTGGCGGAAAATTCATTGCGTGAGACAATTTTGTCGATGCCGAGTTCCTTGGCCTGACGCCACGTGTCGACTTCTTCGTGATTGGCAAACGCCAGGACCGGAATGTGGTTCAAGGCCGCCTCGCGTTTAGCGGTCTTCAGCATGGTGGCGGCATCGAGCCCGGGGTCGTTCATGTTCAGCACAATGGCCGTCGGGGCATGGGCCTTGGCCTTTTCAAGGATATCATCGGGAGACGTAATGCGCTTAAGTCCATAGCCGGCCGGTTTAAAGGCATCACGAATCTTCGTATAGAAAAAAATATCGGTCACACCCACGAGAACGATTTTTTCGTGTTCCACGAGTTACGCCTTTCTTGTGAAAACCGGTTAGCGAACAACGATCAGGAATCTCCCATGCAGACTGCCGTCTGCGCCCCAAGCGATGAAAAGGGGATGCTTCTCTCCAATTTACCTGTTCTCTCTTTTCGTCCCAATGCCCCCTTCCGTCATTCCCGACAGTTTTAATCGGGAATCCAGAGCCTTTTCCTTTTCCTCTGTTCCCGAGGAGACGGACTCTGGATTCCTGCTTCCGCAGGAATGACCGATTGGGGGATGTCGCTGGCTATTTTCATGCCAATTTCAGTTCATTAAGGTAATGAGCCGCATCATCGCGCGCTTCGCAGGCGTATAGTTGGCATTGAGCGTCACGGCGGTTTTGTACGATTCGATGGCGCTCGCCCAGTCGCCTTTTCGTTCATAGATGCGCCCCAGGTTCATGTGCGGAAAGGCCGGACTTTCGTATCGTTTGGCTTTGGTGGCGCGTTCGAGCCAGGGGATCGCCTCATCCAACTGGTTCAATTGAATGAGATACGCCCCAATGTCATTATACGGATTTCCAAAGTCCGGATCCGTCCGGATGGCCCGATGACATTCTGCGATGGCTTCGTCCAATTGACCCATAAAGCTGTAGGTCCACCCGAGGAAGGTATACGCTTCGGCCGTCGGAAAGAAGTCAATGGAGTTCTGGTACAATTTGACGGCATCATCCAGCTTGCCGTTCATCTGGCATTCGTAGGCCTGCTGGAATAAATCCCACGCGGTCAGCTTGTCCTCTTCCCGCCCTTCACCCTGTTGAATAAAATTCTGTTGGTTCATCGACTCCGGAAGTTGCGCGGTGAATGAAAACCCCTAATCGCCTTTCAGTTTGTGACGAACGAGGTCGGCTGCGCGTCTTCCCGACAACAGCATCGACCCGAACGCCGGGCCCATGCGGGGAGAACCATCGACGGCAGCCACGGCCAAACCGGTGACGAAACAGTTCGGGAAGACCTCACGGGTATTTTCTATAACCATGGCCTCGGAGCGTGCAACCCACATCGCCCCGTTGCCCGGGACCGTCTGATGCAGCCCGCGTTGGTTGAGCAATCCGACAATGACCGCGTCATGTCCGGTGGCATCGATCACGACTTTCGACTCAAGGGCGATCGGATCGACGTGGATAATATCGTGTCCGGCCATCTCCACCGTCGTATTATTGACCACGACGCCTTCGAGCACGCCCTCGCCGCGAAGGATCAGGTCCACCACCCTGGTCAGGTTCAGCACTTTCGCCCCGGCTTCGTACGCCGAGGCAATGAGGCGGGCAGTGGCATGGGGAGGGTCCACGATCCGCATGCCCGCGCAGTCCTTAACGGGTTTACATGGGACGCCCATGCTCTCAAGGATGGCGTGGGCAGGTTCACACAGGGTGGCTTTATTCATGAGGTACCCGCCGGACCAGAACCCGCCGCCGAGCGCGAGACTCTGTTCGAGCAAGAGGGTTCGAAATCCTTGTGTCGCCAGGTCATGGGCGCAGACCAGACCGGACGGCCCACCGCCCACGATGATCACGTCACTTTCAATGAGTTGATCAAACTCTTTATAGAATTCGCGCGCGATGTGGCGAGTCACGTCCCGTTCACGAAGTGGCGCTGGCTGGAGATTGTCCATGGCAGAAATTCCTATGTTGTCCTCTCCCTCACTTCTCCCCTCTCCCACCAAGGGAGAGGGGAGAAGTGAGGGGGGATAAGAGACCGGGTCAAAGTGATAGCACTCCGTTGGTTACGGCCTTTCGGGTTGCACATACAGTTCCCCGCCGGTTTGTCGAAACTCGGCGGCTTTTTCTCGAAGCCCGGCTTCTAGGGCTTGCTGGTCGGCCACCTGCAGGTGAGCGGCATAATCACGCACGTCCTGCGTGATTTTCATCGAACAGAACTGGGGGCCGCACATCGAGCAGAAATGGGCGCCTTTCGCGGCCTGGTCGGGAAGCGTGGCATCGTGATACGCTCGAGCCGTGTCGGGATCCAGCGAGAGATTGAATTGATCCTCCCACCGGAACTCGAACCGGGCTTGCGACAACGCGTTGTCACGGCGTTGGGCCCCCGGGTGTCCCTTGGCCAGGTCCGCGGCATGTGCGGCGATTTTATAAGCGATGACGCCGTCTTTGACGTCTTCTTTCGTCGGCAGGCCGAGGTGTTCCTTGGGCGTGACGTAGCACAGCATGGCGCACCCGTACCAGCCGATCATCGCCGCCCCGATCCCCGACGTAATGTGGTCATACCCCGGTGCCACGTCGGTGGTAAGAGGGCCCAGGGTATAGAACGGCGCCTCGTGACAGGCCTCCAGTTGCCGCTCCATGTTTTCATGGATCATGTGCATGGGCACGTGGCCGGGCCCTTCGATCATGACCTGCACGTCGTGCGCCCAGGCCAGCTTGGTTAATTCTCCCAACGTCTCGAGTTCGGCAAACTGCGCCTCGTCGTTGGCATCGGCAATCGAACCGGGTCGCAACCCGTCACCGAGACTGAAGGAGACGTCATACGCCTTCATGATCTCGCAAATTTCTTCGAAGTGGGTGTACGCAAAGTTTTCCTGGTGATGAGCCAGACACCATTTGGCATGAATGGACCCCCCGCGTGAGACAATGCCGGTCATGCGATTCGCGGTGAGGGGCACGTACGCCAATTTGACGCCGGCGTGGATGGTGAAATAATCAACACCCTGTTCGGCCTGCTCGATCAGCGTGTCCCGATAGAGTTCCCACGTCAGGTCTTCGGCTTTCCCGCCGACTTTTTCCAGCGCCTGATAAATCGGGACGGTTCCGATGGGCACGGGGGCGTTGCGAATGATCCATTCCCGGGTCTCATGAATATGCTTCCCGGTGGACAGGTCCATGACCGTATCGGAGCCCCACCGGATAGCCCAGATCATTTTTTCGACTTCCTCTTCGATCGACGACATCACGGCGGAATTGCCGATGTTGGCGTTGATCTTGACCAGAAAATTCCGGCCGATAATCATCGGCTCAATTTCCGGGTGGTTGATATTGGTCGGGATAATCGCCCGGCCGCGGGCCACCTCATCACGGACGAATTCCGGCGTGATGGTGTGAGGAAGCTTCGCGCCCCAGGCTTGTCCGGGATGTTGGTCAACGCCGCGGGGCGTGCCGTTCGAGTGGGCTTGCGCTTCCCGCAGTTGGTTTTCCCGGATCGCCACAAATTCCATCTCGGGAGTGATGGTGCCACGACGGGCATAATGCAGTTGTGAGACGTTCTTTCCCGATGTCGCCCTCAACGGTTTGCGGATGAGGCGAAAGCGCAGGGCGGTAAGGGAGGGATCATTGGCCCGCAGTCGTCCGTACTCGGAAGAGACATCGGGTAAGGCTTCCACGTCCTGCCGCGCCAGAATCCAATCACGACGTAACGGGGGAAGCCCGCGTTGAATGTCGATACCCGTTGAGGGATCGGTATAGGGCCCGGACGTGTCGTACACGAAAATTGAAGATGCAGCAGCCGCGCCGTTGTCCGAGGGGGAAAGAGAGATTTCACGCATGGGCACGGCCACGCCGTCCTGCTCCCCTTTGACGTACACTTTCTTGGAGGAGGGCAGCGGAGTCGTGGTCAAGGCCGACGGCGGTGCCTGACCCTCTTTCCCGTTTCCTGAAGAGGTTTGAGGGTTGTTCATACGGAAATCCTTTCCTGCAAATAAAAAGCCGCTCTCCAATTCCTGGGAGCGGCTCACATAAAAGGCGGTAGGCTGTCTGTCCGCTTCCCTACGCTGGAATTACCCAGATCAGGTCATAAGGGTTGTCTTCGTCAGAAGACTCTCAGCCGCCTGGCTCCCCTAGCTATTGGTTGAGAAAAGAAATATACACCTTGCCTGTTTTCTTGTCAATCAACCTATTGCGCAGGGCCTCGCCTCCAGGTGAAAGGGTGGATCATCCCTTCATTCTGTCAACGAATTAGTGAACATTTACAGGGATGACAAGAAAAAACGCAAATACCAGGCGCCCAGTGGCCTCTCCGCAGTTGTAGCAGCGGCAAAGCCCGGGAGATGAGGCCTGAGCCGTCTGGAGAGGCCGTCATGAGAAGAAGGCGTCATGAGGCATATCCCAGCTTCTGAGTGGAGTTCCCACAGCGACCAAGCCCGTCAACTATTGTTGATAATTCACACAGGGGAACTGTTGCAGGATGTTTCATATCTGCTATAATTAAAAGTTTAGACCCGATATATACTTGACCATCGAGTGAAGAGGGCAGGCCATTGAGAATGATTGAGTCACGGAGGTGCGTGCGTGAATTCCGTTGAAACCGGGGCATTTCCCATCACCGATTATGAGTCGGTCCCGGCCGAAGAACTCTTTGACCGGACCAGGGCCGCCAAGAAGTCACTCGACGATCAGGTGCTGATCCTGGGGCACAACTACCAGCGGGACGAAGTCATCGTGCATGCCGACCTCAGGGGGGACTCCTTGTTGCTGTCCAAGTTGGCGGCGAAACGGTCGCAGCACCCCTACGTGGTCTTTTGCGGCGTCCACTTCATGGCGGAAACCGCCGATATTCTGAGCCGATCGAACCAGACCGTCATTTTACCGGATTTGGCCGCGGGGTGTTCCATGGCGGATATGGCGGCCATTGAGCAGGTGGATCAGTGTTGGGAAGAACTGGGGCGCGTGCTGTCCGTGGAGGAGGACGTCATGCCGGCGGTGTACGTGAACTCTGCCGCGACCCTCAAAGCCTTTTGCGGGGAGCATGGGGGCATTACCTGTACGTCGTCCAATGCCAGGGCCGTCATGGAATGGTGCTGGGCGCGGAGAGAAAAAATCCTGTTCTTCCCGGACGAGCACCTTGGGCGTAACGTGGCCAATACCATGGGGTTTCTGCGAGAGCACATGATCGTCTGGGACCCGTACCTGCCTTACGGGGGGAACACGAAAGAGGCGATCCGAAAAGCCCGCCTGATTTTATGGAAGGGCCACTGCAGCGTCCATCAGATGTTTCAACCCGCACATGTGGAGTATTTTCGCAAGACCTATCCGGGCATTCGGGTCATCGTGCATCCGGAATGCCACGAAGACGTGGTCGGGCAAGCCGATGCGGTGGGGTCCACCGAGTCTATTATTCGGACGGTCAAACAGGCTCAACCGGGGACCCTGTGGGCCGTGGGGACGGAGTTGAATCTGGTCAACCGGCTGAAACATGAAGAAACCGACAAGCAGGTGTTTTTCCTGTCCCCCACCGTGTGCCGTTGCGCGACCATGTTTCGGATCGATGCCCCTCACCTGTGTTGGAGCATGGAGAACCTCGCGCAAGGCTGTGTGGTGAATCAGATTTCCGTGCCGGTCGATGATAAGGTCCTGGCTCGGATTGCGCTCGATCGAATGATGGCGGTCAGCTAACGACCGGAGCTTGTCCGGGAACTCACTCCCCCCTTGAGGGGGAGTCGGGGAGTCAAGGGCGCAGCCCGCCGACGAAGCGGTGGGGGGAAGAAGCGAGAAGTCACGCCCACCCACCAGCGGGTGCTTGCTCGGACACGGCGGCTTCGGTCCTGCAAATTTTCTCCCCCGGATCAAGTCCGGGGCAAGTCTCATGCCCCCTCACCCCAGCCCTCTCCCACGATGGGGAGAGGGGGAATCGGGAATGACCAATTCGGGGTGTTGCGGGCTATTTTCATGCCAATGACAGAAGAAGACGATGGACTATAAATCAACACTCAACCTGCCCCGGACGGCGTTTCCCATGAAAGGGAACCTGCCGAACCGCGAGCCGGAGTTCGTCGCCCGGTGGGTGAAGCAGGGGCTCTATCAACGCATTCAGGCATCACGGGCAGGCAAGCCGCTGTACGTCCTGCATGATGGCCCCCCGTATGCCAACGGCCATATTCACATCGGCCACGCGCTCAATAAAATTCTCAAGGACATCATCGTCAAGTCCCGCACCATGGAAGGCATGCGGGTGCCCTACGTGCCGGGCTGGGATTGCCACGGGTTGCCCATCGAACACCAGGTCACGAAGCAACTCGGCGAGAAGAAGAAGGACATGAGCGCCACGGAATTGCGCCGGCAATGTCGCGAGTACGCGGACAAATTCTGGAACATCCAGCGGGACGAGTTTCAACGGTTGGGCGTCCTGGGTGATTGGGAACGTCCCTACCTCACAATGGACAAAGCCTACGAGGCGACCATCATTCGAGAGTTCGGAAAATTCGTGGAGCAGGGCGGGGTGTACAAAGGTCTGAAACCGGTGTTGTGGTGCACGCAGGATCAGACCGCCTTGGCCGAGGCCGAGGTGGAATACATGGACCACGTCTCTCCCTCCGTCTATGTGAAATTTCCGCTCGATGCGCCTGCCGGGGAACGGCGCGGCCTTGCCGGCCTCGAAGGACAGGTCTCCATCGTCATTTGGACGACGACGCCTTGGACGCTTCCGGCGAATCAGGCCGTCGCGATTCATCCCGAAATCGAGTATGCGTTCGTACGCGTTGGCGACGAAGTCCTGGTCATGGCGGAAAAGCTGGTCGAGAAGGTGGGCAAAGACTGTGAGTTGAAAGATCCTGAGATCCTCGCCCGAAAAAAAGGCCATGACGGATTCGAGGGCCTGCGCTGTCAACGACCCTTGAGCGACGGGCTTTCGCCGGTTCTGCTGGGTGACTTCGTGACCCTGGAACAGGGAACGGGGTGCGTACATATCGCGCCGGGTCATGGGATGGACGACTATCTGATGGCATCGAAATATAACGCGCCCGGGCAGCGGCAGGTGCTCACGGAACCCCTGCAGGTCCTGGTGCCGGTCGATGATGACGGACGTTTTACAAACGAGGTCCGGACGTTTGCCGGGCAGCACGTCTTCAAAGCCGACCCGGCGATCGTGGAAACACTTCAGCAGATGGGCGTGTTGGTCGGCCACGGCTCATTGACCCATTCGTATCCTCATTGCTGGCGCTGCAAGAAGCCGGTGATCTTTCGCGCCACGCAGCAATGGTTCGTCTCCATGGACAAGGGCCGGTTGCGCGAGCGGGCGCTCGAAGAAATCGACCGCGTGCAATGGATCCCGGAGCGAGGACGCGACCGTATCTACGGCATGATCGAGAACCGGCCGGACTGGTGTTTGTCCCGTCAACGGATTTGGGGAACGCCGATTCCCGGATTCACCTGTGCGCAATGCCAGACCCCGTTGATCAACGCGCAGGTCATCGACCGGATTGCCGGCCTGGTGAGTGAGCATGGCTCGGACGTGTGGTTCCAACGGTCGGCGCGGGAATTACTCCCTGACGGAACAACCTGTGCGACATGCGGAGCCACCGGATTCAACAAGGAACAGGATATCCTGGACGTGTGGTTGGAGTCGGGCGTAAGTCATGCCGCTGTGGTGAAACAGCAGGGCGAAGACTGGTGGCCGGCGAGCTTGTACCTGGAAGGGTCGGACCAACACCGGGGTTGGTTCCACAGCGCGCTCCTGTCATCCGTGACCACGGACGGACGAGCGCCCTATCGGGCCGTACTCACCCACGGGTTCGTGGTCGATGGCCAGGGCAAGAAGATGTCCAAGTCAGCCGGGAACGTCGTGGCGCCGCAGGACGTGATCAAACAGCACGGTGCGGAAATCCTGCGTTTGTGGGTCGCAGCCCAGGATTACCAGGAAGACCTGCGCATTTCATCGCAGATCCTCAAGCAATTGGTCGAGGCCTACCGGAAAATCCGGAATACCTGCCGATACCTGCTCGGCAACATCTATGACTTCGACCCGCACAACCCGGCGCATCAGGTTGAGATCCCCCGATTGCCCGAGTTGGACCGGTGGGCCCTGCTGCGATTCAACAACCTCATCCGTCACGTCCGGCAAGGCTACGAGGAATTCGATTTCCGGCAGATCGTGCACGAACTGGACTACTTCTGTTCCGTGGACATGAGTGCGACCTACCTGGATATTTTGAAGGACCGGCTCTACACCTTTCGAGCGGACTCACCCCTGCGACGGGGCTCGCAAATGGTCCTGTTTCACATCGTCACGGGCCTGGCCCGACTCATGGCCCCCATCCTGAGCTTTACCGCGGAAGACGTGTGGGACGTCGTGCCGGGCAGAGAAACGTCCCCGGAGGACTCGGTCCACCTCTCGACCTTTCCCGAGCCCGTGGCATTACCCGACGAAGCGGAACTGGAAGCCAAATGGAAACAATTACTGGCCATACGGACCGTGGTCCTTTCGGCGCTGGAACAGCAGCGACGGGAAAAAGTGATCGGCTCGTCGCTGGAAGCTCGCGTGGTACTGAACGCGGTCCCGGCCTTGCACGGGTTTCTGCAAGCCCATGAAGAAGAGTTGCCGACCTTGTTCATCGTGTCCCAGGTTATCATCCGTCCCACTGAAAATCCGTCCGGTGAGAGACATCTGGAGAGTGATGAAGCGTTGGGCATGAGCGTGAACGTCGTCAAGGCGGAGGGAGAAAAATGTGAGCGCTGTTGGAATTATCGTGCCGCCGTGGGCGGCGTACCCGAGCATCCGACGCTCTGTGTCCGGTGCATCGAGGCCGTGACGTGAACCACGGATTCCAGCGGTGGGGCATCCTGCTTGGCGTGGGTTTCGTCATCGTGATCCTGGATCAAATCACCAAGACCCTCGTCATGCACACCATGCACTTGCATGAATCGATCCCCGTCATCGCCGGGTTTTTCAATCTGACCTATATTCGGAACCCCGGCGCGGCCTTCGGCATGTTTGCCACGACCAACAGCGCATTCCGGCTCATCTTTTTCGTGGGGACGTCCATCTTCGCCCTGGGGCTGTTGGGGACGATTTTTTATCGCATGCACCCGGCGGACGTGTGGGGCCAATTGAGCGTCTCCGGCATTTTGGGAGGGGCGATCGGGAACCTTCTCGACCGGCTGCAATACGGGGAAGTCGTGGACTTTCTCGACTTTTACATGGGAGGCTACCACTGGCCGGCATTCAACGTGGCGGACAGTGCCATCAGCGTGGGTGTCGTATCCCTGCTGATCCTGTTTGCGATGGATAAAAAAAGCGAACGTCCTGCTCCCGACGCGCCGGCAGAAGAAAGTACCCCGACCGGCAAAGAGTAAGGGACAAGCCATGATCTGCGATCGCTGTGGCGAAATCACCGAAACCTACATGACCGAAGAACACGGCGAAATCTGCGAAGCCTGCCTGCAAGCCATCCAACAGGAAAACCGCCAGCAGTTCGGCCGCGCCCGCCCGCAGGGCCAGGACGGGTAAGCCCCATAGGTCGGGTTAGCGAAGCGTAACCCGACACCCTCCTGACTCACTTCCCCCTTGAGGGGGAGTCGGAGAGCCAAGGGCGCTGCCCGTGCCCGCGGGCGAACCGATGGAGGGTAGAGGTGAGTGGGTAAAGCCTTTCTCATGGCGTGGCCATGCGCTACAATGCGCCATTCCAGTTCCCGGAGTCCAAGATGATGGCACGAAAACCGAAGAAACCTGTAGAGGCCTCGGCAACAAAGTCCGCTGAAAGAGAGTCGTCAGCCATCACTCCCCCTCAAGGGGGGAGTGATCTTAGGACAGGCAGGACAACCACGGGGGCCTACTTTCCAACGGGGTTGTCCTGGAATCGGTCGAGGTGTTGGCAGAGCATTTCTGCGACCTTGTTCAGATCGAAGGGCCAGGCGTAGGTCAGGGTTACGTCGGGATGTTTCCGGCGGAGTTCGGCCATTTCCTCGGGAATTTCATATTCCGAGTGCGAGCCGCCCGGGGTGAACATGGTGGAGATCACGGTAATGTCGTTGGCTCCGTCGGCGATCTGTTGTTCAATGGCTTCGCCGAGCGTGGGGGTGCAAAACTCGTTATAGGCCGTGGAAAACCGCGCGCCGTGCAGGAGGGGCTTGAGGCGGGTGGCCAACAATTCAAGCCCGGCCTGATAGGGGTCGGTTTCCGGGGTTCGGGGCCACCGCCGGATTTTTTGGTCGAGTTCATATTCTTCGTGGGACATCGGAACGCCCGCGGCGCGTCGTTGAGCTTCCAGCCGCTTGAGTTTCGTGACCAGTTCCCCTGGGTAATCTTTGGGAATACCCCCATGCCCGACGAGCACCACACCTTTTGTTGAATCACTCATGGTGATCTCTCCTTAATTGACGGACAACCACAGGGGATTGTCCCTGCATCATTGTCATTGTAGGGGACGGCCACCGTGCCGTCCCGGATGGGTGACGCGGTGACAAAGAGACTCCCCCTCACCCCAGCCCTCTCCCTCGGTGGGAAGAGGGAGCCAGAAAAGACAGTGGGTCCGAACGCTAAACATGGTTTTGCAACATGAGTTCTTTGGGATGAGGCGCAAGATACACCTGGTCCCTCAGGTACGGAACGTCCAGCACCCGGACGTAGTGCCTGATCAAGGTGACGGGGACGCTCAGCGGTACAAACCCGTTCTGATAATCATTCATCACCTCGTGAAGTTCTCCCCGCGCCGCGGAGCTGCCCTTGAAATGACCGGCCAGGTGTTGAAGCACGTTCACGTGGTTGCGAATGGTCGTCTTGACGGCCAGGGCCTCCATAAACAGTTGGCCGTAGGCCCGGGCCAGCTCTCGATCGGAGCACTGGTTGGCATTGGCGACCAATCGACCGAGTTCCCGGTAATGGCGCTGGCTGTGGGCCAATAAGAGATATTTGTGGGCCGTATGAAACGCCACCAGCCGCCCACGGGTGGGGCGTGCGTTAAGCACTTGCCAACGGTGATAGCCGAACACGCGTTCGATAAAGTTTTCCCGAAGACCTTGATCCCGCAGTCGACCTTCTTCCTCGATGGGAGTCAGGAGAAACGTGCGTTGGAACGCATCGGCAAACAGTCCTTTCCCCGTCCCCAAAAGACGGCCGTCGCGGGTATACACTCGAACGCGCCAGGTCCCGCAACTGGGAGAATCCTTTTTGAACACGTATCCGGACAGGTTCAACGCTTGTAAGTCGCGCAAGCGTTGTTTGGCGTAACGGCGCATCCGCTCGGTGTGATCCTGACGGGAACGCACCGTGATCAGGCGCGGTTCAGCCACGTCATCGACCAAACGCATGGATTCTCTGGGCGTGCCGAATCCGGCTTCCACTTCGGGACACACCGGCACCCATTCCACGTGTTGCCCAAGCACGTCCACCAGAAAATGCTCCCGTTTATGGCCGCCGTCGTACCGGACGGGTTCACCCAACAGGCAGCGGCTGATACCCAACCGCACGGGAAGATCCGACGCGGGGCGTGGTTTTGCGGGGGGCGGGGGCTTGGGCGTGACGCGGGACGGCATGAAAGGTTCCTCAGATCCGTTGTTCCTCTTCGGTCAACTGCGCCTCGCTGGCGCGAATGATCGTCACTTCCTTCACGTCGGAAACGGTTTTGACGAGGAGCGTCACGGGCGTCCCGACCTCGCCCCGTATCATGGACACGACTTCCCGGTACGTTCTGCCTTTGACTGACTGGCCATCCACGGCCAGAATTTCCTGCCCGTGCGTGAGCCCTGCTTTCACTGCCGGTCCCAGGGGATGGGTAGCTCGGATAAACAAGCCGGCGGGATCGCCGATGCGTTCGGCAGTGAGGTGCAGCGCGACGCCGATGATGCCGGGCTGGGGCAGCATGGGGTCCGACAGGTCACCGTGGGGATTGCCTGGTGGGGAATGCCCTTGCTGCGCGTGACCAGGCATCGGGGCCAGCAACAGGAGGGCAAACAAGACGGCAAGCAGAAAACGGCTTTGGAAGGTCGCTTGCATCGATAACGTCGTTGCTGATGGTTGCATCCGTCTCCTCCTTCTTCGTTAAATCAATCCGATCAAACATAATCCCAGCATGAGTACCACGCCGTTGAGCTGAACCGAGCGGCGATGCAGGGCATCCCGATCTTTGCGAATCGAGACAACGTTCACCCCGCGTTGCGCGGCGTCCTTGAGTTGGTCACTCAACGCATTGATGCGCGGGGTTAATGGAGAGCGACAGTAATTCTCGATTGCCAGGACGCCAAGCCAGAGCGTCGCGGCAATCAGATACGGCAGGCCGAACCCTTTGAGCAGACCGAGACTCGTTATGCTCGCCCACCCGGCGGTTGCCGCCGTCATGCCCAGTGCGTAGTAACGTGGAAAGAGCATGCGCACCACGCGGGCAAAGGCATCAGGGTCCAGGGTTCGGGCCAGGATCGGCGCGGTGACGAACGACAGAAAAACGATTTTTCCGACCAACACGGCGACTGCCAACAGATGGAGATAGGCTAGAATCTCGATCATCATGTTATGAAGCGTACAGCCCCAGGATCCGTCGCGTTGCAGCCAGTACGGCGGCAAAGTCGGGCAATGGGCTTATCGGCACAATTTCACTATACCGCACGATGTTCCGTTCATCCACCACCACCGCGCTCAGTTTGTTATCCTATGTTCACTTATTCGTTGCCACTCCGTCATTCCCGACGATTGTCCCCGCGGTTTTTAGCGGTAATCTAGTCGGGAATCCAGTGTCTTTTCTTTTTCCTTCGTCTTTATCTGTCATCCCCGACATTTGTAATCGAGGATCCAGAGTCTTTGCTTTGTCCCCCCTCACCCCAGCCCTCTCCCACGATGGGGAGAGGGAGAACCGGGAATGACCAATTCGGGGTCTTCATACCAACGTCGATCACTTGCCCGTTCCCAGGATCGCGGAAAGAGCCGATTCCAAGTCCGGATATTGGAAGGTAAATCCCAACTGTTGCGCCATGAGGGGATTCACCGATTGCCCGTGAGTCATGAGCGTAGACAGTTCACCCAATCCGATTTGAAGAGTCCACGCCGGAACGGGAAGCCAGGACGGTTTTCCCAGGGTTCGCCCCAGTTGCAGACAAAATTCCTTCATCGTGACCGGATGGGGGGAAGCCGCATTGATCGCGCCGCTGTATGAAGGTTGTTCAAGAATGGCCGCGACGAGCCGTCCCAGATCCTCGACGTGGACCCAGCTCACGGGTTGAGTCCCCTTGCTGATGGGACCGCCGAGAAAGAGTTTGAAGGGAAGAAGCATTTTTTGCAGAGCGCCGCCGTCTTTCCCCAACACCATACTGATTCGCAGGCACGTGGTCCGAATACCGCAGGCCGTTGCCCTGAAGGCTTCACGTTCCCACTCCACGCACAGGTCAGCCAAAAATCCGTTTTCCGGCCCCTGCATTTCATCGACGCTGTCGGAGGTCTCGAGTCCATAGAACCCGACGCCCGATGAATTGATGAAGATTTTGGGCCGAACGGGCGTGGTGAGACGGGACAAGGCCGTGACGATCGTCCGGGTGGTCTCGATCCGGCTGGCACGAAGAACGGTCTTGCGCGCCGGCGTCCACCGGCGTTCCGCAACGGGAGCGCCCGCAAGGTTGATGACCGCGTCCTGTCCCTGAAAGGTGTGTTCCAGGGTCTGCCAATCCGACGGATCCCATTCCCGAACGTGAACGTCGCCTCCGGCAACGGCGGAAGCCGTGCGCTGGTTTCGGGTCACAATGGTCACCGTGTGTCCGCCGCCGGCAAGAACCGGGGCAATGTTCCTTCCGATAAATCCTGTTCCTCCGACAATGACCACGTTCATCGTTGACCTCGTGCCTCCGGTTGAGGGGTTACGGTAACGTCCCTCGCACAACGGAAGCCGATCCCATGGGTCTTCAGGGCAAACCCTCCTTTTCCACGGGCTACCGTACGAATGTCGGATTCGAAGCTGTGCCAGGATCCACCGCGTATCACTTTGAGCAATCCGGTTTCAGGGCCCTTGGGGTTTTGATGCGGCGCGAGCTCGTAATAATCTTTCGCGTACCAGTCCTGGACCCACTCTCGCGCGTTGCCGGACATGTCGTGGACGCCGTAGGGAGAGGCTCCATCGGGTAACGATCCGACCGGCAACAGCGTTCGTGTTGCCATCCAATCACGATTGAAATTGACGTGACGGGGTGAGGGGGCCACGTCTCCCCACGGATATGGCCTCCCATCGGTGCCTCTTGCGGCTTTTTCCCATTCGGCTTCAGTCGGCAACCGTTTGCCGACCCACTGGCAATAATCCGCGGCATCGTGCCACGTGACCTGCACCACGGGTAAGTTCTCAATACCTTTCACCTCGAATAAGGAATCCGTGCCGTACACGTTAAACGGTTCCTTATGCCCCGTGGCTGCAATGAATTGGAGGTACTGTGCGTTGGTGACCTCATATTTATCGATCATGAAGGCGCCGAGATGGATCGTTCGACGAGGCCTCTCGTCGGTCCGCCCGGACTCCGTGCTGCTTCCTCGAATAAAACTTCCTTTTGCAATATTTATCATGGGAACGGGATCTCTTTCTCTGACGGGATGGGTTGCGAAAGCGGATCCGTTCCCCAACAGCATGCACATGGTGAGTGACGTAATCAATCGTGTGTTCATGGTTTTCGCCTTCGACTGTTTTCTTTGATTTGCGTTGAAAGCTCCTCAATGCGTGTCGTGAGTGCGGAGACGGCACGTTTGTCGTTGCTCCGAGCGGCCTTTCGAGCATCGACTAACAGGAGTCGGGATGCATGCAAGGCTTGTTCGATCTTCGTCTGGATGGCCGGGGAGGCCAGGGTGCCTCCCAGTGCGGACTGGTGGAAGACCTCCCATGCCTCATTGACGTTCTTATCGGCCAGGTAGAGAGATTCTTGTATGGGATCCCGTGGATGAACATGGGGTCCCGTATGGCCGGCCCATACCGGACCCGTTCCCCAGGCGATAGCCCATGCCGCCAGCGTCAGGGTCAGGAAACAGAAGGTTTTCATGATTCGCCCTCTGAGGATCGGCCCTGTCCGAGTTCTATGTTGAGTTGCGTCCTGATGATTTTACGCGTTTGCCGATATTCCATGTTTTCGGGATCGCGTTGGATCGCCTGGTCAATGGATTGCAAGGCATCGTTCCATTGCTCTTTGCCCATGCTGACGAGGGCATGAATGAAATCATATTGCATCACGTCGCGAACGCCGTTATCCGCCGACAGGGCACATCGGAATCCAAGCCCCACCCCGTAGGAGTTGTTCTCCGGCTGATTCCAGAAACGGTGGCTGACGTGCAGGGACGTTTGGGGAGCCAGCCAGGAGCCACCTTTCAGGACCTTGACGGGACCCTGGTTGGCAAAGTTGTAGCCATCGGAAGGCCCTTGAGGATTGAGAGCCGGACTGACACGGAAATAGTTCGGGTCATACCAATCACTGACCCATTCAAAGACGTTTCCGGCCATATTGTAGACTCCAAAATCACTCACACCTTCCGGGTAGGAATTCACGGGCATGGTTTTCCCTACGTTTTGGCCGTAGTTCGCCTTTGTGGGGTCGATGGTGTGTCCCCATGGGAAATGGCTTCCCTCAGGTCCTTGGGCCGCGTGTTCCCATTCTGCTTCCGTGGGCAGTCGTTTACCCGTCCACTCACAGTAAGCATTCGCATCGTGCCAGTTCACTCCAACGACGGGTTGGTCGGGTTTGTTCAAGCGTGGGTCGTCCCAGTAGGCCGGAGCCGGATGATCGGTTGCTTTCATGAAGTCCCGATATTTGCCGTTCGAAACCTCATATTTGTCGATGTAATACTCCTCGATCACGACCTGATGAGGCATTTCATCGCTGTGCTCCTTGCTGCCCATGGTGAATTCACCTTTTGGGATCAGGACCATGTCCGTGGTGTCTGCGGCCAGTGTCGTAGACCACGAACTGAAGAGCAGGGTTAAAACCATAAAAACCCCATTGGTTGAGGTAAGAACAAGATTGTTCATGCTGTCTCTCCTTTTTTGAAGTTGTGCCGTGTTTCCACGTCGACGATTCAGAATTTTCCGTCTCTCTCGATGTTTATCAAATTACGTGCCAAATTTTGCGATGAGAATTTTCAGTTGTATTTCGAGAGGTTAGAGAAATTCACACCAAAGGCATTGGCATGCCGGCTCTCTTATGAGACAACAAGTTGTCTTATCATTTATAGATGAGACACTTTTCCACCGAGGTTTCCCCTTCTGCTATTTCTCAGGTAGTTAGCGGGAATCCAAGGTTCTATTCCAAGCGGGTCCGAAAAAATGGAGGAGCAGAAGAAAAAACTCTGGATCCCCGTCGGGGT
>JAAXIB010000081.1 GCA_012270585.1 Nitrospirales bacterium
TGCCAAAGGTTTCTGAACTTATACAGCATTTGTTGACGCTTTTTCCAGAATGAGAAATCTCTTGAGAACCAATGTTTACGTCGATAGGTTTAATTTGTACTATGATGCCATCAAGAATACGGCCTTTAAATGGCTAGATCTTTCCAAGCTGTGTAGCTTAGTGTTACCAAATGACCCGATTCAGGAAATTAAATACTTTACCGCCCTCGTTAAAGGGTGAACTCATGATCCACTTCAACCAATCCGTCAACAAGTCTATCTGAGAACATTGAAAACGATCCCAAATTTATCAGTTATCTATGGTGATTTCCTTACTCATCCTCAAAAAATGGTAAAAACCGGTTCGAATCCCAGGGAATGGGTCACAGTGGATAAAACCGAAGAGAAGGGTTCAGATGTCAATTTAGCCTCCCACTTTCTGTTAGATGCCTTTACCAGAAAATTTGATTTAGCTGTATTGATCACAAACGATTCAGACTTGGCAGAGCCTGTGAGAATAGTGAGAGACGTTGTTAATCTTCCCGTCGGAATCATTAACCCACATCAACGTCATAGCGTGACGCTTAAACAATATGCCACGTTTATTAGGCGTATTCGAGAAAACCATCTAAGGCAATCCCAGTTCCCTCCTACCATGAATGACGCGAAAGGAAGTTTTCAGAAGCCATCTATCTATATGGCAAAGCAATTAAGACCCTATCAGCAGGCCTCGGGAAAGAAGGAAACGATGGCACCTGACGGCGCAGGGCCTTACCGTGTTTGGTCTTCCGTCCCGTGGGCTTCGGTGCGCGGGATACTGGAATCCGCCCTGAGAAATTGGTACGCCTCGATGATGCGCCGCAGTTCGGGTTCGGCGCTCCGATCCCCTTTATTAATATCGGGATGAAGCTTTTTCGCTTTTTGACGAAAAGCCCGGGTGACCGCCACCATCGAACTCCCGAACTCGAGGCCCAAGGCCTGATACGCTTCCTGGTGGGAGTTGATTTCGCCTTGAGAAACCGTAGCCTCCCCGCTCCCGGTCGCTCTCTTGAAGAAATCAAACAGATTGATCTTTCGCCGGCGCCGCTTGGGACGTTGATAGATTTCGCTGTCGAAATCTTCAAAGCGATCCTCGATGAATTCGAGTCGGGCTTCCAGGCGTTG
This sequence comes from Nitrospirales bacterium, assembly GCA_012270585.1. GTDB lineage: Bacteria > Nitrospirota > Nitrospiria > Nitrospirales > UBA8639 > Bin75. Next base: position 1,144 of record JAAXIB010000081.1, read on the forward strand.
GGCATGGGTCAGTTCCCGGACTTCGCCCAATTCCTCTTCGATGAGCGTCACCATCCGCTCGATTTCCGCCAGACCGGTTTCAACCTTAAAGTAACTTTCGGCGCGTTCCAGCATCATCGTATCGATGGCAAAATCCAGGCTGCGTTCCGAATGGGCTCGTAATTCGACAATCCGGCGACGCATGCCTGAGAAATAGTGAGCCTTGGCCCGCTGGTCAAAAGGCATGGCTACGCCCCCAGGGTGTTCGTGTCAGAGTCATGTTCCCGACCGTAGGGGACGGCCCCAGTGCCGTCCCGAATGGATCGCTCCGCATTCTAGCATAAAACCTTCCCCTGCCTCCCAACGGGATAACCACTCCGGCCTTTCTTCTGTCATTGGTACGTGTTCACGTATTCCCTCCCCCCTCACCCCAACCCTCTCCCGCCATGGGGAGAGGGAGTTATTCCAGGGTCAGGTTGCCCTTACAACGTTGGTTAAGGTAAAAACGTCCACAGCCTCTGCATCCGTTTCACACCGGGGCCGCCATCATTATCAAACTCATCGAGGAGGAAAGTACCGTGAGAAGAAGTGTGTTATGCGCCGCGTTGAGTGCCGGGTTATGTGTGGGTTTTACAGAAGTGGCCTGGAGCGTGAATCCGACCGGATACGGGCAAGCCGGCGGAGAATACGACATCACGATTCCCCGGGTTCCGTCCGGCGCATTGGCCAAAGCCAAGAAAGTCAAGCCACCGTTTGAACCGACTCCGGAAATACTGGCGGAAGGCAAAGCCATCTTCCTGGGCGCGGGAGGCTGCATCAGTTGCCACGGTCCCGAAGGCAAAGGCGACGGCGCCGCCGCCAAAAACTTGCCGATCCAACCCCGCAACTTCACGAATCCGAAATTTCATACCCTGCGAACGCCCGGCGAACTGATGTGGGTCCTGAAAAACGGAAGCATGGGCCAATCCGGTCGGGTCCCGGGTACCGGCATGCTGCCCGTTGTCCAACCCAAAGGCTTCATTACGGAAGAGCAAGGCTGGAAGGCGTTATTATACGAACTGAGCTTGGGGAAACAGCCGTAGCGTTCAATCTGTTCACGATCCCGTCACCTCCGGCATACCGGTTGAGATGGAGACCCTCGTTGACACCACCCGGACCCAGGATTAGAATTTTTTCGGGCTCCGGCAACTTCTCTTAGGCGGGCTGCCGTCAGTAAAGGGATGATCCCCCTTGTCTTCTCAATTCGTTCACTTGCACCTCCACACCCAATACAGCCTGCTGGACGGCGCAAATCAACTGAATCCGCTTCTCAGACAAGTCCGTGAATTTCAACAACCCGCTCTCGCCATCACGGACCACGGCAACCTCTTCGGCGCCATCGACTTCTATGAAAAGGCCACTGCCCAAGGGGTGAAGCCCATCATCGGGTGTGAAGCCTACCTCGCGCCCGGCAGCCGGCGACAACGCGAAGGAATGTGGGCCCATAACGAGTATTACCATTTGATTCTCCTGGCCACCAATCTCAAGGGCTACCATAACCTCATCAAACTGTCGAGCAAAGCCTATCTCGAAGGGTTTTACTACAAACCACGGATGGATAAGGAGCTCTTGCAGGAACACCACGAGGGCCTCATCGCCTTGTCCGGCTGTTTGAGCGGAGAAGTGCCGTATCTCATCGGCCAGCAGGACATGGAAAAAGCCGCGCAGACAGCCGGACAATACCGCGAGATCTTCGGGAAAGACCATTATTATCTCGAAGTCCAGGCCAATGGGCTCGATCATCAATTGATCGCCAACCGGGGTCTCGTGGAGATCCACAAAAAACTCGGCATCCCGTTGGTCGGAACCAACGATTGCCACTACTTGAAAAAAGAAGATGCGCGCCCGCATGAAATCATGCTGTGCCTGCAAACCGGCAAAACCTTAAGCGACACCAACCGCCTGAAGTTCGACACCGACCAACTGTACGTCAAGTCCACGGAGGAGATGATCGCGGAGTTTTCCGAACTGCCGGAAGCCGTGCTGAACACCTGTCGCATTGCGGAACAATGCGGGTTGAACCTGACCAATGGCACCTTGTCGCTTCCTCACTACCAGGTGCCCGAGGGATTCACCCATGACACCTACCTTGAAACCTTAGCCAAGGAAGGCTTGGCCGAGCGCTTGGCAGCCCGACCCGCGAGCCTGCCGCCGGAGACCTATCAACTGCGCCTTCAGGAAGAATTGGCCGTACTCACACAGATGGGCTATGCAGGCTATTTCCTGGTGGTTTGGGACATTATCAAATTTGCCCGATCCCGCGGCATTCCGGTGGGACCAGGCCGAGGGTCGGCGGCCGGGAGTCTGGTTGCCTATGCCCTCTCCATTTCCGACCTGGATCCACTCGCGTACAACCTGCTCTTTGAACGGTTCCTCAATCCCGAACGCGTGAGCATGCCGGACATCGATATGGATTTCTGCATGGATCGCCGGGGAGAAGTCATCAACTACGTAATCGAGAAATACGGCGAAGACCACGTGTGCCAGATCATCACGTTCGGGACGCTGGGCGCAAAAGCCGCCATCCGGGACGTGGGGCGCGTGATGGATATTCCCTACGCCGAAGTGGACCGCGTCGCCAAACTCGTGCCGGCACAACTCAACATCACCTTGAAGGAGGCCTTGACCCAGGAGCCGCGCCTGCAGGAGTTGGTCGACGGTGATACACGGATGAAGGAACTTATGACGACGGCCCAAGCCCTGGAAGGCCTGGCGCGACACACCTCCACGCACGCGGCGGGGGTGGTGATTTCACAGAAGCCCCTCATCGAACACGTGCCGTTGTACAAAACGGCCAATAACGAAATCGTCACGCAATATTCGATGACGGATATTGAAAAAGTGGGCTTGGTGAAGTTCGATTTTCTCGGGCTGAAAACCCTCACCATGATTCACCATGCCGTGGCCATGGTGAACCGGAGACAGGCCCCGGAAAAACGACTCGACATTGAACGACTTCCTCCGAATGACGGAAAAACCTATGCGCTCCTGGCCTCCGGCAAAACCTCCGGGATCTTTCAACTGGAAAGTTCCGGCATGCGTAATTTATTGGTCCGCATTAAACCGGAATGCTTTGAAGATCTCATCGCGATCCTCGCCCTCTACCGGCCGGGCCCCTTGGAAAGCGGCATGGTGGACGACTTTATCAAACGCAAACGTGATCCCTTGAAAATTGTGTACGACCCTCCGGAGCTGGAACCCATTCTCAAGGAAACCCACGGAGTCATCGTCTATCAGGAACAGGTCATGGCCATTGCCAATCGCATGGCCGGGTTCAGTTTGGGACAAGCCGATTTGCTCCGTCGGGCCATGGGGAAGAAAAAGCACGACGAGATGGCCAAACAAAAAGAGCGGTTTCTCGACGGGGCCAGGACCAATGGGTTCACGGAAAAGAAGGCGGAAAAGATCTTCGACCAGATGGCGTACTTTGCCGGGTATGGATTCAACAAATCCCATTCGGCGGCCTATGCCCTAGTAACATTCCAAACGGCCTACCTGAAAGCGCATCATCCCACGGAATTCATGGCCGCGTTACTCACGAGCGAAATGGGGAATACGGACAAGATGGTGGGCTATTTTACCGAATGTCGTGAACGCGGGATTCCCATCCTCCCACCGGACGTGAATGAAAGCCAGAAAAACTTTACCATCGTAGAGGGAGGGATTCGATTCGGGCTGGCGGCCATTAAGAACGTCGGCGGCAGTGCCGTTGAATCCATCATCGCGCGCAGGGAAGCCGAGGAGCCCTTCTCATCCTTTTTGGATTTTTGTTGCCGGATCGACCTGCAAAAGGTCAACAAACGGGTGCTGGAAGGCTTGATCAAAGTCGGCGCATTTGACTCCATGGGGCCCAAACGGGCTCAATTAATGGCGGTGATGGAACAAACGCTGGAGGAAGCCAACGCTATTCAAGAGGAGCGCGCCTTGGGACAGACCTCCTTATTCGAGGCCGTTGAAGCGGATTCCTCGAACTCGCACGCCTTGACTCGACCGCTGCCCACGATCGACGAATGGCAACAGGCTCAAATTCTCCAATTTGAACGGGAACTCACCGGATTTTATATCACCGCCCATCCGTTGACCCAACACGCCGAAGTCATGCGCCTGCTGTCGACGCATACCACGGCCACCTTACACGAGGCACATGAAGGCCGGGAAGTCAAAATCTGCGGCGTGATCAACAGCATCAAAGTCACCACCACCAAAAAAGGGAACAGGATGGCCTACGTCCAATTGGAAGACTTGCAGGGTTTGGCCGAAGTCATCGTGTTTCCTGAACTCTTTCAAAATTGTTCGGAATTTCTGAATGCGGATACCGTCATTCAGGCAACCGGCACGGTGGATCACATGGATACGGGCGCCCGTCTCAAGGCCACCAAGTTGGAGCCCCTGCGCGACCTGCAAACCAGGACCGTGAAACGGGTCGTGGTACGCCTTGTGGAAACACCGGAAACGTGGGGCAAACTACCCAAACTGCAGGAAGTGTTACACCGTCACCCGGGGCCGGCCCCGGTCGCCTTTCACTTCCATCTCGATTCGCAGGTGCAAGCGGAGAGCGCACCATTGCCGAATGTAAGCGTCTTGCCGAGCTCGGACCTGGTATATGAAGTGGAGCAAATTCTCGGAAAGCAGACCGTCACGTTTCACTGACGCGTCCCAAACGGGTCTGCCATGCGTGATTTTCTGGAATTTGAAAAGCCGTTGAAAGAACTCGAAGAACGGCTGGAGAAGCTGAAGAAGTCGGGGTCCGAGAGGAAAGCTGTCCCGCGGCTGATTCGCATTCTCCAAACCCGGTTAGCCAAGATGGAGCAGGAAATCTTCGGCAATCTGACTCCCTGGCAGCAAACGCAAATTGCCCGGCATCCTCAACGCCCGTCGATCCTGGACTATATGAAGCACATGTGTGAAGACTTTCTCGAACTGCACGGCGACCGATCCTTCGGAGACGACAAGGCCGTCGTCGGTGGATTTGCCACGTTCCGGGGCAGGTCCATTTGCGTCATAGGTCATGAAAAGGGACAAAGCTTCAAGGAGCGGGTGAAACGAAATTTCGGCATGCCCAATCCTGAAGGCTATCGAAAAGCCTTGCGGCTGATGCAGTTAGCCGAGAAATTCAAACGCCCGATCGTCACGTTTATCGATACACCGGGAGCTTACCCCGGCGTCGGAGCCGAGGAACGCGGCCAAGCCAGGGCCATTGCCGGAAACCTGTTCGCGATGTCCCGGCTCAAGGTTCCGATCATGGCTATCATCACGGGAGAAGGTGGAAGCGGCGGGGCATTGGGATTGGGAGTAGCCGACCGGATCGTCATGCTGGAACACTCGATTTACTCGGTCATTTCCCCGGAAGGGTGCGCGGCGATCCTTTGGGAAGATGCGACCAAGACGCAAGCTGCGGCGGCGGCCCTGAAAATGACGGGTGCGGAACTGCTCAAACTGGGGATTGCCGACGAAGTCGTTCCCGAACCACTCGGCGGAGCGCACCGCGACGTGGAACGCATCTGTCAAACCGTTGCTCAAACCCTCCACACCCAATTAAACCAGCTTCTGGCCTTATCCACGGAACAACTCCTGGCAAACCGATACGAAAAATTCCGCCAGATGGCCGCGTTAGCCGACATCTGATTGCATCGGCTGACTGTCCACTTTTCTGTGTTCGTGCATTCGTTGACACATGCACTCCTTTGTCATTTGTGAAAGAACCTCACTCGCTCGTCATTCGTCACTGTCCGGACCCTCGGACGATTTTTCAAGACGAACCCGGTCGCCCAGATCGAGGTCATTCAGAATCTGCCGCAACTCACTCTCCATGTTCTTGGCGAAGGTGGCCCCAACGCTCACTGAAAACTCGATGCCTATGCTGATGTCGTCGTCGAAGCGCAGCTTGGGCAATACCTTGGTTCCAAGCCGGTTCCAGATTTCGGGAGGGACGGTGCCGACAAGACGAAGCGTTGTTTTCGCAGTGCCGGGAGTTGGCTCAGGATCGGATTCCGGTTCAGACTCTGATTCGGGTTCCAGACTTGGGTCCAGACAGGGTTCCGGCTGTGGCGATGGCAGAACCCCTGTCGTGCTCTTGAGTTCTTTCGCCTTAACCTTGGTCAACAGGAACACATTCGATTCAAACGCTACCTCTTCAGGACGGACTGTTTCCGCATACCAGAGACGGCCGTAACTTCCATCGTCCTTGGTACCGGACGCCAGACCGAACTCCCCTTTGGACACAAATTCGGTGATCTGGCGACGAAGGATCGTGTCGGGATCGATCAACCGCGTTAACGAGCCGTTCAGGAAGCTCTGTCGCAAACTCATGAGCGGCCAGGCTCCGGTGCCTTGAAACGCGTGCGGCCAATGGCGGTCGATGTAGCCCGCACCCACGTTCTCGTTGAGCCGGGCTTCGGCTTTCAAAGCACTGATAATCCGCCCGCAGAGGGTTTCGCTCGCACTCGAGTGGCCCGCACCGAGGTCGATGATCTTGAGCCCATGCTCTTCCTGAGTGTCCGCAAGTGCGACGAAGCGATAGCCGGCCCATACTTCATCCTTGGCCTCTTCCTCCGCGTTCCGAACGTGGGTCTGAATCTCGGAGCGATCTGCGTGGTCGTATTCTGAACCAAGGACGCCCTCGGCCATCTCATGCGCCACGCGCTTCCAAGCGAGCCACAACTCGACCTTATCGCGCAGTTCGCGTCCCGGTTTCCTCGCACACCAGACCAACGAGCCGGGGTGACGTGCCACGTTCCTTTGTCCATTCGCCAATGCGTTCGACTCCCTGAGCGCCGTCTTCCCATTCCACCTCGGGATCGAAGACGATCAGGACGAGACGTGGTGAATCCTGGATTGATGCACTGTCTTCCGGGAAGGCAATAACCGGAAGAGTCGCTCCACGCCGAAACTCGCTTTCGGCGAACTTGCGGATTGTCGGCTTGATCTCCGTTTCCTCATCGAGCGAGGCGCGCCGGTCGCTGACCACCTTCTTCAACGTCGCCTTGTGGTGGATGCAGTAACCATCCGTCCCAACCTTACGAACAAAGAACCCCGATCCTTCTAGAGCCGTCGCCGCGCTGTCAACAGTCGTGGTCTCGACATCCGGTTCGCCGAGCGCAAAGCGCAATTCCGGCAGATGGGCCACCTTTTCTACCTGTCCGCCGGAGGACTCGAACAGGATGGTCGTGCCCACACGGCGGTGGATGTCGCGTAACGCTCCCGTGGCATCCACATCGAGGGATCTGGCATGTGCCATCGGACCAGCGAGATCAGCGTCAATCGCCACGTCGAGCCGCGATTCACCCAATTGGCCCAAGACCACGGCACGAAACTCAGGCACATCCAGCGGTGCCGATCCCAGCGTAATCAGCGGCTCGGTTCGCGTCTTGTGAAATTGCTCGCGCGCGGCCCAGGAAATCCATTGAGCGAGCATGGCAAGTGCCCCTCGGGTTTGCTGGAATTGGGAGAGCGCACGCCACTTGCGCTGAAAGACCGAAAGGGTCGCCGGATGGAAGGGATAGCACGCCTCGAACCGACTCCGCAGAAACTCCCTTGTTCTAGACTCGGTCGTCGCGGTATCGACCGCCAGCCACTCGGCGGGTAGGCGGGCGGTCCGTTCCAAGCACCAGTCTGCGTAGGTTTTGGCGACGCGCTTGCGAATACGTTCGCTGCCGAGGTCCTCAAACAGCCGCCGGCGCACCACTTCGCTGATCTCGGATTCGTCATTGGCGATCAGGTCGCGGGCGACGCGGCGCACCACCTTGGTAATCCGATCCTGCCACTGCTGATCCCAGTCGGTCATCTCGACCTAGCTGCGTGGCAGGCTGATGACTACAGCCGCCCGAGGGTGCCAGTAACGGCAACGGTCAGGTTCTGTAGAAAGGCGTGGAAGTGCTCGGCCATGTCGCGATGGCGATTGACGAAATTCAGCACTTCGTCAAACAGCAGCAGGACGGGCGCATCCGCGACGGCAAATACCTTGGCCAGTGCATCGGTTCCCGGCGGAGTGGTTCGGGCAACAGCACCGAGCGCAGCGACGCCTTGATCACCAGCCAGTTGACGAGCCAGATCGATCCAGGGTGTCTCCCGGCCTTTCGCAGGATCCCAGGCATTGCCGACGAAGACGCCGACGCGAGCAGGGGGCGTTTCCGCTATCCCGGCTTCGTTCAGCAGATTGGACACGCCGGAGAGCCGGGCAGCCTCAACACCGGCGTTGGCGATGTGGTAGAGCGAGGTGAGCGTGTGCGTCTTGCCGCCGCCGAATTGCGTGATCAGAGTAAGGACAGGTGCGGTGTTCTCGGTCTTACCGGAAAGTCGCCGGAGCACCATGCCTGCATGTTCCTTCAAAGCGCGGGTGAAGCAGGTCCGTGAAAAAAACTGCGCCGGATCGCGGTAATCCACGGGAGCAGTCTTGGCAACCACCTGCTCAAGGGCGATGGCGAACTCGTCCGGACTGAACGAGCGGCCTTCGCGCACTTCCTTGCGAAGCGTCACAATTTTGTACCAGGGTTCCATCACTCGCCACCTTGGTCGTTGCGTCTTCCGGATCGCAAGCGCACCCGTTCCCGCGTCACCACAATGATTGCGCCTTCGTGCATCGCATCCGCATACTCCGCGATGAGAGCGCGCATGGCGGCCACCTTCTCTGCTATCCGCATCTCGACGAAGCGAACAACACATGGGTGCGGCAGTCGGCGCACAAAGATCAGTTCGCCGAAGTCTTTGTCTTCCGTGACGAGCACCCGTTGTTCTTTGGCTGCCCGGGCCAGCAGTGCTTCATCGGTAGCACGCGAAAACCCGTCTCGGGCAGAAACAACGTCGTGACCAAGGTCGACCAATAATCCGTGCAAGCTTCGGGAGGCCGCGCACACGTCGAGAAGAAATTTCACAAGGCTTCTCGTATGGGAACACGCTCATACACGTGGTCTCCTGCCAGTGAGCGGTGGGCAAACAGCAGACACGCCTGGATGTCCTCGGCGGTCAGATCCGGATACTCGTCGAGAATCGTCTCCGCAGTATCCCCTGCCGCCAGCATTCCCAGGACGTGTTCCACCGCAATTCGCATGTCGCGAATAATGGGCTTGCCACCGAAGACATCCGCACGCACGGTGATGCGCTTGAGCAGTTCAGAATGCGTGGTCATACCTCCCTCCGTGATTCATGGTGCATACGACGTTGTATAACGCCTGCCTGAAGTCGTCCATCGGCTATCGCGGCACCGCCAAGAGCATGGCATCGAGCAGGCGTTTTTCGTTGCAACCCTGAGGATAGAGAGCCGAGAGCGCGTTGGCAAGGCGCAGGAAGTCGGGGCCACGCTCCTGCTCGGCCTTCAGCAGATTGCGAAGCGCATGACTGCGGCCGGACGCCTGCAACAGCATGGCCGCGTGCACCCGATCCAACGTCGTGGCGTCAATGGTCTGAAGCTCGGCGTCGCCGTCGAGGATGTTTTTCTTTCCACGACGAGGGCTCCGTGACCCTGACGCGGCATCCAATTCGGGGAAGAGCATCTGCTGTACGTTGCCGGCCGGGTCGCGCTCGATCCAGTCGGCAGCGGCTTGGGCACCGTTCTCACCGAAGAGCTTTTTGGCGCGCTCAGCTACTGGTAGTAAGCGTACGACGCCCTTTTCTTGGCCGATGATACGGTCGGTCCAAGTGTCGAGGTCGACGCCCATGGGCTGGGCGAAGCGGCGCACCACGTCAAAGGGGAGCGCAAACCCCGTGGCCGCCGCCTTGGCGACGACTTCTTCGTCGGCCTCGTCGGCTTGTTCCTGGTGCTCTGCAACCGCATCCGTGCTCTGGAGGGTCCACAGGAAGAGTGCGGTCAGCCGGGCATCCTCTTCGAGTGCGCCGGACAGACCGTTGTGCGCTTGCGCCTCTGCAGTGCCGAGTACCTGTTGCAGGGCAGCGCGACCTACGACTTCCCACACCTTTTCGAGGTATTCGGGAAGGCCGACCGTATGCCCTTCGGCGGTTTCGACGGCGCGGTAGCGGCTGAAAATCTCCAATGCCGGTCCAATGCAGGCGAAGACCAGATCGGCACCCCGGATGCCTTCGGCCTGCAAGCGCTCGATCTAGTCGGCGACGCGGAGCGGCAGTTCCCGCAGAACATCGGCCCAGTCGCCGATGGGGGCGTTTTCGGGACGGGGACGGCAGATGAGGTGAGCACTGGTGGCGAGGGCAGCGGAATCGCGGGCGCGCATTCGCGCTGTTCGTTCGGTAGCGATAGGCCACGACCCGGTAATCGTCCAGCCACCACGAATCATGCCGGAGAGCAACGCTTCCCAACCCTCGGTCGTTTTGTGGGCGAAGACGACGGATCCTACACCATCCTCGTGTAGAATACGACGTCCCTCGGTGAAGGCTTTCGCCATCGTCTCCTCAAACCACTCGCGATCTTTTGGACTACCGTCGGCCTGCTTGGTTTCGTCCTGTACAGCCTCGGCTGTCTTGAGCGAGAGCGGATTGTCCGGATCGAACGGATCGTGCAGCAACGGGTTATCGGATAGCATCCGTTTGAGCCAGACAAGAAAAAAATCGGAGAGATCGGAATAGGGGAGGCGTCGTAATAGGGCGGATCGGTGAACCACACGCTAGCCGTTTCATCTGGCAGTGGATGTTCGACTGAATTTGTAATTTCAGCCTGTCCTAGTCTCAAAGCAGATACACCTGACGCTACTTCATAAGTGCTGGAAGCGACATCTTCGACACAGTTTTCAATTCCACCTGCCAGAGCAACTATCGGATACATTTCGGGGAAATCCCAAGACATCGGAAGAGTCTGCATCCCGAACGCGCCGGCTACGGTTTCACTTCCTCTGTGCCATTTGCTAATCACATTGCAATGTCGAAGAAGTTTTCCAAATGATAACGCCAACACATCCAGAACTGAGCGAGTCCCCGACAGTGAATTATCACGAACCGGCGAGTTTAGCACTCCAATCGCCACCTTCTGCCGCGCCGTAAACAAGTCCCCCCACTCCATCATGCCGTAGCGCTGCACACTGAACGCTTGCCCCGCACCCGAACCGCCCCCAGCAGGCGTCGGCTCATCCGGCACCGGACACAATCCCTGTTTCCCGCTCCGCTCCCATTCTTCCAGAATCTGTGCTACCCGCTCCTGAGCCTTTCGCACCCCCTCGTAGTCCGCTTCGGTCGGCAGCCGGTAGTGCCGCCCCGTCTCGCCGGGCTTGAGCGTCACCACAGCGGTCATCCGCGCCCCGCCTGTGCGCCGTCCCTCCGCGTCAAACATCACATCGGCCCCACCCCGCTCGGCCGCAAGCTGCGCCCGCACTCGCTCCGGCGGCAGCACAACGCCGCAGCATCCGGGTCCTTGGGATACAGATCGGCCAGTTCCTGCTCGGCCTGCAGCTTGATCTCGCCACCGACGCGGCGCAGTTCCTCGGCCAAGCCCGGACCGTGGCGTGGGATGTCCTGCAACATTACCTTGAGAATCAGACACGCTACCGGATTCAGATCGCTGGCGAATGCCTCGCATCCGAGCCGCAGTGCCTCCAGTGGAATCGACCCGCCGCCGGCAAACGGGTCCACCACCAGCGGCGGCTCCTCGCCGTGCGCCGCCTTTACCAGCGCCCTCGCCGTCTTCAAATAGTCGTTCTTGGCGGCGTTGTCCCAGTCGGCGAAATCTGCGATGAATTTCAGGACGATCTGCCGCAATCCCTCATTCGACTTAATCGCGGTATCCCATTCTCTTGGCCGCTCCTGCATCCCGAGGAAGATCTCCTGCGCTTCCTGCTTGAACGCCTCCGGGCAGTGCGGATCGCACGGGTCCGGCAGCAGCAACGCCAGCAACACCGCCCGCGACGACGCCAGCGGCCGCCGCGCCCACCACAGGTGCAATGTACTCGGATGCCCGTGCCGAATCGACTTCTCCCTCGCCGCATGTTTGGAAACTTCAGCGATGGGAAAGTCCACCTCGGCCAACCGCTTGCACTCCTTGGGAATCATTACGTGCTCAACCGCTTGGGAGCACGGCCGGATGGTTGACCGATCCGGTTCCGAGTTTTTCACGACTTTCTCTTCTCGCCGTAAGGCTCTTCGTCTTCCCGAACCTCCATTGGTTGTTTCAGGGCGTCAACGCTCAACCAGTAGTGCTGGACCTTAGACACTTCATGCCAGGGGAAGCGAGCCGGGTCTTTGATCGGTTCCTGGAGTTCCGGGGCACTCGCGCAATTGGTCACCACGTAGAGCCAAAAGCAGTCGCGTCGGTCCTCGGCCACACGACGCTCGTTCGGTGTCAGCAGGATGCTTCCGATGGCGCCGGCGAGACCCTTCACTTCGATCAGACGCAATTCGCCCGATTGCAGATCAAGGCTGGTCACATCGTAACCGAGGTTCTTCTCATGAACGTCGGAGACTCGGCATCCACGCGCGGTCTCGTGCTCCATGACGACCCGCATCGCCGTCATCTCAGTTTCTGGGTGCGGGCGCAACCGCTTCACATCGAGAGTCTCGCGTTCGGGATGCGGCAGGATAAGCACGCTTGCCAACCGCTCGACTCCCTGCAGGGTCACCGCCCGCTGCCGCTGGAGTTCCTCGCGTCGACGTTTGCGCCGTGCCAGCACCTCCTCGTAGCGCGTCTGGGCTTGTGCGAGGCGTCCCTCGGCTCCCACGACCTCTTTGGCGACTTCTTCGGCGGCGCGACCGATCTCCTCATCGATCCGCTGTAGAACCTCGGTCAGGGACAACCCAACGTGTTCGCCGATGCGCTCGACTTCGGCCAGACGCTCCGTGCGAACTTCGGCGAGAAAGGGCACCAAAGCATTTTCGTTGAGCCAGGCTGTCGCCGCCTGCAGGACGGCTCCAGGCGGAAGACTCCCGGGAGTGTGTGCAGGAATTAAGTCTCCGAGGGCATCCGGCTCACGAAGGCACGGAGGGCCGTCGTTTCTCAACTCCACTGTGAACAGACGTTCGTGAATGATCTGCCCGAGACCGTCCACGACGCGCGCTCGGTAGAAGTCGAAGCGCGCCGGTGCTTCATGCGCCAATGAATGAAAGCAGGCCCCTCTGGCAAAGGCATCCTGTCCAAGATCGAAACCGTACCGGCGGAGGGCTTCGAACAGCGGATGTCCAGGGGTCACCCATTCGAGGTTATTTCTCTCGGCCGTGTCGCGGTCCGTCGACAGGCGTGGATAGCGAACCGCCAACTCCGGGAGCTTCCAGTTCGCCTCACGCTCGTACTTCTTGAGAGCGGACGGAGTCCGACCAGGCTCAAACGTATGAGCCAGATTGCTTACTGGCCTCAGGGTCAAGGATGCATTCTCAGCGCACTCTTTGATGAATCGAGCGATGGTCTCTGGTACAACACGTCGCTCCTGCGCGCGGGCTCGGCGCTCAATGAGCATGTCGAGATTGAGCTTCTTGGCGGCCAGCCCTTCCAGCACCGTCTGACAAATGGCTCGGAAGTGACCCTCATCCACGTCTTGCAATAGACGCTCTGTTCGCGCTGCCATTGGAAGGTCAGGTTCGCGGGACAGACGACGAGCACCCGTTCGATGAGGCCGCGCAGCTTGAGTTCGCGGATCAAAAGGCCGGCCATGATGGTCTTGCCCGCACCCGCATCGTCCGCGAGCAGAAAGCGTACCGTGGGCAACTTGAGGATGTGCTCGTAGACGGCTTCAAGCTGGTGCGGCAACGGGTCCACGCGCGAGATAGAAAGCCCGAAATAGGGGTCGAATTCGTAGGCGATGCCGAGTGAATAAGCTTGGAGACCGAGGCATAACAGCCGTCCGTCTCCATCGTAGGAGAGAGCGGAGTCGGTGACGGTCAGGTCCGAGAGGTCTTCCGAGGTAAGGGTAACTCGCCTGAACTGCTCAGAGCGCTGGCCGACCAAGCCCGCGATCCAGATGCCAGGACCGTTGGGGCGAACGGTCTCCACCTTCATCGGCTCGCTGAACAGCGATCCGGTCAGCACCTGCCCTTCCCGGATAGGCATTTCAGCACTCAACGGGAGACTCCCTGTTTTCAACCGTTCTTATGGGTCTCGCTTCTCATCGCGTTGGCCGCGACGTGCTCTTCTTACAAGCATCTCTACCAGCTTTCACCCACTCGTCCACTTCCGAGGTTAAGGGTTATGCCACAGGGCCCCTTCGTGTTCCGGGTTGAACTGGTGCGTCAATTTCACCACGTCGCCGTCGTTGACGGTCGATTCCAGGGTGCTGACTTTTTGATTCACCGTGACCATCAATTCGCTCTTTCGCAGGAATTCCATTAATCCGCCCAGGGTTTCCGGGTTCCCTTCCAATAATTCCCGCACGCTGACCGGGGCGGAAATCTCACATTGAATCTCCGGCTCATCCACGCAAGGGAGCAGCACCTGTCCGAACACTCGTATCGTCACCATGGTGAAAATCCTCCTTCTGCAAGGCCCCGGATGGCTGAAGGTTTCTACCTCCCCTCGCCCCTCCTTACAAAGGAGGGGAACAAAAGCTAGGGAAGGCTCGGCGGCGGTTCGGCCGATTCGTCAAGAATCTGGGCAATATGCTTGACGGCGGTGCCGTCGGGCAAGCCGTTTTTCAATTGAATCATGCAAGCCGGACAACTCGTCGCCACAATATCCGCGCCACTTTGTTCGATCGCCCGTCGCTTCCGTTCGAAAATTTTTTGTGCGGTGTCATAGTCCTTCACGATGTAGGTTCCCGCACCACCCGCACAGCGGTCGGCGTCCTGCATCTCGACGTAGTCGAGACCGGGGGTCATGGCCAGCAGATGCCGGGGCTGGGTGGTCACTCCCGCCGCGCGCAGGTGACAGGACGAATGATACGTGACCTTGCGCGTCTCCTTCACCCCGGCTGGTTTCGAGCGATGAGGGTCCAATTCCATGACGTATTCCGCAATATGCTTCACGTGTTGCGACACCCATTTGGCCTGTCGCTCCTCGGGCTCACCCTGGAAGAGCTCGGCATAATCCTTGAGCGCCAGCGTACAGGACGCACAACCCGTGACGATCACGTCATACCCGGCAAGATTGTTGACGTTATAACGAGCCCCATCCCGGGCCAACGCACGATGCCCATACGTTTCAACGGGTGTCCCGGAGCATCGTTGGGGCGGAAGGTCCGGCGTCACACCGTATCGTCTCAGGACGTTGATCACGGCGTCACCCACACCGTCATCGAAATAATTGGCTGCGCAGCCATGAAAATACGCGACCTTCGGGGAGGAGCCGCCTTCCCGTGTTCCGTGATCGTCTGCGTCTCCCGGAACGGCGGCGGGAGGAGACGATACACAGAGCGCGTGATGCCGTTCACGCAACAGCGACGTCGCCAGGCGAGGCAGTTTCATGTCCCAGGGAAGCCGGGCCCGTTCGGAGAGGCGCGCCAGAACCGGCCGCAACAGGACTTCACCGATTTTCCGGATGAGCGGCCGATCCCAAAGCGCCTGCGTCTTCGCGGCCAGCTTGATCAACCTGCCGAAACGCTCCTGTTGCGCGTGCAGGGCAAAGATCTTCCCGGCCAGGGCATTCGGATGTTCCGCGCGACGTTGCAGGATCAGCTCGGATACGTCCACGTCCGCCGGGCAGATGGTCCGGCACGACTTGCAATTCAGGCACGCTTCCACGACGCGCTTGGAATCCAGATAGCTGTAGTCCGGGGCGGTCACGATTTCATACCATCCCCGGGAACTCATGTCTTCGGATTGGAACACGTCGTACACCGGGCAGACCGCATTGCATTTCGCGCACGTGGCGCAGGATTTCCCCAACCGTTCATAGTCGATGTGTTCGGTAAACGCGGTCTCGCTGATCTTCACGCCGGGATTCAACACCCCGGCCGGGTCCATCGCGTGCTTGACCTGCACGAAGAGCCCGTACAACTCTTCACCGAACATGCGCCTGACCATTTCCGCACGGACGCGGCCGTCCCCGTGTTCCCCGCAAATGGAGCCCCGGAACCGATCGAGAATCGTGTCATGCACCTCATAGTACGTGTCCACCATGCGCTGAAAATCCCTCTGGTCGTTCACGTCCAGCAGCGGCACGACGTGGGCATTGCCGTTGCCGATATGTCCGAAAATCGCCACCCGGACCTTCGCGGGGCCGAAAACTCCATCCAGATAGCGAATCAACTCGCCCATGTGTTCCGCGGGTACGACCACGTCATCGACGTAGTTGATGGGTTTTTTCCTGGCGTCGTAGCGATATAGCGTGGGATAGAGGGCTTTTCGGGCTTTCCAGAGGCTCCGTTGATGTTCCGGGTCGGTCGCGACGACGGGATCACCGGCCAGACGATAGGACCTGCAGGCCGCGTGCAGTTGCGCAATCCCGCCGTGGTCTCCGGCTTGATCGAATTCAATGAGCAGGGTGGCCGCGGCATCGTCGGGAATCCGGTGTCGCGACCGGCCGATGAGGTCCAACGTGTTGGCGTCCATTACTTCCAGGGCCAACGGATCGAGCCGCAACAAGTGATGCACCGCCTCGCCCATTTCATCCAGGTGCCGGAAATGAATCATGCCGTTCACGGTCGAGCGCGGGCGATCCACGAGCCGGATCGTCGCCTCACTGAACACGCCCAACGTGCCTTCACTCCCCACAAACAATTTGGGAAGGTCGAACACCCCGTGCGTCAATCCCTCGGCCACGTCGAAGAGGTTGTACCCCGCACTGTTTTTACTGACGCGCGGCCGCTTGGATTGAATGAGATCCAGGTTGTCCCGTACGAGGTCAAAGACCCTGTGCAGCCCCTCAAAGCCCGCCAGGGTTCGAGGGAACCCCTCCCCGTCCACGGGTTCACGGCCAGCCGTGAGCCACCCGTCCGATTCGAGCCTGACTCGCATGGCCAGGACGTTGTCCTTGACGGACCCGTACCGCAGGGTGTGCGGCCCCGACGAATTGTTGGCCAACATCCCTCCCAACTTGCACATCTCGCCACTGGAAGGATCGGGACCGAACATGAGGCCGGTCGAGGCCAGCCGGGCATTCAACTCGTTGAGTACGATTCCGGGTTGAACGCGCGCCCATTTCTCTTCGGAGTTCACTTCGAGGATTCGGTTGAGACGCGACACGTCCAGAATGATGCCCGACCCGATGGCCGATCCCGTGAGATTGGTGCCAGCCGCCCGTGCGGTCAGAGGGATGCCCCGGGGCACGGCATACTCCATGACTAAGTCGATATCCGTTTCACGTTCCGGGAGCACCACGACTTGGGGCGTCAGGCGATAGATGCTGGCATCGACCGCATACGCACGTAAGGTGGTCACGTCGTCCTTGACCTTGGCCGGGTCAAGGAGGCGCCTGAGATCCGTTCCAATGCTTGAGCGTTTATCGGGGAGTACGAGATCCATACGGCTTCCGGGCTCTTGCGCGAAGAGCGCGTGCTTCACGCAAGCGTAGAGGGCACTATATCCAGAATGTCGATGGTTTGAAAAGAGAGTACTTGTTCGTGTTCACTCATGCGCCGACAGTCTTAACTTGAACTCCGCAAAATATATTCATGATATAGGATTTCAATATCAATGCTATTGAGTTGCACTATCATTATAATTATGGTATGCTTGTTCGATTTTTAATCCCTCGTCCTCTTAATCAATTATTCAGTTATCAATAGTCTCCGTTATCGAGGGAGGTCATACCGATGAAGAGATTATTTGTTCTGCTGGTTTCTGCAGGTTTGCTTGCGACGGGAATAGCCTACGCGCAGGAAACCGCAACGCCCTCGGAAGAACCAGCGGCCTCAGCCCAGGAAGAACCAAGTCAACCCCAACAAGAAAACTCTTCGAAAGAAGCCGTTTCGCTGGTGCTGAAAGAGATAACGGTCACGGCGCGAAAACGCGAAGAAAACCTACTTGAGGTGCCGCTCAGCATCACCGTTATCGAAAACGAAGAACTCCTGCGCGCGAACATTGACTCGGTCTCTGACTACGTTGTCCGCACACCGAACATGACCTTTGCCAATAACGGCAACGCGTCGCGTTCGATTTTTGCCATTCGGGGCGTCACCGATATCAACGTCGCTGGCACCGGATCATCGATCGGGTTTTATGTCGATGAAGTCAGCATGAACCCGACCGGAGGCCTTCGCCAAAACGACATGGCGCTGCTTGACCTCGAGAGGATCGAGGTGCTGCGTGGTCCGCAGGGCACACTCTTCGGTCGAAACACCATTGGCGGCGACATCAACCTCGTCACCCGCAAACCTGACAACGAAAAGTCGGCGCGGGTTACTGGTGGCTATGAACGCTTCGGGACTTATTACATTCAGGGTTTTGCCAACGTCCCGATTATCGACGACCGTCTCGCCGTGAGACTATCCGGGGTGCACAATCACTCGGACGGCTTTGTAGAGAACTCCTTCCTCGGCCGGAATTTCAACAACGGCCGAAGCGGCGGCCGCGTTGCCGTACGCGCGCGTCTCTCGGATGCTCTGGTGGCCGACATTACCGCACAGCAACTGGAAACGCGGTTTGATGGCATTCAAACGATCCTCGAACCTGAATTCGATGCCGGCGGCCTGGACAGCCCGGTGAATTACCTGCCGGGCAATATCATATCATCGAAGCTCTATACGGCGCGCTTCACATACTCCGCGCCGGTTTTGGACGTCATCTCCTTGACGGCCTATAACACCTTTGAGATGAAGGATCCGTTTGATGCCGACGGTGGACCGGCGGGGAATCGGGTCGTCGACCGATTCACCGATGAAACAAATTTCTCTCAGGAATTGCGGCTGCAATCGACGAATCCGAACAGCCGCATCCAGTGGACCCTCGGAGGTTTCTACGGCAAGACCAAAGACAACCTTGCGTTTGATCTCATTGGTTATGCGCCTGTCACGCTCAGCCGCGCGTCGTCCGGTGAAGTTGAAAACCTCGCCGTCTTCGGCCAAGCGGACATCCAAGTGACGGATTCGCTGATTCTCATCGCCGGCGCCCGTTACAGTCGGGACGACGTCAGACTCGTCAATACGAGCGGAGCAGCCTTTGAAGGACCGAGTGACGCTGTCACGCCGAAATTCGGCCTGCGTTACGCGTTCACCGAAAACCTGCACACCTACGCCACCGCGTCGCGCGGTTACAAGCCGGGCGGCTTCGACACCTTCTTCACCGACAACAATCCTGACGACAACATTGGGGCCGCCTACGGTCCGGAAACCGCCTGGAACTATGAAGCCGGTGTCAAGGTTTCCGCCTATGGGGGACGTCTGGTCGCCGATGCGGCGATATTCTATATGGATTGGCAGGACCTGCAAGTGCCTTTTCAGTTCGATGTCTTGGAGCAGGTTACCACGAATGCTGCTTCCGCCCGCTCCATTGGGGGCGAAATCCAGGTGCAAGCCTACCCCACAGACAATCTGTTCCTCCAGATGGGTCTTGGCATTCTCGATGCGAAGTTTACGGACTTCGCCAATTCTCCTCAAGGCGACCTGACCGGGAACAAGATTCCATACGCGCCTCCGGTGTCGTTCAACGTGGTTGGCGAGTATAGCCGACCGATCACGAACAATGTCGAAGGGCTCTTCCGTGCGGAGTATTCTTTCGTCAGTGAACGCGAGGGCCGGTCGAACAATAATGACATCGAGCGGCTCCCTGCCTACGACCTGCTCAATCTGCGCGCAGGTATCACCTTCAACAGGTACGAGCTTTGGGCATACGGGGAGAACGTGCTGGATGAACGGTGGTTCAGCAACAGGCGCCCTGGGCGGGGTGGTGCGCCTTCGAGCGTCACGGTTCAACGGCCCGCGACCTGGGGCTTTCGCGCGACCGTTCGATTCTAATGTTTGCTTGGTGTCAGCGGGGAACTCATTTTCTATTCTCGAAGACTGATTGAACAGAAGATCAATGAAATCGCCCGCTCCGTGATCGTTATCGATCCACCCACGATCCAGGAAAATCTCGTGAAATCGTCGAATATCGGCAATCTCCTTGGCGCGACCATTCCGGGATTTGGGCCGCCTACTTTTATCGATTTGATCCGCAATCAGACGTTGCGCGGCCGGGACCCGCAATATCTCCTCGACGGTATCCCTCTCGTCTACAATGGCGGAGCTGCTTTCGCGGAGAGTCCGCTCGTGAAGTTCGAACCGGATATGATAGGCTGGGTCGAAGTGCTCTACGGCCCAACCTCAATCTACGGGGCCGGCGCTGCAGGCGGGGTGATTCAGTTTTTTACTCGTGATCCCTCGGACAAACCATATGAGGCGGAGTTCCGCCAACAACTCACCACCTATACCGGCGCGCCCGCTCCCTTGGGCGATCACGCGCTGAGTTGGAAAACGAGGGGATCGATCTCCGGCACGCTACAACTGAACACATTCATCCTCGGCGTTGGAGACCGCGACCGCGCCTTCGATGAAGGTGTCGATCTCTATAACATTACAGGATACACCGTCGTTGATATCGGTCTCTCCTATGATATCGGTCCCGGCAATTTCAGCCTTCAGCTCAGGAACCTGTTTGATAATCAGTATCTTGCGCCGAGCAGCCAGAGCTATCGAGGCAATCCATTGTTCGACCGACGAGTTGCCGGTGCGCCGGGCCGTGCGATCTCCATGGCCTATATCACAACCTTCTAGCGATGAGTTCCGGCCGTTTAACTCCGCGAACCGTCATCGTCCAAGCTCATCGCTGGTCTGGTGCCGTCAGCTTTGTGTTCCTTTTTCTCGTGAGTTTTTCCGGAATCTTGGCCGGCTTCACCGGTGCCATCATGCAGATGCAATACGGGTCAGTGGTGAGCCCACCTGCACCGCCTGCCGGCAGTCATTACGCCAACGTCGATGATCTCCTGAAGACGGTCCGGGACGGGTATGGACCTGGTTTCACCCCGAGGGTGATTTTGATGGAGCGAACGCGATTCGAAGTAGAAGCCGCGCTCGTTTTCGGCGCAGCGACCGAGGACGGCGGCACGGCCCGTTCTGTCGGTGTCGCGTTAGATCCGTATAGAAACACTTATCTCGGGGCATTTCATACCGACGAATCCTGGGTGAGATTTATCATCAGCTTTCATGACTCTTTTTTACTGGGGGAAAACGGCAAGATCACCGTTGCTTTGTTGGGTGTTATATTAATCTTTTTTGCCGCAACTGGAATCTATCAATGGTGGCCGCGCCAGGGAAAACCCTGGCGCAAAGCTACAACGCTCAAGTTATTCGGATCGCGTTACGGGAAACTGTTTCAACTACACGGGTTGGTCGGGCTGTGGAGCATACCGTTCGTGGTGATCTGGGCGTTTACCGGCGCGTATCTTCTCAAACCGGATTGGTTCGGCAATATGTTGCCCCGGCTAGCGTCCGAGCCGCCGCCGGCTGTTGTTTCGGAATTCACCGCGCCGTGCCAAGGAGGCTCGGTTTCGCCGGGAGAAGCTGCAGCCCGCGGACAGGCCGCCTTCCCCAATACACGGTTCACATCACTTATGATGCCCTCCGATGAGCGTCCCTATTACGGACTGACCTTTGAGCGGCATGGCGATTATGACAAACTCCGCGGTGACATACGCGCTTGGGTGAGCAGCGTTTGCATTGACAGCATCCACACTCACGAACTGGATTATTCGGCAATACGAGCAAGCCTCGGTGCCATGGTGAGTTCCATTCATTTTGGCCACACCTTTGGCTGGTTCGGAACACCCGTTATAGTAATGACGGGTTTGATGATTTGCGTCGGATCGGTTGTTGGGTTTCTGGTGTGGTGGATGGGGGTATTCGGCCGGTAACCGACAAATAAACCCGGAACTCAGGCCACAGAAGCAAGGCGGACACGCAGGGCCGTCCCTACATGGGGACGGGTTCGGGGTACTCGCGGGCGGGCTCTTGGACGACCGGCTCGTCGCCGTGATGACCGTTCGAATCTTCTTCGAACAGTTTGGCATTATCCCCCTGCCCCAATGCGGCGAATTCACGAAGGGGGGGCAAATCCCGAAGATCCCGAAGCCCGAATTTTTGAAGGAAGGTCTTGGACGTGCCGTACAGGATCGGGCGGCCTGGAATATCCTTTCGCCCGACGATGCGGATGAGTTTTTGGTCGAGCAGCGTCCGCAACACGCTCGAGGTTTCCACCCCGCGAATCTGTTCAATCTCCGCACGCATGGTCGGCTGTTTATAGGCAATGATCGCCAGGGTCTCCAAGGCGGACCGGGACACTTTGACGGACGCTTTGACTTTATTGAGCTTGGTGATCCACGGGGCGCAATCGGGCCGCGTGATCATGACGTACCCACCGGCCAGCTCGACAATCTGGAGGCCACGACCTTCCTGATCATAATCATCCTGAAGGGACTTCATGGCATTATGCACCGCCATCTTGGGCGGTCCCGCCAACACCGTGGTGACTTTGTCGAGGAGAAGAGGCTCGCGGGACACGAACAACAGGGCTTCGATGATCCCCTTGAGTTCCTGCTCACTCAAGGCGTCGGTGAGGCCCGCGCCTTCACCCTCTAAACGCTCATCGGGAGCGTCCCCGGGCAAGGACGAGAGAGAGTGATCCGGGGCCGATTCCACGGCTTCGGTCATGTCTGTCTTGTCAGAGGATTCCATTTCCATTGAAGCCTCCATTGTGGTCGTCATTGTTCGTTATCTGAGGCGGCACACCGTCCCCTTCGGCTGGCCACGCGAGAAACGTGCGGGTAATCCGAATAGGACCCCCGAAATTCACTTGCGTCATACGGACCAGTTTCATCCGCACGAGTTCCAACAACGCCAAAAAGGTGACGATCACCGTCAACCGATCGGTCTCACCTTCAAACAACGCGGCAAAGGTGAGGGCCGAGGTCTCTTCCAGCCGTTCGATCACGCTGTTGATACGGTCCTGAACCGTCATGGTATCCGCTGTGAACTCGAGCTCCGAAGAAACGGCAGTCTGCGCCAGAACTTCCTGCAAGGCACTCAGGAGGTCAAAGACCTGCACGTCGTCGGAAAACACTTCCCGGAGCGGCGGGGTCTGTTCGGGCTCCCGTTGGAACATCTGCCGCCACAGTCTTTCCTGATCGGAGAGTTGGCCGGCGACTTCCTTGAACTGCTGGTACTCGACGAGTCGACGCACCAACTCACTCCGGGGATCTTCGCCCGCTTCGTCACACGGCTCCGGTCCCGGTTCCTGCGGGAGCAGCATGCGAGACTTGATATGAATCAGGGTCGAGGCCATCACCAAAAAATCGCCGGCAAAAGAGAGATTGAGTTCCTTCATGATTTGAAGATACTCGAGATATTGCCGGGTGATCAGGGCAATAGGGATATCGTAGATATTGATTTCGTGCTTGCGAATGAGGTGAAGTAAGAGGTCGAGAGGGCCACTGAAGGCCTCGAGTTTCACCTCGTATGTGGTTTCGACCTGCTCCATGATACCACCAGCAACATCTCTACCCCTCCTACCCTCCCCTTACAAAGGGGAGGAAAAGAGAGAATGGATGCACATTTACCATCCCAACGCTGTAATGTAAATGCATTAATATACCACTTTTAGTAGAGATGGGCAATAAAAACGTCTATATATTGTGGATGAGCATGGTGTAGGGGCCGTCACCCCGTGGCGGCCCTCTCACCAGGCTTTTTTCTTCCAGACAGCCAGGAGCAGCAACCCCAGGAAAGCCAGGATAAAGAGCAGGAAAAGGAAATCGCGATCCCGGACGCTCGTTCCTCCCTCGCCGACCCCGTTGGGAAGATCGACGCCGGAAATCAGGGGAGATTTCTCGAAAACCACCTCGCGAAAATCGGCAGCGCCTCGAAACCGGGCTTCCGTAAAATCCGCCGTGTTCCGGAACAGAGCCCGGTGAAAGTCCGCCCTGCCCTGATACTCGGTAAACCGAAAATACACTTCACGGTCAAACCGGGCTTCAGACAAATCCAGCGTCTTGTGAAAACGGCTTCCGGAGAAGCCCGTCCCCTGAAGAAACCGGGTGCGCGCAAACCCGGCATCCTCCGCAAAAGAGACTTCGAGGAATTCCGCGAGACCGTGAAACCGCGCGCCCGTAAACGCAGCCTTCCCCAGAAACCGGACCCGATGAAACCGGGAATGGGTGCCAAACGATGTGCGGGTGAAATCGGCATCCCGGGCAAACATGGCTCGAATAAAAAATCCTTCATAGCCGATCTGCATTTCAGAAAAATCGGCTCGATCCAGGAAGACCATCCGTGACAAGTCCATGGACCGCCGGATGGTGCTGCCCCGCAGGCTCACCGGCCCCCGGACCACCACGTACCCGGGCTCGATGAGGTTGGTCGCAAGAATGCCCTGCAACTCCACGTCTTCAAGAATGAAAGGTCCGTCAATAACGCGAATCGCGGACACCCGCTCGGCTTCGATACGTTCGACGATCGCGGCATGTCGAACCAACTCGGGTTCAAAAGGCTGAAGGATCAACCGGTCCAAAGGCAGGTCACCCGCCAACACGACCCCTTTCAAAACCACGCCCCTGCCCTGGTGCAAAGCCGTCAACACATTGTCCGCTGAGACGGCCAACGCGCGCCGGTCTTCGTCGCTACAGGTTCCTTCCAACTGGCGAATCATCATCCGGGGGTCCGCACCCTCCTCGACCCGGCAGACACCCCAGGACATGGCAGACCCCACGCCCCAGGCGACCACGCAGAAGACGCTCACGGACCACATGGATGTTGGCATGACCAACGGGTACACGATGCTACGTGAAAAAGCCTTGTTCCAGATGGCACGGAGTTCCGGTACCGCCGAAGGGAGTTGGAGAAATGGCATTCTCCAGTCGAGGACGACCCGGCCTCAGGCTTGCGGCTTCGGATCTTTCAAGGTGAGATAAAAGTCTTTGACTTCCCGATCGGAATGGCTGAGCCGTTCCTCGACTTCCTCAACCGTCTTGGGGGGCGGCACGACCACTTTTTCACCCTCTTGCCAATTGACCGGCGTCGCGCAGGAAAGGTTGTCACCCGTTTGGAGCGCTGTAACCAACCGGAGGACTTCGTCCACGTTCCGCCCGGCGTTCATCGGGTAGTAGATCAGAGCCCGGATGACGCGTTTGGGATCAATCACGAACAACGCACGGACCGTTGCAGTCGCACTGGCCCCGGGATGGATCATGCCGTAGAGTCGAGCAACCTGCATATTGATATCCGCCACCAAGGGATAGGGAATCGTTACGCCCAGTTTCTCCTTGATATTCGCGAGCCAAGCCAGATGGGCATGGATGCTGTCCACACTGACTCCGAGCAACTTCACGCCTTTCTTTTTGAAGTCATCGTGCCGGCGGGCAAATTCCACCAATTCCGTGGTGCACACGGGCGTAAAATCCGCGGGATGGGAAAAGAAGACCACCCAATCCTGCTCTTGCCAGGCGCTGAATCCAAAGTCTTGAGACAGGGTAGTCACTGCAGAAAAATCAGGGGCATTCTCTCCAATTCGGGGCAAGCCTTCAGCCTCAGACATCGAATTCTCCTTTTAACATGACAACCACAGGGGGTTGTCACTACATCGTAGGGGACGGCTCCCGTGCCGTCCCGGGCGGCTTTCGACGTTCGCGTTTCGTGAGAGACGTCTCGCCGTCCCTTTACCACCCACGCGGCAAATCGTCATCATCCAACCCCGCCTCCGCTTCCCTGAAATATTTCTCAGCTTCCAACTCCTCGGACAAATCTTCGGTCAGATCATCATCGCGGTCTTCGGCAAGGGGACCGAATCCTGCATCGTCATCAAAATCCTCAGAAATTTCCCCGGTGATGTCATCGTCCAGATCGGCAGAAAACTCATCGGCCGTCTCATCATCGAATCCGGACAAATCCGATTCGAGTGAATCAAGGCCCGCGGCGGCGACGTTTTGAGACACCTCCTCCATTTGACCGGGAGATAGGCGTTCCACCGGCCGCACGGCTGTCGCTTCCGGCGTGGGAGCAGGCTTGGCAGCTTTCTTCGGGCTCACCGCAACCGATGCTTTCTCTTGGGCCGGACGTTTTTTCGCGGGCTTGACAACTGCTTTCTTCACGGCAGCCTTCCTGGTGGTCGCCTTCTTTATCGCGGTCTTTTTTGTCGTCTTCTTTTTCAGCAACGCCTTGGAAGGCTTCTTCGCCTTTTTGGACCTGAGCGCATCCTTTTTAGTCGCCGCAGCCGACTTCACCGGTTTTGATTTGGCTGAGGAAGCCTTTGCCTTCGACCCCTTGGACTTGGCTTTGGATGCGGACCGCCCCGACTTCTTCTCCTTGGCCTTGGTTTTTTGCCGGGCTCTCGTTGCCATCGTCCTTTACCTCCTGATTTTGTATGGCGTAAGGAAATATGCCTCAAAGCCACATGCTCCCTCTATCACGGACCAAGACCAAGTTTCAACAGGTAACTTCCGCTCTACAGACGTACCATCTGGCATTCTCCAACGAACCCCGTTACAGTGCTCTCAACCGGAGGAGAGAATTCATGTCCCAGCCCGCAGCCGACTTCAAGCCATCCCACACACGCTGGACAATCCTGGCCCTTCTGCTTGCCATTAGCATTATTACCTATATTGACCGGGTCAATATTTCGGTCACGGCACGGCAGATGATCCCGGCTCTCGGGCTCACCAACGTCGAGATGGGACAGATTTTTTCAGCATTCGTCCTGGGTTATGCCCTGTTTCAAATCCCCGGGGGCCGGCTGGGAGACCGATGGGGCCCCAGAACGGTCCTGACCGTGGCCGTGGTGTGGTGGTCGCTCTTTACAGCCATGACCGCCCTGGCCCCGTCGTCGGTGCTCGCAGGGGTCATGGGCATTTGGGGATCGCTGATGATCGTGCGATTCCTGATCGGCGTCGGGGAAGCCGCCGCATTGCCGAATTTCAACCGGGTCGTGGCCAATTGGTGTGGCCCGCATGAGCGAGGACTCGGCATCGCGATCACGATCAGCGGCATCGGAGTCGGGTCCGCGCTTACTCCCCCGATCACGGCCTGGATCATGGTGAATTACGGCTGGCAGATGGCCTTTTATTGGGCCGGTGCCCTCGGCATCCTCATCGCCCTGGTGTGGTTCTGGTTTGCCACGGACCGGCCGGACGCGCATCCACGGGTCAATGCCGCGGAAGCCGCGTTGATCCGCGGCAACGAGCCTGTGCGGAGCGCGCCCCGGGTCGCGACACCCGTTCCCTGGAAAGCCTTTGTGCGAACCCCAAGCGTGTGGTGGCTGGTCTTGAGTTACACGTGTTTCGGATACGTGGCCTACGTGTATCTGTCCTGGTTTTACCTGTACCTCGTGGAAGTCCGAAATTTCAGCGTGCTGCGCGGCGCTCTCTTCGCCGCCAGTCCCTTTATCGCCATGACGGTCTTTTGTCCGCTCGGCGGCTGGGTCACGGACCGCCTGTCCGGTCGATTCGGCTCGAACAAAGGACGCCGCTGGGTCGGGGTTGGGGGAATGATCCTGGCGGCCCTCTCGATTATCGGAGGGGCGGCGATCGATGAACCCTTTACCGCCCTGGCCCTGTTATCCTTGGGCGCGGGGTGGCTGTATTTCACCATCGGAGCGTTTTGGAGTTCGACCGTGGACCTTTCAAAGACCCATGCCGGAACCCTCTCCGGTGTAATGAATACCGGCGCCAATCTGGGCGGCACCATCTCCCCCACGCTCACGCCCTGGATCGCGAACCAATTTGGATGGACCATCGCACTCGGGGTCGCGGCAATCCTGGCATTCATAGGCGCCTTATGCTGGCTCGGAATCCGACCGGCGGACGGCCTGACGCGGCTGGAAAAACCATAGAACCTTCAGGCCGCAACCACGAGGCGTGGCCTGCAACGGCAATGGTTGCCGAACGTCAGACGGCCTTGATACAGTCGGCCGATGAGTGTCCCCCTCACCTTCAAGAAAAAAAATCCCAAAGTCGTCATCTCCACCAAGTTCGGCAACATCATGATCCAGTTTTACACGGACGTGGCCCCTCGCCACGTGGACAACTTTCTGGATTTGGCCAAGATCGGATTCTATAATGGCACGACCTTTCACCGCGTTGTCCCCGGCTTCATCATCCAAGGGGGAGACCCGCTCAGCAAAGAACCGGATCGAAGCCTGCATGGTACCGGGGGGCCGGGCTTCAGCCTGACTCCGGAACCCAGCGACCAGCCACACCGCCGCGGCACGGTCTCCATGGCCAAAATGCCCCGGAATGAAGATCGAACTCGTGACGTCAACGACAATGGATCACAGTTTTTTATCTGCGTGGAGGATACGAGCAGCCTGGACCGGACCTATACCGTCTTCGGGAAAGTCAGGAAAGGCATGGAAGTGGTGGATAAGATTGTGGCCGTGGGACGGGACCCCCAGGACAATCCATTGGAACCCGTGACCATGACTGTCCACGTGGAGGAAGAATAAGGCCGGCGATCCGGCCGGCTTCTTAAAAGAACGCGGCGCTGGCGTAGGTGATGGTGGAGTTGAATTGATCCACGATCTCCCGGTCATAGCGCAGGATCTCGCCTTTTTCCGCCTCGATCACTCGCAACATCAGATACAGCGCCGAGAAGCCCAAGACGTGACGGTGGTCCTGTTCCTTGAGCAGAAATTCGGCAAAGCCCTGGGCATCGACGTTTTCGACGTGTTTCAGCATTTCCAGGTCGGATTGCATGCAGCGGTGGAAGGAAAAATCCGTTGGGGCCTTGTCATCGCCATAGCGCAGGCCGATATGCGCGAGATTCGCACTGGCGATGAGACAAACCCGCTGACCCGACGAGGCAATCGCGTCTTTCAACAGCCCCACAACCTGCTCAACGTGGTCGGCGAAATCCTTGAGCCCCGGATCCTGCAAGCACCCGGGCGGGAACGCCGACAAGACCGGAACTATCGAAATGGCCTGCCGCGCGCCCACGGTCTCCTG
The DNA here is from genome assembly GCA_012270585.1 of Nitrospirales bacterium. GTDB lineage: Bacteria > Nitrospirota > Nitrospiria > Nitrospirales > UBA8639 > Bin75. The sequence goes on from JAAXIB010000081.1 coordinate 29,879, forward strand.
AAGAAAGGGCAACTGAAATTCGATGCTGTGTTCCGTTTCATGCCGCAACTCATCCGCGAACAACGCGTCACCACCCTTGGACCGCAAGACCTCCATGAGCGGTCGATTGACCGGCACGACCCCCAACGGGCTTTCGAAGTCCTTATCCGTCACAGCCACCGGTTCCGCCAAACCGGCGTGGGCCGTTCCGAAGAGAATGTAGACGTCCGGCGCCTCAGCCTCCCGCAGTTCTTTATAGGCCCATGCATAGAGCGGCCCGGCCACGTTCACGTCGTAATTCGGAACCACCAACCCCTTGATCGACTTTCCCTGATTCTCGGAAGGGTCGGGGCTTGGCCCTTCTTTTGACGTGAAAAATCCCGCAAGTTGTTCGCGCAGTTTCTGCGGATCGGCTTCATAGCTTTTGCCGGCGAAGCGGGACTTTCGCGCCGGCGCTTCACGATACGCTTTCACTGCCGCCGCTTTCGCCGCCTCGTAGCGGTCGCCTTCGAGAAACAGCTTTTGATCGAGATCGGCAATGAGCCGGTCGAGCTTGTCCGGCATGAGAAACTCGCCATACTTTTTCAGGTATTCGACGCCGATTTGTTCCGGAGAATGCTCGCCGTCAAGAAATTGAAACAGATAGAAAAAGTTGAGCGGGACAATGAGCTTTTCAGCACTCAACCCGGCGGGGTCCCACAAGATGATGTAGTGCTCCTCCCCCTGCTTCATGGGCGAATACTGAATATTGCGAAGCACCGGGTAAGGGTTGGGATTGTTCCCCTGCTTCGTCATGTCCATGTCCGTTGTTTCGGTACCATCGATGCGCGAGGTTCTCATTGCACGAAGTGGTGATTATACGGACCGGCCTTCCCTGCTCGCAAGGCGGATTCGTGAGACATAGACCAATGCCTCGAGCCTTGATAGATCAGACGGATTTTCGACAGGATACCTCGAACTGTCATTCCTGCGAAAGCAGGAATCCGGAGTCGTTCTCTTGGCAAAGCGAAGGAAAGGCAAAAACAAAAACCCTGGATCCTCGATTAAAAATGTCGAGGATGACAGACAAAGACAAAAGAAAAAAGCGAGAACCCTAGAGCCCCGATTTCCTTTTCTGTCATTGGTATG
>JAAXIB010000074.1 GCA_012270585.1 Nitrospirales bacterium
ATTGGCTAGCATCCAGTATAAGTCCCGCTTTCATGAAGACCTTCTTTTGGGTGTCGTATCCGACAGTGACGTCGAAAACGGACATGGGGGTTCCTTGGTATTTCTCCGTTCTTTTCTCGGTGATCCTGTCTGCGATCCTTTTGGGTTCGGCGTTTGCGCAGGCTGCGCCGCCTTTGAAAGAGTCCAAAGGGCTTCAGCTTCTGGAAGAGATCCAGGAAGCGATTTCGGAGTTGGCCGAGCACGTCACGCCGACGGTGGTGGGTGTGTCTTCCATTCGGCAAATTTCCCAGCCCGGAAAAATTCCGCGTCAGGGTCGCTTCAAGGTGCCCGGTTCGGGTTCGGGCGTGGTGATCCATGAAGACGGTTATATTGTGACCAATCACCACGTCGTCAGTAACGGCGTGGAAGCCGAGGTCCATTTTTCCGATCAATCGACGCTTGTGGCGGAGATCGTGGCGAAGGACCCCGATACCGATCTCGCGCTTCTGAAGGTCGAGACGGACCGCAAACTGCCGAGTGCGGCGTTCGGGGATTCCAGCACAGTCAAAGTCGGACAATGGGTCCTGGCCGTGGGCAATCCATTCGGGTTGGATCGTACCGTCACCTTGGGGGTCGTGAGTGGGATCGGCCGGGAAAATATGAATCTGTCCCGGTATGAAAACTTTATTCAAACCGATGCGTCGATCAATCCGGGAAATTCCGGCGGGCCGCTCTTTAATTTGCGAGGCGAGGTCATCGGGATCAATACGGCCATTATCAATTTTGCGCAAGGCATCGGCTTTGCGATTCCGTCCAACATGGCAAGCCGTATTGTCGATCAACTCAAGACGGGTGGCAAAGTGGTTCGGGGGTGGCTTGGGGTTGGGATTCAGCCGTTGACGCCTCAACTCGCGGAGAAATTCGGTGTCCCTGACGGCAAAGGCATTCTGGTCAATGAAGTCTTTGCGGATGATCCGGCGGATCAGGCGGGCATTAAATCCGGGGACATCATTACCCGAATCGGGAATGAACGCCTGGAGTCACCCAATCAGCTTTCCCGGGTGGTTGCAGGTTTCTCTCCCGGCGAAAAGGTGTTGGTCCACGTCATCCGGGATGGGACGTTGCTCCGACTCCCCGTTTTATTGGGAGTGAAAAAAGAGAAGCCTGTCGTGGCGTCATTGCCTCCGACTGCGGCGGAAGTCGATTTGGGAATCGACGTGTCTCCCGTCACCGAGGAGTTGGCCGAACAGTTTTCCCTCGACCAAACGACGGGCATCCTGGTGGTTCGAGTCGTTCAGGGCAGCGTGGCGTATGCGGAGGGATTGCGAAAAGGAGACGTTATTCAGGAAGTCAATCGGACCGAGGTGCCCACCATGAGGGAATTTCGAGAAATCCTCGAAGCAATTCAGCCGGGTGAGACGATTCTCCTTCGGATCCTTCGAGAGTCGAAAGCATTCTTTGTCGTGTTGAAACCTTAGTGCTCGGCCTTTGCCCCCTCACCCTACCCTCTCTCACCGGGGGAGAGGGTTCTATGTCTCACCCTACCTTCTTCCGCCGGGGGAGAGGGTTTTATAGGAAGGCAGGGGAAATTCTATCAGGACGAGGCAGCGGCTTTGGCGGCTTTGTGTTCCTCGACGACCTTGTTGACGACTTCACGAGGGGCCTGCTCGTAGCCTGAAAATTCCATGGCATAGGACCCCTTTCCGGCAGTGATGGAGGTCAGGACGGGCGCATACTTCAGAATTTCCACCAACGGGACTACGGCCTTCACGATTTGATTATGCCCCTTGGCATCCATTCCCAGGATGCGACCTCGCCGGCTGTTTAAATCGCCGATCACCGCACCCACCATGTCGTCAGGCGCCGTCACTTCAACGTTCATGATCGGTTCAAGGAGAACGGGCTGTGCCGATTCCATGGCTTTTTTAAACCCCATCGAGGCCGCAACCTTAAAGGCCATTTCCGAAGAGTCAACGGGATGATGGGATCCGTCATAGACCGTCACCTGCACGTCCACGACCGGGTAGCCGGCAAGAATGCCCTCGTGCATGGCCTCGACCACGCCCTTTTCCACCGCGGGAATGAAATTCCGGGGGATTACCCCTCCGACGATTTTGTTGAGAAACTCGAATCCGCCGTTGCGTGGCAACGGGTCGAGTTGAAGCCAGCAATCGCCGTATTGCCCGTGGCCACCCGTCTGTTTTTTGTATTTTCCCTGGGACTGGGCCATTTTTTGAATGGTCTCGCGGTAGGCGACTTTCGGGGTATGCAGGTTGACGTCCACGCCGTATTTGCGGCGGAGTTTTTCCAGGGTCAGTTCGATATGCGTTTGCCCGACGCCACTCAACAACATTTCCTTGGTCTCATCATTTCGGATAAATTCCAATGACGCATCTTCTTCGACCAGCTTGTGGAGACCCAGGCTCACCTTGTCAATGTCCCCCTTTGATTTCGGTTCAAGCGCAAACGACATCACGGGCCGGCGGAGTTGCACCGCGGGAAAGACGATGGGCGCTTTGTCCGTACAAATCGTTTCACCCGTTTGGGTTTCCTTTAATTTCCCCATGACCACGATCTCCCCGGCGGTTGCCCGTTGCGTCTGGGTGCTTTTTTTCCCTTGCAGATAATACAGATGTCCCCCTTTTTCTTTCACGTTTCTCACGGCATTGAAAAAGGTTGAATCGGCTTCCAACACTCCGGAACAGACCTTGAGGTACGTGAGCCGGCCCATGAAGGGATCGATGGTGGTTTTGAACACGTAGCCGGAAAAGGGCTCCTCCCCGTTCATGGGCCGCACGAGTTCTTCACTGGTTTGGGGACGCGATCCGGTCAATGGGAAGGCTTCGGCTCTCTCCTCAGGCGAAGGCAGGCATTGTATGATTGCATCGTGCAGCACCGTGGTGCCGAGATTCAGGATTGCCGAACCGCACAACACCGGAATAAACTGACGGGTTTTCGTGCCCATGACCAGTCCTTGAAGAACTTCTTCTTGCGTCAGATCACCTTCGTTCAAGTATTGTTCCACCAACTCATCGTTGGATTCGGCCACGTGTTCGACTAATTGTTTCCGCAACTCGGACGTTTTCTCTTTCAGGTCTTCCGGTATGTCTTCTTCCTGCACCTTATGGCTGTTGGGTACGGGGATAACGGCTTTCTGCGTCACCAGGTCAACCACGCCTCGAAGATGAGCCTCCTCCCCGATTGGATAGGCAATCGGCACGCATCTGGTCTCGAGCGCTTCCTGAATCTCCTTCAAAACGGCTTCGAAATTCGCCCGTTCTCTATCCAGTTCGTTGATAAACAGGAGGCAAGGAAGTTCGCGCGTTTGAATATACTCCCAGACCCGGTCGAGTTCAGATCGTATGCCCGACGCGCCTATGACGAGCACCGCGCCGTCTGTCACGTGGATCGTATTTTTGGTATCGGCAAAAAAATCCAGCGAACCCGGCGTGTCGAGCAGGTTCAGGAAGGTTCCTTTATGCTCATATTGAAGAAGGGCCGTACTCATGGAATGGTGATGCTGAATCTCTTCCGCTTCGAAATCGGCCACGGTGTTTCCGTTGGTGGTCGCCCCCATCGACGACGTCACCCCGGCGGAAAACAGCAGGGCTTCGACGAGAGAGGTTTTTCCGGCACCGACATACGACGTCACAACAACGTTTCGAATCGAAGAAGAATGTGTCATACGCGCCCCCCTTGTAAGTTGGGCCATTCTAGGCTTGGCTAAATTGGAGTGTCAATGAATTGCAGGACGGAGGGCAGGCAATCCTTCAGGGCAAGCGCCCTTGACTTTGCGATTGAAAAAATGTTTTCGGATCAGAAGGGAGTTCGCACGCCATGTAATGAAAATGGGGACATTGTACCAATCTGTTATCCTCGATAATAAGACCTGGATCCCCGCTTACTACCTGCGGGGATGGATCCAGAGGTTTTGCTTTTTCCTCCGTTGGTGAAAAGAACAACCCTGGACTCCTGCCTTCGCAGGAATGACAGATCCTCAGTCACGGATTTCTCATGAGCAATGCCGGTAATCTGACGCCACGCCTGATGGCAGTTCTTTGTTTCGGGCTTTTTGCCAGCGCCATGGCCTTCGACGGTCTTGAACCCGAAAGAGCATTCGCCTCGGATCTTCATCGATCCATCTGGTACGGGTTTCAATTCGGAGTTCCATTGCTCGTCGGCGGAGTCTGTCTGGTCGGCACACGATGGGCTGCCATGGTTGGGGTCATGTACGGAACAATCGGTCTGGCCCTATAACGGCTCTAGACTCTCCCCTCGATGATGACTCCATCCCAATCGCCGGTTCCTTTTTTTAACTGAAGACATCGCGTTTTTTTGAGTCCGCAGGTCTTGAGCCATTGTTGGACGGCTTGGGCGCTGTAGGTATTTCCCGTCGGGGTGAATAAGAGCAGCGTGACCGCGAACAGATTGGTTTCAAGGGCATCGAATCCCGGCTTGTTCATGAGGAAGGTGTCCTGAATCAGGATGCGCCCGCCGGGGTTGAGCGCGCGTTTGAGTTTTCGGAACAGGGTCTTGTTTTCAGCCGGTGAAAAAATGTGCAGCACGTTCGACACCCACATCACGTCGAATTTTCCAGGGACCGGATTGTCAAACAGATCGCCGGGGTAATAGGACAGTCGCTTGCCGTGTCGTAAGGATTGGGCAATTTCCCGGGCGACTTCAAGCGCCGGCTCACGATCCCAGACGCCTGCCCGCAACGCGGGATGTTTCTTCAGGAATTCCAACGCATACGTACCGGGTCCTCCCCCAACGTCCAACAAAGTCTTTGCATCGTTCAGATCGAGTTGTGCAGCCATTTGTTTTGCGTATTTTACCGAGCGCTGATGCATCGCCCAAGTAAATGAGCGTCTGTATTCCGGATCGTCCGGCCCGTCGCTTTCAATCGGTTTGCCCGTTCGGACGGCATCGGTAAGCTGTGCCCAATTTTCCCACTGTTGATGGACCAGTTCCAAATAGGCCCCTTGGTAAGCGGGACTGTTCCGGTTCAGATACGTGCGACCGACTCTCTCCACGCCATAAGACGATCCCCGTTGTTTGAGCAAGCCGGCGGTTCTCAGGTTGCGCAGGAGAATCTCGACTCCCCGTTCACTGATCTTCAAGCTCTCGGCCAAAGCCTTGGGAGTCCAGAATCGACGTCCCATGTGGGTAAAGAGGTCGAGATCCAGTGCCGTGGAGAACACACGTGACAAACGAAAAGTCAATATGGCTTCGCGAAAATCCTCCATTGTACGAATGGGAAGTTGCGCATTCATAAGAATCCTTTTTGAGGTTGAGGTGAGAAAGCGTTCAGGTGGCGGCGAATTGCCGTCGATATCGCGCGATCAATTGCTCAAGTTCCGACAGATTGTCGAAATCAACGGGACGTTCAAAAAATACCGCCACGTACTCGTCATTCATTTCAATGCGTTCGCTGAAGCCGTCTTCGATGAGACGATCACGATACTTCGACACGACTTGTTGAATGTAGAACTTGGCCTGTTTGGCCAATTCGTCGCTTCCAAGGTCTTCGGCCGTGCCGTCGGACAGCAGGCTCTGCATGTCCTCCAGGGCATACCCTGCCTGGCAGACCAACAATCCGGCCGGTGTGATTTCGAGTTGCCAGTCCTGATCGCCCAACTCGAGGGTCAAGGCTCCACCGGGTTCATATTGGATAAACCCCGAGTTGGCTTGCTTCAGGTGGTCCTGGACGTGTTGCCAGCCCGGGAGGAATCCGTCACTCATGAGGCGCCCTCCCCTGCCATTGATTGCTTGCGTTCAGGCATCAGCCGTAGCGCTTCGAGTCGCCTGGTGTTTTCTTCCAGTTTGGGTAACCCGTATTTTCGATCCACGCGAACCACGCGCTGAAGGAATTGGGCTTCTTTTTCTTCACAGCCCTTTGCCTTATGGCAATCGGCCATCACGTACCAGGCCCCACCCATGCGCAGTTCATCACGGAGCCGTTCGGCAATGGCCAAGCTCGTTTGCGCACAGGCCATGGCATCATCATAACGCTCCCATGCCAGGTACATCCGCGCCATCATCTTGAACACGTCGGCCTCACCGGACTGATTGCCCACTCGTTTCATCAAGACAATGGACTCCGAATAATAGTTCATGGCTTGCTCGAAGTGTCGGGTTTCCTTTGCAACCAAACCCAAATCGGAGAGCAATACGGCCCGGGCGGCGTCGTCTTCAAACTTCTCCATTCTGTCCAGGGCCTCGAGATAATACGCGCGGCCTCGCTCCCATTCGCCGGCATCGACGTGCAAGTTGCCCAGGTTGGCAAGCGTCGCACTGATCCCGCGGTTGTCCCCGAGCGTCTTCTGCAGTTCCAACACCTCCTGATAATATTCCTGGGCTTGCCGGCGTTTGCCGCTTACGGCGCAGATGTTCCCGAGATTTCCCAAGGTTGTCGCCAGTGCCCTGGGGTCGCCGCTTTTTCGATCAACTTCCAATGCCCTGGCATAACACCGGTAGGCCTCCGTATAAAACCCCCGTGAAAAATGGACGTTGCCTCGTTGGTTGAGTTGGGCCGAATGGGACTGTCGCACGGTTGTTTTAGGTTTTTCGCGGAGTATCAATGGCATACAGGCCGCACGTTTGCTCCCCACGCCTGTCACTGATCAGGTCGGGGACAGGCTCTGACGGGGAACCCGAACTCTTCTTCTGTCATCTTCGACGCCTGTCCTCGACGCTGGTAATCGAGGATCCAAGGTTCTCGCTTTTGCCTTTGTCCTTATCTGTCATCCTCGATAATAAGACCTGGATCCCCGCTTACTACCTGCGGGGATGGATCCAGGGTTTTTGCTTTTCCCTC
>JAAXIB010000079.1 GCA_012270585.1 Nitrospirales bacterium
ATACCAATGACAGTTCGGGGGTGTCTGGCTATTTTCATACCAAGACAACAAGGTATAGATTGCAATATGCTATTGCCGCGAAATTTGATCATGGAAGTTACATCCCGAAGCGGCGGGTTGGAATGACAGAAAGGGAAAAGAGAGGGGCAGGGGGCTTAGCTGTTGGGTTTCTTGATAAGGTCTTCGGGTTTTTTGAGGATGGCATCGGCGCGGAATTGGGGAATCACATAGACCCATTCCGCGACTCTCTTGTTCAGGGTTTCGATTTCGACTTTGACTTCCGCTTCCGGTTTGATCTTGGGTTTTTCAGCTTTGTCGGCATCTTCTCCGCCCTGAGCTTCTGATTCCGTTTGCCCATCGGCTTGGGGTTCTGAATCCTGTTCCGGTGCTGGTTCTTCTTCCGGTACGGATTTCCAGATCAGATCGGCATTGAATGTCGCCGAGATCTGCACGTAATGCTTCTCGTCTTTTCGAAGCAATTTCACTCTCCCTTCGAGGCCGTCAAAGGTTTCAAAAACCGCGGCCACGACTGCTTGCTCGCCGAACGGGATCTCGCTCCGTGGTTTGACGTCGTCCAACGACAGGGACGCGACCGTGGATACCACGTTGTTCACGGTAAATTGCGATTGAATTTCCTGTTCTTCCGGTAGATTGACCACGTGATAATCGAGATCCGCCGGCTTTGCTTTCTCCAATACCAGCCGGGTGTCATCCGGGTGGATCACGCGCAGACGCCTGATTCGTTTGGTTTCGATCTGTACGAGTTCCTTGTCCAACCACTCACCGGGATTCTTCTCCATCGAGAGTCGGCCTTCGACCAGCCACGTCTGAGGGTCTCCGGCCTTGCGGATAAACATCTCCTTGTATCCGCTTTTCCCTTTGGCCGGCCGATCGTTGCCGATGATGACGTCGGCCAGGATGTTGCCCGTTGCATCCTTGAGGGTCACTGCCGTGGATAACGATCCTTCCGCGTCCACGTCCTGCAACCCCAGCTTCTCGTAGAGTTCCGGTTTCCGCGTTTTGGGGTCAAGTATTTTGAGTTCCACGAGGCCGATGAGTGTTTCCCGCACTGTTCCGTGATCGGCCGGGTAGTCGTATTTTTCCTTGACCCGCCATGTGTCTGCATCCCGGTACACCGTGAGTGTGCCGCTCTGGGTCATTACGTTTAGGTGGGTCACGTCGTTGATGGCGGCCTTCAGTTCCGGGAAAACGGGTTTGCCTGCCGGCGGGGATCCGGGTTCTTGTTGTTGGGCCAGAAACACCGTCACCAGCATCAGGACCGCCGCGATGACGGCTAAGGTACTAAGGGTTTTGAGCATCATGGGCTTATGATTACTGTATGCATTCACTCATCCCTTGACTATTTCCACCCTCACCCCGGCTCTCTCCCACTGGGAGAGGGAGAAAACAGCGCCATAAGGCATGTCCCTGCCCCCGAGCAGGGATGGCGCGGCTACAAATAATTTGCGGCTCTACTCCAACTGACCTTCCCTTACCATTCATCCGCGTCTACTTGCCACGGACACGGCGACGCATGTTGTAGGCGCTGAGCACCACGCCACCGACGGCGATCACCAGAGGCATGAATCCTATGTTCAGAAACTTCACGACGTTTTCGAGTGTTTCGATGTTTTTCTGCAATTCATGTTGCACGCTCCGCAGTTCTTTTCTGGTCGCCACCAACTGTTGCCGGAACCCGTCGAGCGCGGCTTCCTGTTCGGCACTCAAAATGATGGTGGTTTGGTCTTCTTTGCGGCTCTGCAGATCCTGGATCTTGCGTTCGGTGTCTTTCAGGCGTTGTTGCAGGGCTTGTTCTTTTTGACGGAATTGTGCTTCGGCTTCCTGTTGAATGGCCCTGACCAACGTGAAGGGGCGGGAGAAACTCCCTCGATTCCTGACGCTGATCAGGTCATGACTGCCGGCCAGATTGTCCAAGGCATTGGTCACGAAATCGTTATTTGCGGAAGTGGGAATCCCGATCCGCTGTCCCAGGAAATTTTGGACCTGCACCCAAAACCGATCCTGCAGCATGTCGGTATCCGCCACCACGATCACGTTGATGGGGTCCGCGGATTCGGCCAGGTGCGGGGGGGGGGTCGATTCTTTGTCGTCCCCGGTGTTCTCCGGTTTGTCCGGATCCACGGCTTCCGGCCTGCCGTCGGGAAACGCGGTTTTCACCGTGCCGGTCAGGCGCGCGGCCAACACGAGGGTTTCGCCTTCTGCCCGATAGTCACGCAGGATGCCTTCGACGTCGGGCATAAATTGCAGGCGGGCGGCATCGATTTGCATGGCCTGGTCATCGGTTTCCACCAAAGGCGTCCACTCGATCGCGTTGTCTTCCTTCTTGCGAAGGATCCCCGCCGAGGCCATGGTGAGGTTGGGGAGTTTGGCGGTCACGATGTCCTCGGCATTCAGTTGCCCGGGCGGCAGGTCGATCCACACGGGGTAATCCGCCACCGCCATGCGGGCTTGTTTTTGGAAGTTCACTCTTTTGGCCAAGGGAAGATCGCCCACTACCTTTCCGTCGATCAACTCGATGCCCCAGGCGTCGAAGACCCGGCCGAGATCGGAATTGCGCGGCCCTTGCATGCCCATGGGATTTTGGGGATTGGGCGGCACGCGGTCGGCTTCACTGTGGGGATCTACAAAAACCACGGCACGACCGCCTCGCAGCACGAATTGGTCGATGGCATACAAGGTCGGGTCGCTGAGCCGCTTGGGATGCACCACCATGAGCACGTCCACGTCTTCGGGGACGTCCGTGACGGCTTTGTCCAGGACCTTGACTTCCATCACGTCCCGGATGCTGTCCATAATCATCCAGGGCGCTCCTCCTTGTGCCTGCGGAAACGGCATTTGCGGGCCGCCGTCCAGGGGGAGGGTGCTCAACAGGCCCACGACTTTCCGTTTGGGATTAGCCAACCGGTAGACCAGCTTGGTGAGATCATATTCGAGAAATTCTTCACGACTCTGCTGGAAAAACGGAATGAGCTCCTGATCATCCGTGGAATTGATGCCTGCCAGTCCAAAATAGAACTGCACGTTGCCCTGGTCCAGCGGCACGCCCCGGAGTCCATACCCGACGGCCCGATCTTCTTCCTCGGAAAAGGGTTCAGGGTCGATGACGTGCAGGATCAGGTTCCCCCCGGCGGCCTGATCGTATTCCTGCAACAGTTCCAGTACCCGGTTGGTGTAGCCCTGAATGCCGGGGAGTTCCACGGCCAGCTTCTTCGACAGGTAGAACCGCAGGGTGACCGGCTCATCGAGGCTCTGCAGAATGTTTCGGCTGCCCTCGGAGAGGGTATAGAGCCGTTGTTCCGTGAGATCGACGCGGGCCGAGCGCAACGCCACGTGACTCAGGACGTTCACCGTGAAAAACAACACCACCGCGACGGCCAATCCGCTTCCCGTCAGGAGCCGGGTATTCATGGAGTTCGATCCTTTACTCGGCTTTCTTCCATTCCAGCACGAGTGCCGTGGCAAATAACCAGAAACCGATGAGCGAGAGGAAATACACCAGATCGCGCACGTCGATGACCCCGCGACTCAGGGCGTTGAAATGTGTCAGGAAACTGAACGAGCTGATCAGTTCCAACACGAATTGCGGTGCCCACCCGCTGAACACGTCCAGCACCATGGGGTAGCCGCTGAGGATGAACCCCAACCCGACCACCACACTGATCACAAAGGCGATCACCTGATTTTTGGTGAGGGCCGACACGCATGAGCCGATCGCCATAAAGCCGCCTGCCATGAAAAAGCTGCCGAGGTAGCTTGCCAGGATCACCCCGTTATCCGGTTCTCCCAGGATGTTCACGGTCACCCATGTGGGAAAGGTCAGCACAAGCGCAATGCCCGTAAAGCACCAGGCCGCCAGGAACTTGCCGGCCACGGCTTCCCACAAGGTTATGGGCAGCGTGAACAGCAATTCAATGGTCCCTCCTCGCCGCTCCTCAGCCCAGAGCCGCATGGCCAAGGCCGGGACCAGGACCAGATAGAGCCACGGGTGAAAGTCGAAAAAGGAGATGAGGTCAGCCTGCCCACGGGCAAAAAAGTCACCCAGATAGAAGGTGAAGGCCCCCGCCAGCATCAGGAAGATGATGATGAACACCGCGGCGATCGGCGTCGCGAAGTACCCGATCAGTTCCCGTTTGAAAATGACGCCGATTCTGCCCATGAACTCCAGCCTTGCCTATGTGAGGGCCTGAGCGGGTATGGTCAACGAGCGAAACACTTCATCCAGGTGCCCACGATCCACAGACAACTCGACCACGTCCCAGTCTTGCCGGTGCACGCACTGGCTGACCGCACTGATGATCGGTTGCCCGTCTTTCGGCAGGATCCGATATTCATGCTCCGCCTTGTCCTCGTCGATGACTTCGGCCTTCTTGACGCCGGGCACCCCTTCCAGCATCGCCTGCACGCCATCGGGGAGCGGCCCACGCAATCGAAGGATCACCGCATTATGATAGCGGGACCGGGCCTCCAACTCCGCCGGTGTGCCATCGGTGAGTACCTTTCCCTTGGCGATAATCATGGCACGCGTACACACCGCGTGGACCTCTTCCAACACGTGCGTGGACAGAATAATGGCCTTCTCCCGCGCCATGGTTTTGATGAGGCCGCGCACTTCATGTTTTTGATTGGGATCGAGCCCGTCGGTCGGTTCGTCGAGAATCAACACGACAGGATCGTGCACAATGGCCTGGGCCAGGCCCACCCGCCGTTTGAATCCCTTGGACAAGGTGTCAATGGGCTGATGAGCCACACCATCGAGATTCACTTTTTCCATGGTCTCCGCCACCCGGCGATCCAACTCCGCTCCACGAAACCCGCGTATTTCGCCGATGAACACCAGAAAACTCAGCGGCGTCATCTCTCCATAAGCCGGGGCCCCTTCCGGCAGATACCCCAGGCTCTTTTTGGCCTCGAGCGGCTGCGTCTGCATATCGAAGCCATTGACCTTGACGGTGCCCTTGGTCGGGGTCAGAAACCCCGTAATCATTTTCATGGTCGTGGATTTTCCCGCGCCGTTCGGTCCCAAAAACCCCAGCACCTCCCCTTGGCCGACCGTAAACGACACCTGATCCACCGCAACGATCGGCCCGAACGTTTTCCGAAGCCGTCGCAGTTCAACCATCGATTCCATTGTTCTTTCCGTTCACTTTCTTCGATTGCTTCATTTCTCTTTCATAATATAAATACGTGGGTCGGAGTCAAGGGGAAGCCCGTGGATTTTTCACATCCCCGATTTTTTCTCGTCCTCTTTCGGGGTCTCGAATACTCCGCGGATTTTTGGAAAGGCGGGGGTCGTTAAATTTCCGAGGGACGCTCCGAATCCACGATGACCACCGTCCCACGCATGATCGGATGCAGCGTGCAATGGTACGGATACAGACCGGGTGGAAGCCCCACCAATTCGAACACGCCATCGGGACCGATGGACCCGGAATCGAAGGCGCACACGCCGGTTCCCCGGCATCCGTCGTGGGTAATGGTGTGATGCGAGCCGGTGGGATTCTCCCACCGAATCGTGCTGCCGGCCGTCACGGTGGCTGCCACCGGGGCGAAATACGGAGACCTGGATTCCATTTGAATCCTGAACGGTGGCGACACGGCCAAGACCCATGAAGCGGTCAGGAGCACCAACCCCAACAGTACACCCGATGCGGATCGTTTCATAACTTCACTTCGTTTCTGTATTCTTCGGCTTTTCGACGTCACGTTGCTACGAAGAACGGCTCTCCATATTGACAGTATACACCACGGTTCAAACAGCGCGCCAAATTTCACAATGTTCTGTTTTTCAATAAGAATTGCAAGAGAGGGATGCGGAAAACCGTTTTTATACGTTACCCTTTTTTCAGTTGACGTAATTCATAAAAGGTGCCGCGCCAGACGATGCCGCCCCGCCAGAGCGCCAGAGCCGTGGCACGGCATTGGATATAGACCAACAGACCGATCGTGAGGGGAAGCAACAGGCCTTGCCGGAATTTCACCCCGAACGGCGCCATGGCGACCCCAAAGCTGCCGACCATCATGACCACGGTCACGGCGTACCAGGCTTGGGGCCATCCGTCGGCAACCCAGACCCCGACCCACGGCCAGATGTGCATGAGCAGGGCGGCGAATGTCGCTCCCATCACCAACGAGACGCGGTACTCCATCCCCGCAAACATATTTTTCATAAGGCCGTCGATGAGTTCCCCGACCGACCGGTACCATTCCACCTCGACCATTCCCTTCCCGTTCAGCACGTCCTGCCTGTAGCCGTGATCTTTCACCAGCTTTCCGAACTTGAGATCGTCGTCCGGCCGCAGGGCCACCGGTTGATGGCCGCCCATGGCCCGATAGGCCGACGTGCGGATCAAATTAAACGCCCCGACGCCCATGTAGCACCCGCTCCGCGGATTTCGTGCTTTCCACGGCTTAAAGATAAGAAACATGAAGATACCGAAGGTGGCAGACAGCGTTCTCAGGAACACCCCTGTCATGGCGCCTTCCGGGATTAAGGTCACGTGATCGAATTGGTTCGCCTGAACGTGCGCCACGGCTTTTCTGACCGCGAACGGATGAAATACGATGTCCGCATCGGTGAACAGGATGAAGTCGCCTCGGGCTCGTTGCGCGCCCATGTGTAACGCGTACGGCTTTCCGATCCAGCCGGTCGGCAGGCTGTCAATCGTCACCACGGTGAGGCGCGGGTCTTGCACCGCCATTTTTTCAAGGATTGCTCCCGTACGGTCGGTCGACCGGTCATTGACTACGATGATCTCCAGGTCCGGATAGTCTAATGCCAGGACGGATTCCAAGGCCTGTTCCAGGTCCCGTTCTTCATTTCGAGCCGGGATCACGATCGACACGGTCGGGAAAGGTCGATCGTCTTCGACCGGGACGGACGCCAGGACCGTTAAGGCGTGCCTGTTGAGCATGAGCCAGATGCCGGCCGGCACCCAAAACCCCGCAGACAGAATCGCCAGACTGAAATGGATGGAGTGAGTATTCATGCCTTTGGTGGCCGAAAATGCTTGCCTCCGCGTGGTTTCAAGCCTCAAACACCAATGCTTGCACTAAATCCAATAATGGTATATTTTTTATACCGTGTTTACTTTTGAGTTCGACGAACGGAAAAGTCAGATTAATCTGAAAAAACATGGGATTGACTTCGGCCAAGCCCAAGCTCTGTGGAACGATTCCCGTGTCGTCGAAATCCAGGCAAAAACAGAGGATGAAACAAGGGTTTTGGTCATAGGCCGCATCAAGGGCAAACACTGGTCAGCTATTGTCACCCCGAGAGGTAGCCGTATCCGAATTATTTCCGTTCGCCGGTCTCGCGTAGAGGAGGTATTGATCTATGAAAGCCAAGAAATTTGATTCAGACTTTGATGGAGGCAAAGACGTCTCTCATGCGCTGGATGTATCAAAAGCCCGAAGACCACTGCAAGAACAAAAAAGAGTCAACGTTGATTTTCCCGTTTGGATGATCGATTCCCTGGATAAGGAAGCCGGTCGACTCGGCGTGACGCGCCAATCCATTATTAAAGTCTGGTTGGCCGAGCGTCTTGAGCAATCAGCCTCCAACAACTCGCACCGGCTTCAATGAGGCCGAGGCAATATTGCCTCGGAAATGGTGCCCTTCGATCTCCTTGTGTGAATTGGCTTATTTCGACGCGTTGCGAGCGCTGGATTCTATTCTCCCTAAGAGTACCTAAACTTTTTTGAAAGATCCACATAGATCTCGAGTATCCCCTTATCATACAAGAGAAAAATGCGATGCGAGGACTGCCCATCATTTCGGGGGGACCAAAGCACTCGCAGGAGGTTCGGCACAGCGGAGCTTAGACAATTGTCGCCTTCCTGGTCGGCATTTCATAACTCTTGCCCAAGCTCTCGACGTGAGGATCAACTCGATCGGCGAGGCCTAAATCAAGGATCAGAACGTGATCCTCCACCAATTTAATCAAGCCTTCCAAGCGTGCGGTCATTTCGGCATGTCGCCGGGCCGTCAGCCGACATTGAAAGACCGACAATTGCAACCAGTGACCGTAGCCCTTCATTGCCTTGAATACCCGACGCCAGCGCTTCGGTTCGGCTATGTCATAAGTCACGATGTAGAGACGTTCCTCGGCCATGCCGGTTACCTGGGTAAATAGTGCGGATAAGTGGGGATTTCGCCTTGCAAATATCGGGCGAACAGCCGCGCCTGGACATCGATCAACCGGCGCATGGAGACGCGGTAGCCAAAAAGCGGATGAGTGGTCTCCTGTTCCATGCGGCGCTCGAACGCTGCCATAAACGCCTTGCGGCCTCCTGGTTTCAGCGCACAGGCGGGTCCGTTGAAAACAAAATCTCCAAGCTTGACCTCACCGTTGTTGACGGCTTGGATCACACAAGAATCGGCAACGATAGGACGAAACGGCTCCATCAAGTCGAGGGCCAGTGCCGGACGGCCGTGGCGGGGACGGTGGTACAGGCCCATGTAAGGGTCCAGCCCCGTCGCCGAGATTGCCGTAGCAAAGGTCCTGGTCAACAGCGCATATGCCAACGACAGCATCGCGTTCACGGGGTCCGTGGGCGGACGCCGGTTGCGCGTCGAGAAGGAAAACGCGGCCAAGCCTTCTTTTGCGTCAGTGGCGAGCATGTTCTCGAAACAAGCGAAGTAGACTGTCGCGGCCTCACCTTCAATGCCTAAGAGCTGTTGGGAATCCGTGGCGTGGGGCGCCTGCTGAGCTATGCGCCTCAGTCGAGTCAAGGTCTCTTCTTTGGTGTCTGTGTCCCGTTCAGCGCGCCAATTGCGGCGCAGCAACGTGCGCGAATTACGTATCTTGGCCTCCACCAGATCACATGAAAAAGCGAGGCAGCGAGATTCATCGAAGACGAGGCGGTATTGGGCCTCGCGCACCGCGACGTTGCCGTTGCCGGTCCCAACCGTATGGCCAAGGAACCAGCCTCCGGTGGAGAACCATGACACTGGAACCTCGGCGCGCATCAGGGCGTGCAGCGCCGGCGTCGTCACCGAGACCGGGCCGATCAACGCCACCTGCGACACGTTGATCATCGGCACTTCCACCTTCTCCTCTTCAGTCTCGACGATCAATTGTTCACCGCTCTTGCGCAGCCGCGCGCCAGGCGTCTGCACGTAGAGCGGCAATGCCGGATCGTCGGAGGGGTTGAGCGGCCGAGGGGGATACCCTTTTCGGAACAGGTTGGTCTCATCCGGCAGGCAGATGCCGGCGAGCGAGCAGCGCGGGCACTTGGGGCTGTTTTCGAGCGGCGGTGGTCGATGCCCGGAGGCGGCAGCCGAGCGAAGGCCGAAGATAGCCTCCAGCGTCAGGGCGCGGAGTTCCTCATCCAAGACGACCGGCACCTTCTCACGCGAGCCAGCGTACCACAACGCACCCCGCTCCACCTTATATCCGTTATCTTCGAGGATCATGGCTTGGGCGCAAACCTGAACCCGCTCTGGTTCATAGGCACCTGCCGCGACATGGGGCCGCTTGCCCTTCTTGAAATCCACGGGCATCGCCATTTCTCCATCAGTCTCCACGACGTCCATTTTGGCGATAATGCCAAGACGCTCAGAGGAAAGAGTGACCGCCTTGGCCCGAGCCATTTCTTCGTCAAGATCTTCCGGTGCAGGCAAATGCCCCCCACCCTCATCCACCCGGGCATGAACGCGCCTCCCTTCCGCCGTATCCCCACTCTCTGCCCATTCACCTTCGACCCACTCCAGATAGGCGAGCCTCGGGCAATAGACCCACTCATTGACCATGCGCACCGGGATGAGCGGCGCGTCCCCGTCATCCGAAGGTGGTGGTAAGGCAAGGGAGAGTTGACGTTCGTTATTCATGTGGCCCACTCGTGTACCAGCAGTTGGCACCCACCTTGTGGAACTGGTTATCAGTCTCTGTTCATTCGACCAGGGTGGAAAACCGACAAGACGCGGAGGTCGGCACGGGGTCGCCAAACATCATCCAGACCAAGGATTGAAGACTTGGATGTTGGTCTTACGAAAGTCCTTCTCATTACGAGTACAAAGCGTCAGGGAATGCACCTGCGCGGTAGCGGCGATAAAGAGATCCGGTTGGCTGAAAGTAACGGCCTTTTTTCTGCCCCGCGCGACCATGCGGCGCCATTCCAAGATGACCTCTTCGTCCACGGGCAAAATACGCCCGGCAAACCAGGGTCTCAGCCGGTGGGCAAGCCAGGCTTCGAGTTCCTCACGAAGTATGGGGTCTGTTTGGCACTCGATCCCGAAACGGATTTCGGCAAGGGTGACGCTGCTGAGAAAGAAGCTATCCGCAGCCTGTGCGTCGGACCACGCCTTCACGCGGCGGTTGGGCCGGATCTTACGCAACTCGGACACGACGTTGGTGTCGAGCAGCCATCCATTCACAACTCGACCTCACGGACCGGACTCTGTAAGCCCTCATCGCCAAACTCCAAGCGGTTCAAGGGCGACTGAGACAACAGATCGTGCAGGCTGGCCGATGTCCCCCGCGCACGAAGGCGTTCGAATTCGGACGCCTCCACGATGACGACCGTCTCCTTACCGCGAACCGTTACACGTTGCGGCTGGCCGGAGGCAGCCAAGCGAACGACGTCGCTGAACTTCGCCTTGGCCTCCCCCAACTTCCAGCCGTGAAGCCGCGTCGAACCGGCCTGCTTGGCTTGACGGGATCTCCCCATACGGGTTTCCTCCTTTATGACCAACTTAGTCAAGATACACGGAAGGAAGCGCCTTTTCAAGCCCGTGGCACTTGCCATATAGATAAGATAGAAATCTCCGGAAACAGGCGCACTGGGATGAACGGTGCGTCCTCGTCGAGCATCGGTATGGGTAGAGTGCAGGCGTTCTCATGAATGAATACATCGGCATCTTGACATCCAAAATTCCGAGCACTATGATGCCATCATGAGAACGACCCTGACACTAGATGATGACGTTGCGGATTTTTTGAAAGAACAAAGTCAGCTTCACAACAAGCCGTTCAAACAGGTTGTCAACGAGGTGCTGCGTCGCGGCATGGCACCCGGCTTAAAAGGATCTGAATCTCCCAGATTCCGGATTGTTCCGAATCGCAGCAGACTTTTTCCCGGTGTGGACCCCAGGAGGCTCAATCAGTTCAACGACCAGCTTGAGGCCGAGGACTTTGCTCGCGAAAGCTCACAATGATCGTGCCGGACATCAACCTTCTGATCTATGCCTACAACGATGGCGCACCGTACCACACTGCGGCCAGACAATGGTGGGAAGGATTGATCAACGGCAGAGAAAGAGTTGGCGTGTCATGGGTCGTCTCGACTGGATTCGTGAGATTGATGACCCATCCCCGTGCGTTGACGTTTCCCATGTTGCCCTCGCAAGTCGTTGATTGTGTAACGGAGTGGTTTCAATATGCCCACGTGACACCGGTCAACCCCGGGGCCGAGCACCTGATTCACTTTCGGCGGAATCTTGACGCGGCCGGTGCCGCCGCGAACCTCGTGACCGACGCGCACATCGCTGCACTGGCGATAGAGTACCAGGCAGAAGTGCATTCCAACGACACGGACTTCAGCCGTTTTCCCGGTCTCCGATGGCGCAACCCTCTCTAGCCGGGAACATCCGCAGACCGCCTCAGCTTCAACAAGACCAAAGCAGTCGGACAGTTCTTTATTGGTCCATAAGCGTTGGCTGATTCACGGCGGCGAAAAGGCCGCCACCCATATGGCTGTCGCGACCGAGTAGCAGCGGGCCTTCAACCGCCACGGCAAAGCGAAGTCGAAGGTGGCCGGCTAAATTACCACCGTTTGGACCGGCTTTAAATTCCAACAACTCAACCTCAGGCCTAGGCAGCCTGCGACGCTCGCATTCAGAGATCAAATCATGCACGACGGCGGCGTCCATATCCTTGCCCCGCCCTGCGTGGCGCGTCGGATGGTAAGGAGTGCGGCTATCCCACACGCGAGCAGGGCCGATGAGCGGGTCACCGGCCGCCAAGGTACACGCAGGGCCAAGCGTGATGATGCCGAGCCTACCGGCCCGAACATTGGTCAACTTCCTAGACACCTTATCGAAGCACGCACGGTCCTCGCGGTTTACTTTTGTGGTGTGGTCACAGGCCCACGGTGCAGCCACAATCAGGCGGTCAATGCGCCCATCTCCGTCGGCATCATCCGCAATGAGAAAAACATGCTCGTGCCCACCTGCCCCCGCCGGCATTCCATCGGGTTCGTGTCCAGAGAAAAGCCGAGGCACATGGCCGTTATCATCCTTTGAAAGCGACATCAGCGCACGTCTAACCGCGCATAGCAGCGGTACAGAATCGGCAGTGGCAATGCTTGTCTCTGACGCTATCGAGAAGACCAGCATGTCGAACGAAACATCCTTTCGCGGAGCCATCAAACCCAGGCCGAGATAGCGCCCGTTCCCAATGACGAGGGGACCGCACACGGCTTGTGTAAACGCAATCTCCACATGATGCAGGCCACGAGCAACAAACCGCTCGGGCATGGCAAATTCTTCTACTCGGGTACCATTGTGGTCGAACGGTTCGCGCTGTACGCGAATAGATTCTACCTGTGCTGCCACTCCCGCGTGACGCAATGCCTGCCTGACAGCATGGACCATCTTTACTTCTCCTGTAGCACGTTTAGTCCCGGTTGCTCGACGGACCATCCGCGCAACTGGCAGGGCTACTGGCGTAATTGTTCTCCAGACGCGAAAGTCCTGCTGTTTGCTGTCGCCAGCACCATAGTGATCGAGCATTCCCCGCTCTTCGGTCCGAACGAGGTTCCACAGGATTTCCCTGGTTTCGGGATCAATCTCTTCAATCCCGGAAAACGCCCAAGCCACATCATCGACCCGCAGTGAGCAGTTCGGCGGAATCTCGATCAATACGCGGCGAACAGAATGATCCGCATGTTCGTGACCAATAGACGGAAGCGGCAGAATTCGTATCCGAGCAGCCTTATCTGCTTCCGTAGCATCGCGTCCGATGAGTACACGGTCAATCTTTCCAGTCTCTCCGGGCAGTGCCTCTTTCAGCCGGCCGGCTACCTTGTCCCGCAAAGCCACGACGAGTTCTACCGCCTTAGTGGACGGCCATAGTACGAAGGGCTCGTCGGAAGTGGCCATCCGTATCTCGAATAGAAAGCGATGTGGCGGTGTGTCGTATGCAATCTTGGCGAAACGGGGCTTCGGCGATTGAGAGAAAAGTTGCTGGACCTTCCCGCCCTTCTTCACATAGGTGAAGCGCGTTCCGTTTGCATCGTATCGCTCTTTGAGGCTTGCAAGCGATCCTTTCTTTGGACAGAGCAACGCCTTACCGCTCCCACCTTCGTTCGGGCGATGCACCACACCACTATAATGGGTGAGACGTGCTTCCACTTCGCCTGTGTCCAGAAGCTCTGCCCACGCCCAAGCCATATCGACGCTCCGCCCCAACTGGTAGAGCCGCTCCGCAATCTGGCAGACGGTTCGAGCATTGTCTTCAACGCTCCCCTTGTCATTGAACGTCCAGATAAATAGCAACGGAATCTTCGTGTCGAAAATATGCGGACGGATGTTCTTGGGAGTACGAATCTCCGAGATTCGTCTCGGATCACCTTCAACCCAATCGAGATCGTTATTTGGCACATAATTCTTGAAGGCTTGGCCTTCGCGAGCGGCTGGTGCGGCAATCACCGGAGCACTAAGCGTCTCCAGCCATTCAAATGCGGATTTGTCAACATCTGACAGTTTAGTGCCTTTGGCAGCCCCGGCTACCAGTGCCTGAAACAACCGCGCCGGTGCAGGCGGCCAACCTCCGGCCCCGTGATACCGTCCATCGAGAAAATGGATTGAGAGAAGAAGTGTGCGGTTCATAGAGTTCAGGCCGTGTCTTCCTCATCTTCGGTCTTCTTGGAGAGCAGCTTCTTGGCCTCTTTCAAGTCAAACTTGTAGATCAACTCCTCGGGCCATTCCTTACTGAAAGATTTGACGGCATTCTCGGCGTAAGCAAGTAGGGTTTTCTGAGCGTCCTCCGATGACAAATCAATGGGTTCTATCTCACCTCGCCGAGGGATGATGTTCCAACGATCATCGGCGGCGTAGCGTAGGTGACATCCCTCTCGGAGGAACAAATCGATTTCGGCTGTTGCTGCAAGCAGCGTAAGTGCCAGAAGATATCGACGTATAGATTTCGTTTTCTCTTCATCGGCACCATTGATTGCACGTAGGGCAACGAGGTTGGCCGTTATTTCACGTTCAATTCGGTCGTGTACAATAATCCCACCGAGGACCCGTGCGTCGGGATTGGGAGACCCATCGCGGTACTGCTGTACTTTCGTGTTCCGAAAGACTGCCGGAGTGTCCGCGAAGCCTTTCTCAGATAGTTTTGTTTTCTTAGCTTTCGCTTCCTTCTTCAGTTCATTTTGCTGGTTCTCATCGAGTGCTTTCCACACGGAGTTGAATTGCGCTGCCGCATGAAGCGGTTGGACATTCCAAGCGCGAATAATTGAGCGCACCAAACGAGGATGCTTTTCGCTTGATTCACCCCGTGAGTCCCAGAAGCCGAACACAAGAGAGGTAGGTGCCAACTGGCACAGCGGACCAGCATCGCCACGTTGCTTCAGGGTGCGGAAAGCCTTCTCTATGGAAGGTGCAAGATCCGGGCACGAATACACAACAGCGTCGGCGCTCCGGTGGGCGAGGTTGAGAAGAGAACGCCTTTCAATGTGCTTCTCGCCGTCATATTCTTTGGCATGCAACTCGATTTCGATCTGCGGAACGAGTTTCGCGTAGGGTTCACGCTTGAAAATCGGTTCCATACGGTTGGCCTGGGAACCCACGCTATCAATTAGCGTAACCTTCGTTCCGTCGGAGAGCGTATCGATGTTGTAGCCGATATCCGCGTAGGTCGGAGGGGAAATGACACCGCCTTCACCTTCAACGGGCAGAAGTTTCTGTTTCAGATGCAGCGCCACGGGGCCTTTTTCATCGTCGGCCCAAGCATTGATGGTTTCGCGCGTAAGAGAATCAGCCATGGATAGTCTCCTCTTCTGCAAAAGTCACGACTTTGTTTTTACCTGACATGTCCAGCTCAAAGCGGAATCGTTTCATAGGTAGTACAGCGATGCCGCCAACAAGAGCGACGCGGGCCAGCATGGGCGGAAGGGCGAGCCCCCACGCCGCGTAACGGACTTTGCGTGTCTCGAATTCGTCGGGGCGAGCGCTCTCCAAACCCCAAGCCGCAAGAAATTCAGCGACCGGAGAAGCCGAGACTTCGTGCTTTTGATCGTTCGGCGAATAACCTGCGTCGATCGCCGTCCACGCCCCTCTCGGGTCAAAATTGAAACTGCCACCCATGGGTGGGGTTAATTCGAAAGGTTGATCAATGAGATCTTTTTTCCGTTTTTCCCAAAGCTGGGCAATGCCGCTCGTCCTCAATGTTCCGACATTTTGCCCTTTCTTGGACTTGTCAAAGGTTCCCGAGAGCATCGCGGTTGAGATGTCAAGAGCAGAACGGTTACCCGAATAGAGCTTGAAGTCGTTGCGACTAGAGCCGTCAGCCCAGTGCCCCAGCACGACCTGCTTGCTGCTGTTAGCAATTTGAATGGGCATTGCTGAGCTTGTCTCAGGCGAGGCACTGGGAAATGCTCCGGCCTTCTCCTGTTGGCTTAACTCTTCTTTCAGCTTTCTCTTGGCCTGTTCCCATCTCTTTCTGTCTTTATCATTTTTCGGTTCTTCCTTCTTGGTAGGATCGTCCTTGGGACGCCAATTCCTAGGCGCTACAGCTTTTATCTTCGCTCCAGCTAAAAACTTCAACACCGCCTCGAAGGGATTTTCGTTGCCGGCCGTTCGCAAGCAAAACCTCACATCCAATTCATCACTCCAATCGAACCCACCTTCGGCGTCGCCACATAGCATGTCAGCAGCTTCCAAGAAACCGAGACAGGCGAAGACTTGGCCTGGATTAAAGAGATCCACAGGAATAGAAGATTCAGCCATCAGGCATCCTCCCAGCGTCGTGATTAAGGCTTCCCGCGCTCATCGTTATCCCGCGAGGCTTGCTGGTCTGCCGCACGCAACAATGCCTCCCACCACGCCAGTCCCCACGGCCCCCATCGCTTTTGAAGTCGTGCAAAACGTAGCGCGATGTCACGGGCGTGCTCTTCCAAAACGGAGGGTGGCGCATCACATCCGCTTGTTGAGATGATCGGGCGTGCCCAACCGTGATGCGCCACGACGAGATGTAGAGCGAGTTCCTGAAGGTGAGCAGGCAACGCTCTGAAACCTTCATCCTTCTCGACATAGGGAAGCGAACCAAACTCATGGCGGTAGCCGTCAAGCAGCTTGGTATTCATCCACTTGTTTGTCTTGGCATAGATTTTTCCGTCAGGTGGGACTTTGGCTGCCCGTTGCCAGAGTGAATGCCGCTTACCCTCGTCATGCGATCGGGCAGCGGTGGCGAGCATGTCGGCATACTCACCCGGCAAACCAATTACGTCAGCCAAAGTGCGTGCCTTGCCTTCGGTCCAAGCATGATGCTCTGCCAGTTCTTGCAGACGCCCGACGGAGCGGTCGTCCTCGGTTTCCGCATCATGACGCCACTTCTCAACGAGTAGAAAACCACGCACTTCTCCTTCGTCCGATTGCTCAGTAGTGAAACGGTATCGCTCCCGCCAATCTTCGTTCGATGCCAGGCTCTCTTCTCCAGTGATGGAGCGCACGCGAAACCGAATGACAGGCTTATCATCTTGTGGAGGCAGCCATCCCTGACCGTTGTCGATTGTACGTGGAGAACTGTCGGCATTCTCGTCAAGCATGCCTTCCTCAGAGAGGCCGCCGAAGCGCAGGTCAACAACCAATGTGCTACCTACTAGATTTTTCTCCAAATCTGCCTTGGATTTTTTCTGTTCTTTATTGTCCTCTCGCACAAGACTGTACCCGTGTATCGTGTACAGTAAATCCCTTGAGGGAGACAAAATGTAAGCAATGACCTTCTCCCGTCTCAATTGATCGCCAACCCCTTCTTGAGACTGGTCATTGAAGATTTTTGGGGCGCGTTTGACAAGCCAGTCCACCACTTTGTAGGTCTCGGTTTCAAGCTTCTCACTGGCATGAGGCGGTGCTGCTTCAAAGAACGCTTCGATCTCTTTTTTCGTTGCCTTTGTCCTACCTCTGCATACCGGCAGATACTTGCGCCAGACGACTGTGGTTTGCGGCTGTTGGTCCTCTTCCCATCCGCGCAACCAGGGCTGGATATCGTCCGGGCGCCCCGTATGCTTGTCCAACGAAGTCAGCGACCACGCATCGACGAGGGCACGGGTCAGCGCGGGACGGAGTGGCGTCGGTGTTGTTGCCGCTTCAATCGCTTCTCGCAGCTCCGAACAGCTTTCTGCACGTTCTTTGAGTTCCAGGATCGCGCCAGGGCTTGCGTCCCGTTCGTCTTGTGCGCCGACACGACGCAGGCTGTCCAACGGTTTGCGGAGACGGGCCAATAGTTCTTTCCACTCCTTTTGCCATTCCCTCGACTTTTGCTCCTCACCAGGTTTGTTTGTTCGTGGCGCGGCGATAACCTCGACGCAAGCGTTTCCATTACCGCGTCGATTCACACGGCCAAGCCGCTGCACCATGCGTTCCCACTCGACCAAATCACAGACCATGTGATCGGCATCGAGATCAACGCCCACTTCGCCCGCAGAGGTTGCAATCAGAAAAGTAGGCTGCTCAGGCAACGCCTCGGCGTCACCTAGAAAACCGTGCCGCTTTAACCAATCAGAGAGTGCTTCTCGCTCATACACGCGCCGCCCGCCAACCAAGAGTTGAGAAACAGCTTCCATTCTCTGGTTCTTGCTTTTCTCATTGATTTTGTTTTTCACCTTCAGGGCGTCTTCTCGGCGGTCGCAATAGATCAGTACGCGAGCCGGTCCCTGCTTATTGCTAAGATTCCACGCCTGTTCGACAAGCTTCGGTACCAGATCTGGTGCATCATCGAGCACCTGAATAGTAAGCCGTTTACGTGCTTCAAGACGCTTCCTGACAACCCCGTTTGTTTGATCTTCAGGCAGAAGCCGAAAGACCTTTTTTTCGTTCAATCTATCTGAGCTATCTTCGCGCCCCGTAGCTGACAGCGAGAGCAGCTTGAATGGCGGTATGATCTCCCGGTCTTTGTACTCACACGGGCCGAATGCTTCGGTCCCGTTTGCAATCGCTTCGAGAAGTTTCTCGCACGGTGGAACCAAATGCGCTTCGTCAAGCACAATAAGCGTATCCGCACCAAGCAAGCCCGCGTGATAGGGCCGCATCTTGCGAGATACTCCATAACCCGAGAACAAAAGCCGCGAACCGATCATATCTACAGTGCCGACAACGATGACCGGAGCGGCTGGGTCAGCCAGCCATTCCCGGTTGTCCACATGCTGGCCGCGTAGCGTACTCACCCGGAGCGTGTCGTCTCTTGATCTCTCCTTAATTTCGTCAGCGACCGTCGTTGCTTGATCGACCACTGCCCGCCTGTCAACCACATAGACCAAACGCCGAGGTACTACGGCCCCGGCCTTCAGGGCCAGATACCAGATCGTTATCACCGAGGTTTTGCCAAGACCCGTCGCAACATCGAGCATGGAAGGAATATCCCCGTTGCGAAAGTCACGGTAAAGACGTTTCTGCCACTCGAACGGAGGAAACCCGGTTAGTTCTTCAAAATTTTTTCTAAAATCGTCATTCACGACCATGATCTTCTCATGCTTTCGGCCATTCTATCACCCTTGGCTGCCGGTGCCGTTTTTTGTAAGAGACCTTTCCCTTGCCATCAACTCGGGATCAGGTATTTCACCAGTTTTTCCATGGTCAGGCCTTGGACCACGATGGAGAACACCACCACGACGTAGGTCATGGCCAGGATCACGTCGCGGTCCGGTCCGGGCGGCAATGACAGGGCCAGGGCCACGCTGATGCCGCCCCGCAACCCGCCCCACGTCATCAGCCATACCGCGCCTGGCGTAAATGAGCGCACGCGACTCAGCAGCGCGATCGGCACCCCGATCGCCAGCAGGCGGGACAGGAGAATGAGCGGAATCATCAACGTGCTCGCGAGGAGATAGTCTCGGGTAAACGTGAGGACGAGCACTTCCAGACCGATCAGCACGAACAGGACCGCATTCAGAATCTCGTCGATCAGCTCCCAGAACGTGTCCAGGTGTTCGCGGGTTTTTTCCGACATCGCCAGCACGCGACCTTGATTGCCGACCATCAAGCCGGCCACCACCACGGCGATGGGACCCGAGAGGTGCAACGCGCCCGCCAGGGCATAGCCGCCGGTGACGAGGGCCAGGGTGATCAGGACTTCGATCTGATACTGGTCAATACTTTTCAAAAGCCAATAGGCCAGATAGCCCAGCCCCAGTCCGAAGACGATCCCACCCACGGCTTCTTGCGCAAACAACCCGGCGACGTAGCCAACGGTGGGCTCATGTGTCCCGGCCGCCACTTCGACTAGGACCAAGAAGACCACGACCCCCACGCCGTCGTTAAAGAGCGATTCTCCCGTAATCTTCACTTCCAGGCTTTTGGGGGCGTTGGCGTTTTTCAGGATACTCAGGACCGCAATAGGATCGGTCGGTGAAATCAGGGCCCCGAACACCAGACAGGTGAGGTAGGAAAGCGGAATGCCGATGAGGTCCAGCACCCACCAGGTGAAGGTGCCCACCAAAAAAGTGGACAGCAGGATGCCGATGGTGGCTAAGGATCCAATGGCCCATTTCTGGTTGAACAGGTCGTTGAGATTCACGTGCAAGGCTCCGGCAAAGAGTAAAAAACTCAACATGCCGTGAAGCAGCGTTTTATTGAAGTCGATGGATTCAAGCCACCCGGTTGCCTGGGCCTCCACGTGAAACTCCAACAGATCGATGCCGTGCAGCAGGAGAGAACCGACCAGGGCGATCACCATCACGCCGATGGTGACGGGCAAACGAATGAACCGGTAGTTGAGATACGAGAATCCGGCAGTCAGCGTGAGGACGATGGCGAGGATGTCGAACAAATCCATGGGAAATAGGGAGGGAAAGGGGAGGGAAATCAGGAGCCCTGAAAGATTTCATTAAAAAAGAGTTGCATGTGTTTCCAGGACCGTACATCGGCTTGGCGATCGTATTTCAAGGCGTCTATGCCATGGGCATCAGCACCGGGGTTGGTGAAACTGTGCCGCGCTCCGGCGTACACCACCATGTGCCAATCGAGGTTCGCGGCATCCAATGCATGTCGGAATTTGCGAACGTGCTCCTCGTTGAGAAACGGATCGGCATTGCCGTGGGCAATGAGGATTTTCGCCTTGGGGCCTTGGGCTTGGGAAGGCAACGGTAGTGCGCCGTGAAAACTCACCACGCCCTTCACGTCGGCCCCGCTATAGGCTAATTGAAGCACCGTGGCGCCGCCGAAGCAGTAGCCGATCGCCGCAAGGTGCTGCGGATCGACCACATCCTGACTCCGCAGCACGGCCAAGCCTTCGAGGGCTCGAGCCTGCCATTGCTTCACGTCGGCCTGGACCTGTTTCATCCAGGTGGCTGCCTGATCCGGGTGGGTGGTGACCTGGCCTTTTCCATACATATCCACGGCAAAGGCCACATATCCGAGTGCTGCGAGTTGCCGGGCCCGGTCACGGGCGTACTCATTCAATCCCCACCATTCATGCACCACCAGGACACCCGGTCGCTTCCCCGTTCGGGCATCATCCCATGCCAAAAATCCTTCGAGTTGCACGCCGCCGTGTTGATAGGGAATCGTCTTGGTTTGAATTTCGGCAAGACACAGGGAGGGGAGAAGCAGAACCAGCATGAATACGCCGAGTCGGTGTCCCATCGTCGCTCCTTTCACCATGGGAGTAGGGACAACCCCCTGTGGCTGTCCTCCTGTCGGACGTTATACCGAAAAACCGTTTTTCTCACAATGGATGGATTCGTTCAGTTCCTATGGGACGGTCGGGGCGAGACCAGGTAGGGGGTCATCCCCTCACCCCAACCCTCTCCCACATGGAGAGGGAGAAAAGCAAAGGCGAAAGACAAAACAAAGACCCTGGATTCCTTTATAGATTGTCTGGATCCCCGATCGAGTCGGGGACAAGCGTCGGGAATTGTAAATGTTCACTCATTCGTTGACAATTTTCGCCGGTTCCTTCTGTCATCCTCGATCCCCGATTAAGAACGTCGGGGACAGGCTATTTGTAATCGAGGATCCAGTGTCGTTGTTTTTTCTACGGTTGCGAGGAGAAAGACCCTGGATTCCCGCTTTCGCGGGAATGACAGCAAGGGGGCAAGGATGACAGAAAAAGCAATCGGGAGGCTTTATCTGTCAACGAATTGCTGAACACATACAGGAATGACAAAAGGAGGTCATTTTCATACCAATGACAGATGGGGGAGAGGGTGTATTTAGTACAGGAACACGTGAACAAGCCCGTTCTGATGGTGGCGTGTTCTACTTTCCAAGCACTTGCTAACTAATCTCCTGACCAAATGTTGCCGGAAGCCCCCTATCAGCGTTGATCTTCATAGCTTCTCCACCTCTTTTTCAGGCTGCTTCGAAAATGGGATGACCACGCCCTTTGAAGCGTAGCGAATAGACTCCAGCACGACCGCCTTCACAGTTTCTGCCTCTTCAAGGTCTCTCGGTGCGTAAACCATGACTTCAAGCACACCACGATCGTACCAGGGGTGACGTTCGCCCCATCCTTTGTCGAGAATCTCTGAGACCAGCGTTTCATCAACAAGGAAGTGCCAACTTCCGTCCGCGTGCAGATGGGCAAACTCCCGGCTGCCGGGAGGCGGCATGAATCCAGCAGGGTTTGCGTCCACGCTTTCGTTGAGCCACAAGGCTCTTGTCGACGGAACTGAGATATGTGTTGGTTCTTCCCTCACCTCGGGGGTTGCCGCAGGTAACGCGACCAGGGCCCAATATGACATGTGGTCGTGAACGTCTTTCGGGCTTTGATCGCTGAGTTGCAAATGCGGAAGGACCGACCCGGTAACCGGGCGGTTTCCCTTGCGTCTTTCCAGTTTCATCATTCGTTCCTTTATTTCCTTTATCTGGGGTCGTCTCGGTTCATCGGACAGCGTGCCATCCAACAATGGCTTTGGGTAGAACGGGCACAGCCGCGGCTTGCGGAACGGCACACCATGCAAGAGTATCAAGCTGAGACCCGTACTCGCAAGGCCGTCGCTGAGCCCATCCGGGACTGTAGCTCTGAATCCGTTGGCGGAGCGATCGAGTGCATGGACGAACCGGCTCCCGCCAACCAAGCATTCACCGGCTTCGCCGGCTGCCGGATTGAGATGCCGCTTGTACACGTCGATCGACCACAAGGTCGCCAGCGAATTGAACATGGAATCCACGGAACTCATGAGCGAGGCAAACAACCCCACAAGTATGATGCCCCTCAAGCCCGGAGGGAGGAGGGTATCGATCAGGACGATATAACTCTGGTCGGGGTCCTTCAGAGGGTTGTCGAGTAACATTCCAGCCAGGGCCACCCCGGGGATAATGATGATCGCGGCCATGACGTATTTGAGGGCCCCGATCCGGAAACAGGGGGATGCCCCTATATCCTGGGCTTGAGCTCATCGAGATCGTCAGAATCGGGAATCACCCGGAATTCGGGATACGCCTCGATGCCCAACTCCACCACGTCTTTACCGAGCACCTCCACATCGTGCGAAACCCGCGCCTTGATGGTTTTGTCGATGACCAGCCACAGGACCCATGACGTGCCAAACACAAACGCCCCGATCGTCAGGAGCCCCAGGAGTTGCACGCCCAGATTGCCGCCGGCCGCGATACACACGGCGAGCGTGCCCCACATCCCCCCGATGAGGTGGGCCGGAATCGCCCCGACGCCGTCGTCGATTTTCACGGCTTCCAGCAGCTTGATCCCGGCCGTACTCAGCACCCCGCCCATGGCCCCGATGAGGATCGCCCAGTGATGCTCGACCATGTCAGGTCCCGCGGTAATCGACACCAGCCCGGCAATCGCCCCGTTGAGCGCGGCAAACAGATCGTAGCGGCCCAAAATGGGTTTGGATACGGAGATCGCCGCCATCACCCCTGCCGCTGCCGCCAGATTCGTATTCACCAGGACGATGCTCATGGCCAGGGCATCGCTCACCCCCGCCAGCGCCAGTTGCGAGCCCCCGTTGAACCCGAACCAGCCCAGCCAGAGGATGAACACCCCGAGGGTCACCGCAGGGACATTCGATGGAGGCGTGGACTTGACGGTGCCGTCCGGCCGGAACTTTCTGAGTCTCGGCCCGACGACAATGGCTCCGGCCAAGGCCGCCCACCCGCCGGTCGAATGCACGATGGTCGAACCGGCAAAGTCCTTGAACCCCATGTGATTGAGCCAGCCACCACCCCACGTCCACGCGCCGACCATGGGATAGATGAACGCGGTGAAGATCGACGTAAACAGGAAGAACGACCAGAGTTTGACCCGTTCGCCCAACGTGCCCGACACGATGGAGGCCGCGCCGGCCACGAACACCATCTGAAAGAACCAATTCGACATGACGGCATGACCGGTTCCGGCGACCGCTTGTGCTGCTGACGCATCACCCTTGAGCAGGGCGATTTCCGCAGCGGAAGGACCGTAGAGGAATTTGAAGGAACCAATCCACGACCCGACGTCCACGTACATCAGGTTATATCCGATAGCATAGTAGGTGAGGCCGGCAATCGAATACAGGCCGATGTTTTTCAGGCAGACGACGGACGTGTTCTTGGTGCGCACGGACCCGGACTCGAGCATGGTGAAGCCGGCACACATCCACATCACCAGTATTCCCCAGATTAAGAACGAATAGGTGTTAAGGACGAAACTCACCTTTGCTCCTCTTCTCCCTGAGCACAGGCATCATGGCAGACGGCCTGACCTGCATGCGTCGGACCATGGCTTACCGGATCAGGCCCTGTCAGGCAACTTTGGCTGTCGATAGAAGCAGCGGTGAGATGTTCTAAAAGGGGTAGTCCGAGCCGAGAGGATATTTCCGTAGAGAAGACAGGAGGGATCTGGCCTTATCTCCGGGTCATCCGAATGGAGAACGAGCGCTCTCATTTCTCCCAGAGAGGCTTCTCTTTCTTTGGCTTGAGTTCATCGAGATCGTCGGGATCGGGTATCACCAGAAATTCGGGATACGCCTCGATGCCCAGTTCCGCGACATCCTGGCCGAGTTCCTCCACCTGCGGCGAGACCCGCGCCCTGATGGTCATGTCGATAACCAGCCACAGAACCCATGAGGTGACAAACACAAACGCGCCAACCGCCGCTACCCCCAGGAGTTGGACTCCCATGTCGCCACCGGCCGCAATACACACGGCCATGGTCCCCCAGATCCCGGCCACGAGGTGGGCCGGCACCGCTCCGACGACGTCGTCAACCTTGACGATTTCCAGCAGCCTGATCCCCGCGGTACATAGGACCCCGCCCACGGCCCCGATGAGAATCGCCCAGTGATGTTCCACAATATCCGGTCCCGCGGTAATCGAGACCAACCCGGCAATCGCCCCGTTGAGGCCGGCAAACAGATCATAGCGGCCCAAAATGGGTTTGGACACGGAGATCGCCGCCATCACTCCTGCCGCTGCCGCCAGATTCGTATTCACCAGGATGATGCTGATGGCCAGGGCATCGCTCACCCCCGCCAGCGCCAGTTGCGAGCCTCCGTTGAACCCGAACCAGCCCAGCCAGAGAATGAACACCCCGAGGGTCACCGTGGGGACATTCGATGGAGGCGTGGACTTGACGGTGCCGTCCGGCCGGAACTTTCTGAGTCTCGGCCCGACGACAATGGCTCCGGCCAAGGCCGCCCACCCGCCGGTGGAATGCACGATGGTCGAACCGGCAAAGTCCTTGAACCCCATCTGATTGAGCCAGCCGCCACCCCACGTCCAAGCGCCGACGATGGGATAGATGAACGCGGTGAGCAGCAATGTAAACAGGAAGAACGACCAGAGTTTCACCCGTTCGGCCAGCGTACCCGACACGATGGAGGCCGTGGTCGCCACGAACACCATCTGGAAAAACCAGTCCGACATGACGGCGTAGCCGTTCTCGGCAACCGCTTGTGCTGCTGACGCATCACCCTTGAGCAGGGCGATTTCCGCAGCGGAAGGACCGTAGAGGAATTTGAAGGAACCAATCCAGGACGCGACGTCCACGTACATCAGGTTGTAGCCGACCGCGTAATAGGCGAGGCCCGCAATCGCGTACAGGCCGATGTTTTTCAGACAGATGACGGACGCGTTCTTGGTGCGGACGGACCCGGACTCGAGCATGGTGAAGCCCGCGCACATCCACATCACCAACGCGCCCCAGATCAAGAACGAAAAGGTATTCAGGACGAAACTCACGTTTGCTTCCCCCTGTTCCCGTGATTGCCGTCATCATAGCAGAAGGGATTGCCTTGTCAATAAGTTGGATGGCGTTCTCTGTATAATGCGTAATCCACTTCAGCCGGGACCTCGATCATGGCGAGACGAAGCGGACCGGCTTCCTTCGCATGGATCGCGACCGAGCCGTTCTTCCCGGCGTGGACGACCGCAAAATATCTTGGCGCAAGCTGATGTTGTTCCGAATCGGCTTCATCGCTCAACGCTCCTTCTCCATGGATCACCACCATGGCCAAGGTTCGATTCGCGGCAAGTTCGCGCCGGTACTCCTGGCTGGATGCCATGAGAATATCCTGCATGGCCGCCTCCGCCACGAGCGATACCGGCGCGCCGTTCCCAATGACGTGTTTCAGGGTCACCCCGTCACGCACCTCAACGGGAAAGTCTTCATGGCGAAACTCGGCATACGTCGGGGTTTGGCGGACGGTTTCCTTCAGGTCGGGCTCGAACCAGATTTGAAATAATTCGTTGTGCTCGCCGACCGTTTCCTCTTCATGAGAGACGCCGGAACCCGTCTGCATCACCTGCGCGCCTCCGGCTTTCACCCGGCTTCGATTGCCCATGGTATCGTAGTGGCCGATCTCTCCTTTCAGGGCATAACTCATGATTTCAAAGGCCCGATGAGGGTGGAGGCCGATTTTCCCGTAACCCTTGGCCGTGGCCCAGGCCCAGTAAAACAAGGGACCCGTATGGGGAACGGTGAGACCTTCTCCGGGAAACCCGAGAGGCTTGATTTCGGTGATCCTCCCGCCATCGAATTCTCCGATCCCCTGGACGTCGGGAGGATAAATGCTGATGTCCAGGGATTTCTCTATTCGATCCATTGGCGCTTCCTTTTCAATCATCCGGTTAAGAATCCCCTGCACACCGGTTCGATAAGATTGATTTCGGCAAGGGACTTCGCCCTTCCCTTGTCATGTTAGCAGCAATCCCTTTCAGAAGCATAGAATGCTCTTTACTTCATGGCTCGCTCTGAGGGAACCCAACCCTCAGAGCGGAAGCTTATACTCTGTCCCCCGGGCGTATCTGACCGCCTTTTCAGAGGTTCATAGGAAATGTTCTGTCATCCTATTTCTGAATATATGATAAACAAGCTAGAAATGAGTTGATTTTTTGTTTGATTAAAATAGTATATTTTATTTTAAAAACAAATAATTATGAAAAATGTTTTAAAAATTGAAATGGAAATGACATGAGAATATAATAGATCTATGATTAAATATGAAACGCCAAGAAACTGGTTTCAATTTGATAAGGATAGCCGGGACCTGACAGGGATCTATGTGGAAGCGAAGGCCGCGATCCTTTCCCTGCAAACAGTCCCCTATCAACGTCGTTGGGTGGAGGCACTACAAGACGTTGAATTAAAGCGCGAAGTCGCCGGGACCTCACGGATTGAAGGGGCCGAATTTACAGAGCAGGAATTCGAGCTGGCCTTCCAGGAAAACCCTGCCCAACTGCTCACGCGCTCCCAGAGACAGGCCCATGCCGTCGTCCAGACCTATCGCTGGATTGCCGCACTTCCCCAGGACCGACCCATCAACGCAGATCTGATTTCTCATATTCACCGGACTATTGTGACGGGTGCGGACGATGATCATTGTCCGCCCGGGCAATTAAGGAAGGAAAATCAGAACGTTAACTTTGGGATGCCCAGGCATCGAGGCGCCGAAGGAGGTGCAGAGTGCGTATCAGCCTTTCGACAATTCAGCGAGGCCATTCAAAGAGAGTATCAGGACCAGGACCCGATCATTCAAGCATTAGCGGCCCACTATCATCTGGCGGCTATGCACCCCTTCCTTGATGGAAACGGCCGGACCGCCCGAGCCCTGGAAGCCCTTATGCTCCAACGGGCCGGGCTTCGTGACACCTGCTTCATTGCGATGTCAAACTACTATTACGATGAGAAGAATGCGTATCTTGCCGCCCTAGCAGAAGTCCGCCAGTCCGGCCATGATCTGACGGCTTTCCTCATTTTCGGGCTCAAGGGCATTGCCCTCCAAAGCAAGCGAGTCCTTGCCCAAATTCAGCGTCACATCTCCAAGGTACTCTATCGGGACCTTATGTACGAACTCTTTGGCAGACTGAAATCAAAGCGGAAACGGTTCATTGCGCAACGGCAGTTGAAGATTCTCGACTTGTTACTGAACGCCGATTCCATGGAATTTGACCTGTTGAGAAAAATGACCGAGAGTACCTACAGCAAGCTAAAAAACCCCGTGGGAGGCTTGGTTCGCGACCTTCTTAACCTGGAAGCTTTGAACGCGATCGCGATCAAACAAATCGGAGAAAATCGATATGAAGTTACCGTCAGACCGGAATGGCCGACACGTCTTACCGAGACCGACTTCTTTGCAAAAATAAAGCAATACCCCAAGGCAAAAACGCATTCGTTGCTGCGCTAAGAACGTCAGGGGGACTTTTTCTCGCACGAAGAAGGCGGCGGCTAGTGGCTGTCGGGGCGATTTTTCTTGTCATGACCGGAACAATCACGTATAAATTTGCAAGTCACTTCTGTCCTGCTGACCACATGCCTCCCCTTCCTTCAGTCCATGGACAAACGCAAACTCTTTGGGAAAGAGAATCCGCTCGCCCGATCCTGCCAATTTCTCAAAAGGTTACGAGGTTTTCCGGTCTGGAAGCCGCTCGAAATGAAACCGTAACCGGGCTTGTTTCCAAGATTTTTAACGAGAGTTTTGGCTATAGACCAGACGGAAGACCGTACCGTTTGGGCCCAAAGTCCACTGCAGAAAGGTTAGCCTCGACGGATTTTCTCTTCATCGCCGGCGATGAACAATCAGGAATCGGGTATTTATTTGGCAAAGAGATCCCTTCCCTGAGCGGAAGAATCGCCTGGATCGAGTCAATGGCGGTCTTACCACTTTGCCGGAAACAAGGCATTGCGACTGCCTTGCTCCACAAGTTTCGCCTGGCCACCAAGGGATCATCCAAAATCGGTTGTGCGACCCCGAATCCTATTGCGGCTTTGGTGGTGACCAGAGCCATACCCGGAACCTTGTATATCGGAAATTGCAACCCACCGGCCGCGGTGCTTCACATGCTCCGCGAAATCCGACAACACTGTTTTGATCTCCGTGGATGTGCCATTCAGGAAAAAACGTTGCGAATAAAAACCGGATTCAGCCCGCTTTCTCGCTCCGATGAACGGAAATGGAATCCCCGAACGCCTTCTTCTCCACCTTACTGGTGGAATGAGCTTGAGCATTTACCAAATGACTATGAGGCCCTTCTCGTCATCGAGAGAACAGACAGCCCATCAACATCTTGCAATGCCGTAGGGTATGCCAATGAAGCCCCTCAAACAAAAGCATGACCCATCCAGAACGTTATCAATTTCAAAGCCACTCCGGTTCCAGTGCCTCTGAATTCTCTTCGTTAGTACACGCTGTTTCTTCCATTTTCAGCAACAGCTTTGGCATAAACCCCAAGACGCAACGCGCCTTCTCACTCCAGTTCCAAAAGTTGGCTGGATTCTGACTCGGGCAAGGCTTCGACTTCACGGAGTTTTTTCTCCATGGCTCTCGTGCGGACGCCGGTTTGGTCAATGGTGCCGGAAGCCGTTTCCAATTGTTTTTTGACCTTGTCCAAAACCTCGCCGAATTTACCGAATTCCGTCTTGACCGCTGCAAGGACCTGCCAGACTTCGCTGGATCGTTTTTCTATGGCCAATGTCCGGAAGCCCATGCGCAAACTGTTCAAGATGGCGGATAAGGTTGTCGGGCCGGCGACGACGACCCGATAGGCGTCTTGCAGCCTTTCAAGCAAACCCGGCTGCCTGAGCGCTTCCGCATACAGGCCTTCAGTGGGTAAAAACAGGATGGCAAAGTCAGTCGTTGCCGGTGGCTCGATATATTTTTCCGATATGCCCCGTGCTGAATTCTCGATCGCCCGGGTCAGAGCTTTCAGCGATTGCTCGACGGCATTCGCATCAGTGGCTTCACTGGCTTGGACGAGACGTTGATAGTCTTCCTGCGGAAATTTTGCATCAATGGGCAACCAGACGTTCGTGTTTGCCTCACTGCCTGACCCGGGAAGACGGATGGCAAATTCGACGACTTCACCCGATGAGGGGCGGACCTTGACGTTCTTCTCATATTGGTCGGGGGTCAGCAGTTGTTCCAAAATAGCGCCCAGTTGGACTTCCCCCCAGGTCCCCCGCGCCTTGACGTTCGTCAGGACACGTTTGAGATCACCCACGCCGGTCGCAAGATTTTGCATTTCACCGAGGCCGCGTTGCACCGCTTCCAACCGCTCGCTGACGATTTGAAACGATTCACCCAAGCGTTTCTCCAGTGTGCTCTGCAATTTTTCATCCACCGTTTGCCGCATCTGGTCCAGTTTCCGGTCATTACTTTCCTGCAGCGCTTTCATTTTCGAGTCCAGCGTGTCCCGAAGTCCTCCGAGTCTTGCTTCATTCGTATCACTCAGCCCCATGAGCCTTTGCTCGATTGCGGCAAGACTTTCTCTCTGCGACTTGGTCATTTCGCCGATGGCCTGAATAACGGTGACATTTGCATCTTTCTGGGTAGCGGCGAGTTCTTCACGAAGACTGCGCGCGCTTTGCATTGACTCTTCTCTGCTTGCGCGAATTTCTTCGCGTATGCTTGTCACCGCTTCGCCGCGCATTGTTGATATTGTAAAGATGACGACGCCCAGCAGGACAATGCCCAAGCCGGACAGCACGATCGGCAGCCATATCAGCAGGTCACTCATGTCGTCTTTCTTTGCGAAGGGCAGCATCCACGGTTTCCCGCTGCCCCCCAAACGTGGCGCGCCCGGAGGGAGTCGAACCCCCAACCCTCAGACGCTTGCCTCCTTGATGTATGGCTCCAAGATATGAAAATGAATTAACTGACACTCATCTCTAAGATGAGTGTTTTACGCCAAATGTCTAACAATAAGCCTCGATGCTTGCGCTAACAATAAGGCTTTCGCTCTTCGATGTTCGCTGCTCTCTTCATTTGGCCAATTGACAATATTGGCGTGACGAGGATGGGGCGAAGGATGTGGCACTATACGTAAATCCTGGCTGTACACCGTTTGTGCGAAGAGATCACCTCTTGCAAGGACCAAACGATTTTTCTCAGGATTTGCGACATAGTGATCGCCAACTGACCAGATTTCAGTTTCTTCACAATTTGTGGTCCGGTAAACGGAAGTTTGTCGCTCCGGCTGTTCCGGTTTAGGGTTGGTTGGCAGAAACGCATCGACCTTTATTTCCCTCTTGTCAGACTTGATGTATCTCTTATTCAAAATATACCGGGTAATCCGTTCATCAGGACTGACATCAGAAGGCAAAAGCTCGTTCATTTCAAAAATACTCAGATAATATTTCAGTTATGTGAGGTGGAAGTTTTTCTCGATATTCTTCCAAAGAAACTCTGCCATAATGCACATGTTGGGGACCCAACGCTGCCGCATAGATCAAGACTCTGTTTTCCGCAGTGACCGACAAAATTCTATTCGGACGCGAACGCCATTCAAAAGAGAGCCCTCCTTCCGGAGAGGGTACAAGATCAGGCTGAGGTGCCCAGACCGGAATCAGTTCGATAAAATTCCTTGCATGTAAAACAGAATCTTCGGAAAGTGGCGCGGCATCGTAACCATCCCAACCAGGCTCCGAACATTCTATATAAATTTCAAAAGCCTCGCTCACAAGCAACCGTTTCCAACCACCTGATGTGATCGGTTGGGTGGCATGAAGAGACACTTCTTTCTCCGTTTCCCTCAACTGGTTTGAATCCTCACCGACACCTTTTTCTAGGGTGTTAGAAGCAGGTGCTATTTCTAGCGTTGCAGAATTCATTCAAATTTCCTCCAGTCCAAAAAGTTTTTTGGCTTTTGGATGTAAACTTGCCTCAAAGACAGTATTCTTCAACTCACGGAAGCGATCAAGGGTACTCCACAAATCAAAGCTGTCTAGTAGCATACGTTGTTCTCTTATGACATCAATATCAAGGGTGAAAGTTGGTTGACTTTGGTACGGTTGAGGTGCCGGAGCTTGGGTAATAATAATAGTGGCTTCGGGGTCAGGATTAACAACTTCTATACGACTAAAAAAATGTTTTAAAGCCTGAGGAAGTCCTTCGGGAATTCTCGGTGGTTCAGTAAAATAATCAAGGAGTTTTATTTCACCTGCAGGAATCACTATCTGATTGATGTACCGAACTGCAAAACGTTTGAGCTCCACCGTATTCGTTACCATCACGTATTTATCCCATGCCCTTCGAGCTTCATCCCGTAGAACCTGCCATCCAGGCCATGCTGCCATAGGGTCTGGCTTTAGGAGATTGAAAGTAAAACCATCAAGTCTCATTTGAACCCATCTGTTCTCATCTGAGGACTGGAAGATATAGCCAAGAAGTTGTTTATTTTGTTCCGATGTCATGTCAGCGTTGGAAAACTTCATAGAAATCTTGCCTCGATACTGAGTTCTTATCTCAGGGTAGAGGGATCCGAACTCAGTGCCGCATTCTTTCAGTTTTGGAAGCAACTCCTCGGAAAGCTCATCTATTTGAATGTCAATGAGGGCTTCTCGAACTGGGGGGCGGGAATAAGAAGGGTCTGTTGGCTGTGATGCCATATAGGACTTTGCGTTTGGAAGGGAATTCTTACCTTACTGGAAAGAATTTACCAAATACTTTGCTGCCTCTTCAATGAGTATCGAGTTGATTTGTAAGCCGATTCTCAATCGCCCAGTTCAAAGGGCAGGAGTTTACCGGCAGGAGACGGTTCCTCAGGGCCCGATCCCAGCACTCGATCTTGACCTAAGCTGTCGGATAGGGTGGCGCGCCCGGAGGGAGTCGAACCCCCAACCCTCAGATCCGAAGTCTGATGCTCTATCCATTGAGCTACGGGCGCGTCCGACTGTCTTTTTCAAGCAATCGCCTCCAAGCCCTTCTTCTGAACCAGCGTTAAAAGTTTGAGCGAGGCACCGGCAGGATGCTTTTCTCCTCGCTCCCACTGGCTGATAAGGCCTGTCGAAACATTCAGATGCAGAGCGAACACGGCCTGGCTCACGCGCTCGCGTTCCCGGAGCGCACGAATTTCATCCGGCTGCATCGGGCACACCGGCGTGAGGCAAAGTTCATCGAACTTGCGGAGTGTCCGCTTGTCCATGAGACCCGCTTCATGAAGGTCGGACGCGGTCTCATGGATCACCCCGAGAGCATCACTACGATACGTCTTGCTCATGACATTTCGCCTCTACTATTGCACCGCTCTTCAACGCCCTGGAAAGAGCGGCCTTATCATAGCCAAGCATCACATCCGCCAGTTCCTTAAAGCCCTTCAATTCATCCTTCCGAATGTTGCTGCGCGCACCCTTTGAAAAGCCGTAAACGAAGAAAGCCTTGTCCTCGTAACGGAACAGCACAATCGCTCTGAACCCGCCGGACCTGCCCTCGTTCGGGCGGGCGATTCGCTGTTTGATTACTCCGCCCCCAAGGTCGGCGTCAATCAATCCTTTCTCGGCGTTGGCAATCGCATCGCACAAGACCGTGTCTTCGATCCCGTTTTGCTGGGCAAAGCGTACAAACCATTTGTTCTTGAAAATCCTCAAATTTTTGGTTTTCTCGGCTTTGGATCATATTTCTATTATATAGCACCTTGTGTGATAGTTTAAAGAAAAATCTAAATCCGAAGTCTGATGCTCTATCCATTGAGCTACGAGCGCGTCCGACCGTCTTTTTCACCTATTTTCAATGGTCTGTCAACCCGGACGACACGAACGACGTTTGCCGAATCAAACCCGATAGTCCCGCTGTCGGGTTACGCTACGCTACAAAGGAGGGGCAGGAAAGGAACCCCCCTCACCCTGCCCTCTCCCTCGTTGGGGAGAGGGTTCTGATTTGGAGACGATCCTTCAAGGAGCGAGTCAGTAGGTTTCCGGAGGGGGCAGGTCCACTTCCGGCTTGCTGGCTTCCGGAAGAATCTTTTCCAGGCGTTGTTGAAACTCGCGAATGCGGTCCTGCTCCGCGGAATGAAACCGGATTTTTTCTTCTTTGTGCAGATCCACCAACCGCTCAATCCCCTGGAGCAGAGGCGGCACGGCATCAAAGATCCGCCCGGCCTCAAAGGCCTCGAGCGAATCCACGAAAAATCCGTAGAGGACCCGATACGTCGGTCCCGCTAGATTCCGAAACCGGTAGACGACTGTTTCATATTTATCGATAGCTTCTTCGGTGGGGCGGATCCCTCCGGGAAGCGCCATGAACGACTTGGCCGGTACTTTTACGGCCAACGCAGCCACCGCCGCGATTAATTCTCCGAAGGCATCCAGCACTTGTGCTGTGTCCATTTCTTTTTTCGCGGTCATCGTCCTCTTCCCTCTTCCACGTTCGTTGTCTCGTTCTCCCGTCTTGCTCGTAATTGGTTCGCAACCGCAGCCATATCAGCAGGCAGGGGGACGATAAAATTCATGGCCTGTTGCGAGATCGGATGGAGAAAGCCGAGCACTTTCGCATGCAGCATGACGCGAGGAATGACCACATTATCGATTGCGCCTACCTTCTTTCCCCCATATGTCGGATCCCCCAGGATTGGACACCCGATCGCGGACAAATGCACGCGCAGTTGATGGGTCCGGCCGGTTTGAGGGAAGAGCTCCACGTGAGCCGCCAGCTTTGCAAACCGTTCCGTCACGCGGTATTTCGTTGCGGAAGCCTTGGGTCGGGCCGTGCGCGCGGAAAATTTTTTCCGGTCCCTGGTGTCCCGCCCGATTGCGACCTCTATGATCCCTTGGGATTTTTTCGGGACACCCCAGATCAACGCCTCATAGACCCTGTTAATGGTGTGCCGCTTAAACTGGCTGACGAGGGATGCATGGGCCTGATCCTGTTTGGCCACGACCATGACGCCCGTGGTGTTCTTGTCCAACCGGTGTACCATCCCCGGTCGTTCCTTGCCTCCAATGCCGGAGAACGACCCCGTTTCGGTTTTGAAATGGTGCAACAGGGCATTGACCAGGGTGCCTGACCAATTGCCGGGAGCCGGATGGACCACCAGGCCGGCCTGTTTATTCAAGACCAACAGTGCGTCATCTTCATAGAGAATTTCAAGGGGAATGGGTTCGGGCGTGATTGTGAGAGGCTCGGCCCTGGGAACCCTGAGCACGATGACGTCGCCGGGTTTGATTTTGTGACTGGGCTTGGTGACCTGACCGTCGACGGTGACGTGACCGTCGAGGATCAATCGCTGGAGGGTCGTCCGAGAGAAATCAGGGTCGCGGTTGGCCAGAAAATGGTCCAGGCGTTTGGGACCTTCGCCAAGTGAAACGACAATCTCCGTCCGCGTTTCAACATGCGGCATGGACGCATACGGGAAGGTTGGGTTACGCGTGCCCTTGCTTCTGGAGCCGCTCGGCCACTTTCTGTCGAAGTCGCGCCTTTTCCAAACTCACCCTGGCCTCTTCGACTTCCGACGGGAGTCCGCCGCGCTCGAGACGTTCTTCGGCCTGGGCCACCGCGGATTGGGCTCGTTCGACGTCGATATCTTCCGCCTTCTCGGCGATCTCTGCAAGGATGGTGACCTTGTGGGGCGTCACGTCGGCGAATCCCCACAACACCGACATGTAATGCTCCGCTTCCCCGATCCGATAGTGCAGTTCGCCGATTCGAAGCGTCGTCAGAAAATGACAATGGCCCGGCAATACGCCGAAGTCGCCTTCGGTTCCTGGTGCAGAGATTTGATCCACGTATTCACTCACCAGGAGCTTGTCCGGTGTCACCACTTCCAACAGGAGTTTGCCTGAGGGGACGGTTTTGTCTGTGGCCGCCATTATCGTTTGTGTCCCAGCTTCTCCGCCTTCTCGATGGCTTCTTCTATCACCCCGACCATGTAAAACGCCTGCTCCGGCAAATCGTCATGCTTGCCGTCGACGATTTCCTTGAAACTCCGGACCGTGTCCTTGAGTTTCACGTATTTCCCCGGCGTGCCCGTGAAGGCTTCGGCCACGTGGAACGGCTGGGAGAGGAAGCGTTGCAGCTTGCGCGCGCGCGCGACGATCTGTTTGTCCTCTTCGGACAACTCGTCCATCCCGAGAATGGCAATGATGTCCTGCAAGTCCTTATACCGCTGCAAGGTCCCTTGGACCTGTTGTACGACGTTGTAGTGCTCTTCCCCGAGGACGTGGGGATCCAGAATCCTCGACGTGGAATCGAGCGGGTCGACCGCCGGGTAAATACCCAGCTCCGCCAATTGCCGGGACAACACGGTCGTGGCATCGAGGTGGGCGAACGTGGTGGCGGGCGCAGGGTCCGTGAGATCGTCGGCCGGTACGTAGATCGCCTGGACCGAGGTAATCGACCCTTTCTTGGTCGAGGTAATCCGCTCTTGCAGCACCCCCATCTCCGTCCCCAGGGTCGGCTGATACCCCACGGCCGACGGCATGCGGCCCAATAAGGCCGACACTTCCGAGCCGGCTTGCGTGAACCGGAAAATGTTGTCGATAAACAGGAGTACGTCCTGGTTTTCTTCATCCCGAAAATATTCGGCAATGGTCAGCCCGGTGAGCCCGACCCGAAGCCTTGCGCCCGGCGGTTCGTTCATCTGTCCATACACCAACGCCGCTTTCGACTTGGTGTAGTCGCTGGGATCGATGACTTTGGACTCCTGCATTTCATGCCACAGGTCATTCCCTTCACGCGTTCGCTCACCGACGCCCGCAAACACGGAAAAGCCTCCGTGATGCAGGGCGATGTTGTTGATCAGCTCCATGATAATCACGGTTTTGCCCACGCCGGCGCCACCGAACAGACCCACTTTTCCGCCTTTGGCATAGGGCTCCAGCAGGTCAACCACT
Source organism: Nitrospirales bacterium (assembly GCA_012270585.1). GTDB lineage: Bacteria > Nitrospirota > Nitrospiria > Nitrospirales > UBA8639 > Bin75. The sequence goes on from JAAXIB010000079.1 coordinate 36,225, forward strand.
TTAATGCCGGTTTCCAGCACTTCCGTCTTGGTTTCCTGCTCTTCGAGGGGTGGGGCCGACCGATGAATGGAATACGTTTTTCGGGCGGAAACCGGACCAAACCCATCGACCGGATCACCCAACACGTTGACGACCCGACCCAGCGTCTCACGGCCCACGGGCACCGAGATGGGACCACCAGTATCCCGGACTTCCAGGCCTCGCACCAATCCGTCCGTGGAGGACATCGCCACGGCACGCGCTCGGTTTTCTCCCAAGTGCTGGGCCACTTCCATGGTCAATTCCGCGCCACCGGCTTGGCCCTCGCCGTCGCGTGCGATCTTGAGCGCGTTAAAAATATTCGGCAGATGCCCTGGGGGAAATTCCACGTCCACCACGGGCCCGATGACCTGAATGACTTTTCCTGTTTCGGTACTCACCTGATGACTCCCTTTCTGCAAGCTGACCGTTTGTTATCCTGACCCTCTCGCGGTCACTTCAACGCCTCTGCTCCGCCGACGATGTCCATCAATTCTTTCGTAATCGCGGCCTGCCGGGTTTTATTGTAAAACAACGTGACTTTCTGAATCAGTTCTCCCGCGTTCCGGGTCGCCCCGTCCATCGCGGTCATCCGCGCGGCCTGCTCGGCAGCCGCGGATTCCAACAACACGCGAAACGCCTGGACCTGAAAATGTTTGGGCAGCAGGGTTTCGAGCAACTCGTGCTCGTCCGGCTCGAACAGATAGGCGCCCACGGCCATGGCCGGCTCCCGGGCGGCTTCTTCAGCCAATGATTCAATCGGCAACAGTTTCTCGACCACCACGCGTTGCTGCATCACGGATTTGAATTCGTTGTAGACCACGTACAGTTGATCAAACGTGCCGTCGTTATAGTGTTGAATGATATCCTGCCCCATGTCCAGGGCATGCTCGAAACTCAAGCGATCGAAGATGCCCGGCCATTCCTGCCGGATCGTCCACGTGCGCCGTCGGAAAAAATCACAACCCTTTCGCCCGGCTACGGACACACTCACCCGCTCGCCGCGCTCCGCGTGCTCCTTAAGGAACTCCGCGGCCTGCCGGAGAATATTGGCGTTAAACGCCCCGCACAGTCCCCGGTCGCTTGTAATCACGAGCAATTCGGTTGTGCGCCCCTCGCGTTTGTGCAACAGCGGATGGCAGAACCGGCTCGCCCGTTCCGCAAGATGCCGCACCACCTCCCGAAGCCGGTGCGCGTACGGCCGGGAGGAGAGAATGCGATCCTGGGCCCGCTTGAGCTTGGCTGCCGCGACCATCTTCATGGCTTTCGTGATTTTCTGGGTATTCTTCACGGAAGCGATCTTCCGTCTCAGGCTCTGTAAACTTGGCATGGGACGCTGGTATGATCAGAATTGTTTCGTCTGTTTATATTCGGCAATGGCCTGCTTGAGCTGCCCGCCGAACTCGTCGTCGATCTTCTTCTTGGTGACAACCTCTTCCCGCAGTTGAGGATGCCGTTCTTTGACGTACGCCAACAGGCCCTCTTCAAATTCACGCACCTTATTCACGGGCACGTCATCGACAAACCCGTTGACCCCGGCAAAAATCGACAACACCTGATCCGCTACCGGCATGGGCTTGTACTGTTCCTGTTTGAGCAGCTCCACCATTCGCGCGCCTCGAGCCAACTGGGCCTGCGTCGCCTTGTCCAGTTCACTGCCGAATTGGGCGAACGCGGCCATTTCCCGATATTGCGCCAAATCGAGCCGAAGGGTGCCGGCCACCTGTTTCATGGTTTTGATTTGTGCCGCCCCGCCCACGCGGGACACCGACAGTCCCACGTTGATGGCCGGGCGAATCCCCGAATAAAACAAATCGCCGGCCAAATAAATTTGCCCGTCGGTAATGGAAATCACGTTGGTGGGAATATAGGCCGACACGTCGCCCGCCTGCGTCTCGATAATGGGCAGGGCGGTCAGACTCCCCGCTCCGTTCTTCTCGCTCAATTTGGCGGCACGCTCCAACAGCCGGGAGTGCAGGAAGAACACGTCGCCGGGAAACGCCTCGCGCCCCGGCGGTCGGCGGAGCAACAGGGACAACTGCCGATAGGCCACGGCGTGTTTGGACAGGTCGTCATAGATAATGAGGGCATGTTTCCCGTTGTCCCGGAAGTACTCACCCATCGCCACCCCGGCGTAGGGTGAAAAGAACTGGAGCGGCGCCGCGTCACTGGCCGTGGCCGACACCACGGTGGTGTAGTCCATGGCGCCATGATCTTCCAGCGTCTTCACGACGCGGGCTACCGTTGACCGCTTCTGGCCGATCGCGACGTAGATGCAAAAGACGTCGAGCCCTTTTTGGTTGATGATGGTATCCACGGCAATCGCCGTCTTGCCGGTTTGCCGGTCGCCGATGATCAACTCCCGTTGCCCGCGACCGATGGGAATCATGGCATCGATCGCTTTCAAGCCCGTCTGCAAGGGCTCATTGACGGATTGACGTTCCACCACGCCGGGAGCGCGGACTTCAATCAACCGCGTCTCCGACGTTTGCACCGGACCCTTCCCGTCAAGAGGCTGCCCCATCGCATCGACCACCCGTCCGACGAGTGCCTCTCCCACGGGGACTTCGGCAATGCGGCCCGTCCGTTTGACCTGATCGCCTTCTTTGATGCCGACGTCCGATCCCATCAGCACGGCCCCGACGCTGTCCTCTTCAAGATTCAGTGCCACACCGAACACGTCCCCGGGAAACTCGAGTAATTCCCCGGCCATCGCTCCTTCGAGGCCATAGACTTTGGCAATGCCGTCCCCGACCTGAATCACGTAGCCGGTCTCCGTCACATCGACACGCTGATCGAAGCCCTTGATTTTATCCTGAATAATTGAACTGATCTCTTCCGCCTTGATCTGCATGCCTTACCCCTTTACCAATTGAGCCCGCATCTTGTGGAGCCGGCCTCTGACCGTACTGTCATAGACTTTACTCCCGATTTTTATTTGGACGCCTGACAGCAAGGAAGAGTCGGATTGAAAGTCGACTTCCACCTCTCTCTTCGCCGTGGCGCCCAACTGAGCAAGAATGTCCTGTTTCATGGTGTCGTCAACCGGTTGAGCCGAGACAACGACGATCTGTTGCTTGCCGCTTTGCCGGATCATTAACGCTCTGAAGGCCTCGGCAATCTCCGGCAGGAACCCTATCCGGTTTTTTTTCACCAATTGTTCGCAGAATCGTCCCATCACCGGCGGGCAACCCGTCCGTTCACACAACGCGGTGAGGACCTGGAGTTTTTCGTCCAAGGTAAACACCGGTGAGGCCAGGACGTGCTTGAACGTCGAAGAGTCCTTCAGCGCGTGAGACAGAGCCTGTAACCCGTCCTGAGCAGCAGGCCGGTCCTCATGGCGGACCAAGCGAAAAAACGCCTGGGCATACCGCCGTGCTATGGCATTTTTCATCATGAATCAGTTGTGAAGAAAAAGACAAAATCCCGGTGCTTGCGCTGGTCGCGCAAAAAACGAGGCACGGTATCACGTGGAAAATCCGGGTGTCAACCGACGGGTGGCAGGCCATATGAAACAACGCAGGCAGCCCGGGTGGGTGACTCACAGCGACTACGTGAAAAGCGTTTTCAGAAGGGGCAAGATCTCAGCGGCGATAACCAGTCCAACCATCCATTTCTATGTCCCCGCGCTGGTGGCAGGCACAGCCTCTTGGCTCTTTCTTCTTGCAGGCGGCACAGGCATGGCCCTGTCGCCGAACAAGGTCTGCCCTCGACTCCGGTCGGGGGATGGCACCGCTACACCTACGAATACCAAATACTTTCTAAAGGCACTGGATTCCCGATTATAAACGTCGGGAATGACAGATCGAAGTTTCGTTGGCTATTTTCATATCAATGTCATGTGAACGCTGTTTCGCGTAATGCCGTCGAAATCGGGTGACGTTCGAATGGCTCGATGATCCCGCCGCCCAGGACGCGGTCGCCCTGATAGAGGACCAGCGACTGGCCGGGACTCAGGGCTTGTTGCGGTTCCCGGAATTCTATGGAGAGGGTCTCGGCCGTGTGCTGCCGAGCCCGGCCGGAGACTGCCGGTGAAGCATACCGGTATTTGATGGCCACGTCATCCAGGGTCTCGGGCAAGGCGCCAGCCAACCAATTCACATCATGCACCATGCACGCTTGCCGGGACAGGTCTTCAGCCCGTCCCAATATCACCGCGTTGGTTTCGGGGTTCACTTCTTTGACGTAGAGGCGTTCGCCACGTGCAATCCCCAACCCCTTTCGTTGTCCGGGCGTATAAAAGGCAATGCCGCGATGCTCTCCGATTGTCCGGCCATCCGGATCGAGGAAAGGACCTGGCCGTAGCGCCTGTGGCGCTTCCGTGGTCAAAAACGTGCGATAATCACCCTGGGTGACAAAACAGATTTCCTGGCTTTCTTTCATTTCATCGGCTGGCAGGTCCAACTCTTCCGCACGCGCCCACACCTCCGGTTTCTGTAGATGGCCTAAAGGAAACAGGATATGGGGAAGCCAAGCCGCTGGGAGCCGATACAAAAAATAGGATTGGTCTTTTTTGCCGTCCGCGCCTCGAAATAAGCCAACCCCTTCATCGACCGGTAACACCCGGGCATAATGCCCGGTGGCCACAAAGTCGGCTCCCCGGGATTTTGCCAGTTGGTATAATCCCCCGAACTTCACCCGTTCATTGCATCGCACACACGGATTGGGGGTGGTCCCACCCAAATAACCGGCAATAAAATCATCCACCACGTTTTTGCGAAAGGTCTCCTGGGTATCGACCACTTCATGCGGAATGCCTAATCGCCGGGCCACGTGCCGGGCCAAGCCGATTTTGCAGCAGCCCCGTTCTTCCCATTTTTTCGTCACTGCCGTGTTTTCATCTTCAGGTTCCCATACTTGCAGCGTCACCCCTTTTACGTCATAGCCCTGTTCCGTCAGCAGTAACGCTGCGACTGAGCTATCGACGCCTCCGCTCATCCCGAGAAGAACTGTTGGTTTGGACATCACGTGGTCAGTTTTACTTAAGTGTTGTTCTCGGCGTGCCAAGAGCCCACGGTGGACTTTTTCTCCTGGGCCGCTTCCTCACCGGATTGCGAGGAGATGTCATCAAGCCCGCTGGCGCCCATATCGCACATGCCATGGAACACGACGCCCTCTTCTACGGAAAAAGAGGGGGTGCGAACACCGCCGACCAGCACGGCCGGTTTCAGCAATTGGATCTTTTGAGAGGCAACAACATTTCCCTCGATTTTGCCGTTGCAGATCATGTTTTCACAGGTGATCTCGCCCTTCACGATCCCATGTTCACCAATAACGAGGGTATCTTTCGAAACAATTTGGCCGTCATAATGCCCGTCGATTCGGACACTCCCGTCGAATTTGGCTTTTCCTTTGAAATCCACACCTTTTCCGAGAAACGTGTAGGTGCCTTCCTCAAAAATGGATTCCCACTTTTTGTCTTTTTGTTCTGATGGTGTACCCCACATTAGACTGCCCTCTCTTTACCAGGACTCGGCTTAGAGACATGGGGGGACACACAGGTCCACCCCTACTCACGGTCCTGTTGGATTGTTATGATAAAATCACCTCGACGATTCGTGTCAAATCCTCCTGGGAATAATAGGCGAGAACCAATTCACCCCTCTGCCGTTTTGAGCGAATCACGACTTTCGTTCCCAAATGTTTTCGGAGGCGATCTTCCACGTCGGCATGGAGGGGATTCCTTGCCGGTTGACGGAACTTCGCCTTGCCGGACCGTTTCTTAACCAATTGCTCGACCCGTCTGACGGAAAGCTGGTCGCGAAGAATTCGCTTGGCCAAAGTCAATTGGTCTTCCGCATTTTTTATGCCCAGAATCACCTTTGCATGCCCGAGTGTCAATCGATCGGAGGCCACCATGCCCTGCACTTCAGTGGGCAAGGAGAGAATTCTGCAGATATTGGCGACCGAAGCCCGGTCGCGCCCGACCCGTTCAGCCACCGCTTCCTGGGTCACCCCCAATTCATCGATCAGTTGGCGATAGGCCTTGGCTTCTTCAACCGGATTCAAATTACTTCTTTGGATATTTTCAATTAGGGATAATGTCGTAGATTCCTCGTCGCTGGATTTTCGGATCACCGCGGGGACGGCAGGCAGTTGCGCCAATGTCGCCGCCCGGAACCGCCGCTCTCCTGCAATGAGTTCATAGAGATCTTCACTCTTTCGCCGCACGAGGACAGGCTGAAGAATCCCGTGCTGCTTGACGGATTCCACCAATTCCCGGAGCTCTTCTTCGACAAACGTTTTTCTGGGCTGATACCTGTTCGGCAGAATCTGCGTCACGGGAATCATGCGAATCGTTTGCCCCGTTTCCTTCGCTTCGCTCTCCGGCAAAAGGGCTGCCAGGCCTTTACCCAGCGCTTTCTTTTCCATTCACCAAAAACTCCTTTGCAAATTCCATATAGGCCTTGGCACCTATCGACGCAGAATTATAGAGCAACCCGGGACGTCCATAACTCGGAGCCTCGGCCAATGCCACGTTTCTCGGTATGATTGATTGATACACTTTATCGGGAAAAAATTTTCTGACTTCTTCCGAGACCTGCCTGGACAGGGTGAGCCTGGCATCACACATTGTCAAGAGGATCCCCTCGATCGACAAGGCCTGGTTGAAGCTGCCACGCACCCTCTCGATCGTGGACATCAGCCTTCCCAACCCCTCCATGGCATAATATTCACATTGAACCGGGATCAGCACCGATTGAGCCGCGGTCAGCGCATTCACCGTCAGGAGCCCCAGCGCCGGAGGACAATCCAGAATGATGAAATGATATTGACTGGTAATGGTCGAGAGTATCCGCTTCAATCGTTCCTCCCGATGCGCGACGCCCGCCAATTCCACTTCCGCTCCGGCAAGATCAGGCCCGGACGGCAAAAGGTCCAACTGCGAGACGGCAGTGGCCATGATCGAATCGGCGGCCGGAATCCCTTTGAACAGACAATCATACAGCGTTTGCGCCGCCCGTTCGACGCCCACTCCGCTTGTAGCATTGGCCTGGGGATCAATATCGACCAGCAGGACCTTCTGTTCGCACAACGCCAGCGCTGCCGCCAGGTTTATGGACGTCGTTGTTTTTCCGACCCCGCCTTTCTGATTCGCTACGGCGACGATTTTATCCATCGAGCGGTCTTCTCTCGTGATGATGTTCCACGTGAAACATCTTGGAGACAGTAGGTCGGGTTAGCATAGCGTAACCCGACAGATTCCTAACCCGACCTGGGATGTTCCACGTGGAACAATTTCCTGGGGACAGCCTATGCAGGGCCTACAATGCTGAGTAACCTTTTCCCCAACCCGAACGGCAATTCGTAAGGCATTTCATTGACCACGGAAAACCCTTTCGGCACGCGGTCCTGGGGCAGGGGTTCGGCCCGGCAACACACACATTTCCCCGACGCGGACAGTACCGGGGTAACATAGGCCAAACCGACGTCGAATCTCAATGCCTTCATGAACACCCAATCGAATTTTTCGTGATATTCCGGTTTCTTTGATAACTGCTCGATCCGGCACGGTTCCACGCGAACGTTGTTCAAGCCAAGCGAACCGATCATATGATGAAGAAACGCCACCTTCTTCAAATTCGGTTCGAGCAGGGTGACGTCCCGTTGCGGAGAGACCATACCCATGGGAATCCCGGGAAACCCGGCCCCGGTTCCGATATCCAGAATCGAACAGGCTGCATCCGGCGGTAACACCCTGGTGCAGGCCAGGGAGTCGACAAACAGGTTGCCGACTATCTCCTCTTCCTTCTTATGGCCGGTGAGGTTCGTTTTCGCATTCCATTTCATAACCTCTTGTAAATAAGACACAAATTGATCGATCGTAGCCTGGTCACAGGCCATCCCGATGGCCGCAAACCCCTTCCGAAAGAGTTCTTCAAGCTGTTTGGGTTGCATCATTGTTCCACGTGGAACATGGTGTCTCCCTCTCCCATTGGGAGAGAGCCTGCCCCAAGCTTGTCGAAGGGGCTGGACTGAGGGTGACTTATCAACGAATGTGTGAACACATACAAATGACAGAAGGGGGACCTGAAGGTAACGACCTGAATATCTAGGCGACGTTCGCCGATCGCTGGGAGCGTTCCAATGCCACAAGCAACAACGAAATGGCTGCGGGGGTCATGCCGGAAATTCTCGAAGCCTGGCCCACGGTGGCGGGTCGGACTTTTGACAGTTTTTCGGCAACCTCGTTTGAAAATCCGGTCACCCGGTCATAGCGGAAGTTTGCGGGAATGATTTTCCCTTCCAGCTTCTGAAATTTTTCAATCTGTTCGAGTTGCCGTTTGATATACCCATCGTATTTTATTGCAATTTCAACGGCTTCGCCGATTTCCATGGATGCCGGGTCCGTTTCGCCGGCGATCTCCATCAACCGTTCGTAGGTCACTTCCGGCCGCTTGAGCAATTGCGCCAGCGTAGCACCGGGATCGGGTAATTTGGGCTCGACCCGGCTCCACCGCTCTGCCTGTTCCGGCGTCCATGGGAGCCGGGTCTGCGACAGGCGATGAGTTTCTTTCTCCACAACCCGTTGTTTTTCCTGAAATTTTACATACAGATCATCCGGCACCAGGCCCAGCCGGTGTCCTGCCTCCATCAACCGCCGGTCCGCATTGTCCTCGCGCAACAGGAGCCGGTATTCCGCCCGCGAGGTAAACATCCGGTACGGCTCCCGGGCGTCCTTCGTGATGAGATCGTCGATCAGCACGCCGATATAGGCCTGCGAGCGATCCAGGATCAGCGGCGATTCCCCTTTGACCTGCAGGGCCGCATTGATCCCGGCCATGATGCCTTGGGCCGCGGCCTCTTCGTACCCGGAGGTCCCGTTGATCTGGCCCGCATGGTACAACCCCTTCACGTTTTTGGTTTCGAGCGTCTGATGGAGCTGGTACGGTGGAAAGTAGTCGTATTCGATCGCATACCCGGGTTTCAGCATGGTGGCGCGGTCGAGTCCGGGGATGGTCTTCAGGATGGCGGCCTGCACGTCCACCGGCAGGCTGGTCGAGATACCATTGGGGTAGAAGGACGGGGATTCCAATTCCTCGGGTTCCACAAAGATCTGGTGTTGGGTCTTATCCTGAAACCGGACGACCTTATCCTCGATCGACGGACAATACCGCGGCCCCGTGGAATCGATCACCCCCATGTACATCGGGGACCGGTCCAGGTTGTTGCGGATGATGTCATGCGTCCGTTCATTCGTATACGTGAGGTGGCAGGAAATTTGCGGGTTCGTGATGCGCGACGTCCGGAACGAAAACGGACGGGGCGGCACGTCGCCGGGCTGTTCGCCCATGACGGTGAAATCGATCGTATCCCGGTGCAATCGCGGAGGTGTGCCCGTCTTCAAGCGTCCGACTTCAAACCCGAAATCCCTCATGCAATCAGAAAGGTATTCCGCGGGCGCCTCTCCGGCGCGCCCGCCGGGCATATGACTCATGCCGATATGAATCAACCCTTTCAAAAACGTGCCCGACGTAATAATGACCGCCTTCGCATGAACGGTTTCGCCGGCATCAGTCACCACCCCGCGGATCGCGCCGCCCTTTGTCAAAAGGCGATTGGCCGTACCCGACACGATGTCCAGGTTGGACTGGCACGCCAGCGTGTCCTGCATGGCCGTTCGATACAAGGCCTTATCGCACTGGACGCGCGTGGCCCGTACCGCCGGGCCCTTTCTCGTATTCAGCATGCGGAATTGAATGCCGGCTTTATCCGTGTTGCGACCGATTTCCCCGCCCAGCGCATCGATTTCCTTGACCAGATGCCCCTTGCCGATTCCGCCCACCGCGGGATTACACGGCATGTGCGCGATCCTGTCCTGATCGATGGTCAGCAGGAGAACCCGGCAGCCCATCCTGGCCGCAGCCAGCGCGGCCTCGCACCCGGCATGGCCCCCGCCGATGACGACGATGTCCTGTTGAATGGACATGGGTATTTTTACCTATATAAATTGCCAGTCTCTGTGTTAGATATGGGCATATTGAAGAAATTCTTCAACCGTTTGGAACCGCTTAGCATAGGAGCTGTTCTCCTCTAACCTGAGTTGATGGATCTTATAAACCTCGTAGCCGTCCTTGTTCGTATCGTCTACGATGGTCTCAAAGTGTTCACCGTGTACCCAAAAGCCATATTCAAAGGTTTCTTTACCGCGAAGCAAGACAACCCCCAATTGCTAGGGTGCTCTTGTCTCATTCGTTCGACTTGGCTTTTAGCTATCCCCCAGAATGGAGGCCCTTTGTGGTCGAGTGGAGTATATTCGTGTATCAAGACGCCTACGCTTGTACCTTCCTTTTTCAGAATACGTGCATTGCCTTTTTGTGACGTAACTTCAACGCCTGCCTTCTTGAGTGCGATCAGAAACTCACCCACACGATTCTTTGTGTTTCCCAATCCACTATACTTCTTAAAACTTTCAATTAAACTTTCATCAGCCATATTAGTGTCTCCATCTCTTAAAATGCACCATCCGCTTTCTCGTCGATTTTTTCCGGCACGCATCTGAAGTTACGAACATGTAGAAATTTCCGGTCATCACTTCCCAATACAAAAATCCCGGAATATCCGGTCCAAAATGTCCTCGGTGCTCACCGCGCCAGTGATTTCTCCCAGTGCGTCGAGAGCGGCTCGAATGTCCAGGGCCACGCATTCTCCGGATTCTTTTCGTTCGAGCGAATGCATGGCCTCTTCGATGGAGCGGTGCGCCTGCTCCAGGCTGGCCTTGTGGCGCAGCCGCGTCACCAGCACGGACGGCGTCGCCTCCAGCCCTTCCTTGAGGCAGACACTGTGAATGACCGAGGTCAATTGATCAAGGCCTTCGCCTGTTTTGGCCGAGACTTTCACGAACGCCGGTACTTCTCCCTTATTTGGGCTCGGAGCTTCACCCTTCTCCCTCTCCCTGGCCCGGACCCTCACCCTTTCCCTCTCCCAGAGGGAGAGGGGATTCTGGGGGGAGAGGGGAGGGGGACCCTCACCCTGGCCCTCTCCCAAAGGGAGAGGGGAAAATGAGCGGGATTCGGGGAGGTCCATTTTGTTCATCACGAGCAGATGCCGTCGGGAGCCATACGTTTCGAACAGGTCACGGTCTTCGTCGGTTATCCCCTCGGCGCCGTCCAGCACGAGCAGCAACACGTCGGCCTCTGCAATCGCGTCCTCGGTTCGACGGATGCCTTCCCCTTCGATCGCATCCTGCGTCCGTCGCAGGCCTGCCGTATCCAGCAAGCGTAAAGGGATCCCCCGGACGTTCAAGGACTCGTCGATCACGTCGCGGGTCGTCCCGGGTTGATCCGACACGATCGCGCGGTCCAGTTTCAGCAGTGCGTTGAGCAGGCTCGATTTGCCCACGTTGGGCCGACCGATGATGGCGACCTTGATGCCTTCCCGAATCAGGCGGCCCTCCTCATAGGACGCAATCAATTGCTCCACGGCCCGTTGCGTGTCCGTTAAGGCTTGTTGCACTTCAGCCGCTTGGATAAAGGTGATATCCTCTTCGGCAAAATCCATCCCGGCTTCCACGTGCGCCAGCACTCGAATGAGTCGTTCCCGGAGCGCGTCGATTTCTGTTGAGAGGGACCCGCGCAACAGGGATTGCGCAGCTTGTAGACTCCGCGAGGTCGTCGCCTGAATCGTATCGAGCACCGCCTCCGCCTGGGTGAGATCCATTCGGCCGTTGAGAAACGCCCGCTTGGTAAACTCTCCGGGTTGCGCCAGCCTGGCGCCGTGCCGGATCAGGCCGTGGCAGGTGGCTTGCAGGATCCAGGCCCCGCCATGGGTCTGAATTTCCACCACGTCTTCGCCTGTATACGAATGCGGCTTGCGCATGATGACGACCAAGGCTTCGTCCAAGGCCGGGCCTGGACCCTCTCCCTTTTCCCTCACCCTGGCCCTCTCCCGGGGGGAGAGGGAAGTGGGACCCTCACCCTGGCCCCCGGATCGAGTCCGGCGCAGGCTCTCTCCCAGAGGGAGAGGGGAATCCGGATACAGAACGTCGCTCAAATACAGGCGGTGACTTTCCAGTTGTTGCAGGGGCTGCCGGTTCCGGGGACGGACGACGTGCGCGGCGACTTCAACGGCGTGCGCACCGCTGACCCGAACGATTCCGATTCCCCCTTCCCCGACGGGAGTGGCGATCGCACAAATGGTATCGTCAACCGGGTTTTCCATCCATGGCGCCAAAATAGTATAAGAAGAGTAACAAGATTATGATGAGGATGAGACATCCCCCTCCCGATCCGCCAGGATGTTTGACGCCGCAATTCTGGCAAATCCTGGCAAATTGGGAGACCAATTTCTGGCATTCTTTACAGGGTGCTAGGGCCATCTTTCATCTGTGTCAGATGATAGAAAACTCTATTCACTCGCTTGTTGTTGCATGCTCCATGCTTCCCTCTCCCTCTGGGAGAGGGTCAGGGTGAGGGTTTCCCCTTTTTCTTCTTGGACGGCTCTCCATTATCGGGGTTCGCCGAGGGATCTTCACCGGCCGGCACTGGTTGACCGGCGGTCGCGGGTTTTAAAATAAATCGATCCGTCACCACCTGTTGCAGGATCGTCAACACGTTGTTCGTCAACCAATAGATCACCAGCCCGGCGGGAAAGTTCAAAAAGAGAAACGTCAGAAAAACCGGCAACAACAACATCATTTTGGCTTGCGTGGGATCCATGGTGGTGGGCATGATTTTTTGCTGGAGCACCATCGACGCGCCCATCAGGATCGGAAACACGTAATACGGGTCCGGGATCGACAGATCCGTAATCCATAGTGCGAATGGGGCTCTCCGAAGATCCACGGTCATGTACAGAATATTAAACAGCGAGATGAAGACGGGCATCTGTAACAGCATCGGCAAGCACCCGCCGACCGGATTCACTTTGTGCTCTTTGTAGAGCTTCATCAGCTCCCGGTTGAGGCGTTCCCGGTCGTCTTTGAACTTGGCCTGCACGGCCTGGATCTTGGGTTGAATTTTCTGCATGCCCTGCATGGATTTGTAGCTCTTGTATTGCAGGGGAACGAACAACAGCTTGATGCCGCACGTTAAGAGAATAATCGCCACGCCGTAATTCTGGGTGTACTCATACAGAAATCGAAGCACGTAGAACAGCGGTTTGGCCACCGCTTTCACAACGCTCCAACTCCCGTAAATGAACCAGCCGAAATCGATCGTATCCTCCAGGCCGTGACCCAACGATCGCATGAGGTCAAACTGTTTGGGGCCGGCATAGAGCTGAAACGCCATGCGGCTGCCTTCCGCGTCAACAGGGAACTCCACACCTGAAGTCACCACGTGTTCGGCTTCGGTTTTCGCAAAGGCCCCTTTGGCCCCGCGGGGAATCATGACGCTGATAAAATATTTATCCTGGAGGGCCGCCCACCGAACGTCCCCGGCACGCCGGATTTCTGGGTCCGGGGTTTCCTTTTCCAACGCGCCGTCAATCATCCACGCCGGCCCCAAAGCGCCGATAAAGCCTTGCCCCCATTCCACCACCCCGAAATTGGTGCCCAACAACACACCCACGCTATCGTCCAGGCCTTCAACGCGAATGGCCACGTCGACCAGATAGGAGTCATACGTAAAGGTAAATTCCTTTTCCACCAGCAGGCCTTGCTCCTCGTTCCGGTAGGAAAAGGTCAGATGGCCCGTGGGATAGACATCGTCGAGTGTTTCAAAGTCCCGGTTTACTTCAAACAGGCCGTTGTTGAGCATGGCGTTGACGGCCGGATCTTCGACCTGCAGGGACACCGGGCCGGCAAAATGCCCTTCCGGGTACACGAACTCGATGGGTTGGGGGTTCTCTTCGTCCTGGGTCAGATATTGTTTCAGTTTCCAGCTTTGAATCTGCGCGCCCCGGTTCGTGAACGCGACCTGGTACAGCGGAGTCTCCACTTCTTCCACCAGTTCCCTCTCCCTTGACGGGAGAGAGCCATGGCGTACCGGTTCATCGCCTTGGGAACGAACCTCGGATGAGGCGTCCTGCATACCGCCGGTGGGAGCCAGGGATTCATTCCCCGCGGGAGAGGCTTCTCGTCCCTCCTCAACCGGTGGTGGTTCCGGCACCAGCCCCAGCTCTTTCAGCAAAAAGTCGAAGCCGAAAATGATGGCGAACGAAAGAAGAAGAAAGAGAAGGATCCGTTTTTCCATAAAACCTTTTTGTGTCGTTAACTTGGCCCGGCGAAGCCTTCATTCCCGGATCGGATCCGGGTCCGGTTCTCTCCCTAAGACCCTTTTCGGCAGCCGATCAGGGAACAGGGTCAATCCCGCCCGGATGGAAGGGATGGCACTTCAGAAGCCGACAAACCCCTAAGCACACTCCTCGAACCAGGCCATGACGGGTTATCGCTTCACTGGTATAGTGTGAGCAGGTTGGTGCAAAACGGCACTGCGGTCCCAAATACGGAGACACGATTTTCTGGTAGATGACGATGAGCCACAACGCTATTTTGCGCATGAGAGTGGGTCAGGGGAAAACATGAGCCCCTGGCTGACAAGGGTCGTTATCCAAGCTTCGTAGAGGTGTTGATGATTGAGTTCCAGCGCCGGCCGTTTGGGAAAAACTACAATGTCATTGCCTTTCAACAGACACTGGTGCGTCTGTCTCACCAGTTCCCGAAAAATGCGTTTCCCTCTGTTTCGCACAACGGCTTTGCCCAGCCGGCGCCCCACCACAATTCCGATCCGGGTGTTCCCGAGACGAGACTGGCAGGAAACCACGTTGAAGAATCGCGTCGTGATTCGCTTACCTTCCCGTTTGACTCGGTCGAAGTCCTCTTTTTTTTTCAAGAATAGCGGTACGCCCCGTGGGGAAACGTCACTCATCGGATACGGTAAGGCGATGTCGGCCTTTTCGGCGACGGCGGGCAAGTATTTTTCTCCCGTTTTTGGTGCTCATCCGCTTTCGAAATCCGTGGTCGCGTTTTCTTTTCAGATTCGACGGTTGTCGATACGTCATGGACATGGTAAAGACCCTCTTTCCAACACAGTAGTAATGAAACGATTGTAATTTCCCCATGTTTTGACTGTCAAATCAAGTTTTTTCTCCCGGATGTTCCACGGCCGTTCATTCCGTTGACTCCCCGAAGTCCCCCTTCTATAGTCGGAAGGTAAGCGTGCGGCGATCTTTCTCATGTGCAAAGGACCGTCACGGTGATTCGAGGCATTAAAGGCATCAAGGATATTACACCGGAACAAATGCCCAAGTGGAGCGTGGTGGAACAAACCGCGCATGCGCTGGCCCACTCTTTTGGCTTTCATGAAATCCGAATCCCCGTTTTTGAAAAAACGGAACTCTATGTTCACGGCATCGGGGGTGCCACTGATATTGTCGAAAAGGAAATGTATACCTTCCCGGACAAGGATGGAACTTCCTTAACCCTTCGTCCCGAAGGAACCGCGGGTGTCGTTCGCGCATTTATCGAACGCGGGCTGAAGACCTACCAGCCTTCGCGAAAACTTTATTACATCGGGCCGATGTTCCGCCACGAACGCCCTCAGGCCGGCCGTTTGCGCCAATTTCACCAGTTCGGGGTGGAATTTGTCGGTAGTGTCGAACCCTCCGCCGACGTTGAGGTCATCACGCTGCTCTGGAGATTTTTTTCAGCACTCCGGTTACCCGGCCTCTCCCTGGAACTGAATTCCTTGGGCGTCCTCATGGACCGCCAAACCTACAAAAAGGATCTGGTTGCTTTTTTGAAGACGAAGGAGGACCTGCTTTGTGAAAATTGCCGGAGACGAGTGGATGCCAATCCTCTCCGAGCCCTGGATTGCAAGGTTCCTCGCTGTCGTGAGGCCACAACAGAGGCTCCATACCTGACGGACTTTCTTTCTCCGTCCTCCAAAGAACACTTCGACCGGGTGTTACAGGGACTACAGGCACTGGCGATTCCTTATTCCATCAATCCCCGTCTTGTCAGAGGCCTGGACTACTATTCCATGACGACCTTCGAGGTCTCATGCTCCGCGCTCGGGGCTCAAAATGCGATCGGTGCCGGAGGACGATACGATGATCTTTTTGAAACCCTCGGAGGAACTCCGACTCCAGCGGTAGGTTTCGCCATTGGCCTTGACCGGGTCATCCTCGCTCTTCCCGAAGCAACCCTGCCGGCCCGGGAGCCATGGATTTTTGTGGCATCGTTCGGGGAAAAAGGGAGGCCTGCCGGTTTATCCCTTTTGGATTCCCTGCGCTCAAAGCACGTGAAAGCCGATACGGATTACAATGCTTCCACCCTGAAGACCCTCCTTCGCTCCGCTGACCGGCTCGGGGCACCGTACGTCGTCATCCTGGGAGACGATGAGGTGACGAACAACCAGGTCATTCTAAGAAATATGGCGACAAAAGAGCAGGAAAATTATCCCCTTGATGTTGCGTCTTCAGCCATCCTGTCACGCCTCCGCTTTCAGCAAACACGTAGAAACATCAATTGACTTTCCGGGTCATTCGGAATACGATTTTTCTTTTACCTTTTATAAGTAATGTTATTTAGAGCATCATTGTCCTTTGAAGCGTATCCAGCTTGACCGGCAGGGCCTCATTGAGGCGTCTTCAACAGCATTATAAGCGACAAAACCAGGGTGTTTCGTTCGTCATAGCGCGACAAACCCCTTGTCTTTTCGACCATGGGGCTCTCCATACTCGTGTTGATTCAGAGCAACCCTCTGGAAACACATCGTCCGACCGAAGGTCTTCGCATCGCGCTCGGTCTGTCAACCGGATCCGGATCGGTCACGGTTGTTCTTCTGGGACAAGCAAGAATGTTGGTGTCTGAAGAAACGAGTGACGTTGTGGACATGGAAATCCTGGAAAGACATCTTCCCGTTATCCAAGAACTTCAACTTCCTATCGTCGTTGAGGAAGGAAGCTCTACAACTTTTTCTTTGGATCCGGATTTCGCCGTTCGAGAAGTCTCGCAATCGGGAATAGCCTCCTTGCTTTGCCAAGCCGACCGTGTACTGGTTTTTTGAGCCATGAGAAAGGTTCTCCTTCTATTGTCTCCTGACGCCGGATCATCCATGGCAAAACTGGTCGCGGTATCCGATTTTTCAGACTGTTCGGTGCAAGGGGTACTTCTGCAGGATAGCCGTCGTTCTAAGAGACCGCTTCCTTTTCCATGTTATTCGCTTGTTTCAGGTCAAAAAGAAGAAAGCTCGTTATATCCCTCTATTCACTACCCTGAAGTGCTTAAAAAGATTTTCGAGGCCGATACGATTATTAGCTGAGTTTTGAAAAGAAGAGAGGAGTAGGGACAGAAAGAGTAGTAGGGAATGTGTATAAGGATATTTCTTTCTATCTTATTGATTATATTGATAAATAATAACAAAAAAGATCTCGAAAAGCATAGGGATAAGGAGTACAACAGTTGTGAGGAGTATGGGAAAAAAGCGTTGGGTGTCTGAATGAAATCCAGGCATGAGAAGAGTATTTTTTTTGAAGAAGCTGAGTTATTAACAGATGTTGATAAATCTGTGAATAATTATAATGAAAAAGAGTGAAGCGAAAACACCGGGTATTTGGGAAAAGGCCTTAGGCTTTATCCAATCCCGAATGGGAAATGAAGTCATGGAAACGTGGTTTCAACCCACCAAACTGGCTGAACTGAATGGGACGAAAGCCACAATTCTCGTACCGAATAAATTTTTTGGGGAATGGCTGGGACGTAATTATCGCGAGGTGATAGGTGAAGCCTTGCAAGCGGTTCGGCCCGGTGAAGAAGGACAGGTTGCCGTAGAGTTTATTGTAGAGGAACCCTCTTCTCCCATAGTAGCCGAGCAAGCGGACAAAAAGCAGGCTGCTTCCCAGCAAAATCGAGTTCATCGGCAACTGCCGAATCCGAAATATACGTTTGAGAATTTTGTGGTCGGGGCAAGTAACCAGTTTGCACATGCGGCAAGCTTGGCCGTTGCCGAATCGCCGGCGCTCTCATATAACCCGTTTTTTATATACGGGGTCGTGGGTTTGGGCAAAACGCACCTTCTGAATTCTATTGGAAATTTCGTCATGCAGAAAGGAGATCTGCGGATTGCGTACCTGACGACGGAACAATTCACGAATGAGGTGATCAACTCGATACGATACGACAAGATGGGGGAACTCCGAAAGCGTTATCGAAACATCGATATGCTCCTGATTGACGACATTCAATTCCTCGCGGGAAAAGAGAGAACACAGGAAGAATTTTTCCATACCTTCAACGCGCTGTACGAGGCAAAAAAGCAGATCGTCCTGTCCAGTGACCGGTTTCCAAAAGAAATGCCCTCGATGGAAGAACGACTACGGTCACGGTTTGAGTGGGGCCTGATAGCTGACCTTCAACAGCCGGACTTCGAAACGCGCATCGCGATCCTGAGAAGAAAATCCGAAGAAGAAGGCATTGCCATTGGAGATGACGTCATTCATCTTCTGGCCGAAGGGTTAAGGAGCAATATCCGCGAATTGGAAGGTGCGTTGATCCGTCTTGGAGCCTATTGCACGCTGACCGGCCAAGCCATTACCACGGAGATGGCGAAAACCGTCCTTCGCGATCTGTTAGGAAGTAAAAAGAGGGTGATCACCTTGGAAGACGTACAAGAAGTGGTAGCCCGGCGATTTCAAGTCAAAGTATCCGAGTTGAAATCAAAGCGAAGAAACAAGACCGTGGTTCATCCCCGGCAAATAGCCATGTACCTGTCCAGAGAACTGACGGCTGCTTCTTTCCCGGAAATCGGACGCGAGTTCGGGGGAAAAGATCACACCACCATCATCCACGCGTGTCGCCAGATAGATAGAGCCATTGAGAAAGACAATTCCTTGCGGACGACGGTGGAAAGCCTGAAAGACGAAATCAGTAAGGAGTAACAGAAGGGAGCCTCTCATGCGAGTGACGATGGAACGAGACGAACTCTTGACAGCCCTCCATCGCGTCCAAGGGATTGTGGAAAAACGAAATACCATGCCGAGTCTGGCGAACGTCTTATTGGAGGCCAAATCCGAAGGCTTGGATATTTCAGCGACGGATTTGGAACTCGGCATGCGGGGGCTCTACAAAGCAACGGTCGAAGAACCCGGCTCGGTGACGTTCTCCGCAAAAAAACTGTATGAAATTCTCAAAGAAATTAAAGATTCGGAAATCCTCATGACAATGACTGACGATTGCCTGGTCACCATCAGGGCGGGTCGCGGTGAATTCAAGGTCGTGGGACTTCCCAGCAAGGACTTTCCGCCCTTGCCCGCCATCGACCGGGAAGGCCTCATTCCACTTCCCGGCGAGGGGTTACTGCAGCTTATTCGGAAGACCCTGTTTGCCGTGGGAGACAATGATACGCGCTACGTCCTTAATGGGTTGTTGATTGTTGTCACAAATGAAGCCGGGACGCCGATGATCCGGTTGGTGGGGACCGATGGGCATCGGCTGGCGATGGCGGAGCAGAACCTGGAAACCGAAACAAAGGCCTCCCGTGAGCAGGAAGAAAAGGTCATTGTCCCGAAAAAAGCAGCGGCGGAAATTCGCAGGTTGTTAGAAGAGGGCGGGGATGAGCCGATGATCGGTTTTACCAAAAACATGTTGATCTTCCGAAAAAGCGGGCTGGTCCTGACCTCCCGGTTGATGGAAGGGAATTATCCCAACTATCAGCAGGTCATTCCCAAGGCGAGCAACAAAAAGATCACGGTGAATCGGGAGGATCTTGAAGGGGCCCTGCGACGGGTGTCGGTCCTGTCCCAGAACAAGTCCTATGCCGTCAAACTGACCTTTTCAAAGAAAGCCATCACGCTCTTTTCCAGTAATCCAGACATGGGGGAAGCGAAAGAAGAGATCCCCGCCGGTTTTAACGGCGAGGAATTTTCCGCCGGATTCAATGCGCGCTATCTGCTTGACGTGTTGGGCGTCATGGAAAGCGAGACGGTGGTTTTGAATATGGAGGCTTCCCTCAGCCCGTGCCTGATTCGAGAGCTTGACAACGCCTTGTTTCAGACCGTCGTCATGCCCGTCAAAGTTTAATGTATACTGGATTAGCATGCTTCACGAGGAGATGAACCCTCAGACCCTGCCGAACGAATCGCCTCCTGCCACGCGTTTTGATCCCCCCGGTTTCCCCGAAGAACAAGTCGAACAGAGCGGGTATGGTGCGGAGCAGATCCGTGTACTCGAAGGCCTGGAGGCCGTTCGGAAACGACCCGCCATGTACATCGGCAGTACGGGCGCGGACGGGCTCCATCATCTCGTGTACGAGGTCGTGGACAACAGTGTCGATGAACACATGGCGGGCTATGGGGAGACGATCGAGGTTTCTTTGGAAATCGATGGGAGTGTCACGGTCACGGACAATGGCCGGGGCATTCCCACGGGGCTCCATCCCACCCAGAACAAGTCCGCGGCCGAAGTCGCCTTGACCGTCCTCCACGCAGGCGGAAAGTTTGAGCAGGGCGCCTACACCGTGTCCGGAGGACTCCATGGCGTGGGCATCTCCGTGGTCAACGCGTTGTCCGAATGGCTGGAGTTGGAAATCTGGCAGGACGGGCAGGTCTTTGAACAGCTCTACGACCGGGGAACCCCGTCCGCCCCGCTTCAGGTGACGGGCGTGACCAAAAAACGGGGGACGAAGATTACGTTTAAACCCGACGAGACGATTTTCGAGACGATCGATTGCAGTTTCGACGTGTTGGCTCAACGCCTTCGGGAATTGGCCTTCCTCAATAAAGGGCTTTCGATCTCCCTTGCCGACAAACGAAGTCAAAAGGAACAGGTCTTTTGTTACAAGGGCGGTATCGTTTCGTTCGTCGAACATTTGAATGAAGCCAAAACCCCGATCCACAAACCGATTTTTATTTCCGTTGAAAAGCCTGACGTCATCTTGGAAGTCGCGCTCCAGTACAACGACGGCTATGCCGAAAACCTCTTCTCCTTTGCCAACAACATCAATACGCGAGAAGGGGGAACCCATCTGATCGGGTTCAAGGCCGCCCTGACCCGGACGATCAATTCCTATGCGAGTGCGAACGATCTCTTGAAAAAGGACATGGACTCGCTCACGGGCGACGACGTGCGAGAGGGCCTTACGTCGGTGGTCAGCGTCAAAGTGCGGGCCCCGCAATTCGAGGGGCAAACCAAAGCCAAGTTGGGCAACAGCGAAGTCAAAGGAATCGTCGAAGTCGCCGTGAATGAGGGGCTCGGGACGTACTTCGAAGAAAATCCGGCCGTGGCCAAACGGATCATCGGCAAAGCGGTGGACGCGGCCCGGGCTCGCGAAGCCGCCCGGAAGGCGAAGGATCTCATCCGCCGGAAAAGCGCCTTGGATGGCGGATCGCTGCCCGGAAAACTCGCCGATTGCTCGGAAAAGGATCCGGCCCTGAGTGAGTTGTTTATTGTCGAAGGGGATTCGGCCGGCGGGTCGGCGAAGCAGGGTCGCGATCGAAAATTTCAAGCCATCCTTCCGTTGAAAGGGAAAATCCTCAATGTCGAAAAAGCGCGGTTCGACAAAATGCTGTCGAGCGAAGAGATTCGCACGCTCATTATGGCCCTGGGGACGGGGATCGGTCCCAAGCGGGATGACGCGGAAAAAGGCAAGGATGACAAGGAAGCCTTTGATCTGAGCCGCGCCCGCTACCACAAAATCATCTTGATGACGGATGCGGACGTCGATGGAAGCCACATTCGCACGCTCCTCCTCACGTTCTTATTTCGCCAAATGCATGAACTGATTGACCGGGGCTACGTGTACATCGCGCAGCCTCCGCTCTTTAAGGTGAAAAAAGGCAAATCCGAACACTATCTCAAGGATGAGCAGGGCCTCAATGACTACCTCGCCGAGCTGGCGGGACAGGCCGTCGAAGTCTACGTGGACAGTCATCACGCGTTTATCAGCGGGCAGACGCTCAATCCCGTCTTGAAGAAGATGATCGAGTTCGAAGGTCTGCTGGGAAGACTGAGCCGGAAAAAACAGGGCTCCGGCCTGTTGCGCGCATTCGTGGATGAGCCCACCCTAGGACGCGAACTCTTAAAGAACCGGCAGGCCGTCCGGGAGCTGATCGAGCGGGTGAAGGAACGGTTGACCATGGCCTATCCGCAAGCCCCGGTCCACGTCGACCTGGTGGAAGACGAAGAACATCAATCCAACAAAATCGTCTGTCGGCTGCCGACGAACGGAGTGGTGTCGAACCTCGAAGTGAACCATGAATTAGTGGGGTCCGCCGATTTTCGGGAGCTGCAGAAATTGGCGCCTCATGCCATCGGGTTGGGTCCTCCCGGGTATCGCATGAAAGTGAATGATGCGGAAACCACCTTTGCCTCCACGGATGAGCTCGTCCAAGCGATCCTGGAACTGGGGAAAAAGGGATTGAATCTTCAGCGCTATAAAGGTCTGGGGGAAATGAATCCCCTGCAACTGTGGGAAACCACCATGAACCCGGAGACGCGCTCCCTGCTTCAGGTGAAACTCGAAGACATGACGGGTGTGGACGAGATCTTCACCATTCTCATGGGCGATGAAGTCGAGCCGCGACGGAATTTCATTCAGCAACACGCCTTGGAAGTCCGCCGGTTGGACGTGTAGGCAGCAGGAACCCCCACCCTTCCGGTCCGCCATGCCCACCGAAGAACGCTTCACCCAAGTCGCCATCGAAGACGAGATGCGCTTGTCGTACCTGGATTACGCCATGAGCGTGATCGTGGGTCGCGCCTTGCCGGACGTCCGCGATGGGCTGAAGCCCGTGCATCGACGCATCCTGTACGGCATGAACCAGATGGGGTTGGCTCACAACAGAGCCTACCGCAAGTCGGCCAAGATCGTGGGCGAAATCATGGGGAATTATCATCCCCATGGTGATTCCGCCATTTACGATACCCTGGTGCGTATGGCGCAGGACTTCAACATGCGCTATACCCTGGTGGACGGCCAGGGGAACTACGGGTCGGTTGACGGGGATCCGCCGGCAGCCATGCGCTATACCGAAGCGCGGCTGACGAAGCTGGCCGGCGAAATGCTGGCGGATATCGAAAAGGAAACGGTCGATTTCGGCCCCACGTATGATGAATCGGACGTCGAACCACTGGTGTTACCGGCCAAGGTCCCCAACCTGCTGATCAATGGTGCCGGCGGGATCGCCGTCGGCTACGCCACCAACATTCCCACGCACAACCTCGGCGAAGTCGTCACCGCGTTACTATACGTCCTCGAGAACCCTGCCGCGTCGCTTGCGGAATTGATGGACATGATCCCGGGTCCGGATTTTCCCACGGCGGGATTCATTTATGGAACCCAAGGCATCAAAGACGCCTATGAACGCGGGCGCGGGCTATTGACCATTCGCGCCAAAACGCACGTGGAAACGGATAAGAAGCGGGATCGGGCGAGTATCATCGTCACCGAGATTCCGTACCAGGTGAACAAAGCCAAACTGCTCGAGAAAATTGCCGAGTTGGTGCAGGAGAAACGCCTGGAAGGCATTTCCGACATTCGGGACGAATCGGACCGGGACGGCATCCGCGTCGTGATCGAACTCAAAAAAGGTGAAATCCCGCCCGTCATCCTGAACCAGTTGTACAAGCATACCCAGCTCCAAACGACGTTCGGGGTCAACATGCTCGCGCTGGTCAATAACCGGCCGGAGATTTTGAACCTCAAACGAATTCTGGTGGCCTTTCTCGATCATCGACGCGAAGTGGTCGTTCGGCGAACCGCCTACGAGTTACGGAAAGCCGAAGAACGCGCGCATATTGTCGAAGGCCTGAACGTCGCCTTGGCCCATTTGGATGACGTCATTGCGTTGATCCGTGGGGCGGCGTCGCCCGACGAAGCCAGGACCGGCCTCACGCAACAATTTCCATTGTCGGAGATCCAGGCACAGGCCATCCTGGACATGCGGCTTCAACGGTTGACGCAGCTCGAACAACGGAAACTCTCTGAAGAGTATGAAGAACTCAAAGCCAGGATCGCGTCGCTCCAGGCGGTCCTGGGTTCGGAGGACTTGGTCAGGCAGGTCATCAAGGACGAGTTGATGGAGCTCAAAGCCGCCTATCAGGACGAGCGCCGCACGCGGATCGTTCCGCAGGAAGCGGAGATCAACATTGAAGATTTGATCGCGGACGAAACAATGGCGGTCAGTATCTCCCATGAAGGCTATATCAAACGCCATCCCGTCTCCGAATACCGGGCGCAGCGTCGCGGGGGAAAAGGCAAGATCGGCATGGGGGTCAAGGAAGAAGATTTCGTCGAAAAGATTTTTACGGCCTCGACGCATGATTTCATCCTGTTCTTTACGGATGCGGGAAAAGTGTATTGGCTCAAACTCCATGAACTGCCCGAAGCCGGCCGGACCAGCAAAGGCAAGGCCATGGTCAACCTGTTGGCCCTGGGCCCGGAAGAACGGGTGACCACCACGCTTCCGGTACGGGAATTCCGCGACGACCTGTACGTCGTCATGGCGACCCGCAGGGGCTATATCAAGAAGACCAAATTATCCGCCTACGGCAACCCCCGTCAGGGCGGGATCATCGCCCTGACGTTGGAGGAAGGCGATAAGCTCATTGGCGTTGAAATCACGGACGGCCGAAGCGACATCATGCTGGGCACCAGGGAAGGGCTGGTCATCCGGTTTCAGGAGCAGGACGTGCGGCCCATGGGCCGGACCGCTCGAGGGATCAGGGGCATTCGCCTGGACGAAACCAACCACGTGATCGGGATGGTCATTATCCAGCCCCGGGTCGAGGCCTCGATCCTGACCGTGACCGAACGGGGGTTCGGGAAACGAACGGTGGCCACCGAATACCGGACGCAAGGTCGGACGGGTCGCGGGTTGATCAGTCTCAAAGTCACCGGGAGAAACGGATCGGCGGTTTCCTTTCATCAGGTAAAGGAATCCGATGAAATCATGATTATGACTTCCGAAGGAAAAATCCTCAGGACCAAAGTCGAAAGTCTCCGGGATATCGGGCGCAATGCTCAAGGAGTGCGTCTCATCGACATGGAAGACACCGACCGGGTCGTGGACGTGGCGAAACTCGCCGAGAGTGCCGACGACGAAGGAAGCAACGGGAGCAACGGCACCGGCCATGCGGCGGAGACGAACGGGTTTTCATGACGGAACCTGCTTTTCTCTCGCGCTGTCATCCCCGACCCGATCGGGGATCCAGAGCCTTTGTATGTGCAAGCCGGACATGGTTTACAAAATAAACCGGACACATGGTTTACATCGCCTGCGGGTGTTCCGGTTGATGCCAGTGCCGGGCCGGGATGAGCGTCAGCGTCCGCTCCTCCAAGGTGCCCAGCGGATGAAAGCTGTAATGCACGGCCCAAGTGGTCTCCCCGATCGGGGTGAACCCCATGGGCTCCTGGGCCAAGACCTCTGATACATACAGCAGGTGCCCGCGCCACCGGATTTCGCCATTGTGCCGCACCCGCCGCACCACCGTCCCCGCCGGATACTCGAGCGGTGGCAGCTTCCCCGGATCCGGCCGGGGCGACGGCTGATACACGCTGCCCGGCGTCTGGCGCCCCAGCGCCTCATGCGAGCGGGCCCAATTATATTCCTGCACCAACGCGGCCAAGCCCCGTTGTTGCGCCGCCAAGGTCGCGGCCGGGGGCCCCACGGCCGCTTTGAGCGCTCGATGCAGCCGCTCGTGGCTGCCATTCTCACTCGGCGCCCCCGGCCGAATCCGTGCCGGCCGAATCCCTCACCGCACCCACCCCGCCGCCAAGCGACTCAGGTCGCCCAACGCCGTGGACGCAAACGGGGGGTCATGATCCGTCCGAATCGTCGCCGGGAGCCCGTATGCGTGGAACCCCCCGGTCCACCCCGGGGGGACCGCCCGCGTGGTCGGCTGGAGCAAGCCCTGACAGCGCAGCCGATACCGGCTGCCGAGATCCCTGATCGTCAAGGGATAACACCGCTGCCCAGTCCCCAAAGCAAAATCTCCCTTGCAATCCGCACGCCACGTCGGGGCGGCCACCGGGCCCGGACTGAGCCCGTGCGGATCGGCCGAATCACCCCCGCCGTGCTGTCCACCGGCCCCGCCCGCTCCGGGGCCACCGCCCGGAGCCGATCCCGAATCTTCTTCGGCCCAAAGCTCGGATGCCGGTGCTTCATCGCGAGGCTCGCCTCCACTTGCGCTGCCGGGGTCTGGTGCGGCTGCGTGTGCGGCCGCCGCGCTAAGTCCGCGAGCCCGGCCACCCCGTGGGCATGATACCGCGCCAGCCACTTGTCCCCGGTCGGGCGGCTGATGCCATACCCGGTACATAAGTCGACCTTCGTATCCTCCCCACTTAACCAGTCCCGTACAAACTGTTCGCGTTGGTCCATGAGCTTCCACTCCTTCCACGGCATGGGCCGGCCCTCCTTTGCCGGGCAGGGTACCAGTGTAAACCATGTCCCCGGTTTAAAATGTAAACAATGTGCCCGGTTTGTACCTCACCCCAGCCCTCTCCCAGAGGGAGAGGGAGCAAACACCCGCTACAAAAGAAGGAGAAGACAGACAGCCCCTTATGCTGACGGCGAAGAACAGCCCACGAACGTCGCCGCAACGTCTTCCTTGCTGCCTTGCGACGGGTCGGGAGCATCGTGTAATCTGGATCCAGTGATCGTGATGATGGGTTAGAGGCCGTTTCCGATGTGAGTTGCATGAGCCCCGTTCAAGCTACCCCTTCAGACGTCGAATCGCTTGTCCTGGAACTCCAGGCACACCCGGTCAATACCAACGAGTTTTTCCGAACGTTCAGGTCTCGAAAGCTCCGGCCTCGACAACTTCGGGCCTTTGTCGGGCAATACCATTATTTTTGCTTCCATTTCGTCAAGGTCTTGGAAGGACTGTTATACCACACCCCGATTCACGAAATGGAAATGCGAACCGAGTTGGCCAAGACCCTGTACTCGGAGTTGGGCAGCGGGTCACCGGATCGCGTGCATATCCGGCAACTCGAGCGGTTTGCACATTCCATCGGGCTCAGACCCCAGGATCTCCAATGTACCGTTCCGATCCCCGAAGTGACGACCTACCTCGACACGTTGCGGCGATTATTCCTTCACTCCGGACATTTGACCGCGTTGGGCGCGGCCTTGGCCGTCGAAACCACCGCGGCGTCCGAATTCAGATATTTCGTGCCGGGCCTCGAGCAATATGAGCAGTTTCATCCCGGAGAGTTGGAATTTTTCACGTTACACCTGGCTGAAGAACAACACCACGGCAATTGGTTGGTTGAGGCCGTTCGCAAGACGGCCCGATCCGAGGACGACTCGCATCAAGTGGCCGCGGGCGCTCGGGAAGCCGCCGATGCCTGGTTGGAGTTCTGGGCGGGCATGTATCGGATGGTCTTTGATGCCAACCCCGCCGATTCGTTTGATTGATTCTCCCTCACCCTACCCTCTCCCAGATGGAGAGGGGAACGAAGAATGACCGCCTCCCCTGCCCCATCCCTTCAACCCCTTGCTTTGGAGGGCGAGATTCTTCAACAGCGGGCCTGGCGCATGCCGGACCTCGTGGTCTACCAGCATGAAGCGCATGAATGGTGGGTCACGCCTCTGGATGAAGATCTGCCCCTGGTCCGACTGAACCGGATGGGCGCCTCCCTCCTTGGGGCCATGGATGGCCGCCTGTCGATCAACGCGCTCCTCGAGCAATTCGGCAAATGGGTCTGTGGCGCCAACCAGGAAACCGGCCGGTGGTTTCTCGAACGGTGGTCCTTACCCCGCTATTCGTTGTGTTATTTCGGGACGGATCCGCCAAGCGGACACAGCGTCAACGCGAAGTGGGACCTCCTCCTCCAGAAGGTGCGCGAACAATGGCATGAAAACGTGGCAGTCGAAAGCGAGGAGCACCTCACGGAGTTTCATCATAAAGGCATTCAAAGCCATCACGGCCATTTCGAAATCGTGGAAACCACGGTTTCCCATCTCCTCCGGGAACCCTGCCACGCGCTGCATGGCTTCTCCTACGGCCAACTGCTCGCCAAAACCCTCCGGCAGTTGGGCTGGTGGAGTCCGAAACCGCAACGGGTCGTGGAGGTGGGCGCGGGCCTGGGATACCTGTCTCAGGAAATGGCAAAAGAATTTTCGCCGCTCGAACGACGCGGCGTGGAATACATCTTTCTGGATCTCACCCGGGCCTTTCTGCAATCCCAACTCGCGTTAGCCGGAAAAGCCGGGTGGAACGCCAAAATCCTGAACGCGAACGCGGAACAGTTGCCCCTGGCCGAGGCCAGCGTGGACCTGGTGATCGACAATGAAAACCTGGCGGATATGACTCCGATCCACCTGTCGAAGGAAGAACTGGAGACGCGCAAGGGCACGACGCCCGAGCATCAGCAAAGCCTGGACCTCATCAAAAAACTCCGCTTGAATTTGGACACCCCGTATCCCGACGAAGCGATCTTCAACTATGGCGCCATTCAATTCCTGCACGAACTCTGGCGGGTGCTCAAACCGGGCGGGCGGGCGTTGCTGATTGAATTCGGGATCGATTCAGGCTGGCCCGATCCCGTGCGGCTCCCCGGCCATACGGAATATGAAGTGCAATTTACCTACCTCCGTCACGCGGCCAGGTGTCTCGGATTTCGGGAACAATACTGTGCGCTGCCCCAACTCCTCTCGATCCGGCGGGATACGCAAGTGCTGTGCACCGGCGCCGCCTATGCCATACGACGCCTGCAGGAAGCCGAGGGCAAGACGTTCGCCGTGCGGGCGTATACCGAAGCGGAATTAAAGGACGCGCTGGGTGAGACGCTGACCAAACTGACCGGCCTGCACTACCACAACGTCCTCGATCCGGCCTGGTTCGGGTTGTGGGATTTCAAAGCCCTGATCCTGGAGAAACCCGGAGGGTTTCACCGCCCCGCCTATAAAGAATCCCAAGGCTTCCGCTGGTACAGTCAGCGGTGAGTCAGGTCATCCCTCAGCATATCAGTCTTCCGGCGGAACCCTGTCGGATTGACACGGGCGCTTCGGGCGGGTACATTGCGGACATGAGCTCGTTTGCCTTCGATACTCACGCCGCGATCAAGGCACTCACGCAAGCCGGGTTCGAGGAAGCCCAGGCTGAAGCCGTGGGTGCCACTGTCAGCGACGCGGTCGGTGGAAACGTGGCGATGAAAACCGACATTGAACGCCTTGAAAAACGCATCGAAGCTCGGATCGAGGCACTCGAGTTGCGCATGACGATTCGCCTCGGCGCGATGGTCTTTGCCGCCGCAGGTCTGGTCATCGCTGCATTGAAACTGTTTCCGTGATCGCTTTTCGTTGCTTCACCGAGAGAGCCGGCTATCGGCATTGTTCTTTTCCATCAGGTTTTTTGCCATATTCACCAACACGCCTTCCCGCAACCCGTACTCGCTCACGATGCACCGGTCGGCGTCCAGTTCTTCCATCACGCAACGCAGAATGAGCGCGCCCGCGGCAATGACTTCTTCTCGGCCCGCTTCCAGGCCGGGTATCCCGACGCGCTCCGATTGCGTTTTGCCGAACACGTCGCGCTCGATACGCTGGATCACCGGAAGTTTCAACACGTAATTCTGAATTCGCGCGGGATCATAAGTGGGAAGCTGCTGAGCGATAGCCGCCAACGAGGTGATCGTGCCTGCGGTACCCACAAGGGTCAGATCCGTGACGTCTCCGATCTCCCGTCGAGCACCTCGGGTGAGGTCGCGGATCAAGGTTTCCGCTTTTTGAATTTCCACGGCACGCGGCGGATCACTCTGTAACACCCGCTCCGTCAATCGAACCACTCCCATGTCAATGGACGTCGTCTTGAGGGGCAGCCCTTCCCAGCTCGCGATGAATTCGGTACTCCCGCCCCCGATATCCAACCCCAGGATCTCCCGAACGTCCTGCAGACCGGATCGAATCCCCAGAAATGTTCGTCGCGCTTCCTCCTCTCCGTCGAGGACTTCCACCTCGACGCCCGTTTCCCGCCTGACCCGATCCAGAAATTCTTCGCGATTCCCGGCTTCCCGCACGGCACTCGTGGCCACAGCCGTATACCGCTCGGCCCCATGGCTCTCGATGATCGTTTTCCACTCCCGAATCGTCTCGATTACGCGCGACATGGCCTCCGGTTTGAGCCGTCCGGTCCGGTCCACCCCTTCGCCCAACCGCAAAATCTTCCGTTCCGAACGAATCGTGTGAATTGGACCCCCGGCCTCGGGGGGAACTGCTGCCACCAACAACCGGCAGGTGAGCGTGCCGATATCAATACCCGCGACTCGCATCGGCTTTATCCGATCGATCCCAGATCCAATCTGGCCTGCCATCTTTGCAACACGACGGCTTTGATCAGTCGATGGTCGGGATGAGACAACTCCGGGTCACGGTTCATGAGGGCAAACGCTTCCTGCCGGGCCTGTTCCAACACCATGGCATCCCGCACCAGGTTCATCACTCGAAATTCGGGGATTCCGGACTGCCGGGTTCCCATCATTTCACCTGGGCCACGGATTCGGAGGTCCTGTTCGGCGATCGCAAACCCATCGGAGCTCTGCACCATCGCTTTCAGCCGCTGCTCGGCGGTGTGCGTCGGCCCGGTCGGCGCGCGCGCGCGTGCCGCGGCCGGTTCTTCGGAGAACGGCAAGGCAGAACCCTGCGCTCCCTGCCCGGTGGGCCTGCCCGGCCCCTGATCCTGACGCCTGCCCGCAGGGCGGACACGCAGGTCCGCCCCTACAATCAGGAAACAGAAGGAACGTTGCGCACCGCGGCCGACCCGCCCGCGAAGTTGGTGGAGTTGGGCCAACCCGAACCGGTCGGCGTGCTCGATCACCATGACCGTAGCGTTGGGCACGTCCAGTCCCACTTCGATCACGGTCGTGGCCACCAGAATTTGCACGTCTCCCGCCCGAAACGCCTTCATGATCTCGGCTCTCTCCGCGGACTTCATGCGGCCGTGGAGAATGCCCACGCTCATTCCGGGGAACTCCGTTTCCCGTAATCGTTCCGCGGCCTGCATCACCGCTTCGAGGTCGAGCTTTTCGGATTCTTCCACCAACGGATACACGATGTAAGCCTGCCGCCCGGCGCGGACTTCCTTCCACACCAACTCATAGGCCCTGGGCCGCGAGTTGTGGCGAAAGACGCGCGTCTGGATGGGTTTGCGCCCGGCAGGCAACTCGCCGATGACGGATACGTCGAGGTCTCCATAGAGGGTCATGGCCAGGGTCCGGGGTATCGGGGTGGCGGTCATCACCAAGACGTCGGGGTGCAGGGCTTTCTCTCGAAGTTTCCCTCGCTGGAGCACGCCGAATTTGTGTTGTTCATCCACAACCACGATTCCCAGGTTGGTGAATTGAACGTCCTGTTCCAGCAGTGCGTGCGTCCCCACGACAAGTTGCACGTCTCCCGCAGCGATTCGTTCCAACACAACGGTCCGCTCTTTTTGCGACGTCCCTCCGGTCAAAAAGGCGACGGAAATATCGAGTGATTCGAGATGCGGCCGGATGGTCGACACGTGCTGTTCCGCCAGGATCTCGGTCGGGGCCATCAAGGCGGCCTGATACCCGTCCCCGCAGGCCGCCAACATGGCGTGCAGGGCCACGATAGTTTTCCCCGACCCCACGTCTCCCTGGAGCAGCCGGTTCATGGGCCGGGGGGCGCGCATATCCGCTTCGATCTCGGCAATCACCCGTTGTTGGGCGTCGGTGAGTCGAAAGGGCAATTGCTTCCTTAAGGGGACGGTGAACGTCCCGGTGAGCTGAAAGGCAATGCCGGGCACCGTTGATTGATTCATGCGTTGTCGCAGTGCCAACGCCAGTTGCAGGAGGAAGCCTTCTTCAAAGGCCAACCGGTGATGCGCCGGCGTCTTCCATTCGTTGAGCAAGGACAGCTCCGCACCAGGGCCGGGAAAATGGAGAGACGCAATGGCCGCATCCAGCGAGGGCCAATGGTGTTGCTGCAGGAGACGCGCGGGCAGCGGGTCCTGCAAGTCTGAGCCGTACTTGTCCAGCAGACCCCACATGATCCGGCGAAGGTGCCGGGAACTCAGCCCGCGGGTTTCATGATACACCGGGACAATGCGTCCGACGTGGAGTAGCAGATCCTCATCCTCGTCCACCACCTCATACTGCGGAGTCCTCATCTGGAGCCCGACTCCCCGACGGTGCGTTATCACGGGACCGCTGAGCACCACTCGCAACCCGTTCCGGAGCACGTCGTCGAGATAACTCTGGTTGAAGAACACGACTTCCACGGCACCCGTTTCATCACGAACCGACATCGTAAACAGGGTCATCTTCTGTCGTCGCGTCCGCCGGAGCCCGGCCTGATGGATGATCCCGGCAATCGTGGCTTTCTCGCCGGTGACCAGTTGCGAGATGGACACGATGCGGGAGCGATCTTCATACCGCCAGGGTAAAAACCACAAGGCGTCCTCAATCGTGCGAATTCCCAATTTTTCCAGTAACTGCGCGCGTTTGGGGCCCACCCCTTTGGCAAATCGGATGTCCGTCTCGTGTAACGTACGGTTCGATGCCTCGGGGGGGTTCTTCGCGTGCCGCGAATCACCCTGATTGGTCGTCACCCTCCGGTCCGGGGTGGGGTCCGAGCCTGGTGGGGAATCGGAAGTCTGCTGAAGCACCATGGTCGATAAACGACCCAGGACCCGCCTGGCCGTCTCCAATCGGTCCGGGGTCCGTGCCGGACCTCCCTGCTCCTGAAACAAAAAACGCAGGACCAATAATTCCGCTTCGACGCGTGCGGGAAACACCGTATTCCGCAACGCCTCGACGATTTGCGTTGAAACGAACGAATCGAGTTGTGTCGTGGATGATACCGGGTTCCGCTGATTCTCGTAAGCTGATTGAACCGAGCGATTCAACCGGTCCAAAAGAGCCTGCAACTTCTGCGGGATCCGGGTGTCCGCCAGCGCGTTCGTCTCCATATCAGGGCGAATAGTACAAAGTGTCTGCAAGGAATTCCAGAAACAATCACTCCCCCCTTGAGGAGGAGTCGGGGAGCCAAGAGCCTGCCCCGGACGTTTGTAATCCGGGGGCGCAGCCCGCCCGCGACCCGGTGGGGGGGGTCTAAGGTCATACAATATGTGATGGACCCGGACAAAGGGTTGTCAGAAGAATCGACGGTATGGTATCAGGAGAATTCTGCTTCACGTTCTTTCTTGAAGGAAAGGAGTCACCGTCATGGCTTTCGCCTGTGTGGTTTGTGGAAAAAAACGCATGAGCGGACATAACGTCAGTCATGCCAATAATAAGACCAAGCGGGTCTTTCGTCCCAACCTCCAAACCGTTCGTGCGTTACTCAACGGTACGGCGCAACGGATTCGTGTCTGTACCCGGTGCCTGCGGTCCGGCCTCATTCAGAAAGCGTAAACTCTCCTTCCGGGCCTGCTTCATCCTTCAAAATCCTGATAAGAGAACGCTTCTCTCACGACCACAGGCCGCAAAGCGTCGGATCAGAACTTTTCGTCAATCCTCGGCTGCATACCTCTGTTAAGCTACCCGAAATTTAAGCGCCACGGAATTAATACAATACCGCAGACCGGTCGGTGGGGGGCCATCGTTGAAAATATGGCCCAGGTGGCCGCCACAGCGCGCACAGTGCACCTCGGTTCTGGGATAGAACAATCTCCAATCGGTTTTGGTCCCGACAACCTTGGGCGAGATCGGCTGCCAGAAACTCGGCCAACCGGTTTTGCTGTCATACTTGACCTCCGAGGAGAACAGCGCCAGATCACAGCCCGCACAATAGTACGTGCCCGGGGTCTCGTTGTGATTATA
The DNA here is from genome assembly GCA_012270585.1 of Nitrospirales bacterium. Lineage (GTDB taxonomy): Bacteria > Nitrospirota > Nitrospiria > Nitrospirales > UBA8639 > Bin75. The sequence continues at coordinate 69,908 of JAAXIB010000079.1, forward strand.
GACATTTTGGAACGGGAACTCCGTTCCTTCCCGGCGAAGCACATAATATTGTTCCGGGGTCAGGATGGTCTTCCACTCTTCGTCGGTTTTGACGACTTTGACGATTTCACCCGGTTCCTCTTTTGTCGTGGCCAGCACAGGCGATAAGCCCATGGCTTTCACCATGAGTCCCAACCCCGCCAACGCCCCTATCTGCAAGACGGTCCGTCTTCCGATCTCCATATACCTCCCTTCTTCACGTGGCAGTCAACTTCCCTGACCACGGTTTTGTCGCCGGGGAATTCTCCTGCTGCTGTAGTCTACTCCCTTAGCAAGCCGTTATGCCAGAGAAGGAGGCGACTCACGAAAACGTCCGTATTTCTTAAAACCCGTGTTCCCGTTTTTGGGGGAGAACCAGAAACCCTGCATTTCGATAATGCCTTGAATCGTTGTGCTACCAAGGATAGGATAAGGATATGTTGGATTGGTCAACATGTTCAGTGGTCGAACGTGATCCACAGCGAATGAGTGGAGCATGGGTGTTTCGTGGGACTCGTGTCCCGGTCTCCGCTCTGTTCGAGAACCTTGAAGACGGAATAGAAATCACGGAATTTGTAGACTTGTTCCCCGGTGTGACGCTGAAGCAAGTACGCATGGTTCTCGACCATGCCGCCAAGAGTCTAGCCTCCCCCCAAGTTGTCTGAGTGCGAATTCTTTTCGATCAGGGAACACTGGTCCCTCTGCGCAAATTTAAGAAAGTGGTCTTTCGTGTATATTCGCACTGTCGAAAGGCAAAAAATACAAAAGAGAACGACCCTGGATTCCTGCTTTCGCAGGAATGACAGATTAGGGAACAGGGGTCGAGGACAGGCTCTCGTGGGGGTGTTGATTCGGTGCAATGCTCCGTCATCAGAGTCAAATCATGAAATGAGAGACAGGGTCGAGCAATGACTCAAGGAAGCGTAGGTTCTCTTTAGTTCGATCGTTGGGCAAACACGTCTATCATTTCCGAAAGACCTCCTACCCGAACAGGAGCGAGAGAAGATCGCTCGGCTTTTCACAATAGTAATCAGGTTGCAAGGCCAGCACTTTCTCTCGATTGCCGTAGCCGTAGCCTACCGCGCAGGAATGAACTCCAGCGGCTTGAGCGGCCCGCACGTCGTTCGTGCTGTCGCCCACGAGCACGGCTGCTTCCGGTCGAACCGAGAGATGCTCCAGGATTCGCCACACCATGCCCGGATCGGGTTTCAAATCAGACTGGTCGAGGGGACCTTTGATCGCGGCAAACCGGTCCTTGACCTTCAAGCCTTCGACGATGCGCAAGGTATATTCCAACGATTTATTCGTGGCCAGGGCTTTCATGCGCGTATCCCGCCCGTCAAACAACCGGTCCAAGCCGGGATACAATTGCGTGTTGTCCAGACAATGCTCCAGATAATGCCCGCGGAAGATGCGTAGCGCTTCTTCATAGCGTGCCACATTTTCTTCTCCGACGGATAAACGCAACAGCCGTTTGACCCCGTCGCCCACAAAGGTAAAGATTTGTTCGGGAGGCAGAGTGGGTAAATCCAGATCCCCGAGCGTGAGATTCACCGACGCGGCAATATCGTACTTGGAATCAATGAGGGTCCCGTCGAGATCAAAGATGACCAACCGAACGGAGTCCGCTATCGGGCCGCGGTTCATGATCGGCCGGCGTGGAGGAGATCTTCCTTGAGCCTGCGCAACGTCTCGGCCCGGGCGTCATCGGTTTCGTGGAGCATGGCGTCTTTCACGAAATCCGCCAAGCGGCTCCGGCCCACGTGCGGAGGAAACACCGGCGACACCATTTTCCAGTGATTGTCCACGGCTCGTATGCGAATGGGCAACACTTCCTCCCGTGGCGCACGGATAAACGTGGCAGTTTCCACGTGGACAACTCCGAGGACCTGAAAGGTGACGGGAATGCGGGCTTCCGTGCTGCTCACGATGTCCCATTGCGTGACGTCGTCGCTGACCGAATAGTCGCGGATCACCACGAACCGTTTCCAAACCGGCTCTTCCTGTTCCCACGCCACGTAGGGCTTGACCGCTTCGTAGGAGTCCGCGGTCAACCGGACACCCCGTTTATCCAACGACAGATATTTTTTGATCACCTTGGCGGGATCGTTCGTCAGGTCGCCCGTCAAACCCAGGACGGGTATGGGGAAAACCCACGCGCCCACGGCCACGCCAACGAGGTACGGCAGGACTCTCATGAGGCCATCCATTGTTTTCTTCGTCACGTTATTCCTGACACGGTTCGTCCCGCTCCATTTTGCATGAGACGGCACGGCGACAACGACCCTGGATTTCGTCCCCGCAGCCTGTTCCCGACATCCTTAATCGGGGAGATCAGCGGGGAACCAGTTCTTATTGTCGGGAATGACGGAAGGAAGCAGATACCAGGAGAGCCTTCACTTCGTTCAGAATGACCATATTGGTGTATTGCTCAGGATGCCCCGCTCAGCTTTTGGGGAGAAAATCTTCGACGATGATCACCCCTTCAGGCGGATTCAGGATCAACACCGCGTCATCCAATCCTTTGTTGACCTTGAAATTGGAAAACCGAAACGTGGAGACGTTGCCGTTGTTCTCATGCAAGGCAAGGGATTGAATCAAATGCGTGCGCGGTTGGATCTCCGACACGATCTTGACGAGCGAGGACGGCGGCGAACCCGAAACGGGCTTGGGAATCAGCGTCAACAACGGCAACCCGCCTTCTCCCTTCTCTCCGTCTCCGGTGGGTTCCACGGAAAAATGTTCGGCCAATTTTCCGACGCCTTGGAGTAACCGGAGCGGGGCCTTTGTCGAGACCATCATCGTAAGACTGCCCTTTAACACCTGATTATGGGCGGGCACGTACATCGCCAACTGATCCTGATGCACGTAAATGTGTTCGACCGACGGCTCCAGATAATCCCAGCGAAGCCGCCCGGGTTTTTTCAGATACACGCGTCCCGAGGACCGGAGAGGCGTGTCGAATCCTTGAATGTGCGTTTCCTGGACAAAGTCCGCCTGGAAATCCTTGATCTGCGCATACCGCGCGTCAACGCGTCCGACCAGCGCCTCAAGGTCGTCGCTTCCCCTGGCCTGCGCGATTGCCGGCAAGCCCTCACCCTTCCACTCTCCCGGAAGGAGAGGAAACACTGCCCAAAAACAGACACAGCCGACGACGATCAATCCACGGGGCTTCATCCCACCTCCTCTTCGAGTGCCATGCGACGGCCCAACACTTCACGACGGCCATCGCGTCCGGACGCGCTCACGATACCTTCTTCTTCCATCTGCTCGATCATGCGGGCCGCCCGGGGATACCCCAGCCGCAATCGACGTTGAATGAGCGACGCGGAGGCCTGTCCGGAGGTCAGCACCACTTCCCTGGCCTGCTCATAGATTTCATCGCGTTCCTGATCCTCTTCGACGTTGGGCTGATCCTGGAACGCCGGTTCACTGCAAAAATCCGGGCCGGCCTGGGCTTTCACGTACTCGACCACCCGGCGGACCTCATCGTCGGAGACGTAGGAGCCGTGCAGCCGCGTAAGACGGCCGGTGCCCGGGGGCAGATACAGCATGTCGCCCAATCCGAGAAGCGCTTCGGCACCGTTGGCGTCGAGGATGGTCCGGGAGTCCGTTTTGGAAGAAACCTGGTAGGCAATCCGGGTCGGAAAATTCGCCTTGATGAGTCCGGTCACCACGTCTACCGACGGACGTTGGGTGGCCAGGATCAGATGGATGCCTGACGCCCGGGCCATTTGGGCCAGCCTGGCGATTTTTTCTTCCACCTCCTTGGGCGCCGTCATCATGAGATCGGCAAATTCATCGACCACCACCACGATGTACGGGAGCGGTTCATGGACCGCCTCCGGCCGCAGGTTATCGCCTTCCTCGGCCGGCTGCTCGGTCGCCGGCTCGAGCCGGCTCGACCGGGCCGGAGGCGTGTTCTGCGGGACGGTACCCAAATCGTCCCCTACTTTCAGGTTATAGGCCTGGATATTGCGCACACCGTATTCCGCCAGCAGGCGATAGCGGCGCTCCATTTCCTGGAGCACCCAGGTCAACCCGCGAGCCGCGGCTTTTGGAGCAGTCAACACCGGATGCAACAGGTGCGGGATCCCGTCATAGACCTGGAGTTCCAAGACCTTGGGATCAATGAGCAACAGCTTGACCTCGTCGGGATGAGCGGAAAACAGGAGGCTTAACAACATGCTGTTCAACCCCACGCTTTTTCCCGACCCGGTTGCCCCGGCCACCAGAAGGTGAGGCATGATTTTCAGGTCCGCGACGCAAGGCCGTCCAAAAATATCTTTTCCCAAGGCCAGCGTTAATTTGGACCGGGACCGGGCGTAGACATCACTGGTCAGGATTTCCCGTAAGGCCACGGTTTCTCGTACCGGATTGGGAACTTCAATCCCCACCGAGGATTTTCCAGGCAGCGGAACCACAATGCGCACGCTGGGGGCTTTCAGGGCCATGGCCAGATCGTGGGCGAGCGTCACGATTCGAGCGACTTTGATGCCGGGCCCCGGGACGAATTCGTACATGGTGATGACCGGTCCCGGATGCACTTCCGTCACTTTTCCGGCAATGCCGAAGTTCTGCAACGTGTTCGTGAGGACTTGGGATTGCGACTCCAAAATCTGATCCGTTTGCCGCGCATTCGAAACAGGGGGCGCCTCCAGCAGTGCCGCGGGATCAGGCAGATGATAACCCTTCCCCACCTTCCGGACCGGTTCGGGTCGAGGGACGTCGGGCCGCGGGACGTCACGGGGCCCGGCCCTTACGGGAAAATCCATCTCAGCCGGAGCCGGATTTTTTTCAAGAGATGGCTCCGGCAAAGGGGCATCCTTTTTCAGAAACGAAAAAGCCGCCCTTCGCCCACCCAAACTTCGGTTGATTTTGACCGGTTTGTTGGCCTTGGGTTGCCAGCGGTCTTTCAACCAGGAAGGCCAATGCCAAGCGGGACGCCGCACCAATTGCCCCACCTTCCCCACGCCCTTCGGAATACGGCCGACTCCCGCCGAAAGGGAAAAGGGCGTGATGAGCAAAAGGGAGACGAGCAGCAGGGAGCCCAGGAGAACCGTGCTGCCCCATTGGCCGAACAAGGGTTCCAACCTGCCGGCCGTCCAGGCTCCCATCTGTCCGGCATACAATCCCGACGTGATCCCGTCCTGCAACACCTGAACGGACAAGGGATGATGTAACCAAACGAGTGTGCTCATACACAGGACAAGCAGCACGGAGCCCGCGATACTTTTGACGGATTTCCGTTGTTCTTGAAAGACTCGAATCCCGTGCAAAAGGATTAGAAACGGGATCGCCAATGATGCGGACCCCACGATCCAAATCAGGCTCGCGGCAATATAGGCGCCCACCAGTCCGACCAGATTGTGAGGGCTGCCCTGTTCCTCAACCGTTTCGTTATCGTGGAGCGCAAACCATCCGACGTCACGGAGTGAAAAAGACCACAGGCTCAGAAAGACCAACACGGCCAGGGTGATGAGAAAAATGCCGACAATTTCCCGGCTCAGTCGAAAGGTAGGGAGTGGCGCTTCCGGCTTATCGGACTTCCTGGCGGGCCTGGAAAAGAGGCGCATGGAGGGAACCTACCACAGAAAGACCCCATTTATCAAGCAAAATACCTAGTGAAGAATATGTGCGTATCCTTTGCGAATTATATACTTGACTTGTCGGACAATTACAAGAAAACGACTTGAAAAGACCGCTGCCAATCGGTCTCTACCTCCAAGGCCTGGGTTTCTTGGAAATCAGGGTGATCCACGGTGTTTCAGGCTAAGCCTGTCGGACGGTATGCGCCAAGGCGATAAATTCCCGGACCGTGAGCGTTTCGGCCCGGCGTCGCGGGTCGATACGGGTCCGTTCCAGAGCCCGTCGAATCGCGGGTTCATCCCATCCTTCCTCTCGACAGGAGTTGATCAGGGTTTTGCGTCGATGCGCAAACGCACCACGGACGACTTTCATGAACACTTCGTCAAACCGGTCATCGACGGGGTTCCGCCCGGCGCGACCCGCCAGACACACCACCGCCGAGTCCACTTGGGGGACCGGCCGGAAACAGCTCGCCGGCACGACGAACGCCTTGCGGGGCTTCGTATGGTATTGGGTGACCACGGACAGGAGGCCATAGTCCCGTGAGCCGGGTTCCGCGACCATCCGATCAGCCACTTCGCGTTGCAGCATCAGGACCATCCGGTCGATGCGATCGCGTTCCTCCAGCAATCGGAACACCAAGGGCGTGGACACGTAGTACGGTAAATTGGCGATAACGATCGTTCCCCCGGGCAGGGTGTCATAGGGAAACGCCAGGGCATCCCCGTGATGTAATTCCAGGGCGCCGTGTTGCGCGCAGGTTTGTGCAAGATACTCGACCAGATGCCGATCGATCTCCACGGCAATCACTCTGGAGACGCGTTCACACAACACTTGCGTGAGGGCGCCCCGTCCGGGTCCGATTTCAAAGACGACGTCTTCCGGACGCAGCGCCGCGACCTTCAGAATCTTCCGGACGATATTGGGATCGATGAGAAAGTGTTGACCGAGGCGTTTTCGCGGGCGGGGCGGGGCGGGCATTGTGGATTGCTAATTCATTTTGGATTGCTGATTGCGAATTGCTAAAATCCAAAATTGGATCCCAAATCAAAAATCCACAATCAAAAATCAGCAATCTCTACTGCTCATCGGGGCCTTGCAGCCCATGGGTTTCAATCTCGTGGGAGAGTTGGTACAGGTGGCGGAGACACATTTCGATGTCATCACTCAATTCATCGTACATATCGGCTCCGGCAAAGGCCGTTTCCAACCAATCCTTGGACAATCGTTTCCGGTAGCCGGGACCGAGCTTTTCTCCCACGAGCGTCACGACCTGTTTTTTCCATTTGTAAAACTGTTCTTTTGCCAACACCGCGTTCACGGCCTGCACCAGATGCGGTTGAATGATTTTGAGTTCGCGGATTTGCTTCGCGATGAATTCCAATGCCTGTTTGGTTTGGTCACTCATAGAGGATCCTCGACTTTGGCGTCACGTGCTCACACGAACGCGCCGTTACGAAACGCGCCGTTCCGGCTGCGGGCCGAGGGTCTCATGTGCCCGGAGCGCATACCCCTGAAGAAACTGTTCCACGGACATGCGTTTCTTATTCGCGGGTTGGACTTCCAGCACTTCGATCCTGCCCTCACCCGTCTCGACCCAAAAGGATTTCGGGCCCACGGCCAGGATAGTGCCCGGCCGTTGCCCGTCGCTCCCGCCCGGACCGCCTTGTACATCGACGCGGCCTTTCCGGATGATCAGGCGATGTTCATGATGAAAGGTGTAGGACCCGGGCCACGGCGACAGCCCTCGGATCCTGTTGGCAATTTCCGCGGCCGATTGCGTCCAATCGATCACGCCGTCTTCTTTTGTCAGCAACGGTGCGAATGTCGCCCTGGTATGATCCTGCGCGCGAGGAACGACCGCCTGCGCGCCTAATCGCGTCAGCGTCTCCACCAGGAGCGCGCCGCCGACCTGCGCCAATCGGGCGCCCAATTCCAGGGCGGTATCCTTGGGTTCGATCGGGACCGTTTGTTGAAGCAGTACGGCACCCGTATCCATCCCTTCATCCATCAGCATCGTGGTAATCCCGGTTTCCGGGTCCCCATGAATGAGCGCCCACTGGATCGGGGCGGCTCCCCGGTAGGCGGGTAACAGGGAACCATGAACGTTGACGCAACCCATGGGTGGCAGATCCAGAATCGCTTTGGGAAGGATCCGGCCAAACGCCGTCACGGCAATGACGTCCGGTTTCCAATCGGAGAGTTGCCGCAGGAATTCCGGGCTTTTGATCTTTTCGGGTTGACTCACGGGCAATCCCTTTGCCAACGCCAGTTCTTTTACCGGGCACGGCACCACGGCCTGTCCCCTTCCTTTGGGACGGTCGGGCTGCGTGACCACGCCGACGACCTCGTGGTCCGACATATCCAGGGCTTCCAGTGACGGCACCGCAAAGGCGGGCGTTCCCATAAAGACGACACGCATGCCGTTTCCTTACCATCCCCCCTGCCGTCACGCAACTGCTCTTTATCGTTCTATCGCCATAGCATGAGGCTCTCTATTGGATTTATGTTTGTCGAGTAAGGAGACCTCGTCTGTGCAGAGGTTGGATAACGTCCAAGCAAGACGAACGTTTGCTCCACTGCACCAAGCTGTGATATGAATTATTTCTGATTTTCTCTTTCCGTCATTCATCCGCCACCGAATTGATAACGAATAAGGAGGATGGGTGCTATGCTCATAATCGCTGAACGAACCCCACGAAACAAGACGCCATGACCTCGCTTGCATTCGATACCCTCAAGGCCGTGAAGGCACTCAGGGATGCCGGGTTCGAGGAAACCCAGGCCGAAGCCGTCGTCGCCACGGTCGGCGAGGCCTTGGGGGGAAGCGTCGCCACCAAGACGGACATCGCCGATACGCGGAGCGACCTTGAAAAAGCCATCGCCGATTTGCGCCATGACCTTGAGAAAGTCGGGGCGAGGCTACGTGCCGACATGGCGACCGAGTTCAAGAACCTCTACCGACACCTCCGGATCATGGCGGCCGGGATCGTCGGCCTCACGGTCGCACTGGTCAAGCTGATTCCGTGACTGCCACCACGGGACACAACGATTTCTCCACGTTTTGCATAAGGAAACGACGGCATGGGCGGTCATAGTCATTGGTCCACGATCAAACGCCATAAAGCAGGGGTCGATGCCAAACGCGGAAAAATCTTCACCAAACTGATCCGCGAAATGACCGTGGCGGCCCGCGTGGGTGGGGGAGATGCCGATGCGAACCCAACCCTGCGCACCTGCATTGCCAAGGCAAAAGAAGCCAACATGCCGGCCGATACCATCAAACGCGCCATCCAGCGTGGCACAGGGGAACTGCCTGGCGTCAACTACGAGGAATTCACCCTCGAAGGCTATGGGCCCGGTGGAACCGGGATACTCCTCGAGATCATGACGGATAACCGGAACCGCACGGTGTCAGAAATTCGCAGCATGCTGGGGAAAAATCATGGGACCATGGCCGAAGCCGGAGCGGTCGCGTGGCAGTTTCACAAGAAAGGGCTCCTGGTCACGGATGAGCCGTCGATCGATGAAGACCAATTATTGAGTATCGTCCTGGAAGCCGGGGCGGAAGACGTCAAACAGGCCGGCAACAGCTTTGAAATCACCACGGACATCTCCGAGTTCGAAGCGGTCAGGGCGGCCCTGCAACAGGCCGGCATTCACACGTCGGTGGCGGAAATGACCTATCTTTCCGTCAATCAAGTCCGTCTCGAAGAAAAACCAGCCGAGCAAATGTTAAGATTGATGGAAATCCTGGACGACCATGACGACGTCCAAAAAGTGCATGCCAACTTCGACATTCCGGATGAGGTCATGGAAAAAGTCGCGGCATCCGGCTGAGGTTCGCTCACCCCTCTCACGTGACACCGCTTCATGATTGCCAACCTGACGGGAATCCTGGCGGCCAAAGATCCTTCACGGCTCGTTCTCGACGTCAACGGCGTGGGCTATGAAGTATTCATCCCGCTCAGCACCTATTTCGCCCTCCCCGACCTGCGCGCCCCCCTGACGCTGCACGTCTTCACCCACCTGCGTGAAGATTCCATTCAATTATTCGGGTTTCTGACGCCCGATGAAAAAACGGCCTTTACCCTGCTGACCAAAATTTCCGGCGTGGGTGGGAAACTGGCCCTGAGCGTGTTGTCCGCCTTGAAGATTGCCGACCTGCGGGAGGCCATTCTCGCCAACGACGTGGAAAAACTCGCGTCGGTTCCGGGCATCGGGAAAAAATCCGCGGGTCGCATTGCCCTGGAACTCAAGGATACGATCGCCTGTCTCGGGGATGGAACGCCGGAAGCACGCGCCGCACCGGCGTCGGTTGACGCCCCCCGGGAGGATGCCCTGTCGGCACTGGTCAACCTGGGATACAGGCATCGCGACGTAAAAAACGCCCTCGACCAGGTGAGCCGAACGAGCCCTGCCCCCACGTCACTCGACGAGCTGATCCGGGAAAGCTTGAAACTTCTCTCGAAACATTAGTCCGTTGCTTGAAGAGGAGAGTGGCGTCCGCTCCGGCAGATTCTTCATCACTCCCCCCTTGAGGGGGAGTCGGCAAGACAAGGGCGCAAGCCCGCCGGCGCGCCGGTGGGAGGCATACGATGCGGCTGCTACAAATATAAAGAGGGCATGGGAAGGGTTACAGCGTTTCCCGGATTTTTGCCCCTTGATAGCCGTTTCGCACCACTCGATAGAAAAACCTGAGCACGTCCACCAAATCAAACCAAAATCCGCAATTGAGGCACCTGGCGTAGAGGTGTTTGGTCATGGTGGTATAATGCCGTTCCACCATCATCAGCCCCTGACACTTGAGACATTCCATGATATTTCTTTGGGTGTTACCGCCGTCTTTCTCCCATTCCCCGGTTCTCCCGGTTAGGTGGCGGTCGACTCCTTGACCTGTTCTCTGAATTTTAACCCATGATGCAGAAAAATCGATACACTATTTTCCGCGTTGTTGACAACCGCCAGACCGGATTCTTCGTCCCGACCCTCGGCGACGGTCAGCGTGGTCAGAGCAAACGGCCCACGGGGCGTTCGATAGTGACGCGGGGGATAATGAAAGGAACCGTCGCCTTTCCCGAACAGGACCGAGATACTGCCCGATTGAATGTTCACGACCGCCGCGTCCGAAATATCGTCTCCGTCAAAATCCTGGGCCAAGCCGTGATTGGGACCGGCATCGCCGCCTGAATCGATGCCGTCCTGAAAGGTGCCGTCACCGTTTCCCAAGAAGACGGTGATGGTGTTCATTTGCCCGTTCACTACCAGAAGATCCCACACGCCATCATTGTTGAAGTCGGCACAGGAGACGGATAAGGGCCGCTTGCCCGTCCGGTAATCGGTGGGCAGCAGAAAGGTGCCGTCTCCCTGGCCCAACCAGATCGAGACGGCGTTGCTCATCGGCCCGCCGTTCGTGACCGCCAGATCCAGGTTCCCGTCCTGATTGAAATCCGCAGTGGTCACCGAGGTGGGAGTATCCCCGTATTCATAGAGCGGTCCGATCCGAAATTTCCCGTTCCCGTTTCCGAACAACAGTTGCAGCTTGTCGTTGCGCAGGGCCACTACCAAATCCAGGTGCCGGTCACTGTTGAAATCACCACTGGCGATGGAGACCGGCGTCCGGTGGACGGGATACAGCCCATCTTTCTCGAAGGTCCCGCCCGCCTGCCCCTTGAAAATGGCGACTTGATTGCTCCCGGAACACGCGATGGCCAGGTCCTCATGCCGGTCGCCGTTGAAGTCCAGGACGGCCAGGTTCCGTGGTTCCTTGCAGACGCGAATGGATTTTTGCGCCTGGAAGCTCCCATCCCCGTTTCCAAACAGGAGAGACAACGTGTTCGCCGAGATGTTGCTGGTCACCAGGTCCGAAAAGCCGTCCTGGTTGAAGTCCCCGGCTTTCACGGCGGTCGGGTTTTTCCCGACTTCATAACTGGCAAAGAGATAAAGCAGGTCCGGGGGCACGTAGGGATCTTTGGGCGAGCACCCGGGCAGGAGCAGTAGCCCGCACAGCGTGAGGACACGCAGCATACAGCCTGCCACCAAAGACATTTCAGCACCCCCCCATCGGAACCGGGCTCATGTGCCCGGGAGCATCATCGGCTCCACATAAAAAAACATAGTATACGAGCTTTCGACTAAGCGATACAACGGGTTATGCAGAAGGTCCTGCGAATCCTCGGGATATTTTTCTGGAATTTCCGCTTGGTGCGCGCGTGATTTTCTCGGGATTTTCTTTGAATCCTGCAATTTCCCGATGAAACGACTGGAAGAGTTTCAGGAAAATGTGCTATAGATTTTCTCTTTGGAAGGAGGAGGTTGCTAATGTCGGAAACAAATTCGGGTAAAGTGAAAATCGAACTCACCATGTACGGGGTCGCCGAGATCCTGAAATGGTGCGTGGACAAAAATAACGGCCGGATCCCGAACGTGGATACCGAGGGCTTTAAACAAATGCAGGCCGCGCTGGCCGACAAACCGGAAAAAGGGGATTATTTTACCTTTGATAAATTCTGGAAGAGGTCGAAGGTGTTCGAGTTTACGAAGGAAGAGGTCGCGACCATCGATCGGTGCTTGTACGACATTCCCAACTTCGAGGGCAAACAGTTGCCTCAAATCCGCTACAAGTTCTGGCCCGCCCAAGCCGACTGAGTCCCGTCGTTCTTTCGATTGACGTGAAGACCGGCAAGCACCCCGCTAGCGGGACATCGTGAAGAATGGTAGTGATTGATCAGTATAGCAGCAAGGTCGTCACGACTGAATAAGGAAACATCTTTTGCCGCCAACCTGGAGAAGTCCGCGACAGCGTGCGGGTTGCCGCAACAACAAGACCGGTCTGGTGCGGACTCTTGACACAACTCCGGCGCCGTTTTAGCCTCAGTTGAACTTAGCTTTACGAGGATCCAATGAAAGTCAACATGCACGAAGCCAAATCGCAGCTTTCGAAGCTGGGCAAACTGGCATGGGAAGGTGAAGAAATCGTGATTGCCAAGGCGGGTGAACCTTACCTGCGGCTTGAGCCGTATCGCAAGCCGAAAACCAAGCGCAAATCAGGTGTGTTGAAAGGGCAGATCTGGATCGCTCCGGACTTTGACGAGACGCCGCAGGAAGTGATCGATTCGTTCTGGGACTCGAAGATCTTCCCGGATGAAGACGAATAGCGGCACGCTTACCACTTCACACTCAAACTTCCGCCGAAAACACATTCGTCCAGCAGACTACGGCCGAATGCTGATAGAACCGACGTTGTGTTGCATTATCATATGGTCATCCGTAAAATGTACATCTTAATGTACATAGTGAGGGAGCCATGACTGAACGATACTCAATCGCCGAAGCCCGACGTAATCTACCGAGACTGGTTCATGAGGCAGAACGCGGCAAGGCTGTGGTGTTGACCCGTCGTGGGGAGTCGGTTGCGATGCTTATCAGCCGCCGTCGCTTTGAGCAACTTGCTTCCAACTATTCAGGTTTTGCGGAAGCGTATCGAACGTTTGCGGAAAGCGTCGACCTGACGAAGCTCAATCTCGATCCCGACCAGTTATTCGCAGGAGTTCGCACAGATACGCCGGGACGTGACATTAAGTTGTGATCGCAAAGTACCTGCTAGATACGAACGTCATCTCAGAACCTCTACGACCGCATCCGGCTTCCGGCATTCTACGCCGGTTGCGCGAGCATGATGGTGAGATGGCCATTCCGGCCCCGGTTTGGCACGAGTTGCGGTTCGGATGCGCCCGCCTTACGCAGTCGCGACGCAGGGAGGTGATCCAACGCTATATCGAGGACGTGGTCTTGGCGAGTTTTCCCGTGCTGGACTACAACCAGGAGGCCGCAGATTGGCACGCCCTAGAACGCGCGCGGTTGGAGGCCGTCGGGAAGACGCCGCCGTTCATCGACGGGCAGATCGCTGCAATTGCCTATGTCAATGAACTGATCCTTGTCACGTCGAACCCGGCTGACTTCCGGACGTTCAAGGGATTACAAGTTCGAAGCTGGTCCTGATATCGAGATGATTCTCTTGGACCTACCCCCATAGTTCAGGTTCAATCCCGCTGTCTGGTTTGGCTCGCATCGCCGGAGGGCGATATGGCCACCCAAAACCATTTTGTTTGAACAACTCACTCACAACAATCCGATGAAGCGTAGTGCGGCGATCAGAGACTGATCGTCAGATCTGCCAACGTCTTTCTATACGCCTCCCTGCGTTGAAGCACCGCACCGAATGCAGCTACCCACTCCCTTGCAGGATATCGAACGGGGAGAAATCGTCGGTCAGGATGAGACCGGGGTTCCAGTCCGGGGCTTTGGCGGAATTCAAAAACAGCAGGACTTCAGGTGGCATTTTGCCTTGATTCAGCAAGATCATCGTGGCCAGGGCAAACTCATCGGAGTCCATGTGCAACGGACGGGTCCCGGCAAAGAAAATCAGGTTTACCGAACCCGGCTTGGTGCGGAGCCAGGACGGGGCGGGAATACCGTACGTCTCCACGTGAGGGAACGAGGTTTTCATCGTGGACACCACGGCCTCGGCTCTGATCCGGTCCAGATCCGAATCCGAGGCGGCCAGGTTCACCGCCACCACTCCCTCCGCGCTCAGGTGTGCCCGCAATTCGGCAAAAAATTCCGTGGTGGTCAGATGAAACGGGATCTGATGACGGGCAAAGACGTCCACCCAGATGATGTCATACTGCGTGGCCTGCCTCGCCAAAAACACGCGCGCATCCCTGACGTACACGTGGTGGTTGGAGGGCGCGTCATATTCGAAAAATCTCTCGGCCGCCTCGACGACCGACGGGTCCATCTCGACCACGTCCAGTTCCAGTTCCGGCCAATGTCGCTCCAGCCATTTTGCAATCGACCCTCCTCCCTGCCCCAGGATCAGCCCCCGTTGCGGCTGGGGAGGCAGCGCCAGGGCGGCCATCATCATTTGACTATAGGGAAGCGCCAATCGCACCGGATCGGGCTGCCACATGATCGCGTGGAAGGTATTGTCGAGCACCAGAAAGCGCAGGCCCTTCTCGTCGCGTACCCGCACCTGCTGATACGGGCTGTCTTCCTGATGGATCGCCGGAGGATATATGAGAATCGGGTGGAACCCCAGCCAGATCAGCCCGCCCAGCACACCGACGAGCGGAACCAGCACCATCCCCCTGACCCGGCTGCTCCACCACAACCAGCCTAATCCCAAAAGGACCAGCACGACTCCCAGGACCGCGACCAGGGTCAAGCTCCCCAACCACGTCAGCAGGAAAAACGAGGTGCCCCAGGTCCCGACCAGGCTTCCGATGGTGGAGACGGCGATCATCGCCCCGGTGTGCCGGCCAAGGTGGCCCATGTCGGCAATGGCCAATCGCAAGAGCACGGGGAGCACGCCGCTTAACCCGAAGGCTGGAACCGCCAACAGCACACTGGCCGCGAGACAGGGACCCCATCGCGGGTCCGTGGTCCATTGTGAGACCGTAAACACGATGGACTGCCCAACCCCGGCCAACAGGAGGGTCCAGGCGCCAGAGCCCAGCAGTAGACAGGGCAACACCACGCCGGGCGCGCGACGGTCGGCCAGCCAGCCGCCGGTGGAATAGCCGCTGCTCATGGCTGCGAGCACGACCCCGATGAGCGCGCCCCAGACGAACAACGAGGTTCCGAATACCGGGGCGAGCAGACGACTGCCCAGAATTTCCAGGGCCATGACCACGGCGCCCGTGGTAAAGGCCGTTCCGAAAAACCACAGCCGGCCCCACGGGTACGGCGTTGCGGGAGTTACGTGCGTGTCCATGATCGGTTCTTGAGGAAGTAGGGAACAACGATCGTTGTTCCCTACGTGGCAGATGCATTCATCCGCCCTCACCCATGCGGTCTTTTCCAAAGACAAAAACTCCGAAAGATGCTATAGAAAGGTTCGTTTTGGTGTCAATGAACAAAACGGCACACGGGCAACGGAGGACGCATGGCCACCAGGGATTTTATTCTGGATCTCGGGAAATTGATGATCGGCATCGCCTGGATCGACGGCCGGCTCGAGCAGGAAGAAGTCAATGCCTTGAAGGAACTTCTGTTCCTGCTCCCGGACATTTCTGGTGAAGATTGGATGCAACTGGAACTCTACATGACCCATGCGGTAAGCGACGCCGAACGCCAGAACTTGCTCGACCGCGTCCTCTCCGGCATTCGATCGTCCCGGGACAAACAGCTCGTCCTTGAGACCCTGGAGAAACTGGTCGCAGGCGACGGGTCCAACCGGGCGAATGAATCGGCGTTTCTGGAGCACATTCGCCAGGATATCGAAGGACGCAGTACCGGCCTGTTAGGCCACCTCACCGCTCCCTTTCGACAAACCCTGAAACGCAAGGCCGGTCAAGGATCACGCGAAGACCGGATCGAGGATTTCATCAAGAACACGATTTACTTCCAGTTGACTTCGGAGTTGCAGCAGCAGGGACGCACCCTGTCGATCCCCGAGACGGAGGCCCGGAAGATCTGTCTGGCGGCCGGGCTGATGGCGCACGTGGCATGGGTCGATAACGAGGTGTGTCACCGCGAACGCGAGGCCATGGGCTTGGGGCTCCGGCAACTCTGGAACGTGCCCGAAGACGAAGCCGAGTTGATCGCCGAGATGAGCCGTGCCCGGATCATGCACGGCCTGGATCTCGTCCGGCTCACCAGAGGGTTTTGCCACTACACCTCAATCGAGGAGCGAAAAGCGTTTCTGCGGTGCCTGTTCGCCATTGCCAACGCTGCGGAAAACACCTCGCATGCCGAGATCGAAGCGATTCGTCAGATCGCCAAATCGTTCGAGTTGCCTCATCAGGAATTCATCAAGGCGAAATTAACCATCCCGCGCCAGGACCGGGGCGGCTTATAGGGCATGGCTCCGGAACCCCAATCGCCGAACGCCGAGGAACATCGCTCCATCGCGGGAGCCGCGGGGTTGATCGGCGCCGCCACGTTGTCCAGCCGCATCCTGGGGCTGATGCGCGACGTTCTGCTCGCGCGGCTGTTGGGGGCGACCATCGCGGCCGATGCGTTCTTCGTCGCCTATCGGATTCCCAACCTGCTGCGCGAACTCCTGGCCGAAGGCTCCATGGCCTCCGCCTTTATCCCCGTCTTCACCGAATACCACACCCTGCGCAGTAAAAAGGAAACCTGGGAACTGGCCAGCGCCGCGTTTACCACGCTCCTGTCCATCGTCACGCTGATTACCCTGCTCGGCCTGATCACCGCCCCGGCCATCGTGTGGGTCCTGGCGCCCGGATTTCACGAGGACGCCGAACGGTTGAGCCTCACGACCGTCCTGACCCGGATCATGTTCCCGTATCTGATCTTCATCAGCCTGGCGGCCTTAACCATGGGCATCCTGAATTCCCTCAGGGCCTTTGCCGCCCCGGCCCTGGGTCCGGTGTTTTTCAACATTTGCATTATCGTCTCGGCGCTGGTGCTGGCCCCGTTACTGGAGGAGCCAGTCCTGGGTATCGCCCTCGGGGTCGTAGCCGGCGGGCTGGCGCAGTTCATCATTCAACTGCCCGGCATTCAGAAACGCGGCCTGCTCTTCCAATGGCGTTTCAACCCCGGGCATCCCGGCGTGCGCAGGATCGGGACCTTGATCCTCCCGTCGTTACTGGGGCTGTCCGTGGTCCAGATCAATATTACCGTGAGCACGATCCTGGCGTCGTATTTCCCCGGTGGGCCCACGTACCTGTTTTACGGCATGCGCTTGATCCAATTCCCATTGGGTATTTTCGGCGTGGCCTTGGCCACGGCGATTCTGCCCACGCTGTCGGACCAGGCGGCGCGCGGGGCCATGGAAGAACTGCGGGACACGCTGGGATTCGGCCTGCGCATGATCGGATTCATTATCCTGCCGGCCATGATCGGGGTTATCTTTCTTCGACACCCCATCGTGCACCTGTTGTTTGAACACGGGGCCTTTTCCGCCGCCGACACACAAGCCACCGCAGCCACCGTGTTGGCCTATGCCGTGGGACTGTGGGCTTTCGCGGGCATTCGTATCGTCGTGACGGCCTTTTATTCACTCCAGGATACGAAGACCCCGGCTGTCGCAGCCGTGGCCGCCATGCTCATCAATATCATCCTGGCGCTTCTCCTGATGCAGCCGTTGGAACACGCCGGCTTGGCCCTGGCCACGGCGCTTTCGGCCATGGTGAACATCGGTGTGTTGATCGGCATTCTCACGCAGCGACTGGGCGGCATTGATTGGTGCGGGGTGGGTCGCTCACTCGGTCAGGCCGGGCTTGCGACCATCCCCGTGATTCTGAGCTGCCTGTGGATTGCGGATTTGGCCGTCTGGCATCGCGCGGACGAATGGATCGCCAAGGGCATCATGTTGACGGTCGGCATCGGATTGAGCGTGACCGGATACCTCGGCATGCAGGCCCTGTTTCACTCCCGGGAACTGGAGGTCCTGTGGAAACTCGTTCAACGCAACGTTCCGTTCCTGCGCCCCCAGGCCTGACATCGGAGAGGGGGATGCACACGTGAGAGCCGTGCTCCAACGGGTCCGCTCGGCCTCCGTCACGATCGAGGGCCAAACCATCGCGTCCATTGCGCAAGGGCTTGTGGTCCTGCTGGGAGTGGCGAAAGACGATTCCGAGGCGGACGTCGCCTATATGGTTGACAAGATCCCGCACCTCCGCATCTTTTCCGACGAGGCCGGGAAGATGAACCGGTCGATCGTGGAGACGAAGGGAGAACTGCTGATCGTTTCGCAATTCACGTTGTTGGGGGATACCTATCGGGGCCGGCGTCCGGGATTCGATGCGGCCGCTCCGCCGGACACCGCACGGCGATTCTATGAATCCGTGGCGCACGCCATTCGAGAACGGGGCGTTCCCGTGCAAACAGGCAAGTTCGGTGCCAACATGGTCGTGACCTTGGAAAACGACGGCCCGGTCACATTT
Organism: Nitrospirales bacterium; assembly: GCA_012270585.1. Classification (GTDB taxonomy): domain Bacteria; phylum Nitrospirota; class Nitrospiria; order Nitrospirales; family UBA8639; genus Bin75. The sequence continues at coordinate 88,429 of JAAXIB010000079.1, forward strand.
ATTCTTGACAGCCACCGGAGGGAATCAGGGAAAATAGAACAGGTGGTGAAAAGACCCGGACCGTAACGGGTCAACGGGGGGAGGATGACGGCCGCTGTTTCTCAACATCATCCACTCAGGCAATTATTCGGGACCCTGACGGAACGCAGCTTTACCGAGTCACTGGGGTGGCCGGATTTCAACGTCACCGCCTATCTTTCCAATCTTCTCGTCGAATTCTCCCACGTCGACCAACTCCGACACATCAAGAATCAGCGCGGGCAACCCGTCGAAACGGTGGCCGAACTCTTATACGAATCCGAACTCGCGACGGACTCCCCCGATCTGGATCGGGAACGGACCATTCATCGGCACATCGGAGATTTGACGCTGTTTATTGCGGGGCTGTTTCCGGAATATCTCCGTTATCTCAAAACCGGTGGGCTGATTTACCACAAGGATCATTTCGTGAATTACGTGAAGGCCGGGAAACGTTCTTATCGGATTGTCGCCGCCTTTCAACGCGGTGAGCGTACGGAACCGCCGGTACTGTTTCAAAAACTCTCTTCAAACTTCGAACTGTGCGTGACCGGGCTCGGCCTCGTACGCCAGGACCTGGACCGCATGCAGCATCCTCCGCACCAACAAGCCAAAGACATTCTGCTGCATTAGGCAACGGTATGATCGAGTGAGGGTGGCATGGGATCAGTATGCTTTCATTTGGCCTTTCCCGTACACGATCTGGAAGAAGCCAAGCGATTTTACGTGGATGGATTGGGCTGCACGCTTGGGCGCCAGTCGTCGCATGCCGTGCTGTTGAGATTCAAGGATCATCAGATTGTGGCTCAATTGACCACGGAGCCGCTTACCCGCCAGAAAGGCATCTATCCTCGACATTTCGGATTGATCTTTACGAACGAAGAGGAGTGGAAAGAAGTGGTCGAACGGGCCAGAACCCACGGGCTGAAGTTTTACCAACACCCTCGTCGTCGATTTCCGGGAACCCGGCTGGAACATCAGACGTTTTTTCTCGAAGACCCTTCACACAATTTGTTGGAGTTCAAACACTACACGCATGACACCGCGATTTTCGGTGAGCACGACGTGTCCGTGATCGGCGACGAAAACGAGAGCCGGTGACATAACCGGGCGTGAACGCGAAGGAGCGAAACTTTTTTCGCCTCTTTGTCGTGACTTGACCTGTGAGCTAGTTTGGCTTACATTGGCAGCAAGAGAACCACTGATGGCTACCCAACAAACAAAAACCGAACGAGTGCAGATTCGCATTGATCCGGTGGCGAAGCACATGCTGGAGCGCGCGGCGGCGCTGGCGAACACGACGGTATCGGGTTTCGTCGTCAACAACGCGCTCGAAGCCGCCGACCGCCTGATCTCCAAACGCGAACGACTCGCAATAAGCCAGCGGGACTGGGACCGGTTTCTCGGCGCCCTCGTTAATCCTCCCAAACCAAGTGCCTCGCTTCGCAGGGCGTTCGCGGCCCACGAACGTCTCATTTCGAAAACGGTCGGAGGGTGACCTTCACCATAAAGGCACTCGCGCAGCCGCATGACCGTTCGCGGTTCTGTTGCGGCTCCGAGGCGCTTGACCGGTACATCCGCCTCCAAGCGTCGCAGGATACAAGGCGCAAGGTGGCACGGGTCTTTGTCGCTCTCCCTGAAAAAAGCAAGGAAGTCGCGGGGTTTTATGCTCTCAGCGCGGGGAGCATCGAACGTGCGACATTACCACCTGACGACGTGAGACGTCTGCCCCGTTATCCGGTGCCGGTGGCTTTGATCGGACGGCTGGCGGTAGATCGACGCTGGGCAGGTCAAGGCTTGGGCTCAGCCCTCTTGGCGGATGCATTCCGCCGGGTGGTCCGGGCGAGTGAGTCGCTCGCAGTCTACGCGGTCGTCGTGGATGCAAAGAATGAGGAGGCCAGGGCGTTCTATGAACGGTTCGGCTTTATCCAGCTAGCGGGGAGACGCCTGTTTTATCCTCTGACCGCGATCGAACGGTTGCTTGTGTGATTCATCCTGAAGATTTCCCGGGTCTTTGCACGCTGATTGACCTGCCCCTCAATTACGTCAAGCCTCAAGAAGGGATTAACCTCAACATGGCTCAAAATAAAATCTGCAGATGCCACGGATGATGCTAACAGGAGAACGGTACTTTAGGGCATGACGTCGAGTTCCGCCAGGACTTCCTCCAAGTGACCGTCCACTTTGACCTTCTGGAAGATATCATCGAGTTTGCCTTGTTCATCGATAATGAACGTCGTGCGTTCGATTCCCATGAATTTCCGGCCGTACAGCGATTTTTCTTTCCACACGCCGTAGGCCTGCAACACGGTTTTCGTTTCATCGCTGAGCAGGGGGAAATTGAGATTGAACTTTTTCACGAATTTTTTGTGCGAGTCCACGGAATCTGCACTGACCCCCAATACCACGGCACCACTGGCATGAATTTCATCCAGGCCGTCACGGAAGGCGCATGATTCTTTGGTGCAACCCGGCGTATCGTCTTTGGGATAAAAATACAGCACGACCTTTTTCCCCTTAAAATCTGAGAGCCGCATGACTTTGCCGTCCTGATTCGGCAAGGCAAAGGCCGGAGCCTTTTGTCCTATTTTCAACTGTCCGGTCGAACGTCCGGGGCCGGACTTCGTGGCCTTCGTCGTTTTTGTTGTACTTTTGGTCGGCGTCATTGCTTTTCTTGTGACCGTCTTTTTCGTTCCCCCGGCAGGTGTTGGTTTTTTCGTTGCCTTGGTTTTCTGGGCCATTACTTCTCCCCCCTCCCTCGTCGCTTCGTTTAATTTGTAACAATCATTCAGGTACTCGAATGTTTCCCCGGCGTACCTTCTTCCCCGACCAATAATGAAATTTTATGATATACCAGGACTAAAAGAAAGGGGCCAATTCCATCACGGTGAGGGACACGTGCAATTTGTGGTCGATGAAGAGATCCCGTTTGCCAAGGAGGCGTTTTCGCATCTCGGCTCCGTGACCCTGCTCCCCGGACGAACCATGACCCGCGAGACGCTTCGAGACGCCGACGCGCTCATCGTCCGGTCCGTGACCAGAGTCGATGCTGCGCTGTTGGCGGGCACGAACGTGCAATTCGTGGGAACGGCGACCACGGGCATCGAGCATATCGACCGGGAGTATCTGGCTGCCCGCAACATCGGGTTTGCCGCAGCCTTCGGGTGCAATGCGAACGCCGTGGCCGAGTACGTGCTGACGGCCCTGCTCGCGACGACCCGCGCCAAGAACCTCGTGCTCAATGGAAAAACCCTGGGGATCATCGGAGCCGGACGGATCGGCGGCCTCGTGGCGGCCAAGGCGCCCGCGTTGGGCCTGCGGACGCTCCTGCATGATCCGCCATTGGCGCGGGTAACCGGCGATCGACGATACCGGGCACTCTCTGAAATCCTGCAAGCCGACTTCGTGACCCTGCACGTCCCCCTGACGCTCGACGGACCCGATGCCACGTTTCATATGATCGGAGCGGATGAACTTGCTCATATGGCTCCCTCTTCCATTCTGATCAATACCGCACGCGGAGAAGTCGTGGATAATGCTGCCCTGCTTGAGGCCTTGACCGAAGGGACGATAGCCGGAGCAGTCATGGACGTATGGGAAAGGGAGCCTGCCATCGACTGGGATCTCCTGAACCACGTGACGCTGGGCACGCCACATATCGCCGGTTACTCTTCCGACGGAAAGATCAAGGCAACGATGATGGTGTATCACGCCTGCTGCCGCTTTTGGGGAATCGAGCCGGCCTGGACGCCTGCCCGGGATTTGCCCACGACCCTCGCACCCGGCACCGTGCCCCACGTCACGTTTGACGCTACCGGCAAGGATTTCCAAACCCTGGCCCATGAAATTATCACGACGCTGTACGACCTCACGGCAGACCATACGCGAATGCAAGACCTACTCGCCGCTCCCGAACCGTTGCGTCCCCGGGCCTTCGACCAACTCCGAAGAGACTATCCGCATCGAAGAGAATTCGCCTGCGCACCAATCTCCATCAAAGGTGGCAACCAAAACCTCTTTGCCCGGTTACAAACGTTGGGAATCCACGCCAATGAACCCTGAACAGTGCATCGAAACGAGCCATGCCTCGCTTTAGGATGGGACATCTCTACTCATACGTTGACAGAATGAAGGGCTGTTTCTTCAGTGTCATCCTCGACGCTGGTCCCCGACTCGATCGGGGATCCAGACAATCTATAAAGGATCCAGGGTCGTTGTCTTTTTCTGCGGTTGCGAGGAGCAAGACCCTGGATTCCCGCGTTCGCGGGAATGACAGCAAGGGGAATCGAGGATCCAGGGTCGTTCTTTTTGTCATTTGTGAGAATAAAGACCCTGGATCCTCGCGTTCGCAAGGATGACAGAAAAAGCCTCCTTCTGTCATTCCCGACGCTGGTCCCCGACTCGATCGGGGATCCAGATAATCTATAAAGAATCCAGAGTCTTTGCTTGTCCTCCGCTTTGCGAGAAGAACGACCCTGGATCCTCGCGTGCGCAAGGATGACAGAAAAAGCAATCGGGAGGCTTTATCTGTCAACGAATAGCTGAACACATACAGGGATGACAGGAGCGTAAGGCCAGGGTTGTCAATGCATACGGTAGTGACCGAGGCCGAACGGGGCTTTTTCCTGTCCATGTTGCAACCGGCCGTCATTGACGCTGGCGGCCGGCACGGTCTCGCCGTTGAGGGATTGCAGGGATGGAAAAAGACGGACTACTTTTTGTATTCTTCTCCTTCACCGAAAACAAAAAGGGGGCTAACCGTGATGAAGAAATGCCTGCTTTCCGTCCTGGCCTTCGCGTGCTGCACACCAACGGGCCTTCCGGCTGCGGAGCTTGAGCCGATCGAGAACGCCACACTGATCGAGGCCGGCCTGAACGACGGCGACAGTTTCAAGGTCCGGGCCGATGACAAGGAACTGCACCTGCGGCTCTACTACGTGGATTGCCTGGAAACCGCCGCAGGCACCGACGCCGAATTGGAAAGAATCCGCGAGCAACAATACCATTTCGGCCTTGAAGATCCCGCTGCCGTTGTGCGCTTCGGCAAACAGGCCGCCGAGTACGTCAGACAGGTCCTGTCCCGGCCGTTCACCATTCATACCGGTTACGCCTTCGCACCGGGACGTTCGGCCACGGGTCGCTACTATGCTTTTATCGAAACCCACGACGGCCGCGACCTCGGGCACCTCCTCGTGGAGCAGGGCTTGGCCAGAATACACGGCAAAACCCGTCCGGCCCCCGACGGCACGTCAAGCGAAACCGTGCTCGAGGAACTCCAGGACATGCGCTCAATCGCCATGTTGAACCGCGCAGGGATATGGGGGGAAACCGACCCGCGTCTTCTCCCCGACATGCACAAACGTCAACGGGAAAAAGACCGGGAACGGAAGGCTTTCAAGGCGAAGTTGAAAGAAAAACGAACCTCCTGTGACAACCCCCTCGGCCTGAATACCGCGTCGCAAGAACAGTTCCAACAACTCCACGGCATTGGGCCGGTTAACGCTGCCAAAATCGTCGCCGGCAGACCCTACCGGTCCGTCGAAGATTTGTTGAAGATTCCGGGTATCGGGGAGAAAACGCTGGAAAAGATCGGGCCTTGCGTGACCGTCGGGAGTTGAACGGTCCGACAGGAAGGAACAACCGGGATTGTCGGATTACGCTACGCTAATCCGACCTACCACGGCTGCACCCCAAGGGATGAAAATGGAGCCTTGGCGGACGGCGGGACGGAGGGCAGGCACAGGGGCCTGCCCCTACAAATCATACGGGCGCTCCCCCGGCCGTAGGGGACGGCCCCCGTGCCGTCCCGAATGGATGGCGCCGCTACGCCAGATAGAGCTATTTTCGTATTAATGGGAATAAATGACAGAAAGGGAAATTGAGGATCCAGGGTTTTATCTTTTCATTCGCTTTAGGAAAATAAAGACTCTGGGTCCCCGATCAGAGCCTGTCCTTGACGTTTGTAATCGAGGATCGGGGATGACAGATAAGAAGACCGTAGGTCGGGTCAGCCGAAGGCCAATGCCCCCTCACCCAGGGGGTCTTGACACGGCATGGACGAATTTTTATAATTCTATAATTCCTATCGGAAATGTATGATTTAGAATGCTTAAGATTCCACATAAAGTGACTTATGCGATTTTTGTGACGCTGGACCTCGCCTTGCGATATGGAGAGGGTCCAATTCAGGCCAGGACGATTGCCCGACGGCAAACCATCCCTCCGCGTTTTATCGAGCAGGTGCTGCACGCCTTGAAACAAGGCGGCATCGTTGACAGCATCAGGGGTCCCCAAGGAGGATACGTGTTGCGACAACCCCCATCGGAAGTGTCCCTGGCCGCCATTGTCGAAACGATGAACGGCCAAACCGAACCGGACACCCGAGAGGTCGGGACGAATGGGCGGTCCTTGCGGCCTCCCCATCGAGAAGCGTTATTATCGAGGCTCTGGGATCGCGTGTACCAGGCCGAGCGAGAAATTTTGAGTTCGGTCACGCTGCAATCCCTGATCGAACAGTATACGGAGCTTGAACAAAAACGAGCGCCGATGTATCACATTTAACGTTGCTGGCGTTGGAGGAAAACTCCTCATTTCATTCGGAGGCACATCATGAATACGGGCCGTTTCGCCACACTCCCTGAGATTCATACCATTCCCATTCCTCAAGAGATTCAGGAGGAAATCGAAACGTTTGAAGATGAGGTCAAACGGTTACAGGCCGGCGACGTCACCGGAGACCTGTTCAAACCGTTCCGGTTGCAATACGGCATCTATGGACAACGCCAGGCGGACGTGCAAATGGTACGTATCAAAATTCCCTTTGGCGGGCTCACGGCCAACCAGGTGCGCCGCGTCGCCGAACTAGCCGAGACCTATGCCACGGGCGTCGGCCACATCACCACCCGGCAGGATATTCAATTGCACTTCGTGCCCTTGCCGCAGGTCAGCACGGTCATGCGCAAACTCGAAGAAGTGGGGCTCACCACTCGTGAGGCCTGCGCCAACACCGTGCGCAACGTCACGGCCTGCCACTTGGCCGGTGTCTGCCAGGGTGAAGTCTTCGACGTGACCCCATACGCGAATACCGTGGCGCGACACCTGCTGCGAAACCCGCTCAACCAGAGCCTGCCGCGAAAATTCAAGATTGCGTTTTCCGGCTGTAATCACGATTGCGCCATGACGCCCATCCACGACATCGGCTTGTTGGCGAAGAAGGCCGAGGACGGCACGATCGGATTTCGTATGGTGGTCGGAGGAGGGTTGGGCGCGGCCCCGCGCATCGCGCATCTGCTCCGGGAATTCGTGCCCATGGATGACCTGATTCCGTCCATCGAAGCCGTCATTAAAGTCTTCGACAATCTCGGCAATCGCAAGAACCGCAGCAAAGCCCGCATGAAGTTCGTGATCGAGAAGCTGGGGTTTGAAGAATTTCGACGCCGGTGGGAAACAGCCTATGAAGAGATGTTCGGCACCAAGCCTGCTCATCCACCGCTGAAACTCCTCCCGCATGCCGATCCGGCTCCCCTGATTATGCCGGCGAAGCATGGGGCAAACGGCAATGGGGGGCAACCGGATGGTTCCGCAGACTCTTCGTTCGCAACGTGGCGACGCACCAACGTGGTGAAACAACGGCAGGAAGGATTTTCCGCGGCCGTCCTCAGATTACCGACGGGCGACATTACCGCCGAACAAATGCTGGTCGTGGCTGATCTGGCCGAACAGTATTCCAATGGCAACGTGCGCACCACGATCGGGCAGAATCTGATTATTCGCTGGGTGCCCGATGCACAGGTGGAAGCCCTCTACCAGGAGTTGGACGCCCACGGGCTGGGCCAACCCGGCGCGAATAAAACCGAAGACATCGTGGCCTGCCCGGGGACCGATACTTGCGGTCTGGGGATCACCTCATCCAAGGGCGTCGCCCGGGCCCTGGCCGAAGTCTTTCCGCCGGGACAGGTTCCCGACGATCTGAAGGGGACCACGATCCACATCAGCGGCTGTCACAATTCGTGCGCCCAACATCATATCTCGACCATCGGGCTGCACGGGGTGGGCAAACGCGTCGGCGATCACATTGCTCCGGTGTATGAGCTTCACCTGGGAGGACGGGTCAATGGGACTGCGGAAGTCGGACAGATGACGATCAAACTCCCGGCCAAGAACGTCCCTGCCGCGGTTTCACACTTGCTTGACGTGTATCGACGGGACCGCCATGAAGGCGAAGGCTTGCACGCCTTTATCAAACGAACGGGCAAGGCCCCCCTCAAGGAAGAACTGATCGGGCATTCCATTCTGCCGCCCTATGCCGAGGATCCCTCGTACTACTTCGACTGGGAAGCGGAAGAGGAATTCACGCTCGAAGATCTCGGACCGGGTGAATGCGCCGGCGGTGCCATCGAGATGATCGACAACCGCATCCTGGAAGCCGAGCAGGAACTGTACCAGGCCCGCATTCTGGCCGAGAAACATCAATACGCCATGGCCATCAACAAGGCCTATCGCGCCGTGGTGGCCGGAGCCAAGGCCCTGCTCGTAACCGAGGGCATCGATCCGAACACCGATGCCGACACGCTGGCGGAATTGGATCAGTTCGCCGACCGGCAAAACGAGCTCATCCCTCAAATGTATCGGGGCATGGCCCGGACCATCAGCGACCTGGGCACCAAGGACAATTCCGCTGAGTTCACCACTCAGAAAATGGCCTTTGCCAAAGGGTTCGTGGAACACTGCCGCAAACTGACCGAATCCATGGACCAGGATCTCAAGCTCGGCCTCGCCGAAGAGAACGAGGCCGTGACGGAACCGGCCCCGGTGCAAAGCGAACCCGTGCAGGACGTGACCGTGCTGGATCTGCGAGGAGTCATGTGCCCGCTGAATTACGTCAAGACCAAGTTGAAACTCGAAATGATGGATGACGGCGAACGCCTGGAAGTCTGGCTGGATGCCGGAGACCCCATCAAGAACGTGCCCATGAGTCTTCGCAACGACGGGCACAAGGTGCTCGGCGAAGACCCGTTGGAAGCCGACGAGCAACATTTCAAGGTGTTGGTAGAGAAGGTTGAGGCTTAGATAATGACCCCATTTGGTCATCCCGAGCTTGTGATTCCTCCCTTCTGTCATCCTCGACGCTTGTCCCCGACTCGATCGGGGATCCAGACAATCTATAAAGGATCCAGTGCCTTTGTTTTGTTCCTAGTTTGAAAAAACAACGACGCTGGATTCCCGCTTTCGCGGGAATGACAGAGGGGGGCGGGAATTGCCGGGGTGAGGCGGAAATTGTCAACGAATGAGTGAACACGTCCAGGAATGACAAAGAAGGCAGGAGCTATCCGTGACGGAAATCGTGCAGGAACATTTTTCAGCAGAGGCCCTTCAGGCACTGAACCAACGCTTTGCGGGCCGGCCGCCGCAAGAAGTCCTGACCTATGCGTTCGACCGGTTTTTCCCCAAGGTGGTGTTGGCGTGCAGTTTCGGCGCGGAGGACATGGTGCTCTGGGACATGATGCACCGCATCAATCCGCAAGCCTCGCTCTTTTACCTGGACACGGATTTTCTCTTTCCGGAAACCTATGCCGTGCGCGACTGCCTGATGGACCGGTACCAGGTCCCGGCCGAGCAGGTGATACGGGTCGTGCCGGCGCTGACGCCCGGCCAACAAGCGGACCGGTTCGGAGACCTGTTGTGGGTCCGGCAGCCTGATGAATGCTGCCGGATTCGAAAAGTCGATCCGTTGATGAAGATTTTGAAAAACTACTCCGCATGGGTGACCGGCATTCGTCGCGACCAGTCACCGACGCGCGCAACCGCGGGGCTGGTGGAATGGGACGCCAGGTTCGGCCTGGTCAAGTTCAATCCGCTGGCGGCCTGGACCAACGAGGAGGTCTGGGCCTACATCAAAACGCATGACGTGCCGTACAACGCGCTTCATGACCGGCACTACCCCAGCATCGGATGCACCCACTGCACGGCGCCCGTTCAGCCGGGCGACGATTCGCGGTCCGGGCGATGGCAGAGTCTTGATAAAACCGAATGTGGGCTGCATCAGTAACCATCCCTCCGAACAGGCACTTGTAGACAAGTTTCACCGAGCATAGACATCCCTGATGCACCACCTCATTACCAAAATCGGAAAAGGACAACGAGGGGCTAAAGACCTCTCGTGGGGAGAAGCCAAACAGGCCGCTCAGGACCTGATAGAAGGCAACGCGACTCCCTATCAGACCGGGGCTTTTTTGATGGCCATGCGGATCAAGCTGGAAGGGGTGACGGAATTGGCCTCGTTCACCGCGGCCACGCGCACCTACGTTGCCCCGCTCAACGTTCCCGCCGGCCTCAACGTGGTCGACGTGCCGGTCTACGCCGAAAAGCACAATACGCAGCACGCGTGCCTGCCCGCGGCCATCGTCGCCGCCTCCGCCGGGGCCACCATTCTGTTTCACGGCATCGACAATCCCACGGTCTCCTCCGACCTTCCCCGGGTATTGGCACAACTGGGCATTCCCGCCGCGTTGCGGGGACAAGACCTTGCCGGAGTCCTGCAACGACAAGGATTCGCGTACATGGACCTCGCGTTGTACCACCCTCCCTTGGCAAAGCTGTTGGCGTTGCGCGAACAACTGGGAGCCCAAAACACGTTCCATCAAGTCGCCCGGCTGCTCAACCCCATGCGCGCGCCATCGCAAGTGGTGGGCGTGGCCCATCCGCCGTATCTCGAAAAGATCCCGGAAGCGGTGACCATGCTGGGCGGGCAGCGGCTCCTGGTCTTTCAGGGGATGGAAGGATTTCCCGAACTGTCGATTGCAGCCCCGACGAGCATGCGGGAACTGCGCGACAACCGTGTGACCCCCTTTACCCTGAAACCCGCGGACGTCCGGCTCCCCCTCGGCTCCTTCCAACACATGGCCATGGATTCCCGGTTCCTTCGACAAGGCTCAGGACAGGCCCTTCGACAGGACTCAGAACAGGCCCCACAAGACATCCCGGCCCGGGAGGCCGACATGATCCGGCGCGTCCTGCAGAACCAGATCCGTGACCGGTTCCGCGACTGGGTCGTCTACAACGCCGCCATGTTCCTCTATGCCGCGGGGCGGGTTCATTCCATCGCCGAAGGCGTGCCCCTGGCGCAAAGAAGTCTGGAGTCCGGTGCGGCCGCGCAAAAGCTGGCGGATCTCGCCTCAACACCGGCGCCTCTTGTAGGCTCGGGGCCAACCGCAGCGATGAATCCCCCCTCACCCCAACCCTCTCCCTCCGGGGGAGAGGGAGTCAAGCAGCAAAAGGTCGTGCACGCATGAGACATCTTCGACAACTGGAAGACCAAAGCGTCTATATCTTTCGCGAGGCCTACAAGCACTTCGATAACTTGGGCATGCTCTGGTCCATGGGCAAGGATTCCACGGTGCTCTTATGGCTGGCCCGCAAGGCCTTCTTCGGACACGTCCCGTTTCCGCTCCTGCACGTGGATACCAGTTACAAAATCCCCGCCATGATCGAGTACCGGGATCGACTGGCGCGTGAATGGCGCCTCAACCTGGTGGTCGGGCAGAACAAGAAAGCCCTGGCCGAAGGGATGAACCATGAAAAGGGCCGGGTCGAATGCTGCACCGCGCTCAAGACCAACGGGCTCAAACTGTTGCTGGAAGAGAAAGGGTACACGGGCATCATCCTGGGCGTCCGTGCCGATGAAGAAAGCACGCGCGCCAAGGAACGGTATTTCTCCCCACGCGACAAGAACAACGATTGGGATTTCCGGGACCAGCCCCCGGAACTGTGGGATCAATTTAAAACCTCGTTCCCGCCGAACACCCACATCCGGATACATCCCCTGCTGGACTGGACCGAGATCAACATCTGGGAATACATCAAGCTCGAAAACATCCCCTTTCTGGACCTGTACCTCAACAGGGGCGACGGCACCCGGTACCGGAGCTTGGGATGCGCGCCCTGTACTTTCCCCATCAAATCCACCGCGTCCACGGTCGATGAAATCATCGAAGAACTGCGCGCCACGAACGTGGCCGAACGCTCCGGCCGCGCGCAGGACGAAGGCCGGGGCATGGAGTTACTCCGCAAAGATGGCTACATGTAAGACCGACACACCGGCGACCGTCGACGTCCGCGACCGCATGAACATCGTCATCGTCGGCAGCGTGGATCACGGCAAGTCGACCCTGCTGGGCCGCCTGTACGCGGACACGGGCACTTTGCCGGAAGGCAAGGTCGAAAAAATCCAGGCCATCTGCACGCAGCAGGGCAAGGAGTTCGAATACGCCTTCCTGTTCGACGCCTTCCTGGAAGAACAGCAGCAGGGCGTGACGATCGACACCGCCCGCACCTTTTTTCAATGGGCGGGACGTCAATACATCATCATCGACGCGCCCGGGCACAAGGAATTCCTGAAAAACATGGTCTCCGGCGCGGCGCGGGCCGAAGCCGCCCTCCTGCTGATCGACGCGCTGGAAGGGGTCAGGGATCAATCCAAGCGGCACGGCCTGTTGCTCTCGATGCTGGGCGTGAAACAAGTCACCGTGGTCGTGAACAAAATGGACCTCGTGGACTACCGGCAGGAGACGTTCGCGCTCATTGAAAAGGAGTATCGCGCGTTTCTGTCTCAACTCGACGTCACGCCCCGGTTCGTGATCCCCGCCAGCGCGAAACGCGGGGACAACATCGCGACGCCCAGCCCGCACATGCCGTGGCACACCGGCCCTACGGTGCTGGAATCGCTGGCGGAATTTATGTCGGAATCCGAAAAAGCCGAACAACCCCTGCGGTTTCCCCTTCAGGACGTCTACAAATTCGACGCGCGCCGGATCCTGACGGGACGCGTCACGTCCGGACGCCTCAACGTGGGCGACCAGTTGATCTTTTCGCCGTCGAACAAAAGCGCGGTCGTGCAAACGCTCGAAGCCTTCAATGTCGAACCGCCGCCCACGCAAGCCCAAGCCGGGCAATCCGTGGGGATCACCCTGGACGAACAGATTTTTGTCGAGCGCGGGGAGATTCTCAGTCACGAAGGTTCCTTGCCGCTCGTGTCCACGACCTTTCGCGCCAACCTGTTCTGGCTTGGGCGTCGGCCCCTGGACATGGAAACACCCTATCTGGTCCGGTTGGCCACGCACGAAGTCGAATGCCGCGTGGCGGCGATTCATCGCATCGTGGACGCCGACAATCTTTCGTTGGATCGGCAACAGACCAACGCGGTCGTGAAGCGCAACGAAGTGGCGGACGTCACCATCCAGGCCAAGGCCCCCCTCGCCTTCGACCTGTACACCGACTTCGAGACCACGGGTCGCTTTGTCCTGGTCGATGACTACGACGTGTCCGGGGGCGGCATCATCACCGAGATGGTGCCTGACCGTGAAGAGACCTTGCGGATCGAGGCCCGGCAACGGGACTTCGCCTGGGTCAAGGGCGACGTCACCCTGGCGGATCGCGCCAAACACTACGGCCACCGGGCGGCCCTGGTGCTGCTCATCGGCCCCGATACCACGGGCAAAACCTTCCTGGCCAAAAAAGTGGAATCCATGCTCGTGGCGGAAGGCCGGCACGTCTACATGCTGGACCCGGAAAACCTTCGCCGTGGGCTCGATGCGGATTTGCAGGAAGGGGATGCCCGGGAAACGATTCGTCGCTACGGCGAGGTGGCGCGGCTGCTCATCGATACCGGGGTCCTGCTGATTTCAACCACGAACTCGTTCAACCCTTCGACCGGGCTCAGGGCAGGCCTGCCGGCGGATCAGGTCGTCGAAGCGATCCGCACGCTGGTGCATCCCGCGCCGGTACTCACGGTCTACATGAGCCAGGAGACGGCGCCTCCCCCCATCGAAGCGGATCTCTCCTTTACCGGACCCGAAGACTTTACGCGCACGGCCCATGACGTACTCGCCGCGCTGAAACAAAAAGGCATCCTGGCAGAAACCATCGGCAACCAACCCGTGTTTCAATTCTCGATTTGACGCCTCAAGCAAATCACTCCCCTCTGCATCTCCTCTCCCCTGATGGGAGAGGAATAAGGTGAAGGTGGGAAGTCTGCCTACACGGACAAGCCGTCGAACCATTCCCGTTTCAAGACGATGAACGCATCGACCGTACTGTTGAGTTCGTCTCCTCGCTTTGGCCCGGCGGCGAAAACCTTCTTGCCGGCACGTTTCACCGCCTCCACCGCCGGCACGAAATCCCCATCTGCAGAAAGCAGGTACGCGATGTCGTACTTGTCGTCATGAGCCATCTCAATCATGTCCGCGGCGATTGCAACATCCACCCGCTTTTCGACATATTGAGGAAATGGCTGTTCGCAAAGCGCCATCAATGCGTCACGCGTAGCGGCATCGAAGCCCTTGTATTGGTCATTGATGATTGCTCGAAGCCGTGCCACTAGAGGATTTTGGTCCGGGTCAAGCATCTTGCGCTCCACACGGCCGAGTATGACATGAACACCCTGCTTGCGGATGCGTTCGAGGAATTGTCGCTGCTGTCGTGAACGAGAGAGATTGTTACGTACCTCACCGACGTAATACCGGATGCCAACCAGGTGCCTATCCTGTACCAGCTTACGCCCGAACTCCGGATAGTTCAGGTTGGTCGAGAGCCCGATGCTTTTGAGCGCATGGTAGAAATTGCTCCCGTCGATGAACAGGAGCGCGCGTCGGTTGGTCATGGAAAAGAAAAACCCCCGGGGGGCCGTTGCCGACGCAGTCCCGGGGGGGGTTAGATGATAGTCCGCTTGCGCGGCCCAGCCTTTTTTCGCACCTTCGGCGACAACATCCTGACGAGATCCGTATTGCCTTATAGCACTTTGCACGGAACCTTTCAACGTGTTTTCGCCGAGACATCGCTCAGGCAAGAAGAACACCCCGCCAATCGGAGACACCCGTCCCGTTGGTAGGTGTCTTAAGGAATCCTCGCGCTTTGTGACAAGGAAACGTTGGCACAACGCGGAATTTTTTCCCGCGCCGCGCCGTCAGGTGCGTTGTACAGGAACGCCCTCAAGGCAAATGGTGACGGCCTCGCCGTAAACTGATGAGCCTGAGGGAATGAGAATTCCAGCTAGGCGGGAGAAGAAAGTTTCAACCCCACAACTCCAGACACAATCAAACCAATAAAAAACAAACGCGCAACGTCGCGCGGCTCATTAAACAAAATCATACCCACGATCACCGCGCCCGCCGCGCCGATGCCGGTCCAGACGGCATACGTCGTCCCGATCGGAATGGCGCGCACGGCCAACGACAGACACACCATGCTCACAGCCATCGCCACAACCGTCCCCACACTCGGCCACAACCGCGTAAACCCGTCCGCATATTTGATCCCGGTAATCCAGACCACTTCAAAAAAACCGGCGACAAACACATACACCCACGCCATAAACTCCTCCTTGTCGTGAAAGGAACTCCCAAGAAAGCCCCCTCTTGTAACACGACCCGGCTTTGCATGACCACTCCTGTCATGCCGCGCCGCCTGTCATTCCGAACAAAGTGAGGAATCTCTTTCCACCCTCTCCCTCTGGGAGAGGGCAGGGTGAGGGGGCATGCATTGCCACTGCCTCTTGTAGTTGTCTTTCTTTGTCATCCCCGATCCTCGATTACAAACGTCAAGGACAGGCTCTGATCGGGGATCCAGGGCTTTTGTTTTTCCTTTCTTCGCGAGACTACGGCCCCTGGATTCCTGCTTTCGCAGGAATTGTAAATGTTCACTCATTCGTTGACAATTTCCGCCGGTTCCTTCTGTCATCCTCGACATTTGTCCCCGACTCGATCGGGGATCCAGACAATCTATCGAGGATCCAGTGTCGTTGTTTTTTCTGCGGTTGCGAGGAGAAAGACCCTGGATCCTCGCGTGCGCAAGGATGACAGAAAAAGTTGGTAGGGACAGGCCCCCGTGCCTGTCCGAGAGCCGTGTCGGTCGGATGAGCACAGCGTAATCCGACACCTTCTTGGCTCCTACACCAAAGGAGGGGTAAAAGCGGGACGGCCATGATCAACGAATGACCGAATACACACAATGACGACAAAAATGAACAAAACTGCACCTAAAAGGAGTAAAAAGTCATATAAAAATATGAAAAATGGATGCACAAGTGCTCTAAATAGATGCTTTTTGTCAACAACCGTAATGTGCCGTACCGGTCAGCCCTGTATCGGAATCAGGAAAATGTGGAGAGAACGGGATGACGAAGTCAAAGCCCCAAAACCCGCTTTCTCCAAAGCGCGCACCGCATCCAGATGGTTGACACCTGGAAGCTTGGGTATAGTTAGACGGCCAGTTCGATTTCTCGGACTTCGGCGTTCTCCAAGAGGTCTTCGACGACGCTGAAATACTCTCGGATAGCGGTTTCAATATTCGCGAGGACCTCGACTTCGATTTGGCCCTGGAACCAACACCCGGGCAAACCAGGCACCGAGACACTGTAGCCTTCGTCAGAATGGTGAAGGGCAATTTTGTACCTCAGCCCCTGGCAGGAGAGAGCCTCCCTGATCTCGATCCGGTGGCAGGGTAAGAGAGTGCAGTCGGGGTAGGTTGGATGAGATTTGTAAACCACGTCCCCGGTTTGTACCGTCGTTCCCCCCTCTCCCTTGAGAGAGGGCAGGGTGAGGGGGCTGCTATTCCCGCAAGCTTGTCCCCGACGTTTGTAATCGGGGATCTAGCGCGAACCCAGCAATTTGTCATGCCGCACGCAGGCGGGAAATCCAAGCTAGCGCATACGGCGAGGGGTAGGATATAGTGCGAAAAAAGCCAGCGTGGGAACCGACAATTACACAACAAGAGCGCAGCTTTCTTCCCAGACGACGAGATCAACCATGAATGAACGAATCACTATTGATCCGGAGATTCAACACGGCAAACCGGTGATCCGTGGCACGCGAGTACCAGTGACCCGCATCCTCGGCGGGCTGGCCGGCAAGATGACCTTCGACGAGATATGCCAAGAGTCCGACGTGACAGTTGAAGACATACAGGCCGCCATCAACTATGCCGAAGAACTGGTTGAACAGGAAACCCACCACCCGCTCCCCATGGGCTGACTTGCGATGACTCCGAAACTTTTCAAAGAAATGAAGCTGGCGAGGGATCTACCGGAGCATCGACTCCGGCAGGGTGATGTTGTAAAAATAGTGGACCGTCATGTTACTCCTGATGGTACAGAGGGCTTCTCCATCGAAGTCTTCAATGCTGTGGGTGAAACCATTGCCGTCACCGCTGTCCCCATCTCGGCTCTCTAAGCTCTGCGCTCGACCGTTGGCTCAATAGCGTATTACGGAAACACCTTAAATAGCCCACTTTTTAACAATCATCACAGCGGATATAATGCGGCAAATCCCTCACACTCGATTTGGGCAAAAAAGGATCTGACATTGAGAGGAAGGTCAATAACCAGACCGAAGATCCACTTATCGACAGCCCATACACTGTTGAATCACGACCAACCACCTCTGCTGTCAACGAGTATGAACTGTAGTGCGCGTTATTGGGAGGAGAAAATGGTAGAAAAGCAGGCAGAAAAACACACAATGCTGAACGTCGAAGAGGTCGCCTTTGACACTGATAACCCTAGAATAAAAAAGGCGTTGGAGAAGTATGGGGATAAGCTAAATGCTGAACGCATTCACTTTGCGTTACGTTCGGCCACAGATGGGGACAAAGGTGCTTCTTCTTATTCCCAACTCAAAGATGCCAAAGCATTGGTTGAACAGGCATTGAGCCGTATTCGGAGCATCCGGGAGGGCAGCGACACCAAGAACGGCCATAACAAAGTTGAACTTGAGAAGCTGGATGAACTGGAAAAAAAGTTGATCAATTTCAAGGCTAGGCGCAGCCGACCGCTGCTTGGAGATATCAGAGCTTCTGAAGTCACAACCTACCGAAAGGTTTTCCAAACCTTGGCGAAAGTCTCACAATCCCCACAAGCCGCAAAAGAAATGATCGAAGCCATCCTGTCGCACTCATGACCTTGACTCCTCCAACCTCACCGCTCCTTCAATTACAAAGACACTGAACCCCCGGTCTGAATCGGGAATTGTATGTGTTCATAAGTATGTTGAGGGACTTAAATACGTGAGTGATCATGTGGTAGATTCTACACAAGAACCGTGTCATTTTGACTTTTTGACACACTTGCTTAAAAGTCAACCTGTTGTAAAATTAAAGAATTTTCATAGCACAAAAATTGCGGTATTATGAGATGTATAGATATGCCAAAAATGTCTATGTCAAAACAAAATGCCAAGAGAACCAACTCAGAAAGAACGTTGCACCGTGAAAACCTTTCCAGATCAGACCCCTATAGGCTTAAGAACGTCGCCGCATCAGTCTTGGGTACACACCGAAGAAAGATCACGAGTGGAAGCATCTGAAGAATAGCAAGCGATGTTGATTGATATTCTATATTTTTCATTCTAAAAGGAGGGGACCAAAATGTTTCCGGGAGGCAAGCAAATAAATGATAAAGGGCTTGGGGGAAAACTCAAGAAAGCCTCTAGCAAGCCCATGACAAAAAAGGAGCGTGCAGAACAGCGTATTTCATTTGTGTATGGTCAGATTGCGCACAAGGACGGGCGAACAAAAGAAGAAATAGAGAAATCTCTTCGTGAACAAGGACTGATATGATTCTCTTTGATTTAGTGGGGTATAACGAGGGACATCCAGCCTATCAACAACTACACGCCAGCAACATAAACAGGCAATATGATTTTTTAGAAGCGATTGTGCAGGCCGCACTCGCCGTGAAACGTCCGATGATCTCAACGGCGATTATCAAGGCATTAAACTATCACGCCATTGCCTGTCTTCATATCAATGCCGGGGAATATCGACCTAGCCCCATAATCGTTCACGGAAGTAGATGTCAGTTCCCAGAGCACTATCAAGTGCCAGAACTGATGAATGATTTTATCAATAACGTTAATCGCTATTGGGATTCCATGGACTACCTCATGTTGTCCGCTTACTGTCTTTGGCGATTGAATCATATCCACCCGTTCGTCAACGGGAACGGTCGAACCGCGCGCGCACTTTGCTACTTTGTTGTTTGTGCTAAATTGGGGGTGTGGTTGCACGGGAGACCTATTCTCCCTGAGTTAATTCACCGCAATCGTGAAGAATACGTCGCTCTACTTGAACAACTCGATCAAGCAGTGCTGAAAAGCGAACGCACCTTTAATGTACGCTTAAAGTCGTTGGGTGAATTCATTGGAAAGTTATTGAGACAGCAATTAGAGTCAATAGGTGTTCGTCCTTGATTATTCGGACACCAAATCCTGATATCTTAATCTTTTCCCCACTAAGTTTTTCGCTATAAACGCCTTTTGACCTATCGTCTCCTGTTCGGGGATATTGTGGCGTCCCGCAAATTCGTTCACGTACCGATGTAGGCGTTGCGCACTCATCTTTTGTAAGTGCCATAATTACTTCCTCTCTTCCCCTAGCTCGCATTTCACATACAAAACCTTTGACTAACATTCCGTATAATTCTCGAGCTAGACTGCGGTCTATATATTAGAATGGTTTTTCTGCTTTTTCACCAGGTTCCTCACTTGGTAATCGAAGCACGGTTGGGCTATAGTAAGTCACATACATGAGCAAGATACCAACTACACACAAAGGGGGTGACTGGCTTCGACGGGGATCAGGAGGTCAACGGTGCGTGTCGAGCTCTCGGAGTCTCGTTAAACCTTCGGGAAACCTATAATTGCCAACGAAGAATTGGCTCTCGCAGCTTAATTGACTGCGACGTCTCCCCATTCTTTGTCTGCGGGCATGGATGAGGCGCTACTTCAGCAGACTGGTCCAATGTTGGTGCTCAGCAACGGCGGATGAGACTTCTCTGGGCTAGCGAACGCTCTAAGCCGGTCAGTGGGCGTGGGCGGTTGCGAATCCTAAAACATTGACTACGCACGTAGGACCGTTGTGCTGAATATCTTCGGACGCGGGTTCAAATCCCGCCACCTCCACCAATAAGGGCCTCTGGATTCTGAGATCCGGAGGCCTTTTCTATTGAACGTGCAGGTGTTCACTCATTCGTTGATAATTTCCCCCTCACCCCAGCCCTCTCCCACTATGGGGAGAGGGAGAAATACGAAAGACCCTGGATCCTCGATTACAAATGTC
>JAAXIB010000046.1 GCA_012270585.1 Nitrospirales bacterium
GTGCCAAAGGTTTCTGAACTTATACATAACATAATCAGGCTCCTGAACAGGTCTAAGGTTGGGAGAAATTCTGCCCTTCGCTTTTCTTCTCCTCCAGGCGTTTCCGAACCCAAGCTTCCCAGGATTCTCCCGAAGCCGTATCGTGCCCTGTAAAATGGAAGGCGTGGATCTCGCGGCAGGGAATTCTTCGGGGAGCGGGACGATCGGGTTGCAACATTTCCAAATAGGAATACGGACCATCCAACACACGATTAAAGAGATAGCCGTTGACGGATTCCCGGGACTTCAGTTCCAGGGTAATGTCCCCTCGGTACCCAAAAGCCAATTCAATGACTTTTAGCAACTCCTGCTCAGAGTTTGGACGAAACACGGCTCCATGGAGGCTTTGTTCGGAAGGATCTTCAAGTCCATCCTGCGACATAGGCACCGTGAAATGGAAACCGGCAAGCGGGCCATCAGGTCACGTTGGGGAACAGCATAGCCTTCACGGTCCCGGCAAATCCGGACCATGAACCAAACGTTTCCTCCACGGCTGAGGCTTCGAACCCGCAATGCACCATGCAGTCCCGACATTTCTCATTGCGCCCGACGCCGTACCGGTCCCACGCCGTGGTCTCGAGCAATTCCTTGAAACTCGAGACGTATCCGTCCTGCAAAAGGTAGCAGGGCTTCTGCCAGCCGAAAATATTATAGGTGGGATTTCCCCATGGGGTGCATTGATACTCACGCTTGCCCATGAGAAATTCCAAAAACAGGGGCGATTGGTTAAATCGCCACCGGCGTTTTCTCTTCGTGAGCACGTGAGAAAACAGTTCCTGCGTCCGATGTCGCTTTAAGAAGCCATGCTGGTCCGGCGCTTTCTCGTAGCTGTAGCCCGGGGAGATCATCATCCCTTCCACTCCGAGGTCCATCATCTCGTCGAAAAAGGCCCGGACCCGCGGAGGATTCGCATCGTTGAACAGGGTCGTGTTGGTGGTGACCCGGAACCCTCTTTTCAACGCGGCTTTGATCGCTTTGGTCGCGACGTCATACACCCCGTCCCGGCACACCGCGAGGTCATGTTCCCGGCGCAATCCGTCCATATGGATACTGAAGGTCAAATAGTTGGAGGGTTCATATTCGTCAATTTTGCGTTCCAGCAGAATCGCATTCGTGCACAAATAGACGTATTTTTTGCGCTGCACCAAGCCTCGAACGATTTCCGGCATCTCGGGATGGATAAGCGGTTCCCCGCCGGGGATGCTGACAATGGGCGCTCCACATTCTTCGGCCGCCGCCCAACATTGTTCAGGCGTTAACCGCCGATCCAATACGTGCTCGGGATATTGGATCTTTCCACACCCGGCGCAGGCCAAATTACACCGAAAGAGCGGCTCCAACATCAACACCAGAGGATAGCGTTTGACGCCCTTGAGCTTTTGCGACAGCACGTAGCTGATGACGGTCGTCATCTGGGAGACAGGAACGGCCATGCTTTCCCAAGGATCCTTTCTATTCGACTCACGAGATTAAATGGTTTTGGAGGCGCCGAGCGGGATCGAACCGCTGAATCGCAGTTTTGCAGACTGCTCCCTTAGCCACTTGGGTACGGCGCCCGCACGGTATTATAACGAGAGCCCCAAACCCTGACAAGGAGACAACACTCCCCACCACTGCCCGGCGGAAAGAATCTTCCATTCGGACTGCGCAGGTTAGTGTGAGGACAAAACGGGAAGTTCACGATCGGCTGCAGTGGCAGAAGCACCGGCAACACGGGAAGCATTCGAAGCGGATGCGGAGGATGTCTCTTCACGTGAGTCATTCTGTTCCAACGCCATCAACTCGACTTCATCAATGAGGACCTCCATCAATTTTTCTGACGGCACTTTTCTGACCAGTTTCCCTTTCTTGAACAGGATTCCCATACCCTGCCCGCCTGCAATGCCGATATCCGCCTCTTTTCCTTCACCGATGCCATTCACCACACAGCCCAGGACGGACACGTTCAGGGGCATTTTAATGTGACTCAACCGTTTTTCCAATTCATCGGCCAGTCGCACCACGTCGATTTCGACCCGGCCGCAGGTCGGACACGCAATGACGTTCACCCCGCGGTGCCGAAGCTCCAGGGACTTGAGGATTTCAAAGCCGACCTTGACTTCTTCCACGGGATCGGCGGCCAGCGACACTCTCAAGGTGTCGCCGATCCCCTGGGACAGCAACCACCCCAATCCGATGGCGGATTTGACGGCCCCGGTCCTGGCCGTCCCCGCCTCGGTGATCCCGATATGAAGCGGATAATCCGATTGATGGGCAAACAACCAATACGCGTCTACGGCCATGTGCACGTCGGAGGCTTTCAACGACACCTTCATGTTCGTAAAGCCCATGTCCTCGATGGCGTGGACGGCGTTCAACGCCGATTCCGCCAGGGCCTCCGCCGTGGGATACCCGTACTTCTCCAACAGCGGGCGCTCCAACGAACCGCCGTTGACGCCGACCCGAAGGGGAATGCCCCGGTCCTGCACCGCTTTGATCACTTCGGCCAACCGCCACCACGGCCCGATGTTTCCGGGATTGATGCGCACGCAATCCACGACTTCGGCCGCTTTGAGCGCCAACCGATGATCGAAGTGCACGTCCGCGATCAAGGGGATCGAGATTTGGGCTTTGATTTTGGGAAGAGCCGCGGCCGCGTCCTGATCGGGCACGGCTACCCGTACCAGTTCACACCCCACCGCTTCCATCTGATGAATTTGTTCGACGGTTCCCTGGACATCGCTCGGATGCGGGACGGTCATGGACTGAACCGCAATGGGAGCCCCGCCCCCGATCTTGACGGAACCCACCCGGATCTGTCTGGTTTTTTTCCGCGTAATCCTCATAACGACGATTCTTCAGGGCATGGCCGTTCCCACGGAGACGCGGGCGAATAACTGTTTGGCTTGTTGATAGATGCCGTCTGCCGTCAAACCGTATTTCTCCCGGAGTACATCCTGTGGCCCCTGTTCAATGAACCAGTCAGGCAACCCCATACACTTCGTCGGCAAGTTGACAAGCAGGCCTTCCTCGGAGAGGGACTCAAGCACCGCGGACCCGAATCCGCCCATTGCGGAGCCTTCTTCCACGGTCAGCAGACACTTCACCTGCTTCGCCACGGTCCCGATCAAATCGCCATCAAGCGGTTTGACAAAACGGGCATTCAGCACCGCAACGGAAATCCCTTCCTGCTCCAACCGCTCGGCCGCTGCCAGCGCTTGATGCACCGTGGCGCCGATCGCCACCAGGGCGACGTCCGTGCCTGATTTCAACAATTCACCCTTACCCAGGGGCAATGCTTCCGGGACCCGATCCAGCGTCACCCCCAAGCCCGAGCCCCGGGGGTAACGAACGGCGGCAGGCCCGTTATAACTGATACACGACTTGATCATATGCTGTAATTCATTTTCATCCTTGGGGGCCATAATCACCATGTTCGGCATATGCCGGAGGTACGCAAAATCAAACATCCCATGGTGGGTCGTCCCATCCTGCGCCACAAGTCCGCCGCGATCGATGCAGAACGTCACCGGAAGATTTTGCGTGGCCACATCATGAATCACCTGGTCGTAGGCACGTTGCAGGAAGGTCGAATAGATGGGAATCACCGGCTTCATGCCCTGTGTGGACATGCCCGCGGCAAAGGTCACGGCGTGTTGCTCGGCGATTCCGACGTCATAGAGCCGGTTGGGAAAGATCTTTTCAAAGGCGTTCAACCCCGTCCCTTCACACATCGCAGCCGTAATCGCCACAATGCGCGGATCTTTCTCGGCCAATTGAATCAGCGTGTTGATGGCGATGCTGCTATACGAGGGCTGCGCGGATTTGCCCTTGGGCTTTCCCGTGTCGAGGTCAAAGGGTGAACTGGCGTGAAACCACACGGGATCGTTCATCGCCGGTTTATAGCCCAATCCCTTTTTCGTGAGCACGTGCAACAACGTGGGGCCCTCCAGCTTGAGCACGTTTTCCAGGGTAGGCAGCAAATATTCGAATTTGTGGCCGTCAAGCGGCCCCACGTACCGGAACCCCAATTCCTCGAACAACATCCCGGGCAACACCAACCCTTTGGCCAAGGACTGAGCCCGACCGGCCACTTTCTTCACCTGTCCGCCGATGCGGGGAATCGTCTCCAGGAGTCGATTCGCCTTTTCTTGCAGGCGAACGCCCAACTCACCGGTAATGGTCCGGTTCAGATAGGCGGATAGCGCCCCGACGTTTTTCGAAATCGACATTTGATTGTCGTTCAAAATCACCAACAGGTCTTTCTGTAGCTCCCCGGCTTGTTGAAACCCTTCCAAGGTCAGTCCTGAAGTCAACGCGCCGTCTCCCACGACGCAGACGACCTTATGCGATTGTTGTTGTTGTTCGCGGGCTTCCACTAAGCCCACCGCGGCGGAGACACCCGTGCCCGCATGACCCGCGTTAAACGTGTCATACACACTTTCCTCCCGCTTGCAAAACCCGCTGATCCCGCCGAATTGCCGAATGGTGTGAAACTGTTCCCGGCGCCCGGTCAGCAACTTATGGGCATAGGTCTGATTGCCGGTATCCCAGACAATCAGGTCCTCGGGAGTGTTCAAGAGATAATGCAGCGCGACCGTCAATTCAACCACGCCGAGATTGGACGCGAGATGCCCGCCTACGTTCGAGATTACGCTGATGATCTGGTCGCGAATTTCCTGGCACAAATCCGGAAAGAGTTCGGGAGACAATTTTTTGAGGTCGGACGGCCCGTCGATTCCTTTCAGGAGAGACATGCCCCTATCCTCCTTCCGAGCAGTGCGGGAACCCTTCCCCCGCTCAGGGAAACGCGAAAAACGTACGCGAGCAGTTTCACAAAATCACCCGGAACTGTCAAGAAATCCACACTAGACGATCTTACCGAAACGGTGTGATGTTGCGCCAGGGAACCCGCCTGAAGAACAGGGCCCCAACGGCGCAGGCCGGCGGCGTCACGCCCTACGACTGAGTCCGGGCGGTCTTGGTCCGTAATTTTTCAAGAAGACCTTCAACCGACTCGGCCTCGATGATCCGTCCAAATTGGCTGCGAAAATTCTTGACCAAACTGACGCCGTCAAGGACCACGTCGTACACCTTCCAGGCATTCGAGCTCTTCAGCATGCGGTAATAGATGGAGATGGTCGACTTTTCGGAGGTCACCGCCGTTTGAACCTCGGCAAAATCCCCTTTTCTCCGTTCTTTGAGGTATTCCACCTGTTCACCGGAATAGCCATCAACGTTTCCGGCATAGGTCTTGGAGAGAAAGCGCTGGAAGAGGTGCACGAATTCGTCCCGGTCGGCTTCGCTCAACTTCCGCCAATGCTTACCCAAGGCTCTTTTCCCCATCTCCTTATAGTCGAAACGCTTCGAGATAATGCCTTCCAGGATGTCCAAACGTTCCCGGGCTCTTTCCGGCGCCTTGAGCGACTCATCCCGCAAGACCTTCAGGGCCTGATCGATGGTCCCTTTCATCGCCTCCGTGGCGGAACCTGTCTCCGCTGACAGGTGTGCAGCAAAGCCAAAAACCGACAACCCAAGCATCAATGCGCCGATGACGGCATGGGCTCGTGCGTCAACCGTTCTTGCGATTCCCGGAGGTAGCTGAGACATAACCATTTCCTTTCTTGACACCACACTCGGTATTTCCCAACCCTTACACAAATCGAGTGGTTGATCAATGAGTCAGGCGCTCTTTTCCGCTCTCGAGAGGAAGGGTTCAAAGAATCGAGTCAGGCTGGCCGACGCCACGTTTTTTTGCCGGCGCAGTCGATTGATCCTCGACCACAGGCCCGGGGTTGTGGCAACGGTCCACACCCCTTGCAAGAACGTCCCTTTCCGGCGGAACAGGTTGAGGTCAAGGGGCAAATCCTCCTCGACAAGATCTGAAACCGATCGGACCACGATGAACGGGATGCCCCGCCGAGCAGCCATCGTCCCAATGGCCGCACTTTCCATATCGAGGCTGCTCGCCTCAAAGGCCCGGCCTATGGCCCGCTTGTCCCTGGCCAACCACACAATATTTCCCGCCGAGACCAACCGCCCGGACAGCACCGTGTTCTTCGATAATTGTGCCGTGTTCCAAGCTTGTTGTCGATACAAGGCAGTACACGCAATCGCGCTGGACAAACCCGTGACGCGCGGATCCTGACAGACAACCTGCTCGGGAATCACCAATGCGCCGATTCGTGAGGGAACCAGCGCGCCGGCAAACCCTGAGGCAATACACACGGTCCAGGGTCTCTTATCAAGCACGGCCTCGCACGCGCCCCGTGCTTTCGTCAACCCGATACCGGTTTGGATGACGGCCACGAAACGGGAGGCATTCGCCCACCGGCGCCATTTGACGCCATCCACCCGCTCAACACGGCTCCCGGGCAACGCGCGCGCAATGGCGTTACACTCCCAAGGGGTCGCGGCAAAGACGGCGATGTTCTCCAGGGAACACTCCGGAAACCGTTGAAGTGAGAAAGGACGATGCCAATCAGCGGCTATTGCCGTTGCCTGGCCGATTGAGCGATTTGCCGCAAAGCTTCGGCTTTCGCTTCCCCGTGTATTTGAACGTTCCGGTACATGGCCAGCGCCCACATGGGAAAATATTTGCTGTAGCCATGATAGCGAAGATAGAACACCCGGGGGAACCCGGTCCCGGCATGGAACGGTTCGAACCACGTTCCGTCGTCCAGTTGCCGGCTGAGCAAGAAATTTACGCCTCGTACGACGCTCAAGGAATCGGACAGACCCGCGGCCAATAAGGTCATGAGGGCCCACGCCGTTTGAGAGGGAGCACTTTCGCCCTTTCCGGACCACGCCCGGTCGGCGTAGGACAAGCAGGACTCTCCCCACCCGCCATCCAGGTTTTGTCTGGATTCAACCCAAGCGAGGGCTCGTCGAATCCATGGAGCGGACATGTCCTCTCCAATAGCCTGGAGGCCGACGATGACGCACCACGTCCCGTAGAGGTAATTGACGCCCCATCGCCCGTACCAACTTCCGTCGGGTTCCTGCTCTCGTCGCAGAAACTCCAGCGCCGGAGCCACGGCTGGGTGTGACCGGTCATAACCCATGGCGCCGAGCATCTCCAGACACCGCCCCGTGAGGTCAGCCGTGGGAGGATCGAGCAATGCTTGATGATCCGCGAAGGGAATCTTGTTGAAAATCAGTTGGTCATTATCCCGGTCATAGGCGCCCCATCCCCCGTTGGAGCTTTGCATGGCCAACGTCCATGTCAGCCCGCGTTGAACGGCCTCATCCCGGTCCGCAGGTTGAAGAGGCGAAAGTTTCGCCAGGGCGGTCAGAACGGCGGCCGAATCATCCACGTCGGGATACCACTCATTCTCAAACTGGAAATACCATCCGCCGGGTGTGGCCGTGGGAGACGACACGATCCAATCCCCTACCCTGTGCGTTTGTCGGGAACGCAGCCAGGACAAGGCGTGCGACAGTGCTTGATGGTCAACGGGGAGGCCTCTTTCAACGAGCGCATTGATGGTTAACGCCGTATCCCAAACCGGAGAATGACAAGGCTGGAGGTGGAGCGTGGACGGTCCGTTGGCCGACGCCGGCGTGTCGATTTCCAGGGCCTCGATGGCCCGAATGGCCTTTTGGATTGATGGATGCGTCACGGGGTGGCCGAGAGCCATCAAGGCGAAGACCGAATTTGCCATGGCCGGGTAAATCGCCCCCAAGCCCCCTTCGCCCTGCATGTGATCCAGCAACCAGGCCTCGGCTTTCTTGATCGCTTTTTTCCGTACGGAAAGAAGCGGATATTTTTCGTAGACTTTCAGGCTCCGGTCGGCCCAGACAAAAACGTTCCGCCAACTGATGAGCTTGGGATCTTTTTCAAACGGCGGGGCGTGGCGATAGTTGATTTGATCCCGGGGCGTGCAAAACAGTTCTTCTATTCCCTGTTCAGCGGGAATCCGGCATTCCCTGCGAACGGCCAACATAATCAGCAGAGGAATCACGACGGCTCTGGACCAGTACGAGATGGCGTATATGTTAAACGCAAACTTTTTGGGCACCAGCACGATTTCGGGAGGCAGGCTGGGAAGCCCGATCCAATCGTACTGCCCGAACAAGGCCAAGGTAATTTTCGTAAACACGTTGGCCGACACCACGCCGCCTCTTGACAGGATAGCTTCCCGGGCTCGACGCATCCCCGGATCGTCCTGGGGGACCCCGGCCAATTTCAAGGCAAAGTAGGCTTTGACCGAGGCGCTGACGTCTATGGAGGCTCCGGCGTATATCGGCCACCCGCCGTCTTCGAGTTGAGTGCCTTGAAGATACCGAACCATTCGGGCTTCCCGCTCCTGATCAACGGCACCCATATACCGGCGCAACATCAGATATTCCGAGGTCAATGTCGTATCCGCCTCCAATTCCTGCACCCAATAGCCGTGTTCAGGATGCTGTTGTTCGAGCAGCCATCTCGTGCTCCGCGACAAGGCTTCTTCGACGGTTTCCGCATGTCCGACCGTGGATGGGGCGGACCGGCCCTGAACGAACTCCGGCCCCGGCGACACGTCGGGCTTGTTCGAGACAAGCTTCAGGGAAGGGTTGTGCGATTTCCGATGACGAGGCTGAGTTTCATGGGGGGCAGAGGGGAAAAAACTCTCAGACAGCCGCCCCAGGAAATTTATGAGGAGATCCATATCTAACTAATCAGCCTCGACAGGATACATCGAGCGACGCGTGCAGGTTCAACGGCTCGAAACGTCACTCATTGTCCCCCATGGACAGGGGGTTGATGGCTTATAACAGACCCCCTCGAATCGAGTCAAGGATATTACTATTGAGGTAGTGCCTTACACCTTTTCAAATT
>JAAXIB010000018.1 GCA_012270585.1 Nitrospirales bacterium
ACGCGCCGAGCGTGTCGGCGGCCTCGCTGACGAGTATCGGGGTGAGTTGGAGCGAACCGGCCAACACCGGACCGGCGATCGACGACTACGACGTGCAGTACCGGGAGGGCACGTCGGGGAGTTGGACGGCGCACGCGCACACCGGCACGGACCTCTCGACCACCATCGACGGTCTGACGGAGGACACGAGCTACCAGGTTCAGATTAAGGCCAGGAATGACGAGGGTACGGGCGACTGGTCGGCCATCGGCACCGGATCGACGGGCGCGAACCAGGCGCCGGTGATCGACAACAAGACGCCGAGCGGCCGCGAGGTGGCGGAGAACTCGGCGGTGGGCACGAACGTGGGCGCGGCGTTCACGGCCACGGATCCGGAAGGCGATTCGTTGACTTGGACTCTGGAGGGCGCCGACGCGGCGTTGTTCAGCATCGATGCCGGGCAGATCAAGGTGGCGGGGACGCTGGACCACGAGGCGTCGGACACCCACAACGTCACGGTGCGGGTGAGCGACGGGGCCGCCTCGGACACGGTGGCGGTGACGGTGACGGTGACCGACGTGGACGAGCCGCCGGTGATCGGCAACAAGACGCCGAGCGGCCGCGAGGTGGCGGAGAACTCGGCGGTGGGCACAGACGTGGGCGCGGCGTTCACGGCCACGGATCCGGACGGCGACACGCTGACCTGGACGCTGGAGGGCGCCGACGCGGCGCTGTTCAGCATCGACGCCGGGCAGATCAAGGTGGCGGGGACGCTGGACCACGAGGCGGCGTCGGGCACGCGCAACGTCACGGTGCGGGTGAGCGGCGTGGCCGCTTCGGACACGGTGGCGGTGACGGTGACGGTGACCGACGTGGACGAGCCGCCGTCGGCGCCGGACGCGCCGAGCGTGTCGGCGGCCTCGAGGACGAGTCTCGGGGTGAGTTGGAGCGCACCGGCCAACACCGGTCCGCCGATCACCGAGTACGACGTGCAGTACCGGGAGGGCACGTCGGGGGATTGGACAGATGCCGGGCACACCGGCGCGGGCACTTCGACCACCATCGGCGACCTGGCGACGGACACGAGCTATCAGGTTCAGGTGCGTGCGACCAACGACGAGGGCGAGAGCGGCTGGTCGGCGAGCGGAACGGGATCGACGCGCGCGAGGCAGGCGCCGGTAAATCGCGCTCCAGTGATCGGCAACAAGACCCCGAGCGGCCGCGAGGTGGCGGAGAATTCAGCGGCGGGCACGAACGTGGGCGCGGCATTCACGGTCACGGATGCGAACGGCGATTCTCTGACCTGGACGCTGGAGGGCGCCGATGCGGCGCTGTTTTCGATTGACGGGGGGCAGATCAAGGTGGCGGGCACGCTGGATCACGAGGCGGCGGCCACGCACAGCGTCACGGTGCGGGTGAGCGACGGGGCCGCCTCGGACACGGTGGCGGTGGCGGTGACGGTGACCGACGTGAACGAGCCGCCGGTGATCGGCAACAAGACCCCGAGCGACCGCGAGGTCGCGGAGAACTCGGCGGTGGGCACGGACGTGGGCGCGGCGTTCACGGCGACGGATCCGGACGGCGACACGCTGACCTGGACGCTGGAGGGCGCCGACGCGTCGCTGTTTTCGATTGACGGGGGGCAGATCAAGGTGGCGGGCACGCTGGATCACGAGGCGGCCGGCACGCGCAGCGTGACGGTGTCGGCGAGCAACGGGTCGGCCTCGGACACGGTGGCCGTGACGATAACGGTGACGGACATGGACGAGCCGCCTGGCACGCCGTCGGCGCCGAGCGTGGCGGCGGCGAAGACGAGTTTGAGTGTGACTTGGAGTGCGCCGTCGAACACGGGTCCGGCGATCAACGATTACGACGTGCAGTACCGAGAGGGCACGTCGGGGAGTTGGACAGATGCCGGGCACACCGGCACAGACACCACCGCGACCCTCACGGGGCTTGCGGAGGACACAAGCTACCAGGTTCAGATCAAGGCCAGGAACGACGAGGGCGAGAGCGCCTGGTCGGCGAGCGGCTCGGGTTCGACGGGGTCGAACCGAGCGCCGGTGATCGGCAACAAGACGCCGAGTGGCCGCTCGGTAGCGGAGAACTCGGCGACGGGCACGAACGTAGGCGCGGCGTTCACGGCCTCGGACGTGAACGGCGACAGCCTGACGTGGACGCTGGAGGGCGCCGACGCGGCCCTGTTCAGCATTGACGGTGGGCAGATCAAGGTCAAGGGGGCGCTGGATCACGAGGCCGCCGGCACGCGTCGCGTGACGATGACGGTGAGCGACGGGGTGGCCTCGGACACGGTGGCCGTGACGATAACGGTGACGGACGTGGACGAGGCGTCGGGCGCGAGGATGCTCTACCCCAAGATCAGCGACGCAATCCTGCCGCGGGCCGCGCGGTCGATATTGGAGGGTGCGATCGAGTCGGTGGCGGAGCGCGTCGCGACGCTGGGCGCGACGCGAGATGCAGCATCCGATTCCCTCGTACCTACCCCAGGCTACCAGCCGGTCGCGAAGCGAGACATCGCGCCGCGGGATGCAGCATCCAATCCCCTCCTGCTCACCCTGGGCTACCAGCCGGTCGCGACGCAGGACGTCGCGACGCGGGATGCAGCATCCGATCCCCTCCTGCTCACCCTGGGCTACCAGCCGGTCGCGACGCAGGACGTCGTGCTGCCAACGGCTCCCGTTTCCGCCACTATCGGTTCCGGAGGAGGAATCGCCGGATTGTTCGCCTCCGGGGCCCCGTCCCGGCCGGGCAGTCCGTGGGCGGCTGAGTCGGGGAACGGCGCGTACGATCCCGTCCCAAACCGAACGATGAATGCGAGGGATTTTATCAGTCAGACCGCGTTTTCGATGCAGGCTGGCGACACGGGCCTGCTGAACAGCACGACGGTCTGGGGAGCCGGCAGCTACCGCAATCTGGCGGGCAGGAACGATGGGCTCCTCTGGGACGGCGAACTCTACGGGATGCGGCTCGGCGTCGATATCCCCCAGCACAAGCAATGGCTGACGGGACTGTTGGTGAACTGGTCGGAGGGCAACTTCAACTGGCGCAGTTCGGAACCAGTTACGGGCGCGCTCCGGACCGGGGACTACGACCTGAAGATGGGCGGGGTCTGGCCCTATGTCGGCTGGGTCTCGCCGGACCGTGCATGGCGGGTGTGGGGTCTTGCCGGCTATGGCAGGGGCCGGATCATGTTGACCGAGGACGGACCAGACGGGGTTACGGAGAAGAGCGACACCTCGATGGGCGCGGCGTCGGTCGGGGCGAGCCGCGAGTTGTGGCATAGCAAAGACCTCATCGAGGGCGGCGAGACCTTCTTACGCGTAAGGGGAAAAGCCTCGGCGCTGCAGGCCGAGCTCATTGGGAATGCCCCCGACGGCGGGCTGCTCGACTCGCTGACGGTGGCGACGCAAGGGCTGCGCCTCGGCCTGGAGGCCAGTCATGACCGGGAGTTGGCGCAGCACCGGCGGTTGCAGCTCTCCCTGGACCTGAGTGGGCGGGGCGATTTCGGCGATGGGGTCGGCCCAAAGAACCGCGCCGCCGCCATGGAGCTCGGCCTCGGCCTCCGGTATCTCGATCCCGAAACGGGGCTCCTGCTTGGGGCAACCGGCCATGTGCTGGCGGCGGCTGGCGGCGGCGTGCAAGAGCGGGGCGCGAACATTGTGGTGGGGTACGATCCCGGCACGAAGGGCCGCGGGTTGTCCTTCGACCTGTCGTCGGGCTACGGGGCGACACGGAACGGCCCCGGACGGTTGTGGGAGCAGGAGGCGGCGACGGGTCTGCCTGGGGGGGCATCCGCGCCAATGACGCGACTGGACGCCAAGTTGGGCTACGGGTTCTCGATCCTGGAGAACCGCTGGCTGTTTACCCCCTATGGCGGCTACCAACTGTCCGGGGCCGAGAACCGAAGCACCCGGCTCGGCGTGCGCTGGGATCTCGTCACTGGCACCCGGCTGACCTTGGAAGGCGAGCAGCGCCAGAATGTTGGCCGCGAGGAACATCGCATCTCCCTGACCGGGCAGATGAAGTTCTGAAAAGATTTGTAGGGCCGCATCCCGGGCTGCGACCCGGGATCCCGCAGCTCATGTTTTTTTGGACAACACGAGGAGGCGGGAGTGGTCAACGTACGCTGGTTGTGGGTTCCCCTGATCGGGGCGAGCGTGTTTCTGGCCTTGCCCGGCAACTCGACGCTTGAAGGGGTGCTGGGCGACGTGGTGGGCCATTTTTTTACGGCTGCCGTGGTGGCCGTGGTGCCGGTCGTCGGGTATCGCCTGATTTACAAAGACATCGGTGAAAAGGAAATCACCTACATTTTTGCGGCGGCCTGGGCCT
The DNA here is from genome assembly GCA_012270585.1 of Nitrospirales bacterium. Taxonomy (GTDB): domain Bacteria; phylum Nitrospirota; class Nitrospiria; order Nitrospirales; family UBA8639; genus Bin75. The sequence continues at coordinate 4,330 of JAAXIB010000018.1, forward strand.
ATCTCGTGATCTCGCAAATTTTCAAGTAGGGCGGCATCTCACGTCGCCCGGAAAACCCTGGATCCCCGATCAGGTCGGGGATTGTAAATGTTCACTAATTCGTTGACAGATAAAGCCTCCCGATTGCTTTTTCTGTCATCCTTGCGAACGCGAGGATCCAGGGTCTTTCTCCTCGCCACCGCAGAAAAAACAACGACACTGGATCCTTTATAGATTGTCTGGATCCCCGATCGAGTCGGGGACAAGCGTCGAGGATGACAGAAGGAACCGGCGGAAATTGTCAACGAATTGCTGAACACATACAGGGATGACAGATGAGTAATGCCTGGCAGAAATTGTCAGCGAATTACTGAACATTTACATGAATCACGGAAAGGAAATCAGGTCCGCGCTCGCTGTTTCCTACGGATTCTTTTTACATAGGTATTAAGCGAGGTTAACAGAACCGACACGCGAAGCCTGTAACGTTCCTTCCAGGCATGTGAACCCGAGCCGTCATGAGATGACGAAACCATGGTACTATCAAATATGAGCAGGTACAGGCCGTGTCCTCACTGCCCGGGCTTGATGGTCCTCGAAGATCAGGGCGACTTCCTCGAAACCCCTGACGTGATGAGCCTCTTCGAGTATCGGTGCCGAGCCTGTGGCCATCTCGAACGATTCGGGAAGGGGACTGTTCACATGGAGACGCAGGACCGATTGGGCGACCGGGGTACGGTCCCGCATCGTGGGCTGGAATGGGATCCCGGCTTTACGCGTACACCCGTCCAAAGCGATTCGAGAGAACCGCTGAGAGCGGAAACGTCTCTTGCTGAATGAACCCCTGGTAGTGCGCCGGGTCGGCGAGGACCAGATCCACCACGCTGCACACGCCCGCGGCCGTGGTCACCTGAATAGCCGACCACAGGCTGCCCGCAATGGTTTGCGGATAGATTTTCTTGACGTAATTTTCCTCCCTTAACGTTCCGCTTTTTCTCCCCACCACGGCCACGTAAATCAGGACGACGTCCTGATCGGTTTTGGGAACGGCGTTCTCGAGCAGGTGTTTGAGGGTTTCCCGTTGCTGGTTTAATTTCAGGTCGTTCATCAGAAACTGAATTTTGTCGCAATGTCCGGGATACCGGAGCGTTTTGTAATTCATCGTCTGGACTTTTCCCGCATAGGTATCCGCCAGGGTCCCTAAGCCTCCAGAAGTATTGAAGGCCTCATAGAGCAAACCGTCGACTTCAATGGTCTCATACCCTTCGAGCGGTCTCAGCGCGGTCTTGACTCCGTTTTCAATGCCGTAACACACGTTGCCGTATTCGTTGATCAGGCCGTCCGTAGACCAGGTCAGGGAATACTTCAACGCGTTGCTGGGGTGGACCGGCAACGCCCCGACCCGCATTTTGACGGTCTCCAACGTGTCGAACCGTTGCATGACTTCATTGGTCACGATGCTGATAAACCCCGGGGCCAACCCGCATTGGGGCACAAAGGCCTTCCGGCTTCGGCGACTGATGCGTTCAATGCGTTCGGTCACTTCGACGTCTTCCGTCAAGTCGAAATAATGGAGGCCGTGCTTTCTGGCGACCGCGGCGACCGTGGGATTGGAGAAATAAGGGAGACTGGAAATGACGACTTCGGGTTGATGCAAGAGCACGTAATGTTCCAGGCCGCGAACGTCGTTGGCATCCAGGACCGCAGGCACGATCTCCGGCCGGTCTTGCGCAGTCGTGGCTTGAGGGTCGACATCGGCAAGATGCACCGTATAGTCGTTAGTCTCCGCCAGAAAGGTTGCAATGAGCGAACCGATTTTTCCGGCGCCTAACAGGAGGATTGTCGGCATAGGTTGCCCGCTGGTTCATGGTTCACCGTGGATTGCATCAGGGCGTCGGCCTGAGGCGGGGAGAAGCCCTGGTAGCCGGCATGCCGTTCAATTAATTCCAGCACGGAAAACGGAATCCCCCGGATCTGCTCGGGCACGCTGAAAATTTGTCGGAGGACCTCGCCTTTTTCGCCTAACACGGACCCGGCAAAGGTCACGCCGTTGCGCTGCAACCGGCCCATGGCCGTTTCAATGTCTTCCGCGAGTAATGCGATATGATGAAGGGTTTGGTCTCCGAATGCGTTCACCCAATCCGGGATGATGCTGGTCTTGCCCCGTTCATCATCGTAGGCTTGATCAACGAACAAAGCCGGAAATCCCGGAGCCCGGTACACCTTGGCATACCAATCCCGGTACTCCAGCGTTTCGGAATAGACGTACCCGAGCCGGACGAATTCCAGGACGCGCCGGTCGATGTTTCCGGTTCGGATGGTGATATGATCGACAACCGGTTTGAGCCCGATTCCCGCGGCATCCAGAACGTCCTTGGCAATCTGCGCCGCGCTGTTTTGTGCTACGTAGTCCTGAACGTAGCAATCGATCCCGCGTTCAAGTAGGGAGTTGTTCATCATGCACCTCACCCGTGGTTGACACCCGCCCTCAGGTGGTATCGATCTGGGCGCGTTGGAGCCGTCCGCTGTAATCGACGTAAATGGATTTCCATTCACTGAAGGTATCCAGGGCCGCCTGCCCGGCCTCACGGTGCCCATTGCCCGTGGCTTTGACGCCTCCGAACGGAAGGTGGACTTCACTGCCGATGGTCCCGGCGTTGATGTACACGATCCCCGAGCGGAGTTCCCTCATGGCGTATTGGGCCCGGTTGACGTCTTGGGTATACAGGGCGCTCGACAACCCGTATTCCACCGCGTTGTTCAGGGCAATGGCTTCCTCCAGGCTTTGGACTTCCAGGACGGTCAGGACCGGCCCGAAGATCTCTTCGTTGGCAATTCGCATGGAAGGCGTGGCCTGGTCGAACAAAGTCGGCGCGAAAAAGGAACCGCCGGCATACTCGCCTTCAGTCAACGGATGTCCGCCCGCGAGCAGGCGCGCGCCTTCTTGTTGCCCGGCCTTGACGAACTCATGGACGCGGTCGAGTTGGAGTCGATTGATCAAGGGCCCCACATCGGTATCGGGGTCGAGGCCGTTTCCCACGCGGAGCCTCTGCATTCGATCCAACAATAACGTCACCAGCCTGTCTTTCACCGCTCGATGGACAATCAGCCGGCTACAGGCGGTACAGCGTTGGCCACTGGTGCCGAAGGCGCTCCACACGATGCCTTCCACGGCCAACTCCAAGTCCGCATCCTCCATGACGAGGATGGCGTTCTTTCCACCCATTTCCAGGGCGACCCTCTTGTGATGCGTCGCGGCATCCAAAGCGACTTTTGCGCCCGTGGCCGTTGAGCCGGTGAAGGAGATGAGCGCGACGTCGGGATGCTTCACCAGGGCTTCCCCTACGTGCGGGCTGCTCCCCAACACCAGGTTGACCACTCCGGGAGGAATACCAGACTCTTCCAGGATTTTCATAAAAAGAGCCGCGGTGAATGGCGTATCGGGAGACGGTTTGAGCACCACCGCATTGCCCATGATGAGGGCCGGGAAACTCTTCCAGGCGGGAATGGCCGTGGGAAAGTTCCAGGGGGTGATCAAGCCGACCACGCCGAGTGGCTCTCGTATCGACCAGGCGGACTTGTCGGGCAGCTCGGCCGGTGCAATGTGCCCGAACTGGCGGCGGCCTTCGCCTCCCATGTAGTAGGCCATGTCAATGGCCTCCTGGACGTCACCTCGCGCCTCGACGAGGACTTTGCCCATTTCACTCGTTAAGGTTCGGGCTAACGATTCTTTCTCATACCCCAACCGTTCGGCGACCCGGTATAACAATTCACCTCGTCGAGGCGCGGGCAGGCGGCGCCAGGATTCAAATGCTTCATGGGCAGCCGCGACGGCCTGCCGGACGTCTTCGACCCCGGAGTCGGCACAGCGGGCAATCACGTGACCGGTGGCCGGATTCCGGGTTTCAAAGGTCCGTCCGGATTGGGCGGGAACCCACTTTCCTCCAATGAAATTATTGGCTTGGTTCTCCATGGCTCTCCCTCACAAGCTGTTGAACCCATGTCCTACTAACAAGGTACTCCCGGAGGGAGATGGGAACAAGGCGCCTCTCTTCAGTCTGTCATCCTCGATCCCCGATTAAGAACGTCGGGGACAGGCTTGCGGGAATGACAGCAAGGGGAATCGGGGATCCAGGCGGTTTTCTTTTTGTCTCCTTCTGTCATCCTCGACATTTTTAATCGAGGATCCAGAGTCTTTGTCTTTTCGTTCGTGGGGAGCAAGACACTGGATTCCCGATTACTAACGTCGGGAATGACAGATTAGAGGATCCAGAGTCGTTGTTTTTTGTCTTTGCCTTTTCTGTCATCCTCGACGCTTGTCCCCGACTCGATCGGGGATCCAGAGTCGTTGCTTTTTCCTGACGGCTGTGAAGAGAAAGACACTGGATTCCCGATTAGATCCTCGATTACAAACGTCGAGGACAGGCGTCGGGAATGACAGATTAGAGGATCCAGCGTCTTTGATTTTTCCTTCTCCGTGCAGAGAAAGACCCTGGATCCTCGCGTTCGCAAGGATGACAACAAGGGGGCAAGGATGACAGAAAAAGCAATCGGGAGGCTTTATCTGTCAACGAATTGCTGAACACACACAGGAATGACAGAAGAGGGCTATTTTCGTATCAATGACAGAGTCGAGGGGTTGCCGGACGTTTTCATGCCATGAATGGCCACGAAAAGCGGAAGCGCGGGCGCTGAAGCGAAATCAGGGGCTTTGCAATAACACGCGATGGTCAGGATAACCGGCGCAGAGAACTGGTGAGTCTCACCAGGGAAAGGCTATAGATGAGCCATTTTGACGGGTCGAAATTGTACCACTTGGGGCCGTTCCGATAATCACTTTGATACATGTGATGATAGTTGTGGTATCCCTCGCCGAAGGTGATGAGCGAAACCCACCAACTGTCCCGACTGGAATCGGAGGCTCCGTGCGGTTGGGCGCCCCACAAGTGGCAAATCGAATTGATGCAAAACGTGGAATTCAGGACGAAGAAGGTTCGCCCGACGCCGGCGAGCAAGAAACAGCCCAGTCCCTCGATCCAACCGCCGTACAACAAGCCCACCACGAAGGGCAGCGCCAAGCCGGAAAGGACAATGGGGATATAGAAACGGTTTTGCCACGTCACCACCGGATCCTGTTTCAGCTTGGTGGCGTATTTGTCGTCTTTATGGGGATCCTTCCAGAACAGCCACCCGCAATGACTGTACCAGAATCCCAATTGAGCATTGTACGGATCCTCTTCCTGGTCGCACCGGGCGTGATGGCGGATGTGATCCGCTGCCCATTTGAGGCCTGAATTCTGGAGAGCCCATCCGCCTGCGATCAAAAAAGCGCCTTTCACCCAATCGGGGCACGTAAAACTTCGATGGGCGAGTAAACGATGATATCCCACCGTGATGCCGAGTCCCGTGATGACGTAGAGCACCACAAACATCGTCCACGCGAGCCACGAATAATCATAAAAATACGCGTAGGCCGGTAACCCGATGATTGCGCCGGCCGTGACCGCGCAAAACAACGTCAACGTCAAGTGATCAGGGGGGCGTGGCATGGAGACTGCTGTTTTTGAATCGGTCAGAGTCGTCATGGCGTTGTTATCCATCGAGCGATGAGTCGTGTCTGAAAAAACCCGGCGTTCAAAAATTTGAATGATTGTTGAAACGGACGGTGCTGCCTTTCACCAGAAACTCGCGCCAGTCTCTTTTTCCCAATAGCTCATTCACCTTTTGGTGAAGCAGCACTGCAAAAGGCGAGCTTGCTAAGAATACCTTCCCGCGGATGGATTGTAAAGGCTTATCCCTGCTCTTCGTTGAAATAATTCGGCTCCATTGCGAAGAATCGCATGAGAAAACGTTGGGCCGTCTCTTTCGCGTGGGTGTTGAGGCGAACCCGCTTTTGGTGAGAGACTGCAAGGATAATGGGAGCCATACCGTCAGGCGTTACCTGCGTGGGCGGAACGATTTTTCTTTAGGCCTCGCCTCATTTACGACGAGGTTTCTGCCTTGGAAGTCTGTTCCATTGAGCGCCTCAACGGCCTGCTGCGCTTCGTCCCCGCTCCCCATTTCCACAAAACCGAACCCTCTAGACCGTCCGGTGTATCGGTCCGTGACCACGTTGGCGGATTGGACGGTTCCATGTTGTGCAAACAGCTCCTGCAATTCCTGGTCGGTTGTGGCATAGGACAGGTTTCCCACGTATAACTTTTGATTCACTCATGCCTCCATCTTGTAAAAGTGTAACAAAACGAAGCTGGGCGGTATCAGGAAAAGGTCGGCTCGGGTGATGTCAGGAATTTCCTTTTGCAGGATACGGTGTGCGATTCTCTTTCGCCAACCTTCCTTGGCGGTCGGTGGACTTCGTGTCGCAAGCTGCCTCATAGCATCCCGTGTATGATCCTGTCAAGAAGAACAAGGACACGAGAGACGTCCCACGTCGCGTTGCCGGCAGGGACGCGCACCGTTTTGCCGAACGCCTGAAGGCTCCCGTTCATTTTCCGGAAGCGTGGTGCCCGTGCGACACGGGGCGACTCAGAGTTCCTGAGGTTTGGCGGCTTTGTGCGAATTGGGCTTTTCGCGAAACTTCTTGATTTCAGTCGCCACGGCCCTGAACACGGAGCGAATCGCTTCCTCGAAACTCCTGGCCTCTTTCCGTGCGGTCACGGTATGGCGTGGAGGAAGGTTCAGAACGATCAGCGCTTCCGCGTTATCGTCGCCCTTTTTATGATGTGGGTTTTTGGTAAGGGTGATACGGGCATGGGTGATGTTGTCGTACTCTGTTTGGAGCGTGGTAATCCGGTCCTGGATTTCCTGTTTCCATCTCGGCGTCATGCCGACATTCCGGCTGTCAATTTTCAAATCCATCGGCCTCCTCCCTGCTCGGGTCCGTCACGATCACGAGTTTTTAGCGACACCACCTGCACAATATTATCTCATGAATGATCTCATCTTGTCATGAACGATTGTGCGCCGGACGGACGAAAACCTCGTAACCGCTTGAAAAATCACTCAATTGTAATCTTGTGTGACCCGAGCCGGCTGAGGTACCATCAGTTTTCACCGCTCTAAGGAGGCGTCATGGATAAAACAAAAGGGTCTGTCAAAGAGAAAGGCGGCGCGCTCGATAAGAATATCGAGCGGTTTCGTCAACAAATCGCGAGTCTGAAGACGTTTATTATGGGAGGCTCGTCCACGTATTCATCAATAGAAGAATTTGACCTGGCCGCTGAAGAACTCATTGCCGAGGTGTTGGGAAGTTCATCGAGTATGTTGGAAGCCTATGAATATGCTCAGTTGGGAGAGGCAGGGGGGCTCGTCAATCTTTCGGATGAAGCTCCGGAAGGGGCGGGGCTGGATAATGAACGGGAAGCCCTTCGACAACGGCAACGGGTGTTGGAAAGTTGTGTCGCGGACCTGGAGGCTCGCCGGGCTCAGGCCAGCTTCAGCCGACACGCTCAGACAACGAGCGGCCCCACCGTCAGTGACTTCATGTCCGCGGTGATTCGGTCCGTGTCGCATGATGCGACCCTTCGGGAAGCCGGAGAATTATTACAGACGTGGAATATCGGCTCACTCCTGATCGAGGGTGGCGATGAATTCATCGGAAGTATCACGGAAACCGAATTGAGCCGGGAAGTGGTGGCCAACGGGGTCGATCCCGCTACCACGACGGTCAAAACCTGCATGCGAGAACCTCTTCTGACGATAGAAAATAGTGAACCAATCGTTGCAGCCGTGCAGCTCATGAAAGAAAAAGCGACTCGCCACGTGTGTGTGACCGAAAGCGGAAAAATCATTGGCCTGATTTCCGTATCGGACATTCTGCGCTATTATTCCGGGGTGAGGTAACGTCAGTCCCGACACCGGAGGTTACTTCACCTCTTCGTGCTTTGCTGCGAGCCTTCCTGCCACCCCGGCAGGGTCAAAGGGGGCGCCTGCGTGAAGCATCACCGTCGCGGCTCGTTCGTCCGGTCCGAGAGGTTCTTGGACTTTCTCCTGTTGTTCGAGGACGGACAGGTCGGCTTCTGAGACGTTACCCGACTCGCCGGCTCTTGCCGTGACTCGCTGGCGAAGCGTGGTCGGCGTTGCCTGCATATCCAGTATCAGGAAAGGGACGTTCAGCGAGGCAGCCAGCGTTTTAAACGTATCCCGATGCTGCCGTTCCAAAAAGGTCGCATCCACGATGACCGGATATCCGAACCGCAGGAGCTGCCGGGCAAGGACGTGCAGGTGGTCATACGTCTTGCGCGTCGTCTCCATTCCGTACACGGCGGGCTTGACTTCCCCGGGACTCTGAGCCAAAGGCCACAATCCGAACAGGCGTTTACGTTCGACGTCCGACCGAAGACGGATGGCGCCCATATGTTCCAACAACGTTTCCGAGACCGTCGATTTCCCGGTGCCGGATACCCCGTGCATGATGATGAGCCAGGGTGATTGGGATTTGGTAAAGGATTGCGCAGCCGAGAGATACCGAACGACATCGTCCACGTGGGATGAACTTTCAAGGTCCCGGCGGCGGGCTTGGCCGAACGCAAGGCCCGCGACTTTCACTCGGACAAGGGCCCGGTAGACTTCGTAAAACGGCAGAAGCTCCAGACCTGCATAGTCCCCCGTGCATTCGAGGTATCGATTCAGGAATCGCCTGGCCAGCGCCGGCTGTCCCCTGGCCTGGAAATCCATCACCGTAAACGCCACGTCGTTGATGACGTCGATCCATCGCAGACGCTCACTGAACTCGATGCCGTCGAAGGCAACGAGCCGGTCGTGCAAGAACACGAGATTGGCGAGGTGAAGGTCACCATGGCATTCTCGAACGAAGCCCTTTGCTTTTCGTTTCTCGAAATCACCGGCATGGGTCGCGTGGAAGTGGGTGAGCCAGTGCCGAAGCTGATCCAGGGATGGGTGATGTTCGGAAAAGGGGCGATGCGAGGGGATCTGGTCAAAGACTTCTGCGATGACCCCGGCGATCAACCCGGGGGTTCCAAAGGACGTGTCCTGGTCTGCCTCCGGAACATTGCGGTGAAAGGCCGCAATATCCTGGGCCAATTGATCGACCTGTTCCGGTCGAACCTGAGACGACACTTGATCCAAGGTGGCATCAGCCGTGAACTGTCGCATCTTCACGGCGAATTCAAAGGGTTCCCCTTGTCCATCCAGCCGAGGGTGATCAGGCGTTCCGGAAATCGGAAGCACCTCCACGTAAATGTCCGGTGCCAACCGCCGGTTCAAGCGAATCTCTTCATGACAAAAAAACTGGCGTTCAGCCAGTGAAGAAAAGTCCGCGAACCCGACATTGACGGGTTTTTTGATCTTGTAGGCAAAAGATCCGGTCAGGAGGATCCAAGAGATAGGCGTTTCCCGAAGGTCGAAATGGGTGACCGGATGGGGGTAAAGCCGGGGATGTTGCAGGGCTCGAAGAAGTGTGAGTGAATCGTCGGGTCTCATGGCTCAAAAAGAGATGACGAGGGTCAAATGATGATATGAGAGGTTACAACGTCGGATATGCATTGCGAACGATGCCTTTAGCAAAAATGAAGCCAAATGATCTTTCCCCAGAATCTGGGGATAACATGGTAAAAACTTTTTTAGAATGCCTATTCCATGTCCGTATGATCGGACAGCAAGCAGATTGCACATTTTTTGTGCATTGTGGAAAATAATATTTTGCTACCAGATATAGTGGGTCTGAAATATCTACGTGTATTTGGAGTTATATTTCAAGATGTTATGAAAATATCGCTGGAGCGGTAGAGTATTTTCCCATGACACATTCAGGCTGCCCAGGAGTATGATGCTTATCCACAATGGGTGTTGACAAATGAGCGAGTGAGCCGCAGCAGCCTAAGTCGGCACCGCACAGCCGCCTTCGGGCAGCCGGGCTGTTTTTGGAGGAATCACGTCGCGCATGCAGGGAATCTCCACACTGGCCACCATCGTTTCAGTTTTCAGTTTTTCGTTGACGTGTGTTGTGGTGCTGTACCCTAACCTGTCGCGTTTCAAAAGTCGATGGAAAGGCGTCGCATTCTATGGAGGCATTTCAGCGGGCACGTTATTGGTGGCGGCGCTGTCCGCCCCTGATCCTGCTGTGTCCGAATGGTCCTGGGTTGATTGGACGGTGCTTGGTGTCGGTGCAGGATGCGGTCTTGCCCTGATGATGAAGCGTTTGGGGTGGTCTCGAAAGAAGCAGGTGGATGCTTCTGCGGTTCAGGCGGGGAAGTCCGTCGGCAAAAAGATCTCGGGTCGCGCAAAAAAGCCGTCACGATAACGAATTACCATCGGAAACACCATGTGTCAGTCAAATCCGGTCCTCAATTCCGTTTTTGCCGGCGCGACCAGATTATTCTGATCGTCGTGACTTCGTAGCGAATGCCTTGTTGAGATGATTCGTTCAAGCGGGGTCCAGTCGATAGGCGGGCAGTCGGATTGGAAGAGCTGGTTCAGGGTCAATTGCAGAAATCTTGGCAAAAAAGGGTCAAGGATGGTCGAGTCATGCAACACGTCACCACCGTCTTCGATCCGGAAGTGATTTTCGAAAGGCGGGCCGGTGAATCTCGTCTCGTCACGGGGTTCCAATTGCAACCTGAACCGGATCGTTCCGGCGTTGACCTCGATGTAACGATGGCAGATCAGTTGGTCGTAAGGCACGAAAGAGGCAAATTCGTAATTGCCCAGCATCGACGACCTGAGTTCGATCTTCGTGCCGGAAGGTAACGCGGTCTGTTCTTCAAGCTCGGAGACGAATTGAACGTGATCGAAGGTCGCCTGCAGTTCCGATGGCAGGTCCCGATACGTCGCCCAATCGTCTTGGCCGAAGAGTTGTTGAATGATCGTCAGGATATGCGACCATTCGTATCCAAGGACCCCGAAGTGCGAGTCAACGAATCGGCCCGCGTCAATATCGGGACGGCGATCCTTACTGAACTCGATTCGAATCAAGTCGATGTGCTCAACGTCGTACCGCTTCAGGGCATTCACCATTTCCCTGACGGCGCGGGAATCGGCGTACTGCCTGTTTAGCAGAACACGCGCCTCGCGGTATTTCCCAAGAAGAGCCTGGAAGGGATTGACTTCAAAACTCAGGCAAGCGGGTTTCTCAACGATGACCCGCGCGCGTGGATGCCGCGACAGAATCGTCGCAAGGCTCTCGAAGTGGTTTTCCGTAGGCGTACAGATGCACCAGACTTGAACGCGATGGAAGAGGTCTTCGGGCACGTCACCCAACGTCGCGTAGGGTCGGGGTTCCCGGTCATCAGCCGCCCGCGGGTCGACAATGACGAAACGGTCGCACAACGGGTCGAAGACCTTGCGATAGATGCGGCCCATCTTGCCGCAACCGACGATTCCGATGAGTTCAAAGTCCTTGCTCATGGCAGCCTCGCGTCTTGGTATGAAAATAGCCAACGACACCCCGAATCTGTTATTCCCGACTTCTCCTCTCTGTCATTCCTGATCCCTGATGAAGAACGTCGGGGACAGGCTATTTTTAATCGGGAATCCAGTGTTGTTTCTTTTCCCTCCGTCTTTATCTGTCATCCTCGACATTAGTAATCGAGGATCCAGGGTCTTTTTCTTTTGCCTTTGTCTGCAAGGTGAAAGCAACATACAAATGACAGACATGGTGTGGTCAGCCTCATACTCCGTCAACGAATTAGTGAACATTGAAAGTCTTGGCAGGCTCCGGAAGTTGACGATCGATCTCGTCAATCCTGTACCCGAACCCGGGCCCGCTGATCGTTCTGCGGTCGACGCTCCCCCCCACCCGTTGATACAACCCCGGATGCACCTTGGCTTCGTCTGCGGAAGCGTCGGGATAAAACTGCATGGAGTTGGTCTCGATGCCGATATCGGGAGAAGCGTGAGCCCCGAGTTGGACGTGTGATATTTGTGCAAGCATGGGGTTGCTCAGATCCTGGGTCAAAACTTCCATGCCGTGGCGCTTCGCCCAACTCATTGTCAACAGCGCTTCCGTCTGGGTTTTACACGTTTTCAACGCGACCCCCGAGTAACCGAGTTCGCTCGCCTTCACAAGTACGCGCCAATCATGTGCGCTTTCATCCAGGACGCATGGCGCCCACTTCGCGACGGCGGATACGTCCGTACCGCGATCCAGCAGTTCCGGAGTGAACGGTTCTTCAATGTAGCAAAGAGCGTCCAGGACGTCGGGTCGGTCCCGGCGGATTCGCTCGAACAGGTGTTCCACGTACGTGAGGTCCGTCACCGTTCCGTTAAAGTCCACGCCCAACATCGTGACCCCGCGCGGCATCGAAACGTCAGCTACGTTGACAACCCGCATATGATCCCACTCGAAATCGGTTCCGCTCAACTTGATTTTCAGTCGGCTCAATTGGTCTTTGCGTATCCACTCTTCCAGAGTCGTAGGAAATCCACTCCCCGGCTCCTCGGACGCCTTCGCATCTCCGGACAACGTATCCTTCCCGCCGACCGCATGCCACGCGGGGATCCTGCTTGCGCCATATGAAAAAAAGTCGCTCGGGTACAGTCCTCCGAAGTCAGCTTCTCCCATGCAGGAGGTCAGATCGTCCGGCATGTCGAGAGAGGAGTAGCAGTCATAGATCGGCCGGCCCGCGGCGTGACCATACGCATCGTGGAGCGCGATATCAAAGGGAGCGCAGCACATCAATGCTGCCAGATAGGGCAACCGACGTTCCACACTCAGTCGTGCGTTAAACGAAACCAGCAACCCCGGCAACGTTTCGCGGAGGAATGCATGCCCGAGCGTGAGCGGGTGTCCGCCGGTGTCGTATGCCGACCATGCATCAAGCACCTCACAACAGAATTGTCGCAAAGCCGCCTCGCGTTCCGATAACGGAATGTCGCTTGGCCACGCCCATTGTGCGGATAGAGGCGACTCCCCCCACCCTTGAAAGGGACCGCGAGAGACCTCCTCCACTTCAAACATCACGCGGGCACACGTGACCCGCTCGAGCGTTTCCTTCCCGAATCGAAACGGCGCTTTTGCCCGGACATCAATGAAGTAGAGAGCCAATCTGCTCGGACGAATCGAAACCATCACTCTGTCCCATTGAACGTGTCATCACCCGGATGGGAAAGCGCAGAATTCATCTTGAGGACACACCATGGTAACCGGTTGTCGGTTACGGGTCTGCCTTCAGGCCCATCCTCTCCTCCGGGTCGCACGCAGTCGTTAGGGATCGTGCCGAAGTTCCTCCACAATCGGCATAAATCCGCGCATGGGTGATATACGCAAAGAACCCATCCAAGTCAATCTTGCGGTTTGACGTTTCTGTGCGCGGATGTTCGCGATGTGCTTTTCGCCACCGTGGGCTCAAGAAGGAGAAAAGTGCGACCGGGTATCCGTCCGGGCTGCTTTGACCCGTCAATCTTGCTTTGATACTTTTACGCGTCGTGCCTTGTCGCCGGGCGATGGCTGTGTCCCCATTCTCCTGAAGTCGCCTCGCGTTGTGACGCCCCGAAAGAGAAGCATCATGCCTAACGTTGATAACTGGAACAGGCTGTACCGAACGCAGGGACATGACCTTCCCTGGTGCGTAGAGAAGATGCCGTCCTGGTTTACGGAAGTCGTGGATTCAGGTTGGATGCACGCCTGCAAGGCGTTGGACGTGGGGTGTGGGGTTGGCAATTATGCTTATCACCTTGCGGAACGAGGATACGACATTTTGTGTATGGATCATTCCGAGACGGCTATCGCTCTCGCGAGAGAAAAAAACAGCCATCCATCTTTACGCTTTGTGATAGAAAGCACGGAGAACCTGGGCGCCCTTGGTGAAACATTCGATTTAATCTATGACATTTCATTACTCCATCATCTGAAACCTCACCTAAGGGATGATTACGCTTTTCAATTGTCGGCGCTTCTCAACGCCGGCGGAAAATTAATGGTTTGCGTGTTCAGTGACGATGAAGCGCGTTTTGGCAAGACAAACGAGTTCATGAATCCGGTGACCAGCACCATCACCTCCCTTTTGTCAAAAGAAGAAATCGTGAGCACGTTTGAACCGTATTTCACCTTTGACAAGCTGGAAAAAATTCCCTTCGACCACTACTTGCGCTATCTTTGTTTAATGAGGAAAAAATAGGTTCACCTTGTAGGGAACAACGATCGTTGTTCCCTACAAAAGATCAGGATGCCGGCTCGTTTTGCATCAAGGACAAGAAAATTTGCGTGCAGATGCAGTATACTTCTGGAGAGGACACAAAAGAGATCAGCCCCAAAATCCCCTCTCCCTTGACGGGAGAGGGCCAAGGTGAGGGTGATGATTCAGAGTCTGACAATTTGGACAATGGTTGCGCTGTCGGGTCTGTCGATGGCGTCACGCGTCGCGGCTTCGGAAACGGCGCCTCCGAGCCAGTTTCTTCACCAATCGATTCCCGTGCTTGGGATGACCTTGGACAAGACCCGGCAACCCGTAGGAATCGTGACGTACGTGATGATTCACTTTCACCAACGCTCGGACCATGAGGGGCTCAAGGTCCACTTTCGAAAAATCCCCGGACGGTTCGGTCCCATTGCGCGAAAAGCCGTGGCGACCGCTATCGACCGCGTGGCAAAATCCGCGAATCTTCAGGATGACTCATGGACCGTGGTCTTGACGTTTCCCTACTCGGGGTTGACGATGTATGGCGACAGCCTGTCGGCAATGGTGGCGTTAAGTGTCCTGGCTCTTGCCAAAAACGAGGCGATCGTGTACGGCCGAACGCTCACCGGAAGGATTACGGAGGATGGCCACATCGGGAAAGTCGCCGGTATCCCGTATAAAATTTATGCCGCCTATTCAGAACGCTTGGATCGAGTCCTTATTCCCGAAGAACATGATCCCACCGATGGCGAATGGCGAACCCCTTTCCTCATGCACGTCTCGTACGTGGGGACGCTGGAAAAAGCCTATCAGGGCTTGACCGGTCGTTCCCTGTTTCCTAAAAAATCGTTGAAATAAGCTCCCGTTGGACCTCACGAGTCCGGGCGTCCGGGTTTTCAAAAAAGACCGAGCCGAATCTGGAAACAAAAAACTCGTGCTCGATATCTTGGGTGAAAATGGAGGGTTTCTTGTGGCAATCTTGGCTTTGTTTCTCAGCACGCTGCTCGGGCTGCCGTTCGGGCTGCCGATGACCGGAATGAGTATGGAATTCGAGCCCCTGGTGCACCCCTATCCTCGACAAAGTGAGCGGGATCGCATGGTGAAGGAACAACTCCTCTCGCGCGGGATCAGCGACCAAGCCGTCATCCGAGCCATGCGAGAAGTGCCTCGTCATGAATTCGTGTTGGCCGAGGATGCAGCCGAAGCCTATGACGATCATCCGCTGCCCATCGGATATGGCCAAACCATTTCACAACCCTACATCGTGGCCTATATGACCGAAGCGCTGCGTCTCAACGAACATGAACGTGTGTTGGAAATCGGGACGGGATCGGGGTATCAGGCCGCCGTGCTGGCAAAGGTGGGGGCACGGGTGTTCACCATTGAGATCATCGAAGAATTAGCCGAACGCGCACGCCAAACGTTTGACAGGTTGGGCATTCCCCATATCACCAGTCGGGCGGGGGACGGGTATCAGGGTTGGCCGGAGGGGGCCCCCTTTGACGCGATCATTCTCACGGCGGCCCCGGAGCATATTCCCCAACCTTTACTGGATCAGCTTGCGCCGGGTGGGCGCATGATTTTGCCCCTGGGGAAGACGCTGCAAAAGCTGGTCATCCTCAGCAACACGCCGGCAGGGATCCAGCGCAAAGAGTTGTTGCCGGTCGCGTTCGTGCCGATGACGGGAGAGGCACAAACGCGTCCGTCGAGCCAATAGGGTTGCAGGACCTCCGGTCACCCTCTCCCCCCGTGGGAGAGGCTTGGGGTGAGGGGGAAGAGGGAGGTGCCCCATGCGGTCCAAACAAAAAGAGAAGGAAGCATGCCAATGAATAAGAAAAGTGGGCACGTCTCGTGCCGAAAGACGGGTCTCAAGCTGCATCTGATAGGGGCCATGGTGTTAAGTGTGACGGCAGGGGGGCTTGCTCAAGCCGAACCGTTACCCAAAGAAGCGGTGCTGCCCTTGGCGTTGGCCCAAAAGGCCGCGGCAGCAGGCTTGGCCAAATGCGAAGAAGGCGGGTACAAAGTCAGTGTCGCCATCGCCGACCGAGGAGGGAATCTGAAGGTCCTGTTGCGCGGCGATGGTGCGGGACCGCACACCACGGACAGCAGCTTTCGGAAAGCCTATACCGCGGCAAGCTTGCGACGGTCCACGCTGCATCTGGCCGAACTCATCACCAAGGTTCCCGGTATTCAGGCCTTGCGGGAGATGAACGACAGGATTCTGATCCTTGGCGGAGGTCTGCCGATTGAACTCGAAGGCGAAGTCGTGGGAGGGATCGGCGTCGGTGGCGCCCCGGGAGGGCATCTGGATGAAGCCTGCGCCGCGGCGGGACTCGCCAGTCTTGGGAACCCCTAGTCCCACAGCCCGGCCCCCGGGAGTGGGAACGGCTTCAGGTGAGGGTGCCAGGTACCGGCATTCGGCATGGACGGTGCAGCTACCGTCTTGACGATAACGGCCGCGCGTAGTAGCCTAGTCGCATGAGTACACTGGTATTCGACACCCACAAAGCGTTCAAAACTCTCCAGGAAGCCGGAGCCAATGAGCGCTTGGCCGAAGCCGTGGTGGCGACCGTCGGCGACGCCATGGGCGAGAACATGGCCACGAAAGCCGATCTTGCCGCTCTCCGGTCTGATCTTGCCGCCCTCCGATCCGATCTACAATCCGATATCGCTGCATTGGAGGCTCGCTTGTACCGTCACCTTTGGATCATGGCCATCGGCATTGTCAGTCTGACGGTGGCGTTAGTAAAGGTGCTCTCGTGAGGGTTCACGCGAGACGGCTCAGGGGTGTCCCCTGCATTCCTGTCCACTATTCGTGGCTTTCCGGTTCCTCTCTCTCCTTTGCTTAGGTCCTTCGCTTCGATCGAGACAGGCCAAAGGAGGGGAACTGGCGGCCTATGAGACCGCGCTACGGACCTCTTCGGTTATGACGGGGTTTGCACCATGAAGGAAATTGCGCTATCGGAAGTCAAAAATGACCTGTCGAAATACTTGCGACTTGCTGAAAAAGAGAAAATCGTGATCACAAGGCATGGAAAACCAGCCGGTGTGTTGATCGGGTTTGAATCGGAAGATGAATGGTTCGATTATCGACTGGAACACGATCCCCGCTTTCTGCAACGCGTTGAGAAAGCCAGACGAAGCCTGCGAGCCGGCCGTGGTGTCACACTTGAAGATAGTGAGAAGTAACCCAACCTTTGATTTATTGCAATCGGGTGTACTGCGGTGTTGCCCCGTCACCGTCACCCGATGGTCAGGATCCCCGCTCCGTTGATCGTTCCGGCTTTGAGGGCTTGAAGGGCTTGGTTCGCGTTCTCCAGCCTGAAGGGCTGAGTGTGCGTGCGAATAGGAATTTCCGCCGCGACGCGGAACAGGTCCAATCCATCCTGTCTCGTATTGGCCGTGACACTTTGGAGCGTCCGCTCCTGAAACAAATCGCGGTCGTACACCAGCGACGGCACGTCAGACGAATAAATGCCGGCCATGGCGACCGTGCCGCCCCGTTCAAGGGCTTGAAGCGCATGAGGCACGAGATGCCCGACCGGCGCAAACACGATCGAGGCATGGAGTTTTTCCGGTGGTGATTCGGTCGAATGGCCCACCCACGTTGCCCCCAGTTGTTCGGCGAGACGTTGATGGGATTCCCGGCGTGAAAAGACGTACACCGGGCAGCCCCAATGCCGCGCGATCTGAATCGTGACGTGCGCGGATGCGCCGCACCCGTACAGGCCCAATCGCTGCCCGGGCTTGAGTTGACTCCGGCGCAACGCCCGGTACCCGATGATCCCCGCGCACAGGAGCGGCGCGGCTTCCGCGTCGGAAAATATCGACGGGATGGGGTACGCAAAGCGTGCGGGTACCAGGGCGTATTCCGCAAACCCGCCGTGTACGTGATAGCCGGAAAACGTCGCGTGCTCGCACAGGTTTTCGCGGCCCGTCGTACAAAACTCACAGGTCCGGCACGTATCCTGTAACCAGGCGATGCCCACGCGGTCGCCGGGTTTGAGGGTGGTCACGCCTGCTCCGAGTCGATCGACGCCCCCGACCGTTTGATGGCCGGGAATGATCGGCCTCGTGGCAGGCGGCAGCTCGGCTTCCACCACGTGCAAATCCGTCCGGCACACGCCGCACGCGCGCACTTTTACTCGCACGTGACCGGGTCCGGGTTCCGGCACGGGCACCTCCCGAAGTTGCAAGGGAGCCGTGCTGATGTCGCCATCATGCTCAAGGATCATCGCTTTCATAAGAATCACTCAAAATATACCACTGAAAGAGTTTTGCTCTTCAAATTTCTATTGACTCTTTAGCGGAAGAGGCATAAGATTTTTTCCTGAAATTATTGATCCAAACAAGAGGGGTCAACCATGAATGACCTCAGCCCACCGAAAGCGTAAGGCCCGTAGCGAGCGAGGGTTACACCTTCTTCGGAATACGGGCTCACATGGTTGCCGAGAGGCCATGCTTCCGGACAGTGCCTGGAAGCACACGGTTGGAACGACCAAAGAACAGCCGGAATAAGCAGAATCCCGGAAAGGATTCTCCCTCAGGCACCAGTTCATCCGCAAGAAGACAGGCCACGCCACTAGCGGGTCAATAACAGCAAAAAAAAAGAAAGCGCACCACGCGCACGACTCACACGGGCCTGCTTTCCCAAGAAAGCAGGCCCGTGGTCGTATAAAACGAAGTTGGCAGATTGCTCCACGGTTTTTTGCAGAAAAGGAGATCGTGATGTCAGATCCAATCAGTGGAGGGGATGCCGGTGTTAACGGGGCTTTGATACGGATTGGCGCCATGTGTGGAATCATTGGCTCGGTTCTGTTCATGGTTGCCAATATCGTTCATCCACGCTCGCCCAATATCCAGATAACGGTGCACCAGATTGAAACGGTGGCCCGGAGTAACATTTGGATCACGGACCACTTGCTCTTACTCCTTGGAGGCGTGCTTCTTCTTCCTGCCCTGCTCGCCCTTCAGCGTTCCATCCCCACGGGGCCCGGTGCAACGTGGGCATACCTTGGCTCTGTCCTTGCCGTGGTGAGTACGAGTCTCTGGGTTGTTCTTATGGCTTTGGACGGGATCACTTCCAAGGTCGTTCATGTCGCGTGGGCCGGCGCACCTGAAGCAGAAAAGACGATCGCCTTACGCGTAGCCGAAGCCATGGAGGAGATCGACGTTGGTCTTTTTAGCGTGTACATCATCGTCTTCTTCGGACTGACCTTTAGTCTGTTCGGACTGGCGGTAGCCAGGAGTGACGGCTTTCCTCAATGGTTGGGATGGGTGGCGGTGGTTTTGGGTATCGCCTCGTTCATCGATGGCACCGTGCAAGCCTATACGGGCCTTTCCGTCTTAGTGACCAATGTGTTATTCGCAAGTTTCTCAAGTCTCCTGACCGTGTGGATTTTTATCATGGGAGTGTTAATGTGGCGAAAACAACGCCCCGCGTCGTGACGGCGAGAACAGCGTGAAGGCACGTTGGATTTTTAAGATGAAGCCCCGATACGTTATGCCTCTCTTGGGTCCCCGACCCCCTTTCAGCGTGCTCGTATTGTGCGGACTCCATCACTCTCCAGCCTGCCTTCCGGTGCTTTCACGTAAGACCGCTCCGTAATAAGCCGCAATGATCCGGAGAAGGATGGAGGCGGCGGGAAACGGTTCCGTAAACGCACTTCCCTTTGACCGCGTGACGGAATCGCGTGTACATTTGTGTCAAGAACCATACCGTAACGGACGATGACCAATTCCTTTTTTAAAGGCCACGGGTTGGGCAATGATTATATTGCCCTTGATCCCCGACTGTTGACGTTTAAACTCACCGCCAAAACGATTCGAGCGATTTGTGATCGAAATTGGGGGGTGGGAAGTGATGGGATCCTGGCGCTGGTGCCCTCAAAAAAAGCCGACTTCGGGTTGCGGATTTTCAACCCGGATGGGAGTGAAGCGGAAAAATCCGGAAACGGCTTGCGCATTTTCGGCTGTTTTCTCTATGCCACGAAAAAGACAAAGCGCCGGTCTTTCTCGGTTGAAACCAAGGGCGGGCTGGTTCACGTGGAATTGACACTGGACCGGAACGGGCAGGTGAACGGCGCGACCGTGGAGATGGGGCGGGCCTCGTTCAGGCCGAGGGATTTGCCCTGTACCATTAAGGCCCCGGAGTTGGTCATGCAACCGATCAAAGCCGTCGGGCAGTCCCTGCGCTTCACGGGGGTGAGTGTCGGCAACCCGCATTGTGTGGTGTTCAGGGACCGGGGCGGACCGTGGACTCGTGAGGATTTACTGCGCATGGGACCCGAATTGGAAACCCATTCCACCTTTCCCAAGTGCACGAACGTTCAACTGGCTTTTCCCACGGGCCCTCACGCCGTGTCCATTCTGATCTGGGAGCGGGGAGCCGGAGAGACGCAGGCATCCGGTTCCTCCGCCTGCGCCGCGGCCAGTGCAGGGGTGCGCTTGGGGTTGGTGAAAAGCCCGGTCAAGGTGCTGGCTCCCGGCGGCAGACTGGACATCACGGTGGATGACCGGTACAGCCTGACCCTGAAAGGTCCCGTCACCGAAGTGTATCAAGGACAGTTCAGCGGAGCATTTTTGCCCGGCGTCCGGTAAGCCGTCGTCAGGACGCGTCTCTTACCGGGGGAATTGGGTTGGCGGCGTGACGGTCCAGCCCTCCCCGTTCAGTGATTCCATAAACTCGACCAGGTCCTGCTTTTCCTGCTCCGTTAACTTCAGGGGCTTGATCACGGGATCGAGTCGGGGATTCGGGATTCCGCCCTGATCGTAGAAATCCACCACCTCGCGCAAGGTCGCCAGGCTGCCGTCGTGCATGTAGGGTGCGGTGTTGGCGATTTCACGAAGGGTCGGCGTCTTGAACGCGCCTGTGTCCTCGGGTTTGTTCGTCACTGCCTGGCGGCCCACGTCGGCAAACGATTTCGACTCCTGGTCCCACCCCGCGCCGAGATTGTGATATTGTTCGTCGGAAAAATTGAATCCGAAATGACAGCGCAGACATTGTCCCTTCCCGACGAACACGCGAAGCCCGTTTTGGGCATTGGCGGATAAGGCCTGCTCCTCGTTCCCCATGGTAAAGCGGTCGTAGGCGCTGTTTCCGGAGAGGAGGGTGCGTTGAAAACTGGCAATGGCTTTGCCGATCAGGTCCGTCGTGATGGCCGGCGACCCGAAGGCCCATTCAAATAGAGGGCCATAGCCGGCAATGCTCTTGACCTTGGCCACCAGTTCGTCGTGATCCTTGAACCCGTGCTCGATGGGGTTCGCGAATGGACCCACGGATTGCTCCTCGAGCGTGGCCGCCCGCCCGTCCCAAAATTGGGCTGAACTGAAGACCCGGTTGATGGCCGTCGGAGCGCTTCGCCCGCCTTTTTGCCCATGAATGCCCGCGGAGACCGGCTGCCCGTCCGTAAAGGCCAGGGACGGCATGTGACAGCTTGCGCAGGCGATTGTCTCGTTCGCCGACAATCGCTTATCAAAGAACAACAGCTTTCCGAGTTCCACTCTTTCCTTGGTCAAAGGATTATCCTTGGGGATCACGAGGCTGTCTTTCTCCAAGCCCAACGGGAGGGTCAGTTCAAAGGAAGCCTGTCCTGAGCTTGCCGAAGGAGCCTTCTTTGAGCCTGTCGAAGGGTCTGCCTGGATCATGCCGCTCTGAAAGGCGACGAAGAACAGTAGGCATCCAGCGATGAGAGCCCATCGAGGTTGATGATCTTTGATGACGTTGAAAACCCCCTTCTGTCCTTCGTTGCCGGTCATTTCGTACCTCCTGTTTTGTGAATCATAAGCCCGCTCTCGATTTATTCTCGCAAGTTCGAGGGATGTTCTCTTTCATCAGACAATTCGTTGTTCCGAACGAGACGTTCCTTTCAGCAGGACGTGAGTCATCCGGTATTTTCGTTAGAACCGAGTATTTAGTCAAAGTGATGTTTGCGATTTCCGGGACGGCACGGGGGCCGTCCCCTACAAAGACGATCATTCGGGTTCCCTCCGTTCTGTAGGGACAATCCCCTGTGGTTGTCCGTCGGGGAGGGCACGCGGATTATTCGGGACGGCACGGGGGCCGTCCCCTACATCAACCCTCGGGCTGGAGCAGAGGACGTCCCGACACGTCACGGTGGAAGATCTTGCAGGCTTCGAGGTACCGGACGAGGTGCCTGGTCATGAATTCATCGGGTTTCCAAGGGGTGGACGTGAGGCACTCTCGATCTTGTGGAGGAATAAGGTAGGCATAAGCTTGCAGGAAACGGTCTTCCGCAACTTCCACTTCAATGCGTTTCCGAATATACACCTCGTCTTCAAAGGCATCCAGGATGTCGAGGGTTCTCTGGTCAATATGGTAGTAGATTCTGCCCGAACAAATGGCTCCCTGGACGGCGGTCATGCCCGGGTAAATCCGGCCTTTGAGCAAGAATTTGGCGTATCCCTTTGCCCGAGCTTCGGCGGATGCCCATGCTCTGCCCGTGACCGCCTCCATTACTTCAGGGATTTCCAGCGTCCCGTAGGTAAAGACGTGTGCCATGATTCCTCGTTCAGCCGCTATGTTGCCTCATGGAAAATAACGCCCAGCGCGTAGCGACGACCGGTCTTGAGCGGGCTGACCCCGTGTCGCATCGAAGCCCGGATGTATCCGTGCTTCCCCTGGACGGGCCGCTCATGAACGGGAAAGATGAGCAGGTCTCCCAAATCAGGATTGAACGCGACCGCTCTGGCCTGTTGCCGCGGCCGGTTTTCAACGAGTACGAACTCACCGCCCTCGAACTCCTGCCCTTTCCGGCTGAGCATGACCATGCCTTGCAGGAGAAAATGCGTCGGGCCATAGAGGTCCCGATGCAAACAATTGAAATCTCCGCTGTGATACCGAAGCAGCAAGGGGGTGGGTTGGGTTTGTCCCTGCCGGTGACATTCTTTGTGAAAGGCTGCCAGGGTCGAGGGGTACCGCTGGACGCGGTTCAGCCGGTCCATCATGCGGTTGGCAATGGGTGCCAGATGCGTATACAAGTGGGTGCGCAAATGAGCAACCAGCGTGGGCAAGGGGTACGCAAAATACGAGTACTCTCCTTGTCCGAAGTTGTAGCGTGCCATGACGACCCTGGATCGAAAGTAACGATCGTGGTCGTAGAGTGTTCGCAAGGACCGGCAGGCGGAGGCTTGCACAAGCTGCGGCACATGGGCATACCCATTCGTGAGGATCGAGTGTTCGACGGCAACCCAATCCAAGGCGTGAAGATCCGGGAGGCCTGACGAGGGTTTTCCACCCATGGCAGTCAAACGGTCAATGCCCTTCCGGGGCAAGGCGGTCTGGTGGTTGGGGGTCTTAGCGTCGTTCGTCCTCGCGCTTTTTATGCTCCTTCCCAAGGTCGTCTCCTTTTTTGTGGAACGTCAATTTGAAGCCTTCGGCTGCAAGCATGTCAACGTGGTGGTGGACTCCCCCGGTTTACAACGAACCGTCATCCCACTGATGTCTTTGCAAAAGGACCTGGGAGCGGAGACGGCTCACCTGACGCTCAGGGGGGTGACCCTCGACTATCGGCTTCCTCAATTATTCGAGGGATTTGTCAATGAGGTGCGCGTCGAGGAATTACATCTGGATCTGACTAAAGCGCAGACCGACCGGGCTCCGCAGCTCCCTCACGAAACGTCGATCGCCGCGGTTGCCGTGGCCTTCGAGACCCTATCGGAATTCCTGCACAACCCACGGGTCGGACGACTCGCTTTGACCAACGCGATCATCTTTCGAGAGCAGGCGACCGGCCCGTTCCAGCAATTACAGGTCTTCGGAACACTTCGCAGTGAAAACGGAGCACTGACCGGCGCGGTCACGTTTCAGGGGATGAAAGGAAAGCCGTATGCCCTGCAACTGACGATGAATCCCCGTGGCAGGATGAAGGCGCTGCTGCGCTTCGGCAAAGACCCTGCCGAATTCCTGCTCAAGATGGAGTCTGAGGTACAGGTCTCCAATCAGGCAGGCCTTCACTGGCATGGATCCTTGCGTGCGAATCTGAAGCGAGCGGCTCCCTTTTTGGCCTTGCTGCTGCCGATCGGGTCTGATCTCGAACGAGTCGATGGGGTCGTGGAATTTCAAGGCGAAGGATCCACGAAGCAGATCGGTTCGTTTCACCGTCTGCTCCGGGACGCCTCAACCCGCCTGCATGGCCAGTTTCAAGCCTCCGTGGAACTCCCGGCTTGGGGACAAACCGTCAAAGAGATAGCCACGACGCTTTCCGGGGAAATGGACGCGGATGTGACCGGCGTCGCAGTGACGCTCTTTCCTTCCTCTTCCGTGAAAAGCCTGGTTCGTCCCCCTGCGCAGCTTTTGCAGGGGATTCCCTTCCCGAGCCAAGAGCGAGAGCCGGTTCATCTGCAATTGCAGGATGCCGTCAACGCTCGGATAGCCTGGGACGCTACTCCACAATGGAATCTGGATGGCCCCATTCGGGTTCAATACGGCGTGGAGCGTTCACCAATCGGGTTCGATGCCGTCGTGAGCAACGCCTCCGGCCTGCTCCGTGACCCGTTATCCGCGAAAGCCGACGTACACGGTCGTCTCTGGGGGGCTTTGCCCGTTCTTGAGTTCCGGCCGATCCAGGCAAAGGATCTCCGATGGAACGTGACCAGCAAACTGGTGCTGCGAAAACAATCCATCCACGTGGAGGTGGAAAAAGGTTCTTGGGTCAAGACCGGACCTCTTCAATTTGAACAAGGCATGGCGCATCTTGCGGAATTGCACATCGGCCACACCTTCCCGGTTTCTTTGGAAATGCCATCGAAAAAGTGGAAGGTAGGCCCAACCGCGATACACGTCACGCGGCCCCGGCTTCACTGGGGAGACCAAACCGTCAGCATGGAGCAAGTGGGGCTGCATCTTCAAGAAGCGAGCGGGAAAGGCAACGAATGGCAAGCCAACGGCTCGGCGCACGTCACACTGCCCCGGCTTGACTGGGGAAACCGCACCGTCACCATGGAGGGCGTCAGATTGCGCTTTGACGAAGCGAGTGGGAAAAGTCCCCAATGGCAAACCAAAGGTACGGCGCTCATGACGCTCCCCCGGCTTCGGTGGGGAGGGCGAACCGTCACCATCAAGAGAGTGGGATTGCGCTTTGACGAAGCGAGAGGGGAAGGAAACAAGTGGCAAACCAAAGGCACGGCGCACGTGTCGGGGCTGACTTCGGTCCTGGCTGACTTCGTTTTTCCGAGCACCAATCTCGCAATCGGATTCGATGCCACACCCGCCATCGTCAAGGCCGGCCTCGTGGCGGAAACGGCTGATCAGTCCATGAAGGTGACAGGGCGGGTGACTCACGATTTCACGACGAAGCACGGGGCACTTCGAGCGTCGCTGGCGCCCAGGCCTTTTTCTCCGTCAGGAACGACCTTGAGTCATTTGATTATCCCCTGGGAGTATCCGTTTGACGTCACCGCAGGCCGGCTGGACCTATCCGCGACGGTGAACTGGGGAGCCTGTCCCCGAAGCTCGTCATCGAAGATTGCAGGTGAGCGGAATCCAGGATGCGTCGCCGTCAAAGGGGGCGAGGTCGCCATCACGGCCAAGGACCTGGACGGGTACTACGAAGACGTACGGGTGGAAGACGTGACGACCACCATGACCGTTCGCGCCACGGGCCTCAACCATCTGACCATGGTGGGTCCGGCTCACGTGCGCATAGGTCGAATCGATTCCGGGATCGAACTCGACAATATCGCGTTTGCCCTTCGACTCGAACGTCTCGGATTCGGCATGGGATTCCCCGCCATGAAACTGAAAGACGTCTCGGCACACACGTTGGGCGGGCGCGTCTCGAGTTCACGGATTGACGTTGATCCGGCTCGACCGCCGAGCCGGTTTACATTGACCCTTGAGGGCCTTCAGCTTGATCGCCTGTTACAGTTGGAACAGCAACAGGGGTTGGCAGGGACCGGCGTACTTGACGGCAGCGTCCCGGTGACGTTGAATGGCACAACCATCACGATTCAGGACGGTCGGGTGGCGGTCCGGCCTCCGGGAGGCGTGATTCGTGTTGCGCCGCGAGAAGAAACCAGGCGGATGCTGGTTGCGGCGAAACCCGAAATGGAGCTTGTTTTGCGAGCCCTGGAGAATTTTCGTTATGATGCGTTACGGGCCGTGGTGAACTATCAGGAGGATGGGACGCTTTCGCTGGAAACCCGGCTGGAAGGCAAAAACCCGGACATGAAAGAATCGCCGCCCATTCATTTCAATCTGAACGTGGAAGAAAATATTCCCGCGTTGCTTCAAAGCGTGCAGGTGGTGAGACATATTGAACGGCAATTGGAAAAGGCGTTCGCGCAGCCATGATTCTGAGAAAGAACCGGGCCGCCGGCGCGTTCGTGCCGCGCCACGCGGGGCTTGTCAACGACCCGTGACCGAAGCGCATGATCTCACAGATACGACGAAAAGGATAAGACGAGGATGAGCCGTTATCAGATTCTTGGGACAGGGTTGCTCTTGGGCCTCGGGTGCCTGCTGTCGAGTTGTACGACGCATACCGTTCAGGTGGAAGCCCCGGACAAACCCATCACCATCAATTTAAACGTCAAGATCGACCACGAAATACAGGTGAAGGTGGAAAAGGATCTTAACAAAATCTTTTCCGAAGACAGCGAGTTGTTTTGAACATGAGGGAGTGCCGGTTATGCAGATGAACATCCTACCCACACGATGTCTCGCGTTCATGATCCTGCTGGCGGTGCTTGTCGGCGGGCCGACCAGTCTTTGGGCATTAACCTTGGGGGAAGCCAAGGCCAAGGGGTTGGTCGGAGAAACTCTCACGGGCTACCTGGGAATCGTTTCGGGCAAAGGGTCACGGGAAGTCCGAGCCTTGACGAAGGATGTGAACCAGAAACGCAAACAGAAATATCAGGGCATTGCCAAACGTAACGGTACCAGTCTTCAAACTGTGGAAGTCCTGGCAGGGAAGACCGCCATCAAAAAAACCCGACCAGGGCACTACATCCAGCTTCCCTCCGGAAAATGGACCAAAAAATAACGCACGGTCGGCAGTGCTTCCCATCTCCTCAGTCATAAAAGGCGAACGATGATGGATCTCGGCAAACCGTGAGGCTTGTGTGTTCGCGGGCAACCCAATCCAAGGCGTGAAGATTCCGAAGACGTTGTTTGTTTCGGGGGGTACGGGGCTGTCAGCGTACTCAAATGTGGGTTCAACTCCAAAATTGGCTAAAAGCTCTGTAAATTATATGATATAATTGTAAAGTTAATGTTGACTTTTAAGAATAAAAATGACAATTTATTGTATAATTTATAAAATATAAATATAGATATATTAGAAAAATTTCAGAAAAAATTCAAATAATGTTGAAGAAAAATTCAGAAGACAAACGTGATTTGAAGCGAGAAAAATTCGTAATTTTTGCAGAAAAGCGGACAATCAATGCGATTAAGGCCATCCGAGTGATCAGCAAGCTTGGGAACCATAATGCCTATGTCTACAACGATGAGGATGTAAGGAAGATCGTTAAGGCGCTCACGAATGAAATCGAAGCCCTAAAAGTGCGAATGAAGGAAAGCAAACACTCAGGCGGTATCGATTTCAGGCTTTAACTTGGGCGTATGTGATGGGAATGGATAACCACAAGAGACTGTGTCTCGAGTTGCTGTCTGCTGACAGCGAAACGGATGTTATTTCTCTGCTCCGAAATGAGGGATATTGGGATAGGCCGGAGCTATGGCGCCATTATGGCGATGTAGAGAACAACTGGGGCACAAGCGGCAATCAACAAAGCTTTGCCGAAGCCGCCTTGGCCGAGAAAATTGTTAACTCCGTTGACGCTCACCTCATCAATGAATGTCTTATGCACGGGATCGATCCAGCTAGCCCCGAGGCTCCACAGTCGATCCGCGCAGCAGTCGCACAGTTTTTCGAAAGCGGCACTGGCGGCAAGATCGCTACTGGGGGTCTGATCGAAGATTGGGGTGATGCCAAAACTCGGGAGATTGCCAACGAGATTACTTTTTGCGCAACGGGTGTTCGGCCTGAACAACTCAATATCACGATTGCCGACAGCGGCGAAGGTCAGACTCCCGACCGTCTGCCCGAGACGATCTTGTCACTTGCCAAGAGCAACAAGATGTACATCCCTTTCGTCCAGGGACAGTTCAATCAAGGCGGGACCGGGGCCCTCCGCTTTTGCGGAAAGCACAGCCTTCAACTTGTGGTTAGTAAGCGCAATCCCAGGCTTCTGAATGGTGATGGGACGATCAGAGATCGCGAGTGGGGTTTTACCATTGTACGGCGGGAGTACCCGTCCGGTGGACGGAAAAACTCCATATACACGTACCTTGCACCGGTAGGCGCCGACACAGAGGACAATTACCGACATGGTAGAGTTTTGTCATTTGTGGCCACGAACTTTCCCCTGTTCCCTAACGATGACGGCCCTTATGCACGTGAAGTGACTTATGGAACTGCGGTCAAGATGTTTGAATACCAGTACCTAGGCGAAAGATCGAACATTCTACGCGGCAATAGTCTACTCAGCCGTCTCGATCTGCTGTTACCCGAAATTGCATTGCCTGTCCGGTTCTATGAGTACAGGAGGGACAAGCGCGGCAAACTGCTTGATGTCGGGAGTCGCCGAACGACTGTTTCGGGATTGCGCCGCCGGCTAAAGGACAACCCGAATGTGCAGAGCGCTTTTCCGATTGCCATCCCGCTTCGTCCTAAAGGTGAGAAGCTGATAGCGCGCATCTATGCCTTCAAATCGGAGGGAACAACCAAAGACCAAGACGAGAAAGACAAGGGTGGAAAGCCTAGAAAGCTCGGCGGCCTGCGCGGTTATCGTAAGCGTGAAGGTGTTGTGTTTGTGCGCAATGGACAAACTCAGGGCAAACTACCAAAAGATTTCTTCCGGCGCGATGCCGTTAAAATGAAGCCTCTGGCCGATGACCTTCTAGTCTTTGTCGAATGTGATGAACTTAACGACGTCGTTCGTGAGGATCTTTTCATGCCAGACCGTGAACGCTTTACTCAGAATGACTTCAACCGATCTTTGGTTGATGTTCTGGAAAAGGCCATTCGTGATTGTCAGGAATTGAAGGACCTCCGAAATCAAAGACAGGAAGAGCGGATGAGCGAGCGTCTTAAGGACGAGCAGCCCCTCGCGGATGTTTTGCAATCTTTGATCAAAAACTCACCGAACCTCACGACGCTTCTTCAGTTGGGTCAGCGTATCGCAACGCCGTTTAATACCAAATTGACTGGTTCTGACCCGAAGGAAGATTTCAAGGGAGAAGTTTATCCCAGCTATTTTAAGACAAAGGGCGTTGAATATGGAACCGCCTTAGAGCGCCCCTGCGCCATCAATCAACGTATGCGGCTCACTTTCGAGACCGACGCACGTGACGATTATTTTACGCGTTCTGCGGAGCGTGGTTCTTTCGATTTAAATTGGATTGGCAAAGACGGTAGGGAGTGCCAAGCCACTTCGGTCGGCCCGACCCTAAAGAACGGCATTGCGATTGTCATGCTGGACTTGCCAGATAATGCCGTCGTTGGTGATAAGACTGAGTTCATTGCCCGGGTAAGCGATACGTTCAAGGCATTCGAAAACACGATCGTCGTGACTGTGAAGCCCGAGGCTAAGAAGAGCCCCGGCGGTGGTGGGCGTCGGCATCCGCCTAGTTCCAACGAAGGCCCACAGCGCGAATGTCCATCAGAAGTTGCTCCGCCCATGATCAAACGTGTTTATCGCAATCAGTGGGAAGCCGAAGGCTTCGATGAATTCACCGCAATGAAAGTAGAATTTATCAGTTACTCTGATGATGAGAGGGCAGAATTTTATGAGTTCAAGGTAAACATGGACAACACGCCCCTCACAAATGAAAGCAAACAAAAGCGCTTGGATAATAGTCAACACAAGCTACTAAGTGAGCAGTTTCTTTATGCAAATGTCCTGATTGGTCTCTCGCTTTTGCTTGATAAAAAGCGGAACGGTCTACAGATAGAGCGAGAGGGAGAAGTTCCTCAGGAGACTGTAGAGGATCGCATCGGCCGGACATGCCGCGCGCTGGCCCCATTCTTGCCCGCTCTCATTTCTCTGGGGTCGGGAGATCTTGAGGTCGATGACCAGATCGAAGGGCTGGAGGAAACCGGATAGTTTCATTTAATCCGATGCACAAGGACCACCTCTTTTGCGCCAGGCGAACGTGATTTTTGCTGCGCATGCCATTTACGATTGGGTACGTCGCGCCAAAGACGACCATCGCCTGTGTTGATGTTCCAAGGCAATTCTTCCCGCAATCCGCAGCTTTCCATAACCTCAAGGTATTGTGGAAGCTGCCATTCGACCTCGGAGAACGCAATCATCTGTACAATGGTTGTCTCTGGCCCGGCCATCCGCGCGATAGACTGAAAGGATGCTTTCAAGCTCTCAAAATACGTCCTTAACTTTGGATAATGGCGATCTCCCATCGTGTAGTAGGAAGATCCGGCTCCATCGAGCTTCCCTGTAATCCAGAACGGTGCAGGTGCTTCACGCCGGCCGTCTACTTGCCAGCGGTGATAGAGGACGTGGATACCAGGATATGGGGGCGACGTGATGATGAGCTTCGGAGGACAGACCTCTCTCACAAGGTCTTCAGTTTCCGCCTCGGCAGTATCTCTATTTAAAAATGCTACCTTTGGTTGCGGGATATTCCTCGATCCCTCGATTTGCCCACGAAGCACCAAAGCGGCTTCCAACATCGATTCGGCTAACCACCGCAGCTCCATCCGAAAGCGCGGAATCGAGGGACGGACTTTTCGGGCGTCAAGCGCCCATTGTGCTGTGCGCAGCACAACGCAACGGGCTAGGGTTTGAGCCCCTTTGCAACGAAGTCGCTGCACGGAGGCCATGCATTGCTCAATTGCCTTTCGGAATCGCCAGAACGCGTATCCTTCCAGATTCCGATAATAACCTGCCTTGGCATAGCTCTCAAAACGAAAGGTCGGGGCACGCATGTTCACGGTACTTGGCAGAAGAACCATCCACCGCTGGAACGCACCGATGTCCCGATCGGACAAGACAAGCGTTTTTGCCTCGCATATAAACGCGGCCAGTGAACTGATATCTATACCGAGTGCGTTGCGCCCAGAAGCTAGAGCTTCGACCAGCGTGGTGCCGCCGCCAGCGAAGGGATCGACAACCCAATCTCCTCGCTTTGAGAATGCTTCAATCGCAGCCCTTACGAAGACGGGTGAGAACCTAGCAGGGTAGCGATAGAAACCGTGGGTTAGGCCAGAGACAGGTTTCCCGCATTGAGCCGCTAGAACGATCTCTTCCACACTTGCCTGTATTGGTCCTGATCCGAAGTTGAATTCGTTCATTTTTTTCTAATCGACCCTGTTCCCGACTGAAAAAGTGTAAGTGTATAAATGACATACAAGAATCATGACAAGCAGACTTTGTAAGTCTTTGGTCTGATCTGATTATTACTGGCGAGGCAGAAACTGCGAGCGGTTCCTCTAGTCCTCGGAGGCTTTAATTCTGCAACTCGAAAGCTCCCAGCCCCCAGGGCCTTTCCTCTTGCATTCCCGTAGCAGGTACCTTATAGGGACCTAGAGAGCGAAATCAAGGCTTTATCGGGGTGCGAAGGTCGCACCGTTAGAAGATGTGTGTACAGAACTGTGCTGAAGATCATAAGGGGTAGGCCGTAATAGATTTCGGCAAACATGTTGCTGAGGTGTGGCAGACGGGTGTACTCGGAGTCAGCCTGGGTCAAGTCGTGACGGCGATTTTCGTACTGTTGGCCTTTCTGAGCCTGCGCCGGGTCATCTTCCGATTCGTGGTGTCTTCGCTCCGGACCGTGACCAGGAAGACCAAATCGAAACTGGATGACTTGGTGCGCCACGCCGTGGAAAAATCCTTGGAATTCGGGTTTGTGGTCGTGGGGTTTTACCTTGCCGGACAGATCTTTCCCATGTCCGCGGCCGCCAGTGACACGTTCGACACATTCATTCGCTCCCTGATTTCGCTGACGTTGTTCTGGGTGCTGTTCCGGTCAATCGATCCCCTTTCTTTACTCATGGACCGTGGGATCGCCATGCTGGGCAGCTCGAGCATGCGCGATACCATGAAGGGCTTCTTCGTGAAACTCGCCAAGTTCGTCGTAATCTGCCCGGGGACCGCGGCCGTGTTTCTCCGTGCGCGAACTCACTAGGCAGCATGTCGTTTCGTTTAGAACCCGAACTAGGTTCCTCCATTCTTCTTCCGAGAGCATGATCGCGAGTAGCTCGCTACAAGTCGGTGCGCTTGAGCACCAGCATGCGTTTGAGTCAGACACCGTCTCTTGACCACTTGTAGGCCAGCGCTTACCGAATAATGAGTAGTAAGGGGCTGTCCTAGATAATGAGATTTATCTAAGATGGCAGGATGAGGAAAAGCCGGTTAAGTTGGCACAAACAGCGGCGGCTTATTGAATTGTTCGTTGCGGGTGCTACCGCGAGAACCGCCGCGTCACTCGTGGGGGTGAATAAGGCCACCGCGAGCTACTATTTTCATCGGTTACGCCAGTTGATTGCGACCCAGAGTGAGGCCGCGGGGTGGCTAGCCGGTGAAATAGAGATGGATGAGAGTTATTTTGGAGGGACCCGCAAAGGAAAGCGGGGCCGCGGCGCAGCAGGGAAGGTGCCGGTCTTTGGGCTGTTAAAGCGAGAAGGCAAGGTGTATGCGGTCGTCATCCCTGTATGTGTTCAGTAATT
>JAAXIB010000024.1 GCA_012270585.1 Nitrospirales bacterium
AGGAGGGAGAGGGCAGGGTGAGGGGGTGGTGATCAAACCTGCCGAACTCGGTCCGTCTTTACAACAAGAGAAGAGGTTGTTTTTGCTCCTTGGAGATTCAACCCGTGGAGAAGATGCTTGCCTGCGCGATCAAGCCATCGAGACGATTCGAACCCATGGCGCCTCGCGTTCCAAGGGCGCGAGTGCGGGCGACGTCCGGAGCAATGGTGACGACTTTTCCTGTGACGTCCTGTACGGCGATGAAACGAATGCCCAGGAAATTTTGGCCCGTGTCCAGGAAGTGCCTTTCTTTTCAAGCCACCAGGTGGTTCTTCTGAAATGGGCGGACAAGCTTCCCGCCAGAGAGGGAGAAGTCCTTATTCCATATTTTTCCGAACCGTCCGATTCAACAACCATGATCGTCTCCGCGGCGAAACTGGATGGCCGGCTGAAATGGGTCCAAGCCTTGAAAAAACAGGCGGTGGTGGTGGATTGTGCGCCCTTGTATGACAATCAACGCTTGGGTTGGGTTCGCCAGGAGGCCGCGCGTTTGGGGATTCGGCTGGATGCCGAAGCCGCGGGGGTCCTGAAAGAACTGGCGGGCGAAGGGCTGTACGTGGTCCGGCGGGAATTGGAGAAGTTGTCGCTCTATGTGTCAAAGAAAGAAACGGTCACAGTTCACGACGTCATCGCCGTCCAAGGGGCGGAACCCGGTGCGTCGGTGTTTGACCTGTCGGGCGCCATCATCCAAGGCAAGGTATCGCAAGCCCTCCTGATTGTGGAGAAAACCTTGGAGTCGGGTGAGGCCCCGCTTCGGATTCTCGGCGCGTTGCTGTGGCAGTACCGGCGTCTGTGGAAAGCCAAGGATGGAGTGAGTCGTCGGGTCGGTGAGGCAGCGGTTGCGAAGTCCCTGGGGATTCATCCACACCAGCAAGGCGAGTTTTTCGCAATGATCAGACGCGTTCCCTTGGCGCATTTTTCCGAGGCGTTTCAAGCCTTTTCGGTCACGGACCGCGCGCTGAAAGGTGCAGCCGCCGGTTCCCCTCACCGGATCATGCATGCCTTGATCATGGACTTGTGCCGATCGGCGAAAGCTCCGTCACGACCCCGGTTTACGACGTGACCATGTGTTGTAAGGTTGCCGTATATGCCGTAGAGAACCCTCTTCCCTGGCGGGAGAGGGCAGGGTGAGGGGGGGGTATTTATCGGGCTTTGAGGGCGTTGAACTGGGTCGAGAGTTGAGAAATGCGTCGGGAAGCGGTATTCCGATGGAGCGCTCCTTTCGTCACGGCTTTGTGAAGGGCTGAGGTGGCTTCCCGGAGAAGAGGTTGAGCCGCTTCGGCATCGTGTTGTTGGAGGGCCGTCTTGAATTTTTTCATCACGGTCTTGGTGCGATGCAGGATCGCGTGGTTCCGGGCGTGACGCTTCTCGGACTGGCGGGCACGTTTAATGGCTGATTTATGAACAACCGGCATGCTGGTTTCTCCATTGAAAGGTTTGAACTTTGATTATTAACATAGCCCCTTCTCGATGGTCAATGGGATGTATGGGGACTTATATACAATCCTAGACGAGGTAGGATGAGTGAGGTTTGCGTAACCGATAGTCACGCTCCTGCTCGGCGACGTGGAACACGGCTTCCGCGGTCTCTTCGGGGGAGGCGTCGATTGGTTGGATCGCTTGTGTCACGGGACGGCCACGGGGACGTGTCGGGTTGGGCGTGTTCGGAGACTTTTTCGGTTTGGAGGGTTTCACTGATGGACCACAAGATAGAGTCTGCCGATGATTTTGGGAATTATATATTTCGGTTGATGGAGTAGAATTTTTGGTAGTCTAACCTTCCCTCCCCCACTCCATATTGACAAGTTGTCAACAAAAATTCTTGACTGTCAAATTTTTCATTGATAGAATTCACATCAGATGAAGACAAGCCATGAGGATCATCCTTTCGGGCCTGTCCTTCTGTCTCTCGATGTGAAACTGGCCCGTGGCTCATACCAGAGCACGGGAAAGTTCGTTATATCCAAATCCAACAATCAGGCGATACCAGAATCATTCCTTGCCATGTACAAGTGTGACGGCAATGGGAATTAGCGGGCAAATGCAGACGAAATCCGGAAAAGATCGTCTGATTGTCGCACTTGACGTTCCAACGCAGGACGAAGCTGTCGACCTAGTCAAAAAACTTGATAATGTTTTTATTTTCAAGATTGGCCTAGGATTAATTCTAAACGGCAGTGTCGCGGCCGTTCTTGCAGAGTTGCAAAAAAATCGCAGTGAGTCAGGAGGGATATTCATTGACTTGAAGGTCGGTTGGGATATTGGCAACACGATCACGAATTTTGTCAAAGTTTGTACAGAGCTTCGTATAAAATTTATTACAGTAAGTGGACCGCCAGAATTCACGATAAACTCTGGAGTCATTCAAACGGCCTTGGATGCACGAGTCGGGGACTATCCGAAGATTCTTGGCGTCCCATTACTCTCAGACGCGAGCATTGATGAAACAACTTTGAGTGGGGCATCGACTGATACCGAATATATATTACAGCGCGGCGGAGAGCTTCTTACGGCCGGATGCGATGGCCTTATTGTTTCAGGCAAGCCCATTCACGATTGCAAGCAGAAATTCCCCGGAAAGATCATTGTAAGTCCTGGGATTCGTCCACTTGGAACGACCGCAGATGGTCATCTCAGATTGACAACTCCAAGTCAAGCGATAGAATTGGGATCTGATTACCTGGTTGTGGGGAGACCCATTCTCAATGCTTCAGACAGAAAAGCAGCAGCACAAAAAATAATTGACGAAATAGATGAAGCATTGGATTGCAGGCATTCTCCTGTCTCGCTGTAATATTTCACCTCTATGTCGTTTCTCACGCCACCAACTCCCGATACGACAAGTATTTTCCTGTCATCCGTTTCTCTAAAAATGCCATCTGATCCGCCGCATTCCATTTCCTGATATTGTGTGCCATCCGGCAAATTCATCCACGTACCGATGCAGGTGCTTCGGACTCATGTAGCAATGCGTTCCGTAGCATCCGCGTTTCAGCAAGGCCCAAAAACTTTCCAGACCATTGATGTGAGCCAAGCCATCCAAGCAGGAGCGGACCCACGTGCCGCGGCCAGGTGATCGTGGACGACATGCAAGCAACCTTTGCCGAAATCACTCCCCCCTTGAGGGGGAGTCGGTGAACCAAGGGCGCCGCCCGCCGGTGAACCGGTGGGGGGAGGGAATGTCGGGCTACGCTGTGCTAACCGGAACGACGGCTCCTGTTGGTAGCACAAGGCATGTCCCGGACTGACCTCCTTGGATAAGGAGAGGGCAGCGACCGTTGCCACGCCGGTCAATCCTAGGCGTGCGTCTTGCGTCGTGTCGGACCTTTTCAGTAAGATCTCTCAACGTTCGTGAATCGGGTTTTGTCACGACTCGTCGGGTGGTGGGTGTAGCTCAGTTGGTTAGAGCGCCGGATTGTGGATCCGGAGGTCGCGGGTTCAATTCCCGTCACTCACCCCATCTCCTCATTCTGTATAATTCACCCAATCAAGCACTTAGACAGACAGAGGAAGCCAGTCGTCGTGGCAGGTCGAGCCTGGGTTCCGGATCGATCCACAAAAGGTCTCCCGTCCACAAATGTATCGAGCTTATCAACAGCCTGCTCATTACCCTTCGGAATCAGGTGCCCTACAGGTTCACGGTAACTTGAATTCAACTGTGTCCCATCTGACCACGTACATAAAGGTGCTCTCATCCTGATGTAGCGCGTGAAAATGGCCGCGCCTATGACCACGTAATTTCCTCGACAAAGGTGTCATTTTTCTTTGTTTTTACAGGCGACTTCATTGACCCGAAGATAGTCGGCAATGAATAAATCCATCAAGCGTGAAAGGCCAGACAAAATAAATGTGGCATCATTGGTATGTGTTCCTGTCAAGCCCCTTGTCCAAGTCATAGCTATTCCATGTAACATAGAAGTTTCATCGTCAAAAAGATATTTGTTGAGTGTAACATTTATAGAAAATGCATTCCCGACGACTGTCACAGTGATATGCAAATATGGGGTGGAGATCATTTTATTGTCATAGATTCGAGCGGCACGTAATCGTGATTCGGCGGTAGCAATAATTGTTTCTTCTGTCAACCTACTTCGTTTCGCATCATCTGAAAGTTCCTCAACGAGTATAGAAACAGGCTTACAATTCAGAAAGAGTTCGAACCAGTTCACCTTAAGTTTGGCATACTCTTCAGACGTCATGGGCTCCATTTGAAGAAAGGTTTCTGCCAATAATCCCATTGATTGCAATTCCTTACGGTATTCCGAAAAGTCTTTATTGTCTTCATCGGAAAATGCCTTAAAGGTTTGTTTAACAAATTCATGTTCCATCCTCCAGAAATGGCATTGAAAGATTTTCCTCATAGACAGGAATGTTTCGTTTGATATTGCGAACAGTTCTTGACTGATCTGGCCAAGCGACGGTTGGCTGGAAAGGAAAGGTCTTATGGGTGGTCGCAAGCAAATTCAGAAAGCTCACGAAAATGCTGTTGTGCAACAGTTTGCTCAATTCCGTCTTCAGTCGCGTGATGAGGAATGGCATATTATTCAAAACCACGAGGCCCGCCTGATGGACTTTTGAAAAGAAATGATAAACACCTATGGCTCGAAGTAGTGGATGTTTACAACAACCATGACGAAGCTCATGAAGAACGATCAGCAGTTACACCCAGTGAAAAACGGCATTATCATACACCCAAACCACTCATTTCCAGAGATATGGATCAGAGGGTTTTTGATGAAGCAGAAAAGAAAATGAGAAAAGAAGGGTATGCTAGTTTGAGAGACACTTACGGGCCTGGTGTTCTAATCTGTTGCGAAAGAGACCCACTGTTTGCTTTGCCTATAGCCTTGGAATTTATTTTAGAGAAATTTCGCACGAGCAGTAAGCATCTTCATGACCTAAATGAAAATGTATTTCAAGAAATTTACCTTCTTGAACAGAACGGTACATTTCATAAGCTCTTTCCATTGTAATAGCAACTGACGGTGGTTTTTGACAATGAACGGAATCAGGAATCGGAAATCCAGGAAGAGGCCGGTTTTTCGTATTGCCCGAGATGGCGAGGCTGAGCATTGTTCCTCTGCATGGTGTGGCGTGAACAGAAACCTTGGTCGGCTATGAGGCCGTCTCGTTCATGGGGCCGTCGTGGGAGCCTCCTCCTCGTTATGGTTCTCTTGACGAGTGTCT
Source organism: Nitrospirales bacterium (assembly GCA_012270585.1). GTDB lineage: Bacteria > Nitrospirota > Nitrospiria > Nitrospirales > UBA8639 > Bin75. Next base: position 5,227 of record JAAXIB010000024.1, read on the forward strand.
CTGCATTGTCGCAAGCCGAGGCTCGGCACGTGGCCTGTGAATCGGCGGAAGCCTGTTTTCGACGCGCCGCGTCTTTTTCCGATGAGCACCCCGATCAGGTGCTTCTGCAGGTCGACCGTTTTCGTCACGTGCAGGAAGCGTATCCGGGAACCATATGGGCCCGGCGCGCGGGATTCCGGATAGGATGGTCCCTCCTCGAACGTGAACCGTCGCAAGCCCTTGAATATCTGCGTGTGGCCCGCAGGGATTTTCCATTCCTCGAAGACTACGTCTTGTTGAAGCTCGGTCAGGCATTGGGACGTATGGGCTTCTTTCATGAATCCGCACTGACGCTTGAAGCGGCATTGGAGTTGTCCGCTCCTTCCGCCTTGCGAAACGAAACGTCGTATGAAGCGGGATTCGCCCGGTTCGAGAACGGGCAATGCCAGCGTGCGACCGCGCACCTGGAGCAGGCCACTTCCGGTGATCCGGATTCTCCGTCTGCTCCCCAGGCCTTCTCCGTTCTTGCCGATTGTGCCGCCCGATTGCAAGAGGCGACCAGGGCGAAACACGCGCTGGGCGAAATTTGGCGGAAGTACCCAGAATCTCCCGAGGCTCAAACGGTGCAGCAACTCGTGCAATCCGGTGACCCGGATGCGCTGCATTGGACACCTTCGTTGGAAGATTATTATCAGCGAGGTCGCACGTGGTATGAATCGGCGCGCTTTGAAGCCGCCATTCGTGATTTGCAGAAATTTTTGAACGGTCGCTCGCATGGCCCCGGTTATGAGCGGGGGCTCTTCCGGTTGGGGATGGCCCACGTGCGGTTGAAGCAGTATCCTCAGGCCGAGCAAATTTTCCGCCGGCTGCTGGCGACCGCTTCCGCGTATACCGGCAAAGCCGCCGTGTGGTTGGCCAAGGTCTACTTGCGACGGGATCAGGGCTGGCTTCTTCTGAAGCTTCGCGATTCGGTCCCGCCTAGAGTAAGCGTGGATGAACGGGGCCGGATCCGGTGGCTGAGTGGTGTGTGGGCTGAAGGGGAAAACACGATTCAGCAAGCCGCCCTGGCCTATGAGAACGCCTATCGTACGGCGGATCTTCCTGCAATAAAAACAGACGCTTTGTGGCGATTGGGATGGCTGTATTATCAACAAGGCGCGTGGGAAGACGCGGTGGCAACCCTTCGCTCTCTTGCGGCTACCGCTCCCGGCCGGAATTGGCAAAATCGGGCTCACTATTGGAACGCACGGGCTCTTGACCGGCTGGGACGAGACCGTGAAGCGCAAACGTTGTACCGGCAGGTGTCTGCCGAGTGGCCCATGACCTATTATGGGCAATTATCCGAGTTTCGCCTGCGGCGTCCACTCCACGTGGGACGCGATCAACGGGAAAATGGGGCGCCCCGGGCGCTGGACGTTCCCGCGTCCTCTGCATTCCAAACGAATACGCATTTCCAAAAAGCCATGGAACTGTTGACGCTGGATTTCCGCCGGGAAGCGGCAGAAGAGTTGTCATTGGTCAAGGAACAATATGGCGACCAGCCGCAAACCTTATATGCCCTGGCGCTGCACATGTTGGAAGTTGGAGATTATGAATCACCGGCATTGATAGCCAAACGGTACTTTCGGGAGCCCCTGGAACGTCGCCGGATTCCTCTTGATTCTCCGTTATGGCGTATGGCGTATCCGACTGGCTATGTCCCGAAGATACGGCGCTACGCTGCTCCGCACGTGGATCCCTTGTTGGTTGCGGGAATAATCCGTGAGGAAAGTTTGTATAATCCCCAGGCATTGTCATCCGTCGGCGCCATGGGGCTGATGCAATTGATGCCGGCGACGGCGAACCGCGTCGCCCGCCGCCTGGGCCTTGACTCCGTGGACCGGGAGGATTTGTTGCAAGCAGAGGTGAACGTGCGGTTGGGAGTTGATTACGTTGGTGAATTGTTACGTGACTATAAGGGAAATCTCATTCGAGCCGTTGCGGCGTATAATGCCGGTCCCGATGCGGTGAACCGCTGGATTGCCAGGTTTGGCGATCGAGATCCGGACGAATTTGTCGAACTGATTTCCTATAGGGAAACCCGTCGGTACGTGAAACGGGTCATTACAAGTTATCGTATATATCATGCCCTCCATTCCACAACATGTAGTGCTCTTCCTCTTGACAGAGTCTGCTAAAGATTTTATCTTAGTCATATTTTATTATCTCGGATTGTAGCCAAGGAGTTTGTCACCATGAGTCTTGAAAAAATGGAAACGTTGGAAGTTCGAGTACGGGGATTAGTGGAGTTGGTCCAGGAATTAAAACAGGCCAATGGATCTCTTCAACAACAGTTGGACCTGGTTCAAGAGGAATTGTCGAGGCAGGAGGCCCATGCACGCGAGTGGGAAGAAGAACGTGTGAATATCAAGTCGCGCATTGAAAGGGTGCTGGAGCAACTGGAGAACCTGGAAACGTCAGAGACCAACCTGCAAGAGGCTGTCCATGACTAAAAGCATCGAGGTTGACGTATACGGGCAGAAGTTGGCCTTGCGACCTATTGAAAATGAAGGCTATGCGCACGAACTCGCCCGATACGTTGAAGGGCAAATGCAGACCATCGCGCAAGGGACGACCAGATCCACGCCCATCAAAGTTGCCATTCTGGCCGCGATGAATATTGCGGATCAATTGTTTCGGCAGGAACGCCGTCGGCAGGCAGGCGAGGCTGAAGTCGAGCGTCGAGCCGAGGGGTTGTTGGAGTGTATCGACTCCCGTTTAGGGACGGACCGCCCCTGATCAGTCTCTGTTCTTGCACGAAGTGCGACGCTCTGGTAACGTACGTGAGTAAAACATTTAACCGAGAGGGACACAGTCGTCGATCAGGAAGAACGAGTGGCGTATGACATGGAATGAATCGAGTGTTATAAAACCGAGGGTGTGAATAACTGATGAGGTTTGAAGTGAGGGGTGGTTCACCCTGCTGGACTGAGAAAGTATCCATGAGGCGGAAAGAGGCATCCAGGTAGATTGTTCATAAAAGAAGCCTGAGCTTAATGGATCCAAGCTGATGGCGGATAGAATTTTAAACAGATGTAGGAACCTGGGCGTCAGTCAATATCTACCTTTTGCGATATTTTTCACACACCCTAATATCGCGTAGAGTCTTTTTTTCGTTCTCGTCATTCCCTGCCTTTTCTTCGTTCTCCACGTTTCCTGAGAGAGAAGAGATCAACGATCGTTGACCTCTCCGCCCATGTTCAAAATGAACATTGATTCCAAAGGCTGACGTGAGCGCCTTTGTCTGAGTGGTGAGAGAAGGGGGTGACGACCATTTTTACGGATATCATCATCATGACAGTTGTCGGAGGCATCGGCCTTGGAGCGGGGTTCGTGTTGAACGGGGTCATTCAACGTACGCGCTTCACCACGCAACGTCGTAAAGCCGAAGACCAACTGCTCCAATTAACGCAATCAGCGGAACGCGAAGCCGAGCATATTGTCAAGGAAGCGAAAATTGAAGCGAAGGATCTGGTGTTTCAAGCCAAAGCTCAAATAGAAAAGACGGAAAAAGAAAAACGAAGCGAGTTGCAGTGGCTGGAAAAACGAGTGGGGCAACGTGAGGAAGGCTTGGAAAGAAAAATCACGAATTTTGAAGGTCGTGAGGAGGAATTTCGCAAGAGAGAACGTACCGTCTCGGATCGGGAAGTCTCGTTAGCGAAACAAGAACGATTATGTGAGCAAACGATACGGGAACATCGTGAGGCCTTGGAGCGGGTGGCCGGGTTGACCACGGAAGAAGGCAAGCGGCAACTGTTGGTCGAGATTGAAGGCGAGGTTCGTTTGGAGGCCACGGGTCTGACGAAACGGATCCTTGACGAAGCTCGGGAAAATGCGGACCGGGAAGCCCAGCAAATCGTGACCAACGCGATTCAACGGATCACTCGTGATTACGTCAATGAAGCCACCATCTCGGTGGTGTCCCTGGCCAGTGACGGGATGAAGGGTCGAATTATCGGACGGGAAGGCCGGAACATTCGCGCCCTGGAAGCGGCAACGGGCGTGGATTTAATCGTCGATGAAACCCCGGAAACCGTCATCGTCTCCGGGTTCGATCCCTTGCGACGCGAAATTGCCAAAATCTCGCTTGAACGGCTGATGCAGGATGGTCGCATTCATCCGACGCGGATTGAAGAGGTCGTGGAAAAAGTCAAAGGCGATCTTGAGAAGGTGATGCGGGAAGAAGCCGAAAAGGTGATCTTCGAGGTCGGCCTTTCGGATTTTCATCCCGAGATCGTGAAGCTCCTGGGCCGGTTACGCTACCGGACCAGCTACGGACAGAACAATTTGTATCATGCCCGTGAGTCGTCGTATATCTGCGGCATCATGGCCGCGGAATTGGGCTTGGATATCAAGTTGGCCAAACGTGGAGCGCTGTTGCACGACATCGGAAAAGTGGTGAGCCACGAAGAAGAGGGCACGCACGCGATGTTGGGCGCCGAAATCGCGAAGAAGTACGGCGAGTCTGAAAAAGTCGTGAATGCCATTGCCGCCCACCATGAACAGGTTGACCCGATTTGCCCGGAATCCGTGTTGGTCGCGGCGGCGGAAGCCTTGTCCGCTGCCAGGCCCGGTGCGCGACGCGAAACGCTGGAAGCCTACGTGAAACGATTGGAAAAATTGGAAGGCTTGGCCGTGGGCTATGAAGGAGTGGATAAAGCCTATGCCATTCAGGCCGGGCGGGAAGTGCGCGTGATTGTTCGACAGGAAAAACTGTCCGACAATGAAGCCCTTGTCCTGTCTCGTGACCTGTCCAAGAAAATCGAACAAGAAATGACGTACCCCGGCCAGATTAAAGTGACGGTTATTCGGGAGAGTCGATTCGTCGAATTTGCCAAATAGATGGGACGGGCAACGGGAAGCGGTTGAATTTGTGGTTGTGTTGTTTATCGGTGACATCGTTGGTGAACCGGGGCGCCGGAGTATCACCAATAACATCCATAGGGTGAGCGAACGGTATCACGTCGATATTGTCATCGGGAACGCCGAGAACGTGGCCGGCGGATTTGGCATTACGCCCGACCTGGCCAATGATTTGTTCGACCTGGGGCTTTCTGCACTCACGACGGGTAATCACGTCTGGGATAAAAAGGAAATGGTGGGCTATATTCGCAAGGAGCCCAGGATCCTGCGCCCGGCCAATTATCCCGACGGTACGCCCGGGCAAGGCTCGTTCGTCATTGACGGGCCGAACGGCCAGAGAATCGGTTTGATCCAGGTCATGGGTCGGGCGTTCATGCCGGCGCTCGATTGTCCCTTTCGCGTGGTCAAGCGCGAAGTCGAAAAGCTGCAAGCTCAGACCCCCTGCATTATTGTTGATATGCACGCGGAAACGACGGCGGAGAAGATGGCCATGGGACATTTCCTGGACGGCCAGGTGACGGCCGTCGTGGGCACGCATACGCACGTGCAAACCGCGGATGAGCAGATCCTGCCCAAGGGGACGGCCTATTTGACGGATATCGGGATGACCGGTCCCGTCAATTCCGTGATTGGCATGAAAAAAGAGCTGGTGATCGACAAATTTCTCACGCAGATGCCCAGACGCTTTGAAGTCGCCTCGGGCCCGGCGGTGCTGGGTGCCACCGTGATCGAACTGAATCCCACAACCGGAAAAGCCACCGGCATCCAACGCGTGCGAGAAATCACCTAACGCTGCGCTCCTGACTCGTGTCTGCCGCCCCTCCGACTGTTTATACGGTTACCCAACTGACGACGAGTATTCGCGCGACCCTGGAACACGCTTTTCCGGACGTGTGGGTCGAAGGGGAGGTGTCGAATCTTCGGATCCCTGCCTCCGGGCACGTCTATTTTTCCCTGAACGACCAGGAAAGCCAAATCCGAGCGGTCCTCTTTCGTCGCATGGCCGCGGTGCTTCCGTTTCGCCTCGAAAACGGCCTCACGGTGCTGGCGAGAGGTCGCGTCAGCGTCTACGAACCGAGAGGCGACTACCAACTCCTACTGGAATATCTCGAACCCAAGGGCATCGGCGCTCTCCAGGTTGCCTTTGAACAACTCAAGAAACGGTTTGAGCAAGAAGGGCTGTTTGATCCCGCCCGCAAGCGCCCCCTTCCGTTTTTTCCTCGTCGCGTCGGGGTGATCACCTCCGGGACGGGAGCCGCGCTGCACGACATTGTGACAATTGTCCAGCGGCGATGCCCGGTGATTCGCCTGCGACTGTTTCCCGTGGCCGTGCAGGGGCCCGGGGCTGCGCAGCAAATCGCGGATGCCGTTCGATTGGCCAATCAACACACGGATCTCGACGTGCTCATTGTTGGGAGAGGTGGAGGTTCCTGGGAAGATCTCTGGAGCTTTAATGAAGAGGTCGTGGTTCGGGCCATTGCCAGCTCTCGTATTCCGGTGATTTCAGCAGTGGGCCATGAAATCGATTTCACCTTGTCGGATTTTGCCGCTGATTATCGAGCCCCGACTCCCTCGGCCGCGGCGGAATCGGTTTCTCCCGTTCTCGTCGATTTGATCGATGGCATACGGGAAAACAACGCGAGACTGGTCCAAGCCATGCGCGGCACATTCCGGTTTCACAGAAATCAGGTTGAGTTGGCCTTGCACGCGCTTCCCGTTCCTTTGCAAATCCTCCAACCTCAGGTACAACGGGTTGATGAGCTCAATTTCCGTCTTGGGAGCGGCATACGGGCCATGCTTGCCGCGGTGCGGCCGAGACTGGCTGCGTTAGCTACGGGTCTGGAAAGAGTCGGCCCGGGGCAATCGTGGCAACGGGGAAGCCTGATGTTGCCCCAGCTTCTTCGACGACTCTCCAGGGCTATGCCGTGGGTGCTTACCGAAAAAAAACATCAATTGCGAACCGTGGCCAGCACCCTGGAAACCCTGAGCCCCCTTGCGATTTTGTCTCGCGGGTACAGCATTATTGAGACCAGGCCCGGGGGAACAATCGTCAAGGATGCGCAATCAGTTCAGGTCGGCGACCGGATTCTGGCGCGACTGGCCGAAGGGAGGCTCTCTTGTCTCGTTGAACAAACGGAGCGGCAATCTTGACGTCCCGGGAACACCGCGTATAATGCGATTCTCCGCGTAGCTTGGCAGGACTTCGCTCTTATGCAAAAGCGAATCGTGGTTGACACCGCAAAAGACGCGTGGAGGGAAGGGAACGCGATTCACCTGACACCGATGTCCGCAGGTAGGTATGGCAGCCTTAAAATTTGAAGATGCCCTGGCCAGGCTTGAGACTATCGTCACCGAGTTGGAAAGAGGGGATCTCCCGCTGAATGATTCCTTGAAGATGTTTGAAGAGGGAATCAAGCTTTCCAAAACCTGTCTCAAGATGTTGGATGATGCCGAACGGAAAGTGGAAATTATGGTGCAGGACAAAGATGGGAAAAAGCGGGTGGAAGCGTATTCCATCGAGGAAGAAGGAACAAGCTGAACATCACTTTCCCCTCACCCTGGCCCTCTCCCACAGGGAGAGGGAGTAAGCGCAGGTTGGGAGCGCCTGCTTGAGACGTCATTCCCACATTGATGCCCATCAAAGTCCCCAAGCAGCGACTCGACGAAGTGCTGGTCAGGCGTCAGTTGGCCGGCAGCCGGGAGCAGGCGCAGCGGATGATCCTGGCGGGATTGGTTACAGTCGACGGGACGCGCGTGGAAAAGCGGGCGGCACTCGTTTCAGGGCAAGCGGCCATTGCCGTGGAGGGGCCGGCGAGCCTTTTCGTGAGCCGGGGTGGAGAAAAACTCTCGGCGGCGTTAGACGCCTTTTCCCTCCACGTTGCGGACCGCATCGTCCTGGACGTCGGTGCTTCGACGGGCGGGTTTACGGATTGTCTCCTCCAGCACGGGGCCCGTCGGGTCTACGCCGTGGACGTGGGTTATGGACAATTGGATTGGCGCCTCAGAAACGATGAGCGAGTCGTCGTCCTCGAGCGATGTAACATCCGGCATCTCGACCTTTCAGCTATTCCCGAACCCATCCAACTTGCCGTCATCGACGTCTCCTTTATTTCGCTACGCCTGGTGTTGCCTTGTGTGATGAAATTTCTGGTACCTGGGGCGACGGTCGTTGCGCTTATCAAGCCACAATTTGAAGCCGGCGTGAAGCAGGTGGGACGGGGCGGCGTGGTCCGGGATGAGGAGGTCCGGCAAGAAGTGGTGCGGCGTATCCAAGGCATGGCGCAACAACTGGGGTTTGATTGTCTCGGGCTTTTCGATTCCCCCGTGCAGGGGAAAAAGGGGAATCGCGAAATCTTTTTGGATCTGCGATGGCCGGTTTCAGATTCGGCGAACGCATCTCCACGACCTGAAGACATGGCATGAATATTTTAGTGACGGGTGGTGCGGGATTTATCGGATCTCATATCGTAGACCAGTTTGTCGGGGAAGGGCATCGCGTCTCCGTGATCGACGATCTCTCCACGGGGAAACGAAAACAGGTTCACCGCAAAGCCGTATTCTATAAATTGAACATGTGCAGCCCACGAGTGGAAGAGGTGTTCAAAAAAGAACGTCCTCTGGTGATCGTGCACATGGCCGCCCAAATGGACGTCCGGAAGTCTACGGACGATCCCGTATTCGATGCGGAAGTGAACATCATGGGAACCCTTCGGTTCCTGGGATTGGCTGTCCGGTACGGCGCCAGAAAAATTCTGTTCGCCTCTTCCGGCGGTACGGTGTACGGCGAGCAGGAGGCGTTTCCGGCTTCGGAATCTCATCCCACGCGACCGCTGTCTCCCTACGGGATCAGCAAACTTACCTGCGAATACTATCTCGAGTACTATCGCCGAGTTGCCGGGCTGAAATACGCGGCCCTCCGGCTGGCCAACGTTTATGGCCCGAGACAAAATTCCGGCGGCGAAGCCGGCGTGGTCGCGATGTTCACGCAACAAATGCTGGCGGGCGAACAACCCCGGATTAACGGGAATGGATTTCAGACGAGGGATTACATCTACGTCGGAGACGTGGTGGAAGCGGTACGGGCGGTAATCGTCCCATCGGTAGAGGGAATTTTCAACGTCGGAACCGGGATCGAGACGACCGTGAATGAGATCTTCATCCGGCTGAAAGAATTGACAAATTCCGAGTGTCGAGAAATCCACGGTCCCGCGAAAAAGGGCGAGCAAACGCGCAGTGTGCTCGATGCGAGCAAACTGGAGAAAGAGACGGCGTGGACCCACACCGTGTCCCTCTCGGAAGGCTTGGAGGAGACGGTGAAATTTTTTCAGCAGCAGAAACGCCGACTCGTCAAACCGGCGCTTCACTGATGATCAATAGCGCGGAACCGAATGGTCGATTTCGACGGACCAGGCGTCAATGCCTCCGATCAGGTTTTTCACGTTGGAGAATCCTTGCTGCAGGAGAAATCCCACGGCGTCGGCACTGCGCATGCCCTTATGACACAAGGCCACGATTTCATCGGCCGGGTCGAGTTGATTGAGCGATTGGGGTAACGTGCCCAAGGGAATGAGAGTGGACCCTTCAATCCTGGCCATGGAAAATTCATGCGGTTCCCGAACGTCCAACAAAAATACCTTGTCCCCTTTATCCAAGCGATCCTTCAGTTCTCGTACGGTAATGGTATAACTCATCTACGGACCTCCTTTGGAAAAATATGATAGTCTTGGCGGTGAGTCGGTGTCAATTGGCGTTTGTGACACACAATCGCAGGAATATCCTCGCAACCCGCTCTCCCGGTGAGGTCGGCGTTTTCGTGGGGCTTATCGTGTTGTTCGATTTCTTGATAAAGGCGCCGGCATGAGTATTCCAATCGTGTCCATCTCTCATATTGCTGAAATGGTGGGGCGGGAGGTTCGTCTCCGAGGGTGGGTCCGGCACCATCGATCGAGTGGAAAACTGCAGTTTCTCACGCTCCGGGACGGGTCCGGGGATATCCAGGCCATTTTGAGCAAGGGGACATTGGGGGAGGAACAATTCGGCCTCGCGAATCACCTGACGCAGGAATCCTCCCTGACGGTCACCGGCGTGCCGCGTGCGGAGGCGCGGGCTCCGGGGGGGTACGAAATAGAGGCAACCGCCTTCGAGATTATTCACCTCGCCGAGCCGTTTCCCGTTCAATCCAAAGAGCATGGCGTCGGGTTTCTGATGGACCACCGCCATCTCTGGCTTCGTTCAACGCGGCAACAGGCCATCCTGAAAATCCGGCATGCGATCATCAAGGCCTGCAGGGACTTTTTCGACGAACAGGAGTTTGTCCTGATTGACGCGCCCATTTTTACGCCAAATGCGTGTGAAGGAACGACCACCCTTTTTCAAACGCAATATTTTGAGGATACGGCATACTTGACGCAAAGCGGGCAATTGTACGGCGAAGCGGCCGCTGCAGCCTTCGGAAAAGTGTATTGCTTCGGTCCGACGTTTCGCGCCGAGCAATCCAAGACCCGCCGGCATTTGATGGAGTTTTGGATGGTGGAGCCTGAAATGGCGTTCGCGGAATTGCCCGATGCGATGGACCTGGCCGAGGCGTTCGTGATGATGATGGTGGAACGGGTCCTGGAGAACTGCCGGAACGAATTACAGGTGTTGGAACGGGACGTTTCCAAATTGGAAGCGATTGTCCCGCCTTTTCCGCGACTCACCTATGATGAAGCGATTCTGCGCTTGCAGCGCCTCGGGTCGTCGCTACAGGCAGGCGATGATTTCGGCGCGGAGGATGAAACCACCCTGTCCCATGAGTTTGAGAAACCCGTCCTGGTGCATCGCTATCCCGCGAAGATCAAGGCCTTTTACATGCAACCCGATCCGGACAATCCCGACAGGGCGCTGTGCATGGATGTCTTGGCTCCGGAAGGATACGGCGAAATCATCGGGGGCGGGCAACGCATCCACGATTACCGGACGTTGGTCGCACGCTTGCAGGACCACCAACTTGCCGAAGAGGCTTTCCGGTGGTACTTGGACTTGCGGCGATACGGGTCCGTGCCCCATGCCGGGTTCGGCATGGGGATCGAGCGCGCCGTGGCCTGGATTTGCGGCCTTGCGCACGTACGCGAAACCATCCCCTTCCCGCGCATGCTCTACCGCCTGTACCCCTAAGCCTGATTTCCGAGACCCGGTCTCCACCACGCCGCGATCCATCCTCATATCTTCCTCTCCCCATCGCGGGAGAGGGTTGGGGTAAGGGGGACGACAAATTCCCGGCCATACACCAATCGGCGTTTGAGTTGAGAATAAAGGACGAGAAAAGGATCTATAGAATTTTTATGCTTTTTCACTACTGTCCGGTTAACTGAGCTTCTGATCTATATAACTGTATGAATCTAGTCTCTTTTTTAGCGAATGTCAGTGGTGTGGACTTGAACGCGCAATCGCGTTGGGGGGATCTTTCGGGAAACGTTTCTCGGAGGATTTACCATGTACACCGGCAAGACCCTGTTTTCCCAGTTGATGGATTTTCTACCCTGGACGACCTTCACCCGAATCGTCGACCGCTATGGCGGCGACCATCGCGTCCGCACTCTGCCTTGCAGCGAACATTTTCGTATCTTGGCGTTTGCGCAGTTGACCTATCGGGAAAGTCTTCGAGATATCCAAGCCTGTCTCTCGGCGCAAGCGGCCAAATTGTATCATATGGGCATTCGGTCGCCGGGCAAACGCGCGACGCTGGCCGATGCCAACGAACGCCGGGACTGGCGCATCTATGCCGCATTCGCCCAACGCCTGATTGCTCAGGCCCGCCCCTTGTACGCCGAAGAGGAACTGGGGCTGGACCTGGCCAACACGATTTATGCATTGGCTTCGACGACGGTCGATCTGTGCCTGTCGTTGTTTCCCTGGGCCCCCTTTCGTTCCCCCAAAGCGGCGGTCAAGCTGCATACGCTGTTGGATTTGCGTGGCCCGCTTCCGAGTTTTCTCCACGTTTCCGATGGGCACTGGCACGATGTCAATGTGCTCGACCTCCTGAGCCCCGAACCGGCCGCCATTTCTGTCATGGACCGCGGCTATCTGGATTTCACAAGACTCCTGGCCTTGCCTCAAGCGGGGGCGTTCTTTGTCACCCGCGCCAAAGCGAATACCACCATGCGCCGGCTCTATTCGGCGCCGAGCGACCGACCCCAGGGCATTCTCTGCGACCAGACGGTGGTGTTGTCGGGGTCTTACACCCACAAGAAGTATTCGCTCCAGCTGCGACGCGTGCGCTTCAAAGATCGCGACTCGCAGAAGACGCTGATCTTCTTGACCAACCTGTTTGGCCCAGCGCCGACCACGATCTGTTCGCTGTACAAAGCCCGCTGGCAAATCGAGTTGTTTTTCAAATGGGTCAAGCAGCATCTCCGCATCAAACAGTTTTACGGCACCTCAGAAAATGCCGTGAAGGCTCAAATCTGGGTGGCCGTCTCGGTCTACGTACTCGTTGCGCTCATCAAGAAGCGACTCCAGCTGGATATCTCGCTCTACACTTTGCTCCAGATTCTCTCCGTGACCCTTTTCGAGAAAACCCCGTTAAACAAAGGCTTTTTCGATATCAGGTGCAGATCTGAGGATGAGGTGCTTTCTAAACAATTGAATTTATTCCACAATTAACCGGACAGTAATGATGCTTTTTTTTAAACACTTTTCTGATAGCGTTAAAATTTCGATACTCCATGCTTTTACAAAGAAGACTCAAAAAAAACCTCAAAAAAAGAAATAGAAACGGTCCCAAACCGTTTGAGGAGGGTGGCGATGATTGCAAGCGCTGTCGGGTGCGCTCCTCGCATTGTAGTCACTGCGTTGGTCCTTAGTTTCGGGGTCCTGCCTGCCAACGCCGACGAAACGAGTGTCCGGGCCGCCTTGG
>JAAXIB010000050.1 GCA_012270585.1 Nitrospirales bacterium
AACGAATCTTGTCAACGAATTACTGAACACATACAGGGATGACAGAAAGGAGCCCCCGGCCTCGGAGAGAGAGCAGAATTCAAACTGAGACACTACTCGCATAAGACATATCCCGGGCAGTGACCCGGGATGCCGCAGCTACACATACGGAGAGGCCGCATAAGTCCTGCACGCGATAAATCGATCATGAAATGACGAATCGCAAAAAGTTTACAAAATGTGCGACTTTGTACAATTTGTAAAAACTGCAAACAGATGGACCAAACATCACGAAAAGCACGTTCGATACTTGTAGCCGCCCGTAGGTCAGGTTAGCGCAGCGTAACCTGACAGCTTTGCCGTTCGACGAGCACAGAGCGTGTCTGATTACGCTAAGCTAATCCGACCTGCTCGCTCTGTCATCCCCGATTTGATCGGGGATCCAGCGTCTTTGTAGTTGGTCTTTGTAGCCGCGCCAGTTTGACTTTGATTTTGACGGGCAGAACGGTAATATATGCCAGCAAACCGCCCGGTGGTGGTAACGGTCATTCCCTCTTCAGTGTTGTGAATTTGTGAGACTGCCATGCCGACCCTTGATTTCAAAGGCAAACAACTCGTTTACGCTCACCACCTGACCGTTCCGTCACGGACACTGGAGCCGGACTCTCAAAAAAGCCTACCTCAGCAGAAGCGGGGGGGGGGCAGCCCGATCGAAAGGGCAACAACCATCCCTGAACGACAATCTGATTATTCACGGCGACAACCTGCACGCGCTCAAGGCACTGATGCCCCGCTACGCAGGCAAGATCAAGTGCATCTACATCGACCCGCCCTACAACACCGGCAACGAAGGCTGGATCTACAACGACAATGTGAACAGCCCCATGATGCAGGAGTGGTTGCAAGACAAAAGCCCCGTGGACGACGAAGACCTGGAACGCCACGACAAATGGCTGTGTATGATGTGGCCTCGGCTGCACCTGTTGCAAGAACTGCTGGCAGAGGACGGGGCCATCTTTATTTCCATCGACGACAACGAACAACACCGCCTACGAATGATGATGGATGAAATTTTCGGAGAAGAGAATTTTATTGCCAATATCGTGTGGCAAAAGAAATACGCTCCCGCCAACGATGCAAAATATTTCTCCGACAACCATGACTTTGTTATCTGTTATGCCAAGAACAAATCAAAGAATGGCAACAACGGCGAAGAAACGGGCTTCTGGCAACGCAACCTCCTCCCACGAAGTGAAAAACAAGACAGGTCCTATAAATATGATGACAAAGATGGGAAAGGACTTTGGCGTACGGATAACTTGACGGGCAAATCCTACTCACCCGAATACAATTACCCAATCGTCAATCCTAATACCGGAAAGGAGTACTATCCTTCTCAAGGAACATGTTGGCGAACAAACAAAGAACAAATGCAGGTATGGCTGAAGGAAAACCGTGTTTTCTTCGGGCGCGACGGTAAAGGTGCGCCACAACTAAAAAGATACCTGCTGGAGGTCCAACGGGGAATCGTTCCTTTGACCATCTGGCCTTATGATGAGGTGGGACACACAGATGGTGCCCGCAAAACCCTCAAGGAAATCTTCAGTGAGCAACAGTTGCCCTTTGACAACCCCAAGGCCGTGGGCTTGTTACAGCGGATCTTCACCATCGCCACGGATAAGGACGCCATCATCCTCGACTCCTTCGCTGGCTCCGGCACAACGGCACACGCGGTCCTGGCGCTGAACAAGGCAGACGGCGGCACCCGTCAATTCATCCTGGTGGAATGTGAAGACTATGCCGACACAATCACCGCCGAGCGCGTTCGCCGTGCCATCAAGGGCGTGCCGCAGGCCAAAGACGAAAACCTGAAAAACGGGCTGGGCGGCAGTTTCACCTATTGTACGCTGGGCGATGAAATCAGCCCTGAAAAAATGCTCACCGGCGAGAGCCTGCCGGACTACGAAACCCTGGCCCGTCACCTCGTGTACACCGCAACCGGCCAGGCACCGGACAGGATTCGTCAGGCAACCGACAAAAACGGTTTCTTCTACGAAACGAGCGACAAGCTGTTTTATCTGATATACGAACCGAACCTCGCTTTCCTGCGTAGCGCCGATTCCGCCCTGAACAGCGACCGCGCGGACCGCATCGCCAAGCAGGCAAAGAAAAAGCAGAAAACCGCTATCGTCTTCGCCACACACAAATTTATTGGACAGCAGGAATTGACCCAGATGGGGATCACGTTCTGCGGATTGCCGTATGTAAATTTCTGAGGCGACCTGCTCCCTTTTGACCATCAGAGTCTGAACGGGAAACAATAGAGGTTATGTACGATATTAAAAAATATAATGAAGTAATAGAGGCGTCTTCCCCATCTCCATTGCGCTGGGCTGACTCTTACACGCACCAGGAGTGCTCATTGCATCAACTATCCCCATACATAGGGAAACTAAAGAGCGTGATCGCAAAAGACCTTGTCCTCAAGTATAGTCAGCCAGGCCAGTTAGTGGCAGATATGTTTTGCGGAAGCGGTACCGTGCCACTTGAAGCCGTCCGTCTTGGCCGACGTGTCTTTGCCTCTGATATGAGTCAATACGCCGTGACATTGACTAAAGGCAAGCTGTACGCACCAACCCGAATCGAACCCGCACTTGCAGACCTTGACCGCCTTCTCAAGCGCGTCGAATCGCTGCCTCTGCCTGACCTCCGAAGTGTCCCACGATGGGTTCGAGCTTTCTTTCACCCTCGCACATTGAAAGAAATCCTCCGTCTCAGTCAATTTCTTAGAAACGAACGGCACTATTTCTTGCTGGCATCCTTGCTCGGCATCCTGCATCATCAGAGGCCTGGGTTTCTGTCCTTTCCAAGCAGTCACCTCGTTCCTTATCTTCGATCAAACAAGTTTCCCAAAGCCGTTTACCCCGACCTTTACGAATATCGTCCAGTTGCCTCACGCTTGAAAGCAAAAGTAGAACGCGCCCTGAAACGTCCGCCGAGAAACTCATTTCTTGAATTAGTCAATGGCATTCGCAAATCCTCTGTGGAATCCGTTAATCTCCCCGATGCCATTGATTGTGTCATCACAAGTCCACCCTACATGAACGCACTCGATTATGGGCGAGACAACCGTCTACGGCTCTGGTTTGTAGGTCAACCGCACATGGAATCTCTGGATCGTGCTCTCAGTGGTCTCAGCGGCTTCACGAATGCGATAGACGCACTTGCTAAACAATTACAGCAAAAAATGCGCCGGGGTGGGTATTGTGTCTTTGTTATTGGCGAGCAGTTGGTTCGAAAGAGAGACCGATTTCCTTCTGAAGAACTGATGCGAATTTTCTCAACATGCGCCCCAACATTTCACCTCTGTCAGGTTATGAGCGACGTCATTCCCGATGTCCGCCGCTCACGCAGACGGCTTGCCGGAGTCAAACGAGAGCACATTCTTGTATTCAGAAAGCACTGAATATGCGCAAGTACCTACCCGAAAAAGAATTATTTCTTGGAAAAACGATAGAGAACCATGTGATTCAAGAATATGTTGGTTCAGGAAATAACGGTCTTGTGTTTCGGGCATTTAACGAATCGACAAATAGTACTCACGCTTTCAAAATCGTTCCCAAAGATAACCTCGCTGGCCAATATTTGGAGGAGGCAAGGAAAGCTAATGTTTTAGAAAACTCATCTGTTGTGAGATGTCATGGTGTCGTCGAATATTCAGACTCCAACGTAGATTGTGTCGTTTTCATATATGACTATGTGAAAGGTGAAAGTCTCAAAGATTATATAAAGCACGACCAATCCAATATCGACCTGCATTTCATTGAAAGCTTTTTGGAAACGATGCTCGGGTTATTACACGAACTCAAGGAACGAAGATATCAACATGGGGATCTGCACGCCGGCAATGTACTCGTTGCAAAATCCGAATTCGATATTCGTGAGCGAACGACTTTCCGAGTCACAGATTTTGGCGTTCGAGAATTGACCGGAGCAACTGCCCACGCAAGTGACTATCTGCATATCGCGGACACACTCAGGCAATTGCTAGAACGCGTGGAATATCGCGATTGCGAGGGCGAGGCTCGGTATATCTACACGATTTCAGCACGATTTTGTGGGACGGCATTTAACTGAAACTGACCCCAGCGCAGATTCATTGGCCTGTAATCCTCGGGCACTGATGGAGAAACTGGATTCTTTACACAATCAGTATGCAGCTAAAAAGGAGAATACTGGCTCTACGCTCGAAACACCTTTTGACTATCCTAATTGTGAACAAATCGGAGACTCCCATCTCCTACTCAAAAATCTTTACTCAGATCGTCTGCTTGGGTTGTCAGAAATTCAGGCTCGGTCAAACGTTATACTGACCGGACCTCGAGGATGTGGGAAGACTACCGTTTTCCGTGCATTGAGCCTCGAATACTTGACTGCAAATCAAGAAGATACCCCTAATGACCTGAAGTATATTGGTATTTATTATAGATGTGACGATCTTTACTTCTCTTTTCCAAGATATAAGACTCCTGAACGCCCTGAAGCACTTGACATTCCCTTGCATTTCCTGACGGTCACGTTGCTGGCAACTGCTTTGGAGCAGATAGGAGTATGGGCAAAAAGGCATTTCTCAGATGAGTTCGAAAACAAAGAAGAAGCCCTTGTCGCAGGACTTTGGGATTTATTTGAGTGGTCACCTCCAGACAGCCCAACGACTAATCAATTGGCCACCCTGGTTGCGAGGTTAAAAGGTAAGGAGAGAAAGCGCGCAGCAGAAAAACAACGATTCATTCACGTGGAGAACGAACCTATCCAAAACTATTTTAGTCCTGATGTGATACTTAAAGCTTGTCGTTTTATTCGGAACAAATTTTCTTTCCTCCACGACCGTCCCTTCTATTTCTTTATCGATGATTATTCACTTCCAAAAATTACCGAAGACTTGCAGGCAAATCTTAATCGATTACTCATGTATCGTAGCCCGGATATTTTTTTCAAAATCTCGACAGAAAGTCCTGTCTCTTTTGCTCGTAAGGACATCGACAACAAACATTTCGTCGAAACTCGTGAATACGATTTATTGAATCTTGGATTACGGTATATCACGGAAGACTCAAATCAAACGCTCGAATTTCTTGAGGACTTATTCAAGCGTCGCTTCCAAAAGGTTGCTGGATATCCAGTCCAGACTCTCGAAGAGCTTCTCGGGTCAATGCCACGTAATGAGAACGCCACGGCTCGGGCTTTTCGGGAAAATTTTCATGAAGAGAGTGATCGAGAAAACTATGCGGGAAGAGAGACTGTTGCCGCCATGTGTAGCGGTGATATCCATTATATCATTCGTCTTGTTTCCCGTATGGTGGAAGATTATGGAGGCAGAGACGCCCTGACAAGGTCTAGAGCAGAACCCCTCATACCGCGAAAAGAACAACACAAGTCGGTTCGTGCCGCTGCAGGTGCTTTTATGGAATCAGTGCGCACGCTGCCTCGTTGGGGATCACGACTAAGTGAGGTCGTGACAGCATTCGGCAACGTGGCACACTCTTATCTCCTATACGAGACTTCAACCAATGAAGAACGTAAACCTCCTCACCAAGCGTCAAGGATCGAGCCCTATGAACCGCTACATATAACTAACGAAGCACAAGAGATCCTTGACGAATTGCTGCGTTATTCAATACTCCTCGAAGATCCCCGTGGAATGAGCCGACGTGGAAAAGTCGTGCCAAGATTCTACCTTCGACGTTATTTGATCCCTCATTTCCATCTGACGTTCAGTCGCCGAGATTCTCTTCAATTGGAAAATCACGCGATTGAAACCCTTTTGTGTGAACCGCAGAAATTTGAGAGCACGATGAAATTAAATTCGGAAGATCATGCTGCACGACGACATCGGCGTGATCCAAATCAAGAGGACCTTTTTCCTGATGAATAGCCACATTTCTAACACCCCCTTGCTAAGACCAGATGAGAAATTGCGCAAGGTAGTCTGGCCAAGCCTCCAAGAGATCGAATTGCCTTCTGTAGGGATTGATGACTGTTTGTTGGTATGTGCCGGATTTGAAGATCGTGCTATCGAAACACTCCGCCGAACTTGTGAGGCGGGAAGAACCAGTTTCTCGCTTGGCATCGTGAGTTATCGTCCAGACTATCAAGAAAATAGAATCAGAGAACTGCGGACAATTAGCGAAAAAGCTGCTCTCCAGATAACGGATTTTGTCTATGATCGAACAAACCCAGCAGGCATGGGAGAAGAACTCCAACACTTTACAAGGCAATTTGATCGTGTTTTTATTGATATTTCCGGCATGTCGCGTCTTCTCATCGTGCAAACATTGGTGGCGTTAATCAGCGAACAGAGCCAGCCAATAACAATAATCTATGGCGCGGCAGAAGAATATCCGCCATCCAAAGATCAATTTGAACAGGATAATAATGATAGTAATGCCAAGCCAGCACCAAGCTACCTGTCATCTGGAATTTTTGAAATAGCAGCAACCCCCGAACTGAGTTCCGTATCCATGTTGGGGGAGGCGATCAGACTGATCTCGTTTCCATCATTTGCTCATGAACAGCTCACGAATTTGATTCAAGAACTGCAACCTACTTACGCAGAATTTATTCATGGCGTACCACCAGCTCAAGAGAACACATGGCGAACGGAGGCAATCCGCGCTCTCAATCGTCTAACACTGAATGAACTTCGATGGAAAAATGAGCATAAGACGTCCACGCTTGACTACAGAGAAACGTTACATAAATTGCTTCAGATCTATGCAGAACGCAACATGTTCGATCGCCTCGTGGTTGCTCCTACCGGCAGCAAGATGCAGGCTGTCGCCGTAGGGTTATTCCGTGCAGTGCTTCATGACGTACAAATCGTTTACCCGACGCCACAGACTTTCACAGAACCCGGCAGATATACTTTAGGGTTTCGGCAACTGTACAAGGTTGATCTCCCAACCAAGGCAATAAAGGCCTGTGCCTGATAAGCGCTGATTAGGCGTAACATGCTGTCGCGTTTCATGAACGTTTGCCACAGGCAGTTTTCCGTTCTAGCGCAGAACCAGAACGCCTCAATGATTTTCTTACGAAGCAAATAGGTTGACGTGCAACTCAAAACCTACCAGCAAAACGCCCTTGAGCAGTTGGACCGCTGGCTTGCTGCGCTAAAAGAGGCACTTAAAGACGCGGCGGACGGTGAAGAGTTTTACGCGAAAAAGAAAAAACCTATTCCAGAAGAATTGAAAAATTATCCTCGGGCAGCATGGCAGAGTCTTAAAGATACAAACGTTCTTCCCGGTATTCCAAACAACGGGAACCTTGCAATCCCTGACTACATCTCCCGAACCGGAACGTCCGGTGAGCCTATTCCGCATGTCTGTCTGAAGGTGCCGACCGGCGGCGGCAAGACCCTTTTGGGCGTTGCCGCGCTTGAGCGTATCAAGCAGGACACGGGCTTCGTGCTGTGGATCGTGCCGACCAAAGCAATCTACGAGCAGACGCTCAAGGCCTTCAGAACCCGCGAGCATCCCTACAGGCAGATGCTTGAGAAGATTTCCGGCGGCAAGGTCAAACTGTTGCAGAAGGACGACCGTTTCACCAAACAGGACGTCGAAAGCCGACTCTGTATCATGATGCTGATGCTACCATCCGCCAACAGGCAAAAAGGAAGGGATTTTCTTAAGATATTCCGGGACAGCGGTAGCTACACCTCGTTTTTTCCCGAACAGGACGATTCAAGCGCCAACCACACACTTTCAGAACGGCACCCCGACATGGAGAAAAACAACACCGGCGGCGGGGTGAAACACAGCCTAATCAACGTACTGAAGCTGATTCGCCCCACCGTCATTCTGGATGAGGCGCACAAGGCGTATGGGTCGAATGACAGAAGCAACATCGAGTTTGTCAAGTCCGTCAATCGACTCAATCCCCGCTTTGTGCTCGAACTGTCAGCCACGCCCAAAATCGGTATCAGCAACATCCTGGTCAACATCTCGGGAACCGAGCTTCAGGCCGAGGAGATGATCAAACTGCCGATAGAGATTCACAGCTTCGGCAACTCGGACTGGAAACACACACTTGCCGAAACCCAGCGGAAAATACAGGAACTGGAAACCGAAGCGCAGAGACTTCAAGCACGGGAAAACCGCTATATCCGTCCCATTGCCCTGGTCAGGGTACAGCGAACGGGTGGAGAACAACGGGGTAGAAGGACCATCCATTCAGAGGACGTGCGAGAGTACCTTGTACAACATCTTGCCGTTCCGCAAAGCCGAATCAGAGTGCAATCATCGGAACAGAAGGAACTCGCGGGCGAGGACCTGCTTAGCGAAACAAGTCCCGTTCGCTGGATTATCACCAAAGATGCCCTCAAGGAGGGTTGGGATTGCTCGTTCGCTTACATACTGGCTTTATTGGATAACACCACGGCGACCACGGCCATGACCCAGATGACCGGTCGGATCATGCGACAGCCGCACACGCGCAGAATTGAGCAAAGCGACGCCCTGAACCAGTGCTATATTTATTGTTACAACACGGACGTGGGAAAAGCCGTCGAAAGGGTGAAGGCCGGGCTGGAAAACGAGGGGCTGACTGGACTTGGCGATGCCGTCAGAGGCGATGGTGAAGGTGACGCGCCGCAATCACAAATCATCAAGCGACGCCCAAGGTATAAAAGACTTCAAATCTTTCTTCCGCAGGTTCTGCACAAAGAAGGTTATAGGTGGCGTCCGATTGATTACGACCGCGACATACTGGGAGTGATCGATTGGGGCGGAATCGACGTGGGAGAGGCGGTGAATCTGGACGAGAATGACACGATTCGGGAGATTATCGCTATGGTTGACGTTCAAGGTGAGAGCCATGTCTCCGATGAGGCCTTTGAGATCGGCGAAGGCTTGCATCTTGATTTTTTCGTCAGGCGACTGACGGACGTAGTGCCCAATCCATGGCAGGCTGCGCGCATGGCAGCGAATTTTCTCAAAAAACACACAGGATGCAATGATTCAAAATTGCTGAATAACCGGATTTATCTCTCAGGGGTTTTGCGTCAGAGGATCAAGACAGAGATGGACAAGAAGGCCGAGTCGATTTTCCGCAGCAAGATCCAAAACGATGCGATCAGGTTTCATCTCGAAACCGACGAGAAATTGGATTATGAACTGAACAAGTCGCTTGAGGTTTTTGTGTCCGGCAAGGAAAGATCGCTTCAGGGCAAACACGCCCAGCCGATACAGCAAAGTCTTTTCGAGCCCGTGTATGAAAGCAATTTCAATGGACTCGAAAAGGATTTCGCGCTGTATCTGGACAAGAGCAAGGCCATATATTGGTGGCACAAGATCGCCGCGAGGCAACAGTACTACCTCCAAGGATGGAGACGTCAGCGGGTCTATCCCGATTTCGTCGCCTGCAGACGGGATGATCGAACACTTCTGATCCTGGAAACAAAAGGCGTTCACCTGAAGGGGAATGAGAATACGGACTACAAGAGGAAACTGCTTGAGACCCTCGAAAAGGCGTACAACAAGGCCTTTGACAGAGGGGAAATGAGAGTCTGTGAGCCACCTGCTATTTTCAGGATGATGTTTGAAGATCGCTGGGAAGAACAGGTCGGCGAACTTGTTGCGGAATAGCGCAAATCACGTGGAGCATCAAGGAGGAGTCTCGATCATAAAACTCACGAGGCACGGATGGTATTCTTTTGCCGGTCGTATCGGAATAGGCTTGTGTCTTGTCTTGCTTGCCGGAACCATCCAGGCGGAATCGCCGTCTACTGTTCACGTAGGGACTTTCTCTCGCGCAACGGAGGGAGGACCCTATCCTGATTCCTGGAAGCCCCTCACGTTCCATAAGATCGACGAGCATACCGAGTACTCGTTGGTGGAAGACGACGGGATCGTGGTTCTCAAAGCCGTGAGCCGCGGTTCTTCCTCGGGGTTGACCCGAGAGGTGACCATCGACCCCAAGCTCTATCCCATTGTCGAATGGCGCTGGAAGATCGAGAACGTGTTGCAAAAGGGCGACGTCACCACCAAGGAAGGAGACGACTACCCTGCCCGGTTGTATATCACTTTCGCCTATGACGAGAGCAAAATCGACTTTTTGGACCAAGCCCGATATGAACTGGCCCGGCTTCTCCACGGGCAGTACCCCCCGACCGGAGCCATCAATTACATCTGGGAGAGTCGAAGCCCGATCGGGACCTTGGTCCCCAATCCGTACACGGATCGCGTGAAAATGATCGTCCTTGAAAGCGGCGAGGCAAAAGCCGGACAGTGGGTTGTCGAGTCGCGGAACCTGCACGAGGATTATCAAAAAGCGTTCGGGGACGACCCGCCCATGATCTCCGGGGTGGCCGTGATGACGGATACCGACAATACTCAAGAATCCGCCGTGGCCTATTACGGCGACATCGTGTTTAGGAAAGAGTAGGGAACAACGGTCGTTGTTCCCTACTTGGTGTCGGGTTACGCTACGCTAACCCGAGCTACGGGATGGGGGGCCGATGCCGTACGGATAGAAGGCGAATCCGGATCACATGCCGGCAAACGGACTCTACCGTTTTCTATCTTTGCGCCGGCGAATATATTCGTCCAGCAACGGAACTGCCAAGATATATTTACCGTGCCGGTTTTTGAAGACCATGCCTTTGGCGAACAACGCAGCCAGCATCTGATTGACATGGCTACTGCTAAAAGCGTGCTTGGTAGATTTTGACTGCTCGACAATTTCCTGTACGGTGAATTCCCCGCCGCTGTTTTCCAAACAGGCAATGATGTCAAGCAAGTCCCGCTGTCGGTCTGTTAGCTGTGCCCAGCGGCCTTCAAAAAAATCCATATCCAGCTTTCGGGAAATGCGCTCGACAAGATCCATGTCTTGCTCTTCCACAATCTGCGTGACGCCGACACGATAATCGTATAACTCCCTACACCAGAATTGAATAAAATACGGATAGCCGCCAGTGAGACTGTAAATTTCGCTACTGTTCATGTTAAAAAAATCTTGTATCTCATCAGGTTCGTTATCCAGCGGTTTCATGATTGCTTGATGGGAATCATCAGAGTTGAGATTGTCCAGAGCGACGACCCGGAACATACGCTCGGCATAGGTCCGAGACTCCACCAGTTTTGGAAACAACGTTGGTAGCCCGGTCAAAACCAGCATAAACGGTGCACCTTGACTTTGCAGGGAACTGAAGACATCCAGCAACACACCCAGAGGATATTCATTGTCCTTGCTTCGGTCCGCCAGATTTTGCGCCTCGTCCCAAGCGAATATGATCCCTCTTTTGTCTGGCATGTTTTTCCGCATCAATTCCCAAGCGAGAAGCAAAATCCGTTTGATTTTATCCGAAGTCAAACCAGGCTCATATTCAAACAATGTCTTCATGGTCTGGTAATCAAAGCGGCTTACTTGGCGCTCTGGCGAGGCGGTAAACCCTGGGGGAATCCGTTCATTAGAGGCATACTCCCAGGCACCGGAAAAGGTGTTCAAATCCGTCAGCAACCGGCGTGCAAGGTGGCTTTCACTGACGGAGACCGCTTCGGAAATATCGCTACCCGCCCAAAGCCAGCCGTTTTCAACGGCGTCTTTGCGAAGCGCTTCTTTCATCAGAACGGTTTTGCCGATGCCCCGGATACCGGTCAGAACCATATTTTCCAAGACTGGATTTTGTTTCAAAAGGCGAGAGAATTCGCTTCGCTCCTTATTGCGCCCGGCGAAATAAGGTGGAACATGAGCTGCACCCGGTCTGTATGGATTGTCTTTCATTGATAAATTAATTTAAAATTATATTAACTACTAAATTTATAGTGTTATATAATTATACATAATTTCTGATTTATGGCAAGGATTTGGAGAATCTTCTCAAAAAAAATATGAAATATGATTTGGAGGCTGTTCGCAACCTGTCAAGCGCCATGCCTTTCGCACCAACCTCCTTACAGCAGATTCGGGGAGAGCCATCGCTCCACGGTGGCCACATCCATCTGCTTGCGCGCGGCGTAGTCCTTCACCTGATCGTGGTCGATCTTCCCCACGGCGAAGTATTTGGCTTGAGAATGGGCAAAGTACAGGCCGCTGACCGACGCGGCCGGAGCCATGGCATACGTTTCCGTCAGGTGAATGCCGGCATGCCGTTCGGCCTCCAGCAGGTCGAACAGGATCCGTTTTTCGGTGTGGTCCGGGCACGCGGGATAGCCCGGAGCCGGACGGATTCCACGATAGCGCTCCCGGATCAGATCCTCAGCCGACAGGTGTTCTTCTTTGCCGTACCCCCATGCCATGCGGACTTCACGGTGCAGCCATTCAGCAAACGCTTCAACCAGCCTGTCGGCCAGGGCTTTTGCCATGATGGCGTTGTAATCGTCATGGTCTTTTTCAAATCGCCCGCACAAGGCCTCGACCCCGTTCCCCGCGGTCACGGCAAACCCGCCCAGGTAATCCGGAAGCCCCGTTGACTTGGGCGCGATGAAATCCGCCAGGGCATAATTGGCATCGCCTTCCGGTTTTTCGAGTTGTTGGCGAAGGGTATGGAACGTCGCCAGGACCTCCGAGCGCGATTCATCCGTATAGACTTCAATATCGTCGTCCACGCTGTTGGCCGGGAAAAACCCATATACCGCCTTGGCCGTGAGTAACCGGTTGTCGAGAATCTCCTTGAGTAATCCCTGGGCGTCATCAAACAGCTCTTGGGCCTTGCTCCCGACAACCGGATCATCGAAGATCTTGGGGTATCTCCCCTTCAACTCCCACGTATGGAAAAAGGGCGACCAGTCGATCACCGGGACCAGGTCGTTTAACGGCTGATCGTCGATCACCCGCGTTCCCAGGAAACCCGGCGTCGCTCGCTCCGACGTTTGCCAATCTATCGAAGTCCGCCGCCTCCTTGCCTCTTCCAACGGCAGCAACTTCTTCAGGGTTTTCTTGCCTTCATAGGCTTCGCGTGACTGCCGTTGTTGTTGCCGAACCTTTTCCACGAACCCGGGTTTTTCTTCTTTGCTCAACAGTTGCCGGACGACGTTCACGGCCAACGATGCATCCGACACGTGCACGACCGGCTCGGGGTAGCCCGGTGCGATTTTGACGGCCGTGTGGGCTTTGCTCGTCGTGGCGCCGCCGATAAGGAGTGGCACGTCAAAGCCCTGGCGGGCCATTTCTTGCGCGTTGTACGCCATCTCTTCCAACGACGGGGTAATCAAGCCGCTCAAGCCGATCATATCGACCCGCTCCTCTTTGGCTTTTGTCAGAATCTTTTCGCAGGGTACCATCACCCCGAGATCGATCACGTCGTAGTTGTTGCACCCCAACACTACGCCGACGATGTTTTTGCCGATGTCGTGGACGTCGCCTTTGACCGTGGCCAGCAGCACCTTGCCCTGGACCGTACTGCCCGACGCTTCCTTTTCCTGATCCATGAACGGCAGCAAATACGCCACGGCTTTTTTCATGACCCGTGCGCTTTTGACGACTTGCGGCAAAAACATTTTTCCGGCACCGAAGAGTTCTCCCACGACGTTCATGCCGTCCATCAACGGACCTTCGATGATCTTGAGCGGCTTGTCATATTTCTGCCGGGCCTCTTCCACGTCTTCGTCGATATAGTCCACGATCCCTTTGACCAACGCATGCGAGAGCCGCGCTTCGACCGGGCCTTCCCGCCAGGCATCGGCTTTGACAGCCGCCTTGCCCTGCTGTTGCACGGTTTCGGCGAAGTCGACCAACCGCTCGGTCGCGTCGGGCCTTCGATTCAGCAGGACGTCCTCAACCAATTCCAGCAGGTCCTTGGGGATCTCCTCGTAGACTCCCAACTGCCCGGCGTTGACAATGGCCATGTCCAGCCCGGCTTTGATCGCGTGATACAGAAACGCCGAGTGCATGGCCTCACGCACGACATTGTTCCCGCGGAACGAGAAGGAAATGTTACTGACGCCGCCGCTGGTTTTACAGTGCGGTAACGTGGCTTTGATCCGCCGAACGGACTCGATGAAATTGACCGCATAGTCGTTGTGCTCTTCAATGCCCGTGGCGACCGTCAGGATATTCGGATCGAAAATAATGTTCTGCGGCGGAAACGCGATTTCTTCCGTCAGGATCTTATAGGCCCTGGTGCAAATCCCGACCTTCCGGTCGATGGTATCGGCCTGCCCCACTTCATCAAACGCCATCACCACCACGGCCGCGCCGTACCGCCTGATCAGTCGGGCCTGTTCCTTGAATTTCTCCGCGCCTTCCTTGAGGCTGATGGAATTGACGACGCCCTTGCCCTGCACGCATTGGAGCCCGGCCTCGAGCACCGACCACTTCGAGCTGTCGATCATGATCGGAACACGGCAAATATCGGGTTCCGAGGCAATGAGGTTCAGAAACTGCACCATGGCGTTCTCGGAATCCAGCATGGCTTCGTCCATGTTGACGTCAATGAGTTGCGCGCCGCCCTCCACCTGCTGCCGGGCCACGGCCAGGGCTTCCTCGAACTGACCCTCGCGAATCAACCGGGAAAATTTCGGTGAGCCCGTGACGTTGGTCCGCTCTCCGATGTTCACGAAATTCAGCTCGGGCCGGATCGTCAAGGGTTCCAACCCACTCAGCCGCGTGGCATGATCGGGTTCGACCACCGTATGGGGGGGCAGATCGCGCACGGCTTCGGCAATCACCGCAATATGCTCCGGGGTGCTTCCGCAGCATCCGCCCACGATGTTCAACCACCCGTTTCCGGCAAACTCCCGTAAATCCTCCGCCATCCGCTCCGGTGTTTCGTCAAACCCACCGAAGGCGTTCGGCAGCCCCGCATTCGGATGGCAACTGATGTAGACCGGGGCACGTTTCGACAGTTCCTCGATATAGGGACGCATTTGCTTGGCCCCCAAGGCGCAGTTGATACCGACGCTGAAGGGATCCGTATCGGCAATGGAGTGCCAAAAGGCTTCGATCGTCTGCCCGGAGAGCGTTCGCCCGCTTTGATCGGTAATGGTCACGGAAACCATGACCGGAATCGATACCCTCTGATCCCGGCGATACTGATCAATGGCAAAAAAGGCGGCCTTCGCATTGAGCGTGTCGAAGATCGTTTCCACGAGCAGCAGATCGCTTCCGCCATCCACCAGGCCCCGCACCTGTTCCTCGTACGCTTTCCGCAATTGTTCAAACGTCACCGCGCGAAAAGCCGGGTTATTCACGTCCGGCGACATGGATGCCGTCCGATTGGTGGGCCCCATCACCCCGGCCACGAATCTCGGCCACGAGGGATCCTTGTTCATAGCCGCATCCGCCGCCTTCCGAGCTACCGTGGCCCCGGCCACGTTCAACTCGTACGCCAAATGCTCCATTTGATAGTCGGCCATTGAGATCGCATTGGAGTTGAACGTATTCGTTTCGATAATGTCCGCCCCGGCTTCCAGATATTCCCGATGGATCGAGCCGATGAGTTCCGCTTGGGTCAGCACCAACAGGTCGTTATTGCCTTTCACGTCACAGGGATGCGCGGCAAACTGCGTCCCCCGAAAATCCGCCTCCGACAGATTCCGTTTCTGGATCATCGTGCCCATGGCACCATCCAGCACGACGATGCGCCGGTCAAGCCGGTCTTTCAATTCTTCGATTCGGGTTGTCGGATTCATTGCGTGAATCTCATTCTCAGGCTTTCCGGACAGATTATCGTCGGGTTACGCTACACTAACCCGACCTGCGCTACGACTTCTCTAAAGGCTTCCGAAGCGGCAATTGCGATATTCCGGAAAAGGAGTGACTATACTGATCCCGTCTCTCCCGGTCAAAATCTGCAATGGCACATGAGGTGGTCCCTATAAATGCCTCTACCTCCCCTCCCCTCACCTCTCCTTACAAAGGAGGGGAACGGGTGGCATGAAGCATATCCCGAGCCATGACCTGGCAGGCGGCTCCTGCAAATACTGTCTGGTTACGCTGCGCTAACCCGACCTGCGCCCCCACTTGCTTGACTCAACTTCAGTCCGGGGTTAGGATGAAATTTATTGAGTCTGATCGAGTCATGCAACGCCTTTGTTTCCAGCAAATCCCCCTGTTTTTGCTCGTGACCGTCGGCCTGACGGTCGCGCTTCCGGCGACCTCCCTTCAGGCCAAACCCTTTTTTGAGGACGGGTTGCTCGGGCTCACGCAACAGGAAGTCCATACCAAGCTTGGCACGCCTCACGCCATCCGTTCGAGAAAATCCGCCCTTCGCGTGTTCAGTTATTATTCACCCAAGGACTGGAAAAAATATTTCAGCAAGCTCGTGTCTCCGCAAAACGGCGAAGACGTGTACACCTACTCGCGCGACGGTGTTCAGGTCCGCTATTCGTTCGTCTATAAGCCGGATTTCCGCGAGGCCGGGGATTTTCCCACGTTGCACGTCAAACGGGTTGAAGTCGAATTCACGCCCAGTATCCCCTTGAAGGCCGTTCCTGCGTTAGTCCGCGAATTCAACCCTTCGGTCGGCCCGAAGGACCCGGCGTTTCGATCGAATCTGTGGGTCCTCTTGTTCAAGGGACCTCCATCCAAGGAGGCGGAACTCGTGGTAGAGGAGTGGGATAAGGAGGACGGGAATTGGTCGCTGGCGTATCAATTATTTTCCGTGAACGGTCTTCCGGACTACTTGACCGTCGATTCCTCCATCGATCGGTTGGAATTTACCGTTCAAAGCTTGGCGCGGATTCATCAAATCGGCCGGCATACCCATGAACCCATGGTGAACCCCTACTCCCAGGAATTTGCCCAACGCCCCCCTGAACCGCCCAAACCCAAGAAAACCATTCCGGTTCCGGTCTACGCCGAATAGCCGGTCCCACGTCTCCCTCAGGCTCCTTCGTCAAATCGAAGATCGTGCGCGTCCGCTAACAGCATGTAGGCTTCACCCCACTGGTTGGGACTTTCCAGGCTCCAGGCCTCCCGGATTCCCTCCTGTTTCAAGCGCACCCCCCACACTCCTCCAAACACCACGTACGCCGCCCCGCGTCCGGATTCTTCAACGGGCTGCACCATGGCTTGGCATTCCGGGCGGTCTTCATTATCGGTCCACCCCACGACGTCACACCATTCACCTCGCGAAGAACGTTCGTAACTCTTGACCTGTCGAAGGCGCTGCGCCGGACCTAATTCCTTGAACCGGAGAAAGACGGACGCCTCACAGTTGGGGTTTTCTTCCACCTCGATAAACATCGTCGTCCCTCTATTGACGGCTTTCGTTCACGGTTGCTAGACTGAAGACACGGCCCATGCAACCATCGCCCCCCACTTCGGTTGTCCCGGATGCTCCTCACGATTCGTCTCCGCAGGACGACGACTCACAAGGCCAATCGCTTCCCTTCCCGTGCCGGCGCCCCGTCCGGATGACCCTCTCTATCATACTGGGTGCCTTTGTCCTCTTCATGCTTGCCTGGGGATTTCTGCCCGGACTCCTGGACCCGACTTTTGAACGCCACATCCAGGACAAGGACGTTATCGTGGGCATGACGCGGGAGCAAGCCATTCAAGCTTGGGGATCACCATACCAAATGAACGTCACCTATACCGACCGTGGCATTCGACGGGAAGAATGGGTCTATGAAGACTGGATTGACGCGGGATCCGTCAAGCACCGCTATCTGTATTTTGAAGAAGGCGTTCTGGTGGGAGGTTGGAAATAACCCCCGCCTTGCTTTCCCTTGATACCCTAAGGGGTTTCCGTAATCTGAACCCGCCGCTCCCGCTCATCCCCCCCACTGACCACAAGTACCCGCTTCCACTCACGAATCTGATAGATAGCCCAAGCGTTTGGCTGTCCTTGAAAAAACGCTTGCGAATCTTCTCCCTTGGCGCTCAGATAGGTCGGCTCCGTAAACCCTTCATCTAGGACATAATCCATCAGGTTTTCGGTTGTCACCCCTTTCCCACGTAAGGCAACGTGCGACAAAAAGGTCAGGATTTCGTCCGGATCCGCCAGCGAGACTGGATCAAAAGCCATGTTGTTTTTCCCTCAGTTATGGTATGGTGTCGGAAACGGCATTGTAGGGTGACAAAAACGAGAAATGCAAACAGGAGCGTCACACGCTTCTTCACTCGTGTGCCGATAACGTTCAAACTACACCTCCATTCCATCAGAGATCAATCCTCTATCCCGCTCCATGATGTGGAAGCTTTCGGCTGAACAATTCCGCGACCGAATTTTCGACATTCTTGGCCGTAAGCAGCATTGGTCGACAGCCCACTTCAACGGAAGCGCCGTCACCAAAGCGCAACTGAACGTTCATTTCCGTCAGGAATACGCGGTCTATCTCCGAGATTTTGCCGTCCTCCTTGCGAGGATCTTCGGGAAAAATCCCCCGTGGCAAATTCGCCGTCACTTGGCCGCGACGATTTATGAAGAAGAAACCGGTGGGCTTTCGTTGGGCAAACCACACCAGGAACTTTTCCTTCAAATGATGATGGGCCTGGGGTACAAGCGGGCTGAATTTCGGGACGTCGAGTTACTCTCAAGAAGTTATGCGTATCGGGAGTGGCTTGATGAAATCTGCGATCGGGAAGACTGGATCGTGGGCGCGGCGGTCCTCACCATATTTGTGGAAGGCTCCGTCCACGACCGGGAAGAGGTCATGAATCAGAAAAAACCAAAACCCAAAGTGGACGTTGAAGATATCGTGAGAAAACATCCTCTCGTGGTCTACCACGGGCTCTCTCCGGAACATTTGGACCTCGTGCGAGCAAGAGAGATGATCGAACCCTGCAACCGATCCGTTGTCTATGACCTTATCGTCAAAGAAGCCGCCGAATCCAACACCAAAGCCTTAATCCTGGAAAAATTGGAAACCGGGTTGAACGTCTGGCTCCAATACCGCGACGGCATTGCCCGCTCCTGCGGACTCAGGCAGCCGTAACGCCTTGATACGAAAATAGACCGAATCTGTCATTGGCATGAAAATAGCCAACGACACCCGAATCGGTCATTCCCGATTCCCCCTCTCCCCATCGTGGGAGAGGGCTGGGGTGAGGGGGAAAAAGCCAGAAGACTCTGGATCCTCGATTAAAAATGTCGAGGATGACAGAAAGAGACAAGATATGTGTGTCACCGCACGAGGAGAAAATGCAGAGCGGCATCTCCGAGAATCGCCGCCCACGCCGTGACGTTTAACGCAACAAGAAACCGCTGCTGTTTTCCCCAACCTCGAGCGATTGCCCACACGATCAGGATTTGGGTCAAAATCGAAAAAGGCCGGTGCACGTGCGCCGACATTCCGCCACCTTCACTGGCAATCGCCGTGACGGCCGCCAATCCATAACAGGTGAGGGCTCCCGCTTGAATCCCGATCGTGGTCCGATCCATTCTCCAACGAACGACCACCACCAAGGCCGTTGTCAAACACACGACCACCACTAACAAGAGCAAGGGGAACAGGGGCCATAACGTTTTTGCACTCAGTTCCACGTTTTCTCCTTCAACCGGGAGCGTTGGATTATGTTGCGCTCACCAGACCTACGGAGATCCTATTCCCCTCCTTTGTAAGGAGGGGGAGGGATCTCGCGATAACCCGTTCCGCACTCCCAAAATGGGCCATACAGGGGCGTTCCAACCTTCTCGAATTTTTGATATGGTAGGAATCCTGACTGCCATGAATACCTTTCCACGAATTTTGCCAATTGCTTTTCTGGGGATGTTGTTCCTCAGTGGATGTGTAGGAACCCCTCAAATCGAGACCTCCATTTATGAGGGCACTGAAGGCTCCGTCGTGCTGAGAACCGTCTCGGACGCCTCGTACCGCCCCTCCCATCCGGCCGACGTCCCGGTCGAAACCTTTAAAAAAGTCTTAACCGGCCTCCACTATCGACGGTCACCAGGCAGGTGGCTTCAACGACTTTTGGACAGCGGAGCAACATCGTCCTCCCTGCTTTCCCCCGCTCAAGTCGCGTTTTGGGCACCTCACCTACGGCAAGCCTTTCTGCAAGTGACGGCTGAAGAACGGGTCTTCATGCGTCTCCCCTTACAGTCAACATCGGAGTTTCAAAACCTGACCGGTATGATGTCCTTCGAGCAGAACGACCTGCATATGGCCCTTACTTTATCCGGTCTATCGGGCCGGGGCCCTCAATCCAAAACCAAACCTAAGTCTCCCAACGCCATGGGCGTCACAAAGCCCACCATGACGTTTCTGCCCAAGAGCGCCGTCAAAACGTCCTGGGATCAGGGAAAGGGCACGAACCTCACCATTGATATGGCCTTGCTCACCACGCTTGAGAGACCGGGTTCAAAGGATGGCAAACCCTCGTCTTTCGACGCCACCCCACGCCACGTTGCACCGCCAGTCATTCCTTTAGATCGTCCCGTTCCTCGATTGAAATCCTCTCCCCCATCAGACTCTCTCCTGGAAGAAATTCGGTCCTTGCGGCGTGAATTGTCCAGGCAGCAACAAGAAATAGAACGCTTGAAGAAGCGACAGGAATCTCCTTAATTCACCTCGATCAGTTCAGGATTCTTGAGGATCACGTCACTGCCGAGCGGGGCACGAAACGTCATCCGTTGGTAACAGGCATAGGTGACATACGTGTCGCGCAGACAATATTCGGCTATCTCCCGTTTTTGTCCTTGGGCCCACCTTTCAGCCACTTGCTTGCCGCTTCCGGATTTGGTTTCGACCTGCAACACACGGGCCAATACGTCCAATTTGACCCATCCCCGCGTATCCCAGTTGCTCCACACGGCCATCACGTCATAGACCGGGTCCGTCCGAAATCTGGCCAAACTGATCTCCATCGACGGTTTGACGCGGTGAATGATCGAACGCTTTTTGAGAAAGGGTAGATCAAAGCCCAATCCATTATACGTAATGAACAGGGAGGGCCGCAGTTTCCCCAGGCGAGCCCAGAACCGGCGAAGGAGTTCCTGCTCATGCGTGCCATACCAACCCACCGCACCGTGGTACTGCATGGCATCGGAGAATACCAGGAGTCCAATGCATACGATCCGGCTGAATGTTCCGTCAAACGCCGACTGCTCATATTTTTCATCCTCTTTCTTCCTTTGCTCCCGAACCTCGTCCTGAGTGAATAAATCACCCTCGTCACCCCCTTCGCAGGATTCAAGGGCAACCGAATCGATCCCAACCAAACGCGCCCATTCTTCCCTGGGCGCTTGAATGGTTTCAATGTCAAGCACGACCTTCATGGACTGCAAACCGGATGCTATGCCTCCCTCACGCGTCCCGGCTCCCGGCCAGTTTCATCAGGTGAGCCACGACCGGCCCATCGGCGGGCGGGAATGCATACTCGGCCAACTCCTCGGGCTTCACCCATCGGAAGTCCACACAACCCAATGGTTGCGGGTCTCCCTGGGAAAGGGAACACGTGAAAAAGTGCAATTCCACGCTCTTGTCGGGATAGTCATAGTGCGTAATCGTCAACGGTCTCGGCGCCGTTATTTCAATGCCCACTTCTTCGAACACCTCACGGCGGGCACATGCTTCGAACGTTTCATCCGCTTCGCGCTTCCCTCCGGGAAACTCCCAATAGCCTGCCAAATGAACGCCGACTTCCCGGCACGTGATCAAATACCGTCCCCGGTATTCAATCACGGCAGCCGCGACTTGGAGAACCTTCTTCTCCGTCATATCCGACAAAACTATTTCGTCTCCACGGGATACGCCTTACAAAATTCTCGCATCGGGCAATACAGGCAGTAAGGATTGCGCGCGGTACACAACACCGCACCGAAATCCATAACGGCTTGGTTAAAGTCATATCCCCTGCCTTTGGGGATCAGGGCTTCCGACAAGACCCAGAGTTTCGATTTTTGCGTTTTCGGAGCACCCTTTCCCATAAAGACTCGATGGAGCACCCGCATCACGTTCGTATCGAGAATCGGGGCATCTTCACGGAAGGCAAAGGCCCGAACCGCCCCGGCGGTGTACCGGCCAATCCCTTTCATCGCCTGCAATTGTTCGGCCTCTCGCGGAATCTTTCCCCCGTAGTGGGCCACGGCTTCACACGCAATGCTATGGAGACGGTAAGGACGAACGTTATATCCAAGCGGGTACCATGTCTCGCGGACGTCGTCCGGTTGGGCCGCGGCCAAATCCTTGAGCGTGGGATACTTTTCCAGGAACTCGTGATACTTGGGAATAACCCGATCGACCTGTGTTTGCTGAAGCATCACTTCCGAGACAAGAATTCTGTACGGGTCCACGGTACGCCGCCAGGGCAGATCGCGTCCATATTCGTCGTACCATTTCAGCAACCGAATTTGGAAACGGCGTTTTGTGCCCCGATCAAGCTTGGTTGGGGAAGACGGAATCGATTTGGATTTCTTAGAAGTCTTGGCTGGACGCGTCATGGGCTGTACCGGATTGTAGGTAGGGAAGCAGGCCCAATGCAAGCGGGAATGTCGTGGCACGTCCCCAGACCTCCGGGGCTCTTATTTTCCTCCTTTCACAACGCCTCGTCTTACTCGATGAGAAGACTCAAACACGTGGGGCCCGCCTCGGCCTTTGAAAACTCGCCCAGTTCAACGCATGTGGTGACATACCCTCGCGCCTCGATCAGATCGCGCGTCAATGGAGAAGACGCTTGAATCAGCGCCCCCCCGGGCAAACGCAAAACGTTCGCTCCAAACGGCTCCTCGGGCGGAACGTGTAACAACCGGAACGACCCCAAGGCATCCGAATCAAGCCAGGCAGGATTCACCAACAACGTCTCATCATCGAGGGACGTGCACGCCGTCTTCAGATGGAGGCATGCCTTCACCTCGATGGGCCTCACTCCGTATCCCAAAGATTCCACTATCGCCCTGAGGGCATCCACACCCGCACGATTCGTTCTTGTCGATACTCCGACGTACAACCTTTTTCCCATGAGCAATACGTCTCCGCCTTCAATCGTTGCAGGCGGCGATATCTTCACGAGGCGACGATGCCGGGCAAGAATGTCAACCAGCAACGCGGGTTCGCCTTGCCGCGACGGCGTCCCCATCGACGTCACTACCGCCAGTTCATCCAGGATAATGGCGTTATCCTCGATAAAGACACTATCGGGAAACGCTTCTTCAGGTGCAAGGACTTCAACCGACACACCCATTTGCCGCAGGGTCCGGCAATACGCTTCATGTTGCCGGCGCGCCAGATGAAGGTCGATCCTTTCTCGCGGAACGTACTCGACTTCACAATTTACAAGTGAAAACGCAGGCTGGCGGGTGAGGGCAATCATCGCCTCTCCCCGTTCACGGGATATCGAGGCCGCTCATCTTTACACCGTATTAATACTCGTTTCATGCCAACGTAATAATCCGGATCTACGATTAGAATAAGAACCTTAGGTATTTGTTGCAGAAAATTTTTCCGATTGTTTCCGGAAGAGGCGTCACGATTGCCATGATGGTCAAAGAAAAAAATTGGATGAAAAAACTCTCCTTGCATTACGAAAAAACAAGGAGTCTCCATCCTGCCGATCAACTAATGGTCATCTTCGATATCGACGGGACTATTTTGGATATGCGGTACATGATTGTGTACGTTCTCAAGTCTTTCGACCGTCGGCATTCCACCGGGTTTTTCAACACGTTGACGGTTTCGGACGTCAAGGTGCACGAAAACCTGATAGACTCATTAGTCGGGACCTTCGTTCCTTCCCAAAAGCAGAGGGAAGAAGTGATCAACTGGTACGTCACCTATCGCTGGTCCTCCGATTCCATCCTGGAATCGCACCGTCCCTTTGAAGGCGTGATGGAGGTTATCCGGTGGTTCCAGATGCAACCGAATACCTCGGTGGGCCTCAATACCGGACGACCCGAACACCTGCGAGCCGATACCCTTCGTTCCCTGAACGCGTTAGGCAAGGAATACAAGGTCACTTTTTCGAATGATCTGCTTTACATGAACCCTCATGGCTGGGAAAAGCACGTCAGTGTTTCCAAGGCGGAAGGGATCCGGGATTTTCAACGAAAAGGGTATAGGATATTCGGATACATCGATAACGAGCCGGAAAATCTTCTGGTCGTCTCTGAACAGGATCTCCATCAAGAAATTCTCCTGCTCCATGCCAATACCATCTTTGAGTCCAAGCGTAAACAGTTGCCCTCCCATTCGGTGAGAGGCAAAAAATATGATCTCACGGAGCTGATTCCTGAACGTACCCTGCCCCGACACGTCCAGTTTGTCTGGCATGGGGTGAACGACAAGGCGAACTTACGGCAATTCGCCACGTCCAACGTCCAATGGGCTGAACTCGACGTGCGTCTTGATCCGATGAGAGAGCACGTCATCCTCCGCCATGATTCCTTTACCGAAACGCCTGCAGTTGAAGGTGAGGAGTTCATGCTTTTGGACGATGCCTTGGACACACTTCAGCAACTGGGCAAATCCATCAAACTCGATCTCAAAGAAAACGTCGTCCTCCTGGAAAAGGTACTCGTCCTGCTGAGCCTTCACAAGGTTGAGAGTAGGGACCTATGGTTCAATGGAAACGTGGACGTGCTGCAAAAAGAAGGGTTTGCTGAATTGTTTGCGGTTTATCCCGAGGCCATCATCCAATGCCCCATAGACTTTCTCGCCCCCATGATCATCAGGCTTCCTGAAAAGACCCGGGAGACCCTCGAGCTGTTTTGCGAATGGGGCATCAACCGCTTCTCGCTGGGCTGGAAAACGCCGGGCATGGTCGGCCTGTTGAATCAGCTCGATCAATGGGATTTCGACATGAATATTTACAACGTGCCTGACCTGGAATCATTCTTAAGAGCCGTGCTTCTCCAACCCACATCCATCACGTCCGACTTCAATTTTCCGAAATGGCACTATTTCGGCCGAGGATCGGGAGAGAACCGGAAGCATTACGAGTATTTGATGCGCTCCTGATTCATTCACGGCCCTTTACCTGAAGATCAGTTCCCTCTCTCCAGCACCAACAACGTATTTTCATCAACCCATTCAACGGTCTCGTTGGATTCACGTTTGAGACTCGCTTGAAAGATTTCCAAGGCGTCCTTCAATTCTTCGTCGGCATAAAGAGAAAAGGTGGAGTAATGCTTCGCCTGAACTCTTTCCACCAATTGTGCCACGGTGGCCTTTCGTCGATAGTGAAACGGTTTGACCCGTTCCAGCCGTACACCCCCAACGGCCCGTATCCCTGCTTCAAATTCATCCAGTTCATAGAGGCGGGTTTCTTTTTCCGTGAAGGATGGAAAATATTGTCCCCAGACGTTTCTCGCGTTTTGGCTTCTCAATCGGGTGTAGATGAAAATTTTTCCGTCCGGTTTACTCACCCTGAGGGCATTTTCCAAAAACCGGACCAGATCAAAATGATGAACGGCATTAAAGGTCAGCACACAATCCATCGACAGGTCGTCGAGGGGAATCTCATTGCCGTTCGCCCTGAGGGTCTCGAATTGTGAAACGTGATGATGCGTGAGGTAATCGGAGACTTGTTGCAACATCGACTCATTCAGGTCGATACACGTCAAATGCAGGTTCTTAACGTATTGGAAGAGCAACAAGTCATAGCGTCCGGCGCCACATCCCACGTCCGCGGCCCGGACGTGGGAGAACCCCCTCAAGCGTTCACTGATGAAAAGGATGGGCTCCGTATCGGTTTGTCGAATTTGTCTGTACGAAGAAGCGACATGCGAAAAATGGTCGTACATCGTGGGATTGCCGTCCATGATTCACCCTTTAGTTGCGGCTTCCCGCACATGAACGGAATCCGTTTCTCATCCTCCACGAAGTGGGCAATCAGTTCCTCAAACCATTCAGCACGCCCGCCCTCCGTCAATAAATTCTCTGGTCATGTGATAGGCTTCACTATCGCTGAACTGCTCCGGCGGGTGTTTGCAAAAATAGGCGGAAGGCGCGGTTAACACGCCCCCTTGCCCGCGTTCGAGTGCAAGCTTGGCACACCGAATGGAATCAATGGCCACGCCCGCGGAATTGGGAGAATCCTCCACGGACAGCCGCAACTCCAGGTTCATCGGAACGTCGCCGAACAATTTTCCTTCCATGCGGAGGAAACAGACCTTGTTATCCTTTTGCCACGCGACGTAATCGCTCGGACCGATATGAATATTTTCATGGTCTATCCGCCTGGCCGCAACGGATTGCACGGCTTCCGTTTTTGATTCCTTTTTCGAGACCAACCGGCTGTGATTGAGCATGTTCAGGAAGTCCGTATTCCCTCCCGTATTCAACTGATAGGTTCTTTCCAGTTTGACCCCTCGCTTTTTGAAGAGGTCCGTCAGCATACGGTGTGTAATGGTAGCCCCAAACTGGGCCTTGATGTCGTCGCCGATGAGGGGAAGATTTTTCTCCTCGAACCGCTTCGCCCACAGCGAATCGCTGGCAATAAACACCGGGATATTGTTGATAAAGGCCACGCCGGCCTGCAAGGCACATTCGGCATAAAACCGCGTGGCCTTTTCCGAGCCGACCGGCAGATAGTTCAGGAGCACCTCGGCGCCGGACTCTTTTAACGTCCTGACAACGTCGTCTTTTGTCGGTTCGGGTTCCTTCCCGACGACAAACGTGTACTGATCGGGGTACTCACTCATATGGTGGGAAAACCCATCCAGGATGTTCCCCATTCTGACCCGTACGGCCGTTTCCGGCACATCGGCATAAAAGACCGTTGTGCAATTGGGTTCGGCGAAGATGGCTTTATTCACGTCCGTCCCGACCTTGCGTTTGTCGATATCATAGGCAGCCACGATCTCAATGTCCGACGGCCGATACCCGCCTATTTCCCAATGCATCAAACCAATGGCATCATCGGGCTTTTTAGCGCCGTAGTAGTAGATCCCTTGAATGAGGGAACTGGCACAATTGCCCACACCGACAATGGCAACTTTGATTGTGCTCATAGAAAAATTTTTACTCCATCAG
Source organism: Nitrospirales bacterium (assembly GCA_012270585.1). Lineage (GTDB taxonomy): Bacteria > Nitrospirota > Nitrospiria > Nitrospirales > UBA8639 > Bin75. Next base: position 26,829 of record JAAXIB010000050.1, read on the forward strand.
GATTTGCGCAATGACCATTCATACGTCCCTCTCGCAGTCTAACCGTTAAACTCCACGACGCTGACCTGTGAGAGAAGCTGGCAGTTCCGGGGTGTATCGGGAAATGCACCCAGCTTGCCAGGATCGTTCTCGCAGGGCCAGGCGGATTGACGGTCAATGTGGGGGAGCGAGACGTATATATCGCTTTTCGGGAAGAGGTGTCAATACTTTCATGGGGACGGACGGCAGACCGTCGGCAGCGGCAAGCGACGGGCATTGTTGTGTTTGATGCCCACATTATTGCAGTCTGATCGGTGTATCGACTTGTTGCTTGCGTGAAGATCAGGGGGTGAACCGTTTTGAAACCATTCGCGTTGTCCCGATTCGACCTCTCTAGATGCTACGTGAACGGCTTTCACGTCTCCTTCTGCATTACGGCGAGTTCACCGCTTCGTCGCCCCTCGCCATGGGCAGCCGGGCTTTTCGCCGCGGCGTTCCTGTACAACGTCCCCCTCACGCACGGCCAGGAATTGCCTGCCGATCATCACGGTTCACCGCCAGTCACCCTTCATTTCGTCACGTGGAAGGCGGATCATCCGCGAGCCTGGGACGAGGCTATTCAGCGATTTGAGCAAGCCCACCCCCACGTCCGCGTCAAACGGGAAATTGCGCCGCATTCCTCAACGGCCTATCACGACTTACTGACGCAGAAGTTGAAAAACCGCGACGTTTCGCTCGACCTGTTCCTTATGGACGTGATCTGGCCGGCGGAGTTTGCCGCCGCGGGATGGGCCCTCCCGCTTGATGCGTATTTTCCCCGGAACGAACGCGAGAAGTTTTTGCCGGCCACGATCGCCTCGGGGATGTATCGGCACCAGATCTACGGAGTGCCTTCCCGCATCGACAGCGGCATGCTGTATTACCGCAAGGACCTTTTGGAGAAATATGGATTATCACCACCCTCGACGTGGAATGAACTGGTGCGTCAGGCGGAGACGATTCTGGAAGGCGAACGAATCGCACAGCCACTCCTCAGAGGCTACAGCGGCCAGTTCAAGCAGTATGAAGGGCTGGTGTGCGACATGCTGGAGTTCGTGGGCAGTCACAACGGCTCTTTTCTGACGGCAGACGGCAGGCGCTCGAATTTGACGGCGCCCGAATCCTTGCTCGCGGTGCGATTCGTCCGGGAGCAGATCATTCAACGACTTGCAACCCCGGCTGCGCTGACCTATCAGGAGTCCGAATCCCTCGCCGTGTTCATCCAGGGAAAAGCGGTGTTTCATCGCAATTGGCCATATGCGTGGGGCTTGGCGAATGATCCCCGGCATTCGAAGATCGTGGGGAATGTCGGCGTGACCACTCTTCCACGTTTTTCCGAAGGCAAGAGCACGTCCGCCTTGGGTGGATGGCTCTACGGCATCAACGCCTATTCGCAACATCCCGACGCGGCGTGGGCCTTCATCGAATTCATGGCAAGTCCTGCATTGCAGAAATATTTTGCGATCCATGCGTCATTGGCTCCTTCGCGTCTTGCGCTGTACGCCGACCCGGAGGTACTCCACGCCAACCCCCAATACAAAGAGCTGTTTCCGGTTTTTCAAACCGCCCAACCGCGTCCCCGTACTCCCGTGTATCCGATTGTTTCGCATATTCTCCAGCGGTATTTCAGTCGGGTATTGGCTTTTCCCGAGACGGATATTATAGAAGAAGCCCGAGAAGCCGATCGGAAAATCAATCAGTTTTTGTCCTTGATAGAAGATGCAAAAAAATGATCCTTCCATCGGATTCCACCTATTGAGGCCGACCCCCTCACCTCTGTCCTCTCCCCTTTCCAGGGGGCGAGCAGAGTGTGAACAAAACGTGTTTTCCTTATGACGCAATCGACCCAAAATCGCACCACCGGCCGGTTGATGGTCGTTCCGGCGCTGATGGTCGTTGCCGTTTTTTCGCTCTATCCGGCAATGGATTCGTTTTTGCTGAGCCTTTACTCGAAATTCCCAGGCCCGGAACGGTCCTTTGTCGGACTCGGCAATTACCTGGAACTGTTCCACGACCCCGTCGCCCATCAAGCGTTCGTGGTCACGCTGGGCTTCGTCCTGCTCTCGACCACTCTGGAACTGCTCCTGGGCACGGGCATTGCGCTGGTCATTCACGAACGCTTCAAAGGGCGAGGATGGGTCCGGGCGGCCGTACTGATTCCATGGGCGATTCCCACGGTGGTGGCTTCCCAGATGTGGCGGTTTCTGTTGAACGATCAATACGGCGCCGTCAACGCGATCCTCTTCGGTGATCAGGTGGACGCCTATGTCCCCTGGCTGGCCGATCCGTGGATGGCCTTCGGCGCAATCGTCCTGGCCGACGTCTGGAAAACGTCGTCGTTTGCCGGCCTCCTTATTTTGGCGGGGCTGCAAGTCATTCCCGATGAGACCTACGATGCCGCGCGTATCGATGGAGCGACGGCATGGCAGCGGTTTTGGCATATCACGCTTCCCCTGCTGAAACCCGCGCTCCTGACTGCTCTGCTGTTTCGAACCATCGATGCGTTTCGGGTCTTCGACCTCGTCTTTGTCATGACGCAAGGCGGCCCCGGTGACGCCACGCAAGTGCTTCAATTCTACGGCTATAAAACCCTCTTCACCGAGGGACGCGTGGGCTATGGGACCACGATCTCGGTCACGGTCTTTGTCGCAATAGCGATTCTCTCCCTGTTCTACGTCCGTACCGTCGGAACCAAACTCATGCAACGGGAGCCGGCATGAGGAACCGTCCGGTGTTGCTTGGTGGGATTCTCCTGGCCGTGCTGGGCAGCCTGTGTCCTTTTCTTTGGTTTGTCCTGACCTCGTTCAAATCACAAATCCAAGTCGAGGCGATTCCCCCGACCTGGTGGCCTGACGGCAGCCTCGCCTTTTATACCTCGGCGCTGATCGAACAACGACTGTTCCACTATATCCGGAACAGCGTGATCGTGGCCGGGGCCACCACCGTCGTCGCGCTGGCCGTCGCGACACCGGCCGCCTATGCCCTGGCGCGGCTGCGGCCGCCGGGAAAAGCGTGGATCCTGGTTGGGCTGCTCTGTGTGGCCATGTTCCCACCCATCGTCATTGCGGGACCGGTCTGGCAAATCCTGGAACGCCTCGGGGGGCTGAATACCCATTGGGGGCTGGTCCTCCCTTACGTCTCACTGACCCTTCCTCTTGCAATCTGGATCCTGACTGCGTTTTTTCAAGAACTGCCTTTCGAGTTGGAAGAAGCCGCGCAGGTCGACGGTTGTACGACATGGCAAGCGTTGTACAGAGTCGTGATCCCGCTTGCGGCTCCCGGGCTGTTTACCACGGCCATCCTCACGTTTATCTATGCGTGGAACGAATTTTTCTTTGCCCTGCTGATTCTCACCGACCCCGAGCGTCAAACCCTGCCGGTGGGCATTGCCCTGTTTCAGGGAGAATTCATCATGCCGTGGGGAGAAATAGCGGCCGCCTCCGTGATCGCCACGTTGCCGTTAATCGTCATCGTCCTCCTGTTTCAACGCGGGATCATCAGCGGCCTGTCGGCCGGTGCGGTAAAGGGTTAAGGTATGGCTGGATTGGCGCTGCGACACATCGAGAAAACCTTCGGCCGGACCCGGGTCCTGCATGACGTTTCACTTGAAGCCGGTGATGGTGAATTCGTCGTGTTGTTGGGTCCATCGGGGTGCGGAAAATCCACGTTGCTTCGCATTATCGCCGGGCTCGAACCTCAAACCCGTGGCTCGGTGAACATCGGAGGACTGTGCGTAGATACCCTGTCCCCTTCGAACCGTGACATCGCCATGGTCTTTCAACACTACGCCCTTTACCCGCATATGACGGTCAGAGAAAACCTGGCCTTCGGGTTGAAAATGCGCGGGGAGCCCAAACCCGTCATTGAAGAACGTATCGCTGAAACCGCCGCGTTATTGGAGATTCACGACCTGCTTGGCCGGAAGCCCAAGGAACTCTCGGGCGGTCAACAGCAACGCGTTGCCATGGGTCGAGCCATCGTTCGGAAGCCCAAATTGTTTCTCTTTGACGAACCCCTTTCGAATTTGGACGCCCGCCTTCGGGCTTCCATGCGGGTGGAATTGAAGAAATTGCACCGGCGCTTGGGCACCACCATGATCTACGTGACGCATGATCAAGCCGAAGCCATGACGCTGGGGCACACCATTGCGGTCATGAATCACGGCAGGATTCAGCAGATCGGCCGGCCCGATGAGATTTATCATGAACCCGTCAATCCCTTTGTCGCCTGGTTCATCGGCAATCCTCCGATGAACTTGTTCGAGGGCTCCTATCGCCTCCATCAACAGGACCTTGAATTGTGCGCGGGAGATTTGACGCTCAGGGTGCCGTTTCAGGCTCACGACCTAGCAGGCGCAGACTCCGGGACCGCAACCTTGGGGGTCCGGCCTGAAGACGTGACCTTCGAGCCTCCGGGGTCGAGACACGTTGCAGTCTCCGGAACCATCGACCTGATTGAACACCTCGGCGGTGATGCCGTGGTGTATCTCATCGTCAAGGGACAGCCGCTGGTGGCACGACCCTCTCCCGTCCTTCGGGAACACGCGGGAGATTCCGTCACGGCGTACATGAAAAAAATTCACCTGTTCATCAACGAGAATCGGATTCCGGTGCCGTCGTCATGAATCGCCGAACGTTTCTTTTCCCGGCCGCGTCTTGCGTTCTGCCTTCGATTATCTTTTCACTTTTGCTCTCCATCGATTGTATCGCCGGCACCGGCCCGCCATCGGGCATTCAACCGTTGGAACGCCTCCCTCACACTCGCGGCCTTTTCACCGACGAATCCATTCGCACCCTGCTCACACCCGCGGACCAGGAGCTGTTTCTCAACGAATTGGAAAAGCAGCCGCCGGACTGGGATCAATTGCATGACCTGCCCGGCGAAGAACTCGGAACCAGGCTCTTTGACTTCAACCGGCAGCGGGATGCAGCACGGGAGGGGCATCAACTCCTGAGACAGCGAGTGGCGTTTTGGTGGTCCGGCGTCCTGGGCGAATACCATGAATCCCATCGAGGATTCACCGTGGGCATGGGCCCCGAGTTCACTCAAACGACCTGGGGCCTTGTCCGATTCAAACCCCTGAGACTGCCTCATGAAATGGTGGCCGTGCCTTCAGCGGCCGGACTTCAGACGATCCAGGATCGCAGAGCAAAGGGAGAACCGGTGGACATCGGCATCCTCTTCACCGGCATATTGAATCCCTGGGAATCCATCATCTACGCCTTTTCTCATGACGGCGTGGAACAGGGGCTGATTATGCCCGTCGTGCAGATTGACGGGGTACGGTACTTCATTCATCCCCTTTCAGATTCGCGCGACGACAACGGGGACGACGGTTCTTTCGGAACTACGGCTTCGAAGACCGAGGAATAATCGGCGTCTTGCAGGCCCTGCCCGACGGTCTCTTCCAGGATCCCGCAGATGCCGGCGAGGACCGGGGTGGCCAGGTTCGCGTCCCGCGCCGCGTTCAGACATAACTCGACGTCCTTTAACAGATGCCTGGTCGAGAAGTTGGGGCGGGCGTAGTCACGGGTCAATAAACGCGGCAATTTTTTCTCGAACATGGGCACCATCAAGGCGCTTCGTCTCAGGACGTTCATGAACGTCTCGACTTCGACGCCCGATCGCTGCACCAAGCCCAGGCTTAAGGAAAAAGCCGTGATATGGGTCGCAATGAGTTGATTCAAGGCCAGCTTCAAGGCGGCCGCCTGCCCAATCGGCCCCACGAGCAAGGGTTCTTCGCAAAAACATTTCAACACCTCGTGCCATCGTTCCACGTGTTCGACTTTCCCGCCGACCATGACGAGGAGGCGGCCGGCTTTCGCTTCGGCAAGGCTTCCGAGGACCGGCGACTCGAAATAGTCTCCGATACCCGTTCGAATTTCCTGGCCGAGTGCGATACTTTCAGCCGGAGCAATCGTCCCCATCTGAATAATCGTCCGATCTTGAACGTTGGGTCTCCCGGTAGCGAACAAGGCTTCCTGTATGGCCGGCGCATCGGCCAATGTGAGGATGGTACACTTCGAAGCCTCGATCGCCTCCGCGGCAGACCGTGCCCTGAGAGCACCTCGTTGTTGAAGGGCCGTACATTTTTCTTCCGTTCGGTTATACACCACGACGTCATGGCCGAGAGTCATCAGCCGCTCAGCCATGGCTGTTCCCATTAAGCCCGTACCTATCAATGAAACTTGCATCGCTCCCTCTCGCCCAAGAATAAGTGTGTTGAAGCGATAGATGTATCGCAAGGCCATGAGAAAATCAAACGACGGTCATGACTACGTCACTGCCGGTTGACCCTGGCTTTTCAAGTCGGTATCTTCGTTCCTTGTATCGGGACGGGAGAGGGCCTCCGGCCAAGGTGAAACCACACCCAACATCGGACAACCATGGATATTACAATCGGTTCAAATCAACTTCGTAATACGAACGGAATTTTTGTGGCGCAGGACCAAGACCTGCTCAAAGTGGAACAAAAGGCTGAAGACGGAAGCATCCTCCTGAGCATGGACCTCTATAATCCTGCCGGATCGCAGGTTGCCAAGCTGGAACGCAACGAATGGACGTCCAATGACCAAGGCCGCTTCGAGCTCCGGGCCGATCACGAATCGGTGACGGTGATTGATAACACGCTGAAAGGCGTGGTGTTTTTCGTCAAAAAAAATGGGGAGCACGGCATCCAAGTCCCACAAGCCAAATTTTACTTGCCGGGCGGGACGGTGTCCGAGGTGACGGCCGAACATTGGCACGTCGGGAACAAGATGGAACTGAAAGACGTGGACGTCGATCTGCAAGGCGGTGCGATTGAGATCCAATAAGTTCTCTCAGGCCGTCTCGACGTTGTCGTGATGAATCACGGGCCGACGGCCCTTCCCTTCTTTCAACCCGTTGCCACCGCTTCTCTCCGTGGGACAAGCTGATTGGGAGTGTCGACGCTTTTCTATCACCGGCTGGCTGATCTCCTCGTCCTTCTCCATTTCACCTTCGTTCTTTTTGTCCTGTTCGGAGGACTCCTGATTCTGAAATGGCGGTGGGTGATGTGGCTCCACCTTCCCGCGGCGGTTTGGGGAGCCTTGATTGAATTCACCGGCTGGATCTGCCCGCTCACGCCTTTGGAGCATTGGCTCCGGGAAACGGGAGGAGGACGGGGCTATCAATCCGGTTTCATTGAGCATTACGTCCTGCCTCTTCTTTATCCGGCAGGGTTAACCGGACAGAACCAAGTCGTCCTCGGTCTTCTTGTGCTTCTCCTGAACTGCGGCGTTTACCTGCTGGCATTTCGCCAACGGCATCAATCCATGCAACGTCCATAACACCCATTCCTTCACAGAATCGCTTCCGTTATGCCTGCGACTCTCTTGACCCCCTCTTTTGGCAACAGTATAGTCGGGCTCTTACTTTTTTCAGGACATTGTTCCCATGAACGATCTGGCAGGCAAAAAGTTGGGATTGCTTCTGTCGAACCCGCCTTCCCATCCCAATGCGGACGTGGTCGCCGAGTTGAGCCGTGAGGCACTGCGTTCTCACGTGAACGTGTACTTGTATCTCATCGATGAGGGCGTGAAAAACCTGGAAAACTCGGCGATCCTCAGTCTGGCGTCGGAAGGCGTCAAATTGAACGTCTGTGCGTACGGATGCCAGCAGCACAAGGTGTCCACGGAAGGATACGGTCAGGAAGTGACGTTCTGCGGATTAGTGGTCCTCTCCCAAATCATTACGGGCTGCGATCGCTTCATCAGCCTGTAACGGGCTGCCCGGTTTCTGTTCTCGCCCTTTTCTCATGATTCTTGACGAATCTCTGCGGAACGGCTGTTAATCACAGAATGAGCGTCGTCGGCCGTACAGGAAGGTGATATTGATCCGTCGGGATTCATATTCGTCCCGAAACACACAGGTGTCTGATTCATGAAAGAGATCGGAATTAAAGACCAAGGCCCGGTTTTCCCGATAGGGGACCTTCACGGGCGACGCGCCGCTTTGTTTCAGGAACTCCCGAATCTTCGGCTGAAACACCGTCGAGTTGTACACCTTGAAATCCCACTCCCGTGGAGCCTCCTTATCCCAAACAATCAAGCCCCCACTCGCAGGATCGAGATTCGCGTCATCGGGAGTTATCCAAAAATTCACGTTGACGGCTGCCGCATCGGCGTGAATTTTCAAGGGACGACGGGCACTATCCTGCTTAAACGCCCAGGCTTGGAGCAACCGATGTTGTTGAAAGATCCCCGGGAAGGCGGTGCGTAATTCTTCGGCCACTTGCAACAATAACGGTGAGGAAAACCCTTCACCCAGAAATGCCCCGATGTATCCGTCTTCATAATCTTTTTTCCATATCGTGGATTCCCAGCAAAATTGCCGCAGAGCCTGGAGGGCCTCGGGTCGTAACAACGCATCGATATAAATGATTTCAGGGCGACTCGTGTTATAGCGTCGCTCAATGTCTTCCACGTCCAATTCCGGATTCAACGCTCCCTGGGGCAACGCAGGATTGTCGGCATAATGCAGGATTCTATTCACTGACGGAGCAAGGGCCTGAGCCTCTTCCCGACTGAGGTGGATTCGCTGGTTCGCCTCCCCTGATCGTAATACCTTCTGTCGTAACGCGGTAAGGGTTGCCGGATATCGGGAATCGGGCTGCCTCAACAATCCGCGTTCGACCAAATATCGAATTTGCTCTGCGTCATGTTTAATCCGGGAAGCATAGAGCGTATCAACCTGCACGGGCTTTCCGTGGTCTTGCGTCAAATGGGCCGACGTGCGGAGTTCGTGCAGGGCTCCCTCTATATCCTGTTTCCACAACAGGGCCAATCCCAGATGATGATGGGCTTTCGCGTAATGGGGTTTGATGGATGCGGCGTGCTGAAACCGAGCAATCGCCTCGTCGAGACGTTCGCATTCAAAAAGGATCGCGCCGAGATTACAGTGAGCCTCGGCATTGTCAGGATTGAGAGCAATGGCCCGTTGATACGCGTCCCTTGCCTCGTCTCTCTTGCCCTGTTCCTTCAGGACCACGCCCAGATTGTTGTACCCTTCCGGATGACCGGGTTTAATCGTCAAGACCCGCTTATAGGTGGCGCAGGCCTCGTCCAGTTCTCCTTTTTCCCGCAAGACGTTGCCCAGATTTCCCAACGCCTCGACATAATCGCCCTTGAGCGAGAGAGCCTGCCGGTAGGAACGTTCAGCCTCGTGTAATTGATTGAGCTTTTGATGGACGAGCCCCCGGTTGTAAAAATAGAGCGCCTTTGTCGCATCGCGTTGAATGGCCTTCGTGATGCAGTCAAGTGCCCGATCATACCGGGCTTGCTGGTACGCAACCAACCCGAGCAAATGGAGGGCGTCGGCATGGGTCGGATCCTGCGTGAGGATTTGTTGATAACAGGTTTCGGCCTGGGACAATCTCCCGCCCCGATGGTGGTCGACCGCCTCCTCAAACAATTGTTTGGCAACCACCGTGCTTGACGACGTTGGAGACTTGGTCATCAACTTGGCTTGCCGTCTTCGTTCGGTCCTGTTCATGCGGCTGCACCATCCATGTTTTCGAGATGTTTCACTTTCATGAACCTCAAAAGAGTACCCCTGCCCTCGTCAAAAAGTAAAGTTCTCGGGAGACCACCAAGGCCCACGATTCTGCATCGCCTCACGAGCCTGATGTCGTTCGACTTCATAAAAAAAGGGTCCTGCACGTTCGTGCAGGACCCTTTGAGCCGGTTTCAAATATTAAAATCCTTCGGCAAAACTGCGCAGTTTTTTACTCCGGGTCGGGTGGCGGAGTTTGCGCAAGGCC
>JAAXIB010000025.1 GCA_012270585.1 Nitrospirales bacterium
GGGACAGTACAACAAAGGAGGGGAATCGGATGGCTCAAGCAATCGTCGTTGTCCGGCTTCCTCCCCTTTGTAAGGGGAGGTCAGGTGGGGTAGAATTTTTGTTTATTTTTTACCCGTCAACGGAGGGATGACGGACCGCCAGGTAAACAACTTGCCCCAGAAAAATCCCGCCCACGGCAAGGCAAAAGCCGCCATATAGTCCAAGGAACCGGAACTGAAGCTCCACGCCGACAGCCCGATCAAACATCCGATCCCCAACACGTAGACCAGCGGCACCAAACTCCGGCCCGCATGCCGTAACTCCACTTCCACCGAAGCTTTTTTGAGTCGTTGCGTTCCCCGGCTGCTGGAGGATCGCATGCGACTCGCCCAAAATTCAGGAAACGCTCGAAACAAATAACGGTGATAGCGCGTTTGCCCCCACCCGAGCAGAATGCCGGCCAGCATCAGTCCCGAACTTTTGAGAAACGTCCACTCATCATAGGTCTCGACAAATAATTGATACACCAACGCAAGAATTCCGATAATCATGGCCAACAAACCCAGCAACCCTGATGGGAACAAAATATAGGTGCGGATGTAGGTTTCGGCGAGTTGCGCTTCATTCTCCTTTCGTTGGGCCGTAATAATTTTTCCCATGAGACTCTCTGATCCGAAAGACCGGTTTACGGATCTTTTGAGGGAGACTCCTCGACTGGAATGGGCGCAGGCTGCTGGGAATCTTCAGGAATCCGATACGCGGCATTAAGCCAAGCTCCAAGATCAACGACTCGACACCGTTCCGAGCAGAACGGATGAAATGGATTCGAATCCCAAGAAGTGGGACATCGGCAGCCTGGACACAACGTTGTCATGAGAAAAGTATATCAAGACGATGCATCACAAGGGAACCCAAGTCCTCCTGTTCATCACAAGAAGCATGCATCCTGCCTCCAGTACCATTGCAAACTGCAATGAAGAAGTGTACAAATCCAAAAAGGGGGATGCTACACAAGAAGAATCGTTGATTCACGCAACGAGGAGGGAGTCTGTACTTTTATGAAAAACGTCCAAATTGTTTTTAACATCCAAGTTCCCGATCACGTCTCGGAGGAAGAGGTGAATACCCGACTCCATCAAATGATCGGCACTCTCATGGCGCAAGAGTTTGGCGGCAATTCATTAACCGACCAGCCAATGGGACTCCCCCCGGACGGCCATGACGGACAAGTCGGCCATGCCTGACGCCCCTATCTTCCTGTCTCTCTTGCTTTACCGGGGTGACAATTAAATCTGTTCTGTGTACGGCAGGGTCTTAAGTCGAATAATTTGGCGACCACCCTCCACCTAAGGCCTTATACAGTTGAACGACCGAAACCAGGTGCAGGCGATGCGTTTCCGTGAGAGAGAGTTCCGCATCGAACAGATTCCGCTTGGCAATAAGCACATCGATATAACTCGTCACTCCTCCACGATAACGTAAATTTGCAAGCCGTAAAGCCGAACGTAAGGCATCAACTTGGTCTATCTGAGCCTGGCGCTGCTCTCGTGCGGTTTGAACAGCCACCAGCGCATCCTCCACTTCTTTGAAAGCAACAAGAATGGTTTGTTCGTATTGAGCAAGGGTCTGCTTGGCCTGCGCCTCGGCTGCGTCTTGCTGAAAGCCCAGAGCGTTGGCGTCCAGTAGTGGGCCAATCAGATTGAGACCTGAGGCGCCGAACGTCCCTTCGGAGGTAAACAGATTCGATAAACGTGGACTGGCCACTCCAAGAATACCCGTCAGGGTCACTTTTGGAAATCGGGCCGCTTTTGCCGCACCGATTCGGGCCGTTGCCGCGGCCAACGCTTGCTCTGCCTGCAAGATGTCCGGACGACGCTGAAGCAGTTCTGAAGGAAGTCCGGCCGGCACTTCAGGCGGCATCACCTGTTCCGTCAATAATTTTCCCCGTTTGATATCCGTTGGATTTCTTCCGAGTAATACACTCAACTCATTTTCTTTCTGAATCATCCTGCGCTCGAATTCGGCCACCCGTGCCGCGGCATTCGCCTGTTCAGCCTCAAATTGGTCCGCATCCAACTTGGAGGCTACCCCCCTTCGGAGGCGGGCTTTGGCAATTCTGACCGATTCTTTCCAAGACTGGAGAGTGCGTTTCGCAATATCCAATTGCATGTCGAATTGCAAAAGATCGAAATAGGCTTGGGCCACTCCGCTGACCAATGCCAGTACCACCGCCCGCCGGTTTTCCTCTCGGGTCAGGAGGTCCGCAAGCGAGGCCTCCGTTGACCGACGGATTCGTCCCCAAACATCAAGCTCCCAAGCCAAATTGCCCAATACGGAATAGCTGAAGTCACTGGGAAATCCGTCCAGGCGCAAGCCTCCCGAGCGGCCCAGTGATGGAAATCTGGAGTTGCCCTCCACCTGCGGGATAAAACTCGTTCGGGCGGCAGCCAACCTCGCCTCAAACTCCTCAATGGCCGACACCGTCCGTTGAAGCTCTCTGTTTTCCGCCAAGGCGATGTTGATAAGTTCTTGGAGCGTCGGATCTTTTAACAACTCCCACCAGGGAAGATTCGCAATGGAAGGCAAGGACTTCGGCTCCTCAACCATGCGAAAAGTCTCCGAGACTTGCACGTCGGGTCGTGAGTAGTCAGGACCAAGCGCGCATGCGCTCGCAAGGCCGGATAACAGGAGGATAAGGAAAAAGCGCATGTCAGAATTCTCCCTGATCCAACGGAGGTTGTTTCTGGGCGCTTGCGTCGTCAGGCGAAGAACGGCTGCCACCGCCAATGAGTTTTCGAATCACCACAAAAAAAAGCGGCACGAAAAATATGGCCAGAAACGTGTCGGCCAACATCCCGCCGAATACGCCGGTCCCTATTGAATGTCGACTCGCTGCGCCGGCGCCGGAAGCTATGACAAGAGGAACCACTCCCAGGATAAACGCCATTGACGTCATCACGATAGGCCGAAAACGCAGGCGGGCCGCTTCGAGTGCTGCATCCGATAGAGAGTACCCGCTTTCGTACAGCTTGTTGGCAAATTCGACGATCAAAATGGCACTCTTGGCGGCGAGGCCTATCAACGTCATTAATCCAATCTGAAAATAGATGTCGTTGGTCAGTTCCCGAACCCAAACGGCACTCAGGGCGCCGAGCACTCCAAATGGGATCGCAAATAAAACTGCAAAAGGAACCGACCAACTTTCGTACAAAGCAGCCAGCACCAGGAAAACCATGAGAAGCGCAACGGCAAACACCATGATGGTTTGTTCGCCCGCATGGCGTTCTTGAAAAGACATCCCGCTCCAATCAATCGCGTACCCCCGTGGAGTCAAAATTTCATCCGCGACTTGTTCAAGCGCATCGAGCGTCTCCCCGGAACTGAAACCCGGCGTTGCTCCTCCCAACACCAGCGCCGTATTGAAGCCATTGAAATGGGTGACAGGGTCCGGGCCACTGGTAAATTCGGTCGTCACGACCGTATCCAGGGGGATCATGGTGCTTTCTGACCCGTTCCGCGCGCGTACGTAGAGCTTGCTGATATCGGCCGGCGTCGAACGGTATTCAGGAGGTGCTTCCGTCTGGACTCGATACACGCGACCAAATTTGACAAAATCATTGACATATAAGTTTCCAAAGTAGGCCTGCATGGTATCGAACACGTCGGAGATTGGAACACCGAGGGCTTTGGCACGCTCACGGTCCACGTGGGCAAACAGTCGAGGAGCACTGACCCGAAAGCTGGTGTTCGCAAAGGCGATAGCGGGATGCTGCATGGCTTTCGACACGAATTCCTGCGTGATCTGGGCAAACTTGGAGAACTCACCTCCACTGGGATCTTGGATCTGGATTGAAAACCCACCGGTGGCCCCCAGTCCCCTAATAGACGGAGGATTGAACGCCAGAATCAGGGCTTCGGGGATTTCGGCAAATTTCTGAAAGGCAGTGCCGATCAAGGACTGGGCTTGTTGGCGGGCTTCTCGGCGTTCGTCCCAATGGTGCAGGGGAACGAACATGGTGGCTTGATTCGTTCCTCGCGTATTGAACACAAAGTTTTGACCAGCCAGCGTACTCGTTGAATCAACTTCGGGGATTCCCTGGAAGTAACGTTCTACTTTTTCAACCACTTTAAGCGTCCGCTCTTTTGAGGCCCCGTCCGGGAGTTGAATGCTGGCGATGAAGTACCCTTGATCTTCATCCGGGAGAAAACTTCTGGGGATATTCACAAACAACTCCCACACGCAGAATATGAGAACGGCAAAAATGCCGAGAAAAATGATTGATCGTCGAAGGATCTGCCCTACCATGCTGACATAGAAGTTTTGCATCCAATCGAAAAGTTGGTTGGCAAATCTCCAAAACCCTCTTGCTTCGTGATGACCGGGCTTTAAAATCGTGGCGCAGAGGGCAGGACTCAACGTCAGCGCCACGAGCCCGGAGATGGCCACGGACAGCGCAATGGTGATCGCAAATTGTTTGTATAACTCGCCCGTGACTCCTCCAAGAAATCCAACGGGCACAAATACTGAAGCCAGGACGAGAACGCTTGCGATCACCGGTCCCGTCACTTCGGTCATGGCCTGTTTTACGGCATCTCTTCTTGAAAGGCCGCCTTTTGTCAGGTAGCGTTCGACGTTTTCTACGACAATAATGGCGTCATCGACCACGATGCCGATTGCCAGAACCATACCGAAAAGGGTCAACGTGTTGATCGAAAAACCCAAAGCCGCCATTCCGATAAACGTGCCAATCAAGGAAACCGGAACGGCGATAGCCGGAATAAGGGTCGCGCGCCAACTTTGCAAAAACAGAAATACGACCAAAATAACCAGAATCATTGCTTCTATAAGGGTTTCCACCACTTCCTTGATGGAGACCTCAATGAATTTCGTCGTATTATAGGGAATATTGTAAGATACTCCCGCGGGGAACTGCCGGGCGAGTCGGTCCATCTCGTTTTGCACTCGTTTCACCGTTGCCAGCGCATTCGCCCCTGGAGCAAGAAACGTCAGGAGAAACGTATTGGGTTTGCTGTTCCATCGTGCTTGAAGATCGTAGGATTGAGCTCCCAACTCAACGCGTGCGACGTCTCGCAGATGGACCATGGATCCGTCAGGATACGCTCGAACAATCATATTCTCGAAATCCTCGACGTTGCTCATACGGCCTTGCGTAATAATTGGAATGGTGAGTTCGGTCCCTGGAGGTGCAGGCTCACGACCAATACGCCCAGCCGGAAAATCCCGATTTTGCTCACGAACCACGTTTGCAACGTCGGTAGGCGTGAGATCGAGTTGAGCCATACGGACGGGATCGAGAATGACACGCATGGAGTAGTTCTGACTGCCATAAACGAAGACGTCTCCCACCCCGGGCAATCGTTTGATATTATCGAGAATTCGCAGAAGAGCATAATTGGAAAGAAAAACCGTATCATGTTTGGGGTTGCCGGAATTCAATGCAATGACCGCCAAAAGACTCGTTGACGTTTTCTTGACCGTGACGCCTTGGCGAACCACCTCATCCGGCAATTGCGGTTCGGCAAGCCGTTGCCGGTTTTGTGTTTGAACCTGGGCGATATCCACGTCCGTCCCGATTTCAAACGTGAGCCGCATGGTCATGTGACCGTCGTTTGTACTCGTAGAATCGTAATACAGCAGATTATCAATTCCCGGAAGTTGGACCTCTATCGGCCGGGCAACGGATTCGGCCACGACTTCGGCACTGGCCCCAGGATAGTTCGCGTCGATTTGTATCACTGGCGGCACGATCTGCGGGAATTGCGCGACAGGCAGAATCTGTAACGACCCAAGACCGATGACAACGATGATGATCGACAACACCGACGCAAAGATCGGACGATCAATAAAAAAATGAGGACTCACGCCTTCTCCTGCGGGGCTGCTTCAGAACCCGGCAAATCCGCAGACGGGAGGGGCGGCTGATAAGGAACGGAGGTGACATGACTTCCCGGTCGAATACGCTGAACCCCTTCGACAACAACCCGGTTTCCTGCGTGAACCCCATCTTCAATGAGCCATTCTTGTCCATGCCAGGAACTGGCCGTGACCGGGCGGAGTTCCACCTTGTCTTCGCCATTCACGACGTACACAAATAGACCTTTGGGGCCTTGCTGAACGGCCCGCTGGGGAACCAATATCGCGTCTCTTCGCATGTAACCTCGGACTCGAATTTTGACAAACTGCCCAGGAAACAGGGAATACAGAGGACGATTGTCCCGGTCTCCGGGAAACATATGCTGGCGCGTATTGGGAAATTTGAAGCGTGCCGAAAGCGAACCCGTCTCGGATCGAAATCGTATCCCGGCAAAATCCAGCGTGCCTTCGTGTGGATAGGTAGTCCCGTCAGCCATGATCATCATTCCTCTCAGTTGAAAAAGATCGGGCCGTTCCACGCGGCGTGCGGCTAATTCTCGTTGCCGCCGAAGGATGTAACTTTCCGGCACGTTCACGTTGACGTATATCGGATCCATTTGATGGATGCTCGTGAGAAGGTCGGTTTGAGCCGATACCAACCGCCCCTCATACAATTGGCTTCGTTCGGGTCGTCCCGCCACCGGTGCGACAATAAGGGTGTTTCGCAGATCGAATTTTGCTTTTTCCCAGTCACCCTTCGCCGTGACCAGCGCGGCTTCCGCTGCAAGCTTTTCCGCAATGGCGTCATCGACGTCTTTTTGACTCACGGCCTGTTCGGCAAGCAGTGGCGTGACGCGCGCCAACTCCGCACGAGCCCGTGCCAATCGAGCGAGAGCCTGACCAACCCGACCCTTGGCACTTGCGGCCGACGCTTTAAAAGGAACGGGATCGATAAGATACAGCTTGTCGCCTTTCCTGACATCACGGCCTTCGGCAAAAAAAACTTTCTTGATGATTCCCGTTACCTGCGACCGAATCTCGACCGGCCGGAAGGACGCCGTCTGACCGATAAATTCCACCTCATCAGGTATGGTTTTAGCGACAATGGTCATGACCTTCACTTCAGGGGGTGGCTGTGCCGGCGCCGGTGCCGGTCCTCCCTCCTGTTGGCAGGCAGTCAACCCAATCAGCGGAAGAAGAAGACTCGTCAATGCCAGTTTGGTGACCGAACTTTTTTTACCGTGAAATGGCTTGTTCATGAAAAAGATCTTTGATGGCTTCCCGGTTTATTGATGACATTCAGTCCAGAAACTTCATGAGATTCACTCATGCACACAACCTTTCTCATCTTGTCGCTAACCCCAAATGCAGGGCTTTCATGGTACTTTCTTGCCGGAACCATTAGCAAACCGTGGCCGGTCCCTTGTTACGTTCTGCTCAGCCGTGACTTCTTCCACAATGGCCTTGGTCAAACATCCTGAGGCGATGAGGGTTCCATTTTGTTGATGAATCTGTCGCAAGAGAGCTTTCCCGCGCTCATCAATGGACGTCACACCTTTCAAGTTCACCTGAATGTTCTCGTATTCTTCGGAACCCCGAAGGGTCTCCCAGTACTTTTGAAACTCAGGCACCCACGGACCAACCAATCGACCTTCAAGTGTAATGGTTGAGCCGGTCCGGGTTTTTTCTAAGGCAATTCTGAGCATCGTTGTCTTTCCAGGTAAGTCAATGCTGTAAAATTTAGAGCGGATGTAGCTATTTGCCCAAAAGGTTCGTGAGAGGAAGCTATTGAAGATGGAGCAAGCGGGCGCGTGCAAGATCGAGAGCACTCAACGTTCCGACCGGCCTCATCCGGCACTGGAACCTTTTTCACACCTTTCGTGAAATCCGGTGCTTTGGCCTGAACTCAAGGGGCGACTCCGTTGGCCGCCGCCCCTTGCGAACCTTGATCGCTCTTACTCTGCAAGCCCCATCTGCTGCATAAGCGCGAGATTGTCCCAGAACAGCCATTCCTCGGCCAGCGTGCTCCCTTCCCATCGTCCGATGGTCACCAGCGACAGCTTGAAAGCCTTGCCGGTCGGAGCGATTGTCTTGCCCTCCCCGATCGGCATTGGCTTGCTGAATGTGCCCTCCATGACTCCCGTCACGGCCGTCCAATTGCCGGAAGCGATTCGGATGGGGTGATCCGTCACGCGCGTGTCGGGCGCGAATACGAACATGGCCTTCAAATCCTCGATATGTGGGTCGATCCCGACAGTTGTACGCCCGTCAGGCCAGTGAACGATTATGTCCTGGGCATGACTCCTTCCGAGTTCACCCCATTTCTGATTGGTAAAGACGTTGAAATCCAGATCATCGAAGTTCTCGAGGTTGGCTCTCTCTTGCTCGGCCAATTCCCGGCCGACTTGCTGGGCAATTGCGGTACCTGCAAGATTGATTGCAACAACAACCACGAGCAAAATTGCGAGAGCCCATGATGTCATTTGCCTTTTGTCAGATTGAGCAGCCTGTTTCTTTGTCATCTGATTCTCCTTTCATCCTTGTGTCTTGGTCGTTAATAAAATTGCAAGCGAACCTGCCTGTCATTCAGCAAAAATCATTCCCAATGGGAGAAACACGGGTGCTTGGCACTAACTTGTTGAACTATTAGAGAAAAATGTTTTCCTGTGGTGGTGGGAAAGAAAAAGTGACGTAAGCTTGGAGACGATATTTCGTCACATGACGAAATGACATGAGGATCAGGAGATGCCGAGTTTTTTCATTTTCGAAGACAAGGTCGTCCGCTTCATACCCAAACGAGCCGCGGCCCCGGCGGGACCGCCAATAACCCATTTGGTTTCTCGGAGGGCCCGGAGGATGTGTTCGCGTTCAGCGGTCTCTAAAGAAGCGATTGGTGGAAGGGATGTCTGACGTTTTTGTTTTGGTGCTTCCAAGGCGACAACGAGTTCTGACCCTTGGGAGAGAATCACTGCCCGTTCGATAAGATTTTCCAGTTCCCTGACATTACCCGGCCAGTGGTATTGGATAAGGTGGTTCATCGTTTTTTGAGAAATCGTTTCTATGGGTTTGTTCATCTGCGTCGCATACCGCTGCGTAAAATACCGAACGAGCACGGGAATATCTTCAGGCCGATCTCGGAGTGAAGGGACTGTGATAGGAAACACATTGAGACGGTAATACAAGTCGTTACGAAACTGGTTGGCCTCCACCATCTTTTCCAAATCACGGTTCGTGGCAGCGACCAAACGAACATCAACTTGAATCGTCCGCGTACTTCCTAATCGTTCAAATTCTTTCTCCTGCAACACGCGTAACAATTTAGTCTGAAGCTCTAAAGAAATTTCACCAATCTCGTCCAAAAAAATAGTCCCACCATGCGCCAATTCGAATCGCCCGACTTTTTGAGAAATCGCACCGGTGAACGCCCCCTTTTCATGACCAAAAAGTTCGCTTTCTAAGAGGCCGGTGGGAATTGCCGCACAGTTGAGTTTGACAAAGGGCCGTTCTTTTCGAGAACTCAAATGATGGAGTGCTCGAGCAATTAATTCTTTCCCTGTTCCTGTTTCCCCCTGAATCAGCACCGTTGAATCGGTGGGGGCTACAATTTCCAGTTGTTTTAATACACGCTTCAACTCGGCACTTTCTCCAATGATGTCTTCAAAATTATGTTCTGTTCGAATTTCATC
This sequence comes from Nitrospirales bacterium, assembly GCA_012270585.1. Taxonomy (GTDB): domain Bacteria; phylum Nitrospirota; class Nitrospiria; order Nitrospirales; family UBA8639; genus Bin75. Next base: position 9,542 of record JAAXIB010000025.1, read on the forward strand.
TCTCAGATAAACATTTTCCTGTTCGAGCTGCTCATTCAGTTCCTTTATTTTTTGGTAAGCTAGGGCATTGTCCAACCCAATGACCACTTGCGTCGCAACCTGAGTGAGCAGTTCGAGCTCCTCTTCTCCGAAAACCTGGTCTTGGGAACTCGCAATATTCAGTGTCCCCAGAACCTGGTTTCGGAGAACAAGGGGAGCGCACGCGCCAGACTTCATTCCCTCAGCCAACAATTGTCGTGCTGCCTCCGAGTGGTACTTTTTGAGGTCTGATTCATTCCAGGCTAAAGCCTTCCGGCTGTGAAAAACTTTTGCAACGAGTGTGTCATCTTTTCCAATGACCGTGCCAGCTTGGATGAACCCCTTCCCTTCCGGGAAGTCCAATGCAGGCCTCCGGAAAGTCTGAGTTTCCGAATCATACGCATACAGGCTTGTCGTTACGTTAGGGATAATCCTCCGTAAGGACGTACTGATGGAAGCGAAAAGCTCCTTTACATTGAGCGTTGAAACAACGGCATTGTTCACCTCCAACAGCAGGCGTGAATGATCCCGTTCTTTCGTGAGTTCCTGAACGTGAAGGACATTGTCCACGGCCACGGCTACTTGTTTCGCGACTTGATCCAAAAATTCAAAATAAGACTCCTTGTACGTCTCCTTTTCACAACTGGCAAAAACAATGGCGCCAAGTTTACGGACGGCCGTAGTCAGTGGGAATATACACAAGGAATTTACTCCGTCATCGCGCATACGTGAAAAGACGTCAGGGTATCGGTTGTCCTGAGTAATATCGGATACGAGTAAGGGTTGTTGGGTCTGAAACACCGTTCCAGCAGGATGCTCATCCAGCCTGCTTTCCATACCCACTATAATGTCGGCTGGAACATTGGCTTCAATAAGAAAAAGTTTTATAACGTTTCGTTGAGGATCGTGCAGGTCAAGGGCAACAAAATCGACTTTCACAATTTGGGGCAGAAGCTTTGCCAAATGACGAAAAAGACTATGCAGATCTCGATTTTTAGAAATAGCCTCAGAAATTTCCAAGAGAGTTTTGTATATACGGTTCATATTCGGGTTGACTGAAAAAGTGCTGTTTTTGGCCATGAATTTACTGGACGAGGGTTAGGTATTTATTTGTATCTTAGGGATTGCTGAAAAGAGAGAAAATGCTTTTAGTCTTTCTGACCTTTTCTTTCAACGACCGGAAACTTGTCTTTGAGCGTAAATGAGATGTTACCGAGTCGCTCATGCTTCCGCCTGGAGCGCTTCAATTTCACGTGCAAGGACAGGGATTTTGGTGTGGACGATGTCCCATACCGTCTTACCATCCACATAGGCATACCCGTACACGATGATGTTCCGAAAAGACGTGGTAGCTGCGGCACAATTGCTCTAGCTCGGTCGTCCGTTCTGCAAGAGTTTGTATTCTCTGGGCTCTCCTCTCCTGCGAATCGTCATTTTATTATAGGAAGATCATTATTCTCCGTCTACACCAAAACCTAATCAAAAATCCGGCCGAAGCGCCATCCATGAAGAAGAGAGCAAGCAGCGTGAATCCCCCACCACATGCAGGCCTGCAACCTGCATACCAAGGGATGAAAATGGGACGCCTCGCACCAATCTGTCATCCTCGACGCTTGTCCTCGACGTTGGTAATCGAGGAGCTAAATCGAGGATCCAGGGTCCTTGCTTTTTCTTCTCTTGACGAAAAGAACGACCCTGGATTCCTGTTTTCGCAGGAATCCTTCATGCAGGCTTGCGCCTGCACCCCAAGAGATGAAAATGGGGAAAGTGTACCAATCTGTCATCCTCGACAATAAAACTTGGATCCCTGCTTACTACTGCGGGGATGGATCCAGAGTTTTTGTTTCAGGCGGGTTCGCATGAATGGAGGGGCAGAAGAGAAAGACCCTGGATTCCCGATTACTAACGTCGGGAATGACAAATTGCAGCTATTCTCATACCAATGACAGATTCGGGCATTTAGGTTTATTTTCGTGGCAATTACCCGTAGAAAGCACATGAGATTGGAGCGGGTGAGGAGATTCGAACTCCCGACCAACGGCTTGGGAAGCCGATGCGCTACCACTGCGCTACACCCGCTCACAGTTGAAGAAGGAAATTCATTCTAGGCAGGGCGCAGAATGCAAGTCAAGGCTATGTATAAGAGTGAGGAGGCTAAGGGAGTCCCTCTGCGGCGTCAGTCCGCCCCAGGGCTATATCCGGACCTGTACCAGGGCATATTTCCGTTTGCCGATTTTTATTTGGTACGACTCGTTCGACCGCAACGGCAGAATCGCATTGCTGTCCTGACGGCGTTCCTGGTTGATGACCACGGCACCTTGAGAAATCAAGCGACGCGCTTCCCCTTTGCTGGGCAACAACCCCGTTTGCATGAGGAGATCCACCAACCCGATCGAGGGGTTTTCCGGATCTGAAAAATCCGCCGTCGTCAACGTGATCGTGACGTCAGGTTGTTCGGGAAACTCCCGCTTGTGAAACTTCCGTTCAAAGTCCTCCTTGGTTCGTTGCCCGGCGTCTGCCCCGTGATACCGCGCCACCATGGCTTCCGCCAAGCCCAGTTTCGCCTCCCTGGGATGGCGCTGCTTGACCGCATCGAGATCAGCGGAGGTGAGCAACTCATAATAGCGAACCATCAGGTCATCGCTGATCGACATGATCTTGCCGAACATATCCGAGGGTTCGTCTTCGAGAGCAATGGAGTTTCCGAAACTTTTACTCATCTTTCGTACACCGTCCGTCCCTTCCAGCAACGGCATCGTGATGACCACTTGGGGGACTTGGCCCCAATTGCGCTGAAGGTCTCGCCCGACAAGCAAATTAAACGTCTGGTCCGTGCCTCCCAATTCAACGTCGGCTTCGAGTGCCACCGAATCATAGCCCTGCACCAGCGGATATAAAAATTCATGGACCCCGATGGGCTTCTGCTCCCGGTAACGTTTGGAAAAGTCGTCCCGTTCCAACATACGTGCCAGGTTATAATGCGAACACAATTCAATGATTTCCTGGGCACGCATGTCCTGCATCCAGCGGCTGTTGAACTCGACGCGCGTTTTCTCAGGGTCCAACGTTTTGAAAATTTGTCGCTCATAAGTTCTGGCATTGGCCAAAACCTGATCCTTGCTCAGAACCTTCCTCGTTTCGGAGACACCGGTCGGGTCACCGATCATGCCGGTAAAATCTCCGATCAAAAAAACGACCTCGTGCCCAAGCTCCTGAAAATGACGCAGCTTCTGGATCAGAACGATATGGCCAAGATGAAGGTCTGGCGCGGTGGGATCGAACCCCGCCTTCACCCGCAAGGGTCTCCCCTCCTTCAGCGAAGCCTTGACCCGATCCTCAAGCTCGCGCTGTTGTATAACTGCAACAACGCCGCGCGTGATAAGATCAAGCTGCCGTCTCAATTCTCGATCTGGCATCGGATTCCGGTACCCTGAAACAAACAATTATTCGCCGGGCGAGGGATTTTTCGAATCAATGCGAAGGTACGGCTCAAGCCGCGCAAACCGTTTCACGCCAATACCCTTCACGTTTTGAATATCATGAACGGAGGCAAAATTTCCATTTTTCTCCCGATAACGAAGGACGCGCTCAGCCAGGACCGGCCCGACCCCCGGCAAACGCTCTAGCTCCTCTGCCGAACCGCGATTAATATCGACGCGACCAACGTTCACGACCGTAACGAGGCGCGGCTCCGGGAGTCGCCCCAACGACGTTTCAACGCCGGCTTGCCGCACGGGCAATGCTTCGGATTGAGTGGGCTGGGACGGACTCTGCAACAAGCCCACAAGAGACAGAAATCCCATGATCCCTGCAAGGAGCATGAGTTTGATTCCGAATGAGCACGCCGTTGGGTAATGTTTGATTGACCATCCTCTCATCAGGAGCGTTTCCTGGCCAGGTGAATAGCCATGCCCTCCACGTCCTCGAAGGCTTCCATCAAGGCCTCGGCGTGCGTGGGATGCGCATGGATCATGCCGGCAACGTCCTGGACCTTGGCATTCAACTGCATGGCCAGCGCCGCTTCATGAACCAGATCCGCTGCATGCATTCCGACCAAATGAGCCCCCAGCACGCGATCCGTTTGAGGATCGGCCAGGATCTTCACCAACCCGACCGTGTCCCCGACTGCATGGGCCTTGCCTAATGCACGATACCGATAGTGCCCTATTTTGGGGACGACTCCCTGTTCACGAATTTGTTGTTCGGTCAATCCGACCCGCCCAATCTCCGGCAGCGTAAAGATACCTGCGGGCACCACGTCATAATTCATGGTTTTAGCATTCCCCACAATGTTGTCTACGGCGACTTTGCCTTGTGCCGACGCGACGTGCGCCAACATCGTCTTCCCCACCACATCACCGATGGCATACACACCCGGCACGTTCGTTTCCAGACGGTCGTCGACTTCAATCTCTCCCTTGTTCCCGAGTCTCACACCGACTTCTTCCAACCCGATTCCTTTTGTATTACAGCGCCGCCCCACCGAGACCAAAATCGCATCGCAAACCAGCCGCTCCCCGTCGGCCAACTCCGAAGTGATTCCGACGTCCGTCTTATCAACGGACTTCACCGAATTTTCGACGATGATTCGCACTTTCCGCTTCCTTAACTCACGTTCGATAAAAGCTGAGATCTCTTCATCTTCCAACGGCAATAAACGGGGCATCATTTCCACAACCGTTACTTGGGACCCCAACCCAGCATACAAAGAAGCAAACTCACAACCTTCGACCCCCCCCCCGATGATGAGCAATCGCACGGGTATTCGTGGAATCTCCAAAGCTTCCTGACTCGTCATGATGTCGTACCCATCTACGGGAAACATCGGAAGTGCCGGCGACGCTGAACCCGTAGCGATGACAATCCCATCCGCCTGGATGGACGTTTCGGCGCCGTCGGCAAGAGACACCCGCACCGTCCGGTCATTCACCAGTCGTCCCGTTCCTTGAACGTGCGACACGCCCCAATGTTTCAAGAGCGTGGCAATGCCGTTGACCAGCCCCCCCACGACCTGGTTCTTTCTCGCCACCATTTGCGCCGGGGCATACGCGGGAGGATGGGAGAGTTGCAGACCCAGATCGTGAGCCTTCTTCAGCTTTTCACCCAATTCGACGACCGACAGCAGCGTCTTGCTGGGAATGCACCCCCAATTCAGGCAGACTCCGCCCAGCGCCTGGTTTTCAATCACCGTCACCTTGACACCGAGTTGGGCCGCACGAATAGCAGCCACGTATCCACCGGGACCTGCACCGAGAATGGCAATATGTCGGGGGGGAGGCATTAACTCTGCGAGGAAAGAAATTCCTCGTACTGCGAGGCCGTCATCAAGGCGTCAAGGTCGGCAGGATTGGCCAACTCGACAACTGCGATCCATCCTTTCCCATAGGGGTCCTGGTTCAGGTATTCAGGATGATCCTGCAATTCGGCGTTCACTTGTATGATTTTTCCACTCACCGGCGAGTACAGGCTGGACGTGGCTTTCGTGGATTCCACTTCGCCGAATTCCTTGTTCACGGTCAAGTCGGTATCGACTTTCGGCAAATCCACAAATACGACGTCGCCCAACGCGTCTTGTGCAAAGTCGCTGATCCCCAGCGTGACCCGTTGCCCGTCGAGCCTCACCCACTCGTGTTCTCTGTGATACCGTAAATCCTCAGGAATCATTCCCGACATTTTCCGCTCCCGCAAGCCGTATTGGCAAAACTTTTCTTAAATGAGGGGCGGCCGTTTGTCAAGGAATCCCACGGTGATCATAGATACCGCCGACTCCTTTGGGAAGGATAGCCGACTGTGTTCGTGCCTGAACGGCCTGGCCGGGCAGGATGGCCCAGATTTTTTCAGGCTTCCCGAGGTACTGAACCAGTTTCACCACAGGGATCACTTCATCGTGGCTTTCCAAAAATACCGTGGACGAACCTTGAGAAGCCGGACGGACGACCGTAGATTCCGGTTCTTCAATCGTGATCAGAAACCTGTCAAACGGCCCACGCGCCACGTCGACCCAATCTTCAGCAAAATGAATCAACCCTTGTACGGGGTCGGTCACGCTTGGAGATTGCAATGTCACGCCGAACTCAAGATGAGGGAGACGAACGCGCAACGTCTGAACCAGGCGTTGAACGATTCGGAGCCGTTCCCGGGCCTTCCACCCGGCCCATTTCCAGAACACGGCAGGAAGCTGGACGCCGGGATGGGCATCAGTCGCGGCCACGGCTCGATCGTCGTTAAACATGCGGACCGGATCGAAGTCCACACCGAATTCTCTGGTAAATAATTGCACGGCCAAGGGACTGAACCCTTCATACATGCCCACGGGAACCTCATTGCGAAACACCAGTCCCCTCAGTGGAAGGTCATGGATTTGCGCGAGCCAATCCACAAGGAATACCTGGTATCCCCAAAAATGCAGCGAATAATAAGATGAGTGCCGCACCGTTTCCGATTGTGGGTCATAAATCCAATCTTTCCAATTTTCCAATTTTGATTCCCGAGCGAAATAGCCCAGACACCTCAGGGTCACCCCAAGATAGACCGCTGCTCCTCGAGCGTGCATATGCTGAACGGCGGAACGCATCGCATCAAAAGAGAGCCGGTATCGGTTGTCCTGTGGATTCCCGTCAACGCTGCATGGGAGATCTACAAGAATCATGGACCCTTCGGTTTCCCTGTTTGCCGGGAGCAAGAGAGCCACGTCGCCAGGCGTTTGGATGGACCCGAGAGAGACCAGGATTCCCTTTAGAGAGCCGATGGCCATCGACTCACCCAGCCGTTCTTCAAGTTGCGTCACACGAGATCGGGCGTCAGTCTGAAACAGATTCCAGGTCCGCGTATTGGCTAAAAAACGAAAGTGTTCAAGGGCCGAAGACAGGTTTCCTGTCTTCTGATACGCCCGGGCCAACCACCATCGTGCTTCCGGCGATCGGGACGATTGAGGATGAGTACGCAAGAACCGTTTCAGTAACAGCACTGCTGTCGAATAATCGGCTCGAACAAATGCACGTTCAGCCTGATCCAAGGAGCGTTTCTCGGTTTGGTCGCGCAATGCTCCGACTCCCAAGTCAGGCCCGGAAGACCGGAAACACCCGCTCAACAAAAGGAGGGCGAACAGCGTGATGCCAATGAATCGCAAATACGGAAAAGAGACCGACATATGGAGAAAAGTGATGACGGAATACCAGTCGGGAACAACGATCCTTGTTCCCGATTTTCCAAACGGCACGACAGGATCAGCGACCGGCGTGGAAATCCATGCCAGGGAAAAAATATCCTATTTCAAACTTGGCTGTTTCAGAAGAATCGGATCCATGAACTGCATTGGCCTCAATCGAAGCCCCATGTACCGCTCGAATCGTTCCAGCCTCTGCTTTTTGTGGATCAGTCGCTCCCATAAGATCCCGGTTTACCTGAATCGCGTTTTCTCCTTCGAGGATAAGGACGACTGAGGGACCCGAGGACATGAACGTGGTCAGATCGTGAAAGAACGGACGTTCGCGGTGTACGGCATAAAATCCTTCGGCAATCGATTTGGACAAATGCATCATTTTCATGGCAATCGGGTCAAGCCCGGCGGCTTCATATCGCTGAATCACGTCGCCAATAACGCATTTTTTGACGGCATCGGGTTTAATGATCGCTAACGTTCGTTCCACCATCCTTCCTTATCCTTTCTTTATCAAATCAATCGGAATCTTCCGACAAACACTCATTCTCATCCAAAACCGGCCTTTCCTCAAAACAGGCGGCATCATGGAATTGCGTTTTTTTCCGGTGCTTGCACACAAGTCTCCGGCTAGAGTAGCACGTTCCAGGAGAACAACACCAACGCGCAGGAAACAACGCTCGTTGTTCCCTATGCTTCAGATGAATACCAAAAACAACGCCGAGCACGTCCGGGTTGCATTATCCAATATCCCAACCGCTCTCGTCACGAAAACATGCTTGCGATCGATAGCGGATCCGTGCAAAGATAAAAGTCAAATACCCTTTCAGAGCAAATCTCGTTGAGCGATGAGAGGCTGCGTGATTCCTTTTTTGTCGAAATACTGTCCGGAGAAGCCCGAATTGTTGCAGGCGGCGTCTATCATTGGGAAAAGTGTGGCTGCTTGTGCAATTCTCCTTTTCCTTGTTGTAGGGGTATGGTGGAACATTCCCGCTACCCAATCAATTCATTCCTCCAAGCCTCAACTCAACACCGTGGAACGTGTCACGACCTCGGTCAAATCCGATCTCGCCTGGTGGGAGATACGCCGCTTCTATCACCATATTGAAACCCGCTTGCCCCAGTATCGCTGGCAATTTGAAGAAGTCGCGAAGGCCTATGGAATTTCCTGGACGTTACTGGCCGCTCAAGCGTATCAGGAATCACATTGGGATCGACACGCCGTCAGTCCAACTGGAGTTCGAGGCATCATGATGCTGACCCGGGATACTGCTTCGTTTTTGGGCATTCAAAACAGGGAAGATCCCACCAAGAGCATCGAAGGTGGAGCCCGGTATTTTCAGATCCTGGAAAAGCGTCTTCCCCGCCGTATCGGAAAAGCCGATCGGACATGGATTGCCTTGGCGGCCTATAACGTGGGCATGGGACATATCAAGGATGCCCAATACCTGGCACGCCGGATGGGTAAGAATCCCCATTCCTGGAATGATCTCAAGACCATGCTGCCCCTCCTGGCCCAAGAACCCTACCACGAAACCTTGCGATATGGGTATGCCCGCGGTTGGGAGCCCGTCCGGTACGTGAAACGCATCCGCGCCTACCACGCCTTGCTCGAGCAATACCTCAGCGAAATCTGACCATCCTTGCGCAGGTTCAACAATTTCGGGAAGATGTTAAGGAAAAGTTTAAAGAAGTTAGGGCGTTACTGAAGTTCTCTTTTGCAGAACGGGGTCATCGAAGCCAATCGCCTGAAACGGATGTGGGTGTTCTCAAGGCAACGCCTGATCGCCTCGAAGCTCAACAAAAACAGTTTCTTCTGAGCAACGTTTTTGATTGAACATGACCGCCTCCCCCATGGTGCAAGAACTGAAGGCGAGGCTTGCCCGGACCGCCGCCGTCACGGTCCTGACCGGCGCCGGCATTTCCGCGGACAGCGGCGTGCCGACGTTTCGAGGAGCGGATGGACTGTGGAAAGATTACCGTGCCGAAGAACTGGCCTCACCCGAGGCCTTTGCCCGCGATCCTCAACTCGTGTGGGAATGGTACAACTGGCGCCGCGCACTCATCGCGACCAAGCAGCCGAATCCGGCCCATACCGCCCTCGTGGAACTGGAACACAGAGTCGAAAAATTTTGGCTCATCACGCAAAACGTCGATGGGCTCCACCCCTTGGCGGGCTCTCAACGCCTGTCGGAGATTCACGGGAACATCTGGAAGGTCCGGTGCACGCAATGCGGGCAGATCACCGTCAATCGCGACGTGCCCATCGCACTCTTGCCGGAATGCCCGACGTGCCGGGGACTTCTTCGTCCTCATATTGTCTGGTTCGGAGAATCCCTTGATCCTGAAGATCTGCGACAGAGTTTCGACGCGTTACGAAATTGCGACGTGCTCCTGATTGTCGGCACGTCCGGCGTGGTCTACCCGGCCGCGTCTTTCGGACCCATTGCCAAAGAGCATGGGGCCTTTGTGGCGGAATTGAACCTGGACCCGACGCCCAATTCCGACCTGGTCGACGTGGCCCTTCAGGGTCACGCCAAAGACCTGGTGCCTCAACTTGTTTCATAACCCTTTGTAATTTCACATTTTCTTGACGAAATTGTTATGGGTTTGTTACCTTTAATTGTTTATAGTCATATCCAGGACTGTGGAGCAGACAATGCAAATCACCATTAATGGTAAGCCCGAAGAGTTGCAGGCCGGCACCGTCATGGACGTCCTCAAACACAAGGACATCGACCCGCACATGGTTGCCGTTGAACTCAATGCGCAAATCGTCGAACGGGACCGGCTCGACACCACGAACGTCCAGGACGGCGACAAGGTGGAATTTCTGTTCTACATGGGTGGAGGAATGTGACCACCCGATACTTGTCAAAGATTACGGAGGGAATCGGCAAGACACCGCTGGTTCGATTGAATCGCCTGTCTGAAGAAGGCGGCGGCGCTATTTTCGGAAAGGTGGAGTTTGCCAACCCCGGCGGGAGCGTCAAGGATCGCATCTGCCTCAATATGATCGATGAGGCGGAACGCACCGGCGCACTCAAGCCCGGCGGAACGATCGTCGAACCGACCAGCGGGAACACCGGGATCGGGCTTGCGTTAATCGCCGCGGTTCGAGGGTATAAATTGATTCTGGTCATGCCGGAAAGCATGAGCCTCGAACGCGCAAGCCTGTTATCGTCCTACGGCGCGCAATTGATTTTGACCCCGGCTTGGGAAGGCATGCAAGGTTCGATTCGAGAGGCCCAGAGCATTATTGCCCAAAACCCCGAATATTTTATGCCCGACCAATTTTCCAACCCGGCGAATCCCGCGATGCACAGGGCGACGACCGCGCTTGAGATCTGGGACGCCATGGAGGGCAACATCAATGCGTTTGTCGCAGCCGTCGGGACGGGAGGGACCATTACCGGTTGCGGAGAGGTGTTCAAGGAACGCGCCCCGGCCACCAAAATCGTTGCCGTGGAACCCGCGGGCTCTCCGGTGCTCTCCGGCGGGGCGCCCGGGCCGCACAAGATTCAAGGCATCGGCGCCGGCTTCGTGCCGAAAGTGCTGAATCGCACCATCATTGATGATATTATTCGGGTCACCGACGACCAGGCCTATCAGACCACAAAACTGCTGGCAAAACAGGAAGGGCTGCTCGTGGGGATTTCCGCCGGCGCCAACGTGTTTGCGGCCCAACAGGTCGCGAAAGAGTTGAAGCCGGATCAAAACGTGGTCACGGTCCTGTGCGACACGGGTGAACGGTATCTGAGTATCGAAAAGTATTTCAACATCTAGCTGAGTGCAACGACGTGAATTTCTCGGACGAACAAATCACCCGGTACAGCCGGCATATCCTGTTGCCCGAGGTCGGAGGGAAGGGGCAAAAGAAAATCGCCCAGGCGAAAGTGTTTGTGGTCGGGGCCGGAGGGCTCGGTTCACCGGTCGCCTTATACCTGGCAGCGGCCGGTGTCGGAACGATCGGCTTGATCGACAGCGACGTGGTCGACCGGTCCAATCTGCAACGGCAGGTCCTTCACCATACCCCCGACGTCGGACGGTCGAAGGTGCAGTCGGCGAAAGAAAAAATATTCCTCCTGAATCCCGACGTGACCGTGGAGACGTACGAAGATCGGTTTACCGCCGCCAATGCAATGAACTCTATCGCGCCCTACGACGTGGTGATCGACGGCGTGGATACGTTTCCCGCAAAGTTTCTCATCAATGATGCCTGCTACTTCGCGGGAAAACCCCTGATCCACGCCGGGATCCTCAGATTCGAGGGCCGGGTGTTCTCCATTGTGCCCAAGCAATCGGCCTGCTACCGGTGCATTTTCAACCATCCCCCGCCGCCCGGGCTCGTGCCCAGTTGCCAGGAGGCCGGCATCATCGGCGTCGTGGCCGGCATCATCGGGACCATTCAGGCCACGGAGGCGTTGAAATTGATCTTGGGGATCGGCGACCCGCTCACCGACCGCATTCTGGATTTTGACGCCCGAAAAACCGCATTTCGTGAAATAAAGACAAAACGAAATCCCAGGTGCCCCTTGTGTGGGGACCATCCGACCATTACCGAACTGTTTGAGCACGAACAGGAGGTGTGCCAACTGCAAACGCCCGGAGCGATCGGTATCGCGTAGTGACCGGCCGGATGCGGAAGGAGGTGGAACCATGGCAAAGATGAAAGCCCTCATTTGCCGGGAATGCGGGAAGGAATATCCCACGGAGGCCCTCCACGTCTGCGAACTGTGCTTCGGACCCCTGGAGGTCAAATATAACTACGATGAAATCAAGGAGGCGATGCCGCGCGCCTCGGTCGAGGCCGGCCCCAAGTCACTCTGGCGGTACAAGGAATTGCTCCCGATTGAAGGCGGCCCGACGGTCGGGTTGCACGCGGGCATGACTCCCCTCGTGCACGCCAAAAATCTGGGCTCCTTTTTGGGACTCGACGAACTCTACATCAAGAACGACTGCGTCAACCAGCCGACCCTGTCGTTCAAGGATCGGGTCGTGGCCGTGGCCCTGACGCGCGCCAGGGAACTGGGGTATGAAACCGCAGCTTGCGCCTCTACCGGCAATCTGGCTAATTCCGTCGCCGCGCACGCGGCGCAGGCCGGCATGCAATGTTACGTGTTCATCCCCGGAGACCTGGAAGCGGCGAAGGTCCTCGGCAACCTGATCTATCGGCCGAAAGTCGTGGAAATCGAAGGCAACTACGATGACGTCAACCGTTTGTGCAGCGAGATCGCCGGCGAGCGGAGATGGGCCTTTGTCAACGTGAACATCCGCCCGTATTACGCCGAAGGCTCGAAGACCTTGGCCTTTGAAGTCGTGGAACAACTGGGGTGGCGCGCACCCGATCAAGTCGTGGTGCCGATGGCCTCGGGGTCGTTATTGACCAAGATCTGGAAGGGCCTCAACGAATTCAAGAAAATCGGGTTTCTCAAGGACGTATCCACGAAGGTGAACGGCGCCCAGGCCGAAGGGTGCTCCCCGATCGCCACGGCGTTTAAAGCCGGACGCGACTTCTTCAAGCCGGTCAAGCCGAACACCATCGCCAAATCCCTGGCCATCGGCAATCCCGCGGACGGCTACTATGCCCTGAAAACCACCATGGAAAGCGGCGGGGCCATGGAAGCGGTCACCGACGACGAAGTCATAGAAGGCATCAAGCTCCTGGCCCAAACCGAGGGGATTTTTGCGGAGACCGCGGGCGGCGTGACCATCAGCACCCTTCGCAAACTCGTGAAACAGGGCGCCATCAAGAAGCACGACGTGACCGTTGCCTACATCACCGGCAATGGATTAAAGACACAGGAAGCCGTTGTGGATTCGGTCGGGCGTCCCTTCCGAATCCCACCGAGCCTGGTCAAATTTGAACAAACGTTTGGACAACAGGGGGCGGCATGATCACCGTACGCATACCAACTCCCCTCCGCCCGATGACCGGAGGCAAGAGTGAAGTGGAGGGAACCGGCAACAGTATCGGCGAATTGATCGATCAATTGAATGACGCGCATCCGGGATTGAAAGACCGGATCTGTGACGAACAGGGAGAAATTCGACGCTTTATCAACATTTACCTGAACGAAGAAGACATCCGGTTCCTGACGGGAAAAGACACGCTCGTCAAGGACGGTGACGAGGTGTCGATTGTTCCCGCCATTGCCGGTGGTGGCCATGACTAAACTGCGATTTCACATCAGATTTCCCGAAGAGAAGATTCCGGAACCCGTCATTTATCAGATCGGTCACGAATACCAGGTCGTCACCAGCATTCGCCGGGCCGACGTCCGTGCAACCACCGGCTGGATGGACGTGGAATTTTCAGGGGAAACCGAAGAAATCGAACGTGCGATTGCGGGTCTGCGCAACAAAGGCGTGCTCGTCGATCCCATTGAACTGAACGTGGTGGAATAAAGGCCGGAAATGGATTTTACCGAAGAACAAGTCGAACGATACAGCCGGCAGATCATCCTCGAGCAGGTGGGAGGGAAAGGCCAACAGAAATTGAGCCGGGCCAAAGTCCTTGTCATCGGCGCCGGAGGTCTGGGGTCGCCGGTCGCGCTGTATCTGGGAGCGGCAGGCATCGGCACGATCGGCTTGATCGACGGCGACGTGGTGGATCTCTCGAACCTGCAACGGCAGGTCCTCCACACCACGCCCCACGTGGGGGTCCCCAAGGTCGAATCCGGCCGCCGGCTTTTGGAGGCGTTGAATCCCGACGTCCTCGTGAAGACGTATCAGGAGCCCATCACCGCCGAGAACGTGATGACCCTGTTGTCCGACTACGACCTGGTGCTCGACGGCTCCGATAACTTCGGCACCCGATTCCTGATGAACGATGCCTGCTTCTTTGCGAAAAAGCCCCTGATCTCGGGGAGCGTCTTTCGTTTTGAAGGACAGCTTGCCACGATCAAACCGCATGAGGGATACCCCTGCTATCGCTGTCTCTACCCCGAACCGCCTCCTGCCGGGTTGGTCCCCAATTGCCAGGAAGCCGGGGTGCTGGGTGTTCTCACGGGCACCATCGGTATTTTACAGGCCAGTGAAGCCATCAAGGAAATCCTGGAGATCGGCGAGACGCTCGCGGACCGTCTCCTGATCTACGATGCCCTCGAAATGAAGTTTCGCAACGTCGGGCGCCCCAAGGATCCCCGCTGCCCGCTCTGCAGCGCCACCCCAACGATCACCGCGCTGGAAGAACATCACGTCTCGTGCAGCGTGTAACCGCAGTAGAGAGAACTCGACCGTTCATCGTCCTGGTTGCGTCGTCCCGGATGTCAGGGCAGGCAACGCCGCACATTTGCTGACCGGCTCCCATGCTTTCGATTCCTTCGGACATCTGGGAAGACATGATCGAGCATGCACGGGCCTTGGACCCTCATGAATGCTGCGGCATTCTCGCCGGCACGGACCACGCCATTACCCGGCATTATCGCATCACCAACATCTTGGCCAAGATGAGCGAGACCGAACTGGCTCGCTTCGATCAGGCAAAACTGTCCGACCTCAAACAGCTTTCTCCGGAAGAACGGGCCGATATCGCCTTTCAAATGGATGCGCAGGAAATGTCACAAGCGCAAAAAGACATTCGTCAGAAAGGCATCACGCTGAGAGCCTTTTATCATTCGCATACCTTCAGCCCCGCCCGCCCGTCCGTCACGGATATCAAAATCGCCATGGAATTCGAGAGCTACAGGGAAAAACTCAATATTCCCGAACCCCTTCACGTCATCATCTCCCTCCAGGATAAAGCGAACCCCGTCATCCGCGCCTATCGGATACAGGACTCGACAGCCGCCGAAGTTCCCGTCGAACGCCGATAACCTGCGGCGCTTTTCTGGACATCCCCTATCCAAGTTGCCATAATGCGGGAAATGCCTTCTCCCCCTTTTACAAGGAGATCCGTCATGTTTCGTCCTTTTGCATTCATCCTCGTTATCGTTTTTTTGACGTTGACATCCACGTTGAGTTGGGCGTTTACCGATGAACCCGGCAAAGAAGGGAGCTTTTACAGTCCGATCATCCGCGTGGTACCGGATCAAGGCTTTCTTCTCATCAACAGCGGGAGCGGCATTCTTTGGCTCAAGGCCAGCGAGGCGGCAATGCCGCATCTCGCAAAGCTGCCCGTTGGCGGCCTGATTGACGTTGTGGTGGTCTTTCAAGGAAAACCCAACCCGCCGATCATCAAGCTATGGAAATTGGCGAGCGGTGACTCCGCCTGCCCCGAGTTTGATGGAAAACAATGCGTGCTACCTGCAAAAAAGAAATAACGGGTGGGATTGCTGCGAGAAACGTGGGCTAGGTCAGGGCCACGGCCTTGAAGTGGGCGTGGACCTTCTGGCCGGGTCGGAGCCTGAGTTGCTGAAACGATTTTCTCGTAATCATCGCCAACAACGGATACCCCACGTCAAGCTTCACTTCAACGGCATACTGATCGCCCGGGGACTCGCTGACTTCGAGGATCGTCGCTTCCAGGGTGTTCAGCACGCTGCTTGTCGCAGGAGGAGCCCCCACTACCAGACTCACGTCGCGTGACAGGACTTGGACCCGCAACGGCGCACCGGGCGGTAGGACCTGTTGGGGGAGAAACAGGGACCGCCCCAGAAATTCAACCCGCGTCAACCCGAATTGCGGTTCATGCTCCGCAATCCGGGTTTCAAGAATAGCCCCGATCACGTTCGATTCGACCAACCCGGGCAGGTCCAACCGTGAAAACACGTCCTGAATCGGCCCGGTGGCCGCTACCCTCCCCTCTTTTAGCAGAACCATGTGATCGGCGAGTTGTAAAATTTCATGAAGGGCATGGCTGACGTACAGCACCGGAATGCTTAATTCCCGGGTGAGTCTCTGGATAAACGGAACGATTGCTTTCTTTCGTTGTTGGTCGAGAGAAGCCAGGGGTTCATCCATCAACAAAAGTTGCGGGCTGGTCAGCAGCGCCCTTCCTATGGCCACGCGTTGCTGCTCACCGCCAGACAAATGGGAAACCCGGCGCTGAAAGAGCGTCTCAAGTTCCAACAGTTCGGTCACGTGATCGAAGGCAATGCGCCGCCTGAAAGGGTAGCTGCGTTTCATTCCATACTTGAGGTTCTGCGTGACAGTCAGATGCGGAAACAGTCTCGCCTCCTGAAAGACGAAGCCCACGTGCCGGCGCTCGACCGGCAGAAAAATCCCTCGAGCGTCGTCCTGCCAAACCGTATCGTCGAACCGAAGCAACCCTGAAGAGGCCCGGGTCAAGCCGGCGATACACCTCAGCAGCGTGGTCTTCCCGCTCCCGGACGATCCAAACACCGCAATCGTCCCTTCAAGCGGGATCGTGCACTCAACGTCAAAACAAAACCCGGGATAGTCGATGCGGAATCGTGCGTCGAGTCGACTCATGAGACGTGAATGGGCAAACGCCGATTGATCGTATACACGATCGTAAGAATGAGAAAACTGAATATGAGGAGCACCGCTGAAAGAAAATGGGCTTGGGTATATTCAAGCACTTCCACGTGATCGTAGATTGCAATGGAGAGCACTTTGGTCACACCCGGAATGTTGCCTCCCACCATCAGCACCACGCCGAACTCGCCAAGCGTATGGGCAAAGCCTAATACGACGGCGCTCAGATACCCTCGAACCGCCATGGGCGACGCCACGGTAAAAAAGGCATCCAGCTTTGAGGCTCCCAACGACCAGGCGGCCTCCAGTGGTTTTTTGCCGACGGCCTCGAAAGCTCCGTGCAGGGGTTGGACGACAAAAGGAAGCGAATAGAACGTCGACGCGATGACCAATCCCGCAAAAGTAAACGAGAGTGCCGAGCCGGTCAGATCCTTCCATGGGCCACCGATCAATCCATGAGGACCGAGCGCCACCAGCAGATAAAATCCAAGCACGGTTGGGGGAAGAACAATGGGAAGCGCCACAATCGCCTCTACCAGGGTTCTGAACCGCGAGCGAGTGAAAGCCAACCACCACGCCAGGGGCGTGCCGACCAGCAACAACACGACAACGGTCACCCCTGCCAGTTGCACGGTCAACCACAAGGGGCCCCAATCCATTTCCGGCACGCTCATCCGGCTCCTCCTCGGCTTCGATCATTCCAAGCCATAGCCAAACCGTTCAATGGTGGTCCGGGACGTTGCCCCTTTCACGTAGTCCAGGAACGCGCGTGCAACTTGGTTACGCTGACCATTGCGCAACAGAACCGCTTGCTGCCTGAGCGGGGCATACAAATGCGTCGGCACGTCCCATCGATTTCCAGCCCCGTTGACTTTGGGATCCAACACCTGCGAAAGGGCGACGAATCCCAGTTGGGCATTCCTCGAAAACACAAAATGGAAGGTTTGTCCGATATTTTCTCCACGGACCAACCGATCCTGAACACGTTCCCAGAGACCCAGGGCCTGCAAGGCTTGCTTGGCAGCGGCGCCGTACGGCGCAGTCTTGGGATTTGCAACAGCCACGTGCTCGACATCATCGCTCAACAGCATGGCTTTTCCATTCCCTTCGATCATCGTGGGACCTGAACTCCACAACGTCAGCCGTCCCACCGCGTACGTAAATCGGCTCCCTTGAACCGCGACACTTTCCTCTTCCAGTAATCTCGGTCGCGTCACGTCGGCGGAAAAAAACACGTCGAACGGAGCGCCGTTTTTGATCTGCGCATAGAGTTTGCCGCTCGAACCAGAACTGACAACGGCGGTGTGCCCCGTGTCTCGTTCAAAATTGGTCGTGATTTCATTAAGCGTCGCCAGAAAATTGGTTGCGACTGCCACGCGTACCTCTTCGGCGGCGCCAGTGGCAGGACAAATCGTAAAAGAAAGAAAGAACAGAAAACCCTGCACGTTGGCGATCACGACGGACTTCTTGAAATACGGCCTGTTTCTCATGACCCACGCACCTTTACAGCCTGAACTTCGTCTGTATGTAAAAATAATCGCTACCCCTGTTTCCGCCGGGAGGTAGCCCCGCGGAATCGGGAAGCCTGTCGAAATAACTGCCCTTAAACCAATGGGTGTAGCCCAATTCGAATTCCAGGTTGTCGTTGGTTCTCCACTGAGCCCGCAGTTCAAGATCATGGCCGAGAAAGTTTCCGGATCCGCCGGTAGCGTCATGCAATCCGTTACGGCCAAACACACCCCGTGAGGTGGCGAGATACCACACCCGATGTTTGAGTTGCACTTCGCAACCCTGGCACGGAACCGCAATCACCCGCCACCCCGGCGAACTGAAGTTCGACCGAAAAAACGGTCCGAAATTGCCGGTGGGCATATAATCGAAGCGTCGTGCGCCAAACAGCGTATCAAATGCCGAATGCTGGCTGTCCCGCGCGTTCCGGTCCCCACTGGCGTAGTCATAATGAATCAGAAAGCGCGGTGACCATGGGAGAGCCAGCGTATAGCCGATATCAATATGCTGGAAATGGGCAAAATGATCGACATCGCCTTTTTTCCCCGTCTGCCAGACGCTTTCGATTTCATAATCGATTCTTCCCGTTTTCGGTACATCATAGAGGCGCGTTCCGAAAGTCGAAAACGTTCTTTGCCTGTCCACGATGGCATTTCGTTGGTCGTTCAATCCGAAATAATAGGCATTGAGACGCAACCGCGGCACGCGATCGGTTTCAATAGAGGTCCCCCAAAAGACGCTCCGTTTCGACTGTTCGTCAGGCTGTACGACATCCCGCAGAACCGGCTCTACCAGAAACAGACGGACACGCCAACTCTGATCACGTCCCAGTTGCCAATGCACTCCGTCAAACGTATTCGACGTGTTGCGATAGTCGTTCCGGATGATCAGGCGGCCCCGGCCGAAATCCATCGTGAGCCGTCCAACGTGCAGGTCGGTACGGAGACCGGTTTCCAACACGTTGTGCACCGTGACGGATGCCAGGACCTGCAAAACGTCCATTTCATTTCTGATAGCCGTGGTAACGTAGCTCTCAACACCATCGAGATAGACCCTGGAATCCTGCCCTTCAAACAAAAATTTGAAATACTTCCCGTTCAGCCCCACCCGAACGCGGGACCGTTGTTGAATTTGAGAGTCCGTTTGACCCGCAGGTTGGCTGCTTCGCCATGGATGATCATACGTTTCAAAACGCATCCGGTGTTCGAGTCCAAGATCCAGCCAATCCGGGAGATGCAGGGCGGCCTTGAGGTAACGATTCCACTTCCATTCCCTCGTTTGAGTTTGAATGAGTACGGCATCAGCAGGTTCCGTTACCGGCATCATCAATACTCGTTCAAACAACGCAACCCCCGTTTGGGGGGAAACATCAGAGAAGCCATGTACTGTTCCGCCCCAAGAGATCAAGGCAATACTTCCAAACCAGACAAGAGCCAGAACTCCGTTCTTTCCGCCTTTCCGCATCATCAATAAACTCCTGCCAACAGAGAGCCCGCCCATTTGGCAAAACGATAGTAATTTTTATTTTACTATATGTCAAGTTTACTTTTCCTTCATCTATATCATGGCTCAGTTTGGCGAGGGCCTTGTGCGCCGGGCTGGTTGTTTTGCGGTCGATCTCCAGAGATTCGAGAAACAGGATCGTGCGGGCGTCCCGCCCGGATCACGCGTTCAAGGCTCCAAAATGCTTCCGTGAGCCCCGCTGCGATCGAATATTGCTCCGTTTCTGTTTGAGGAGGTCTTCCAGACGCGACACGAGCGATGGATCCAGTTTGTTTTTGTCGTCTTGGGCGAGCTGTTTCGCCTTCTGCACGAGGCTCGCGACGAGTTCAACGTGTCGGTCGGTCGTCCCATGCTTCAGCAAAATTTCACACATGCCGCTCAGGGCCCAGTAATTTTCTTCCGCCAGCGGCAACACGTCCTCGACGTGGCGGTTCAGCTCGAAGTGATTCAACAGCCGGGCGTAGCCTAGATAGACTCCATAGATTCCCACGAGGGCTTTCTTTTGCTCGAACGTCCAGATATCCTTCGACTCCGGCATCGCGAGCATCTGTTTGAAAAATTCCTTTGCGCGTAGATTGGAATCGAACACTGTTCGGCCGGGTGTCACCGAGGGATCCAGCATCTTCAAAAATCCCAGATTCCGCAGACCGAACCCACTCAACTCGTCATGTGCCGGAACATAGACCGGACGCGAGGACTCGTTGAAAAATTCGAGCATGGCCGATCCAGCCCGTTCCATGGGCCATGCGGGATCGATGATGCGGTCATGGAAAACCCAACCATTGCTCGTCAGGATGCGCACGTCATGGCGGAGGCCTTCCACGAAATGCAGATAGGCCAAGGGCGCGGTGTATCCGTCCCCATGAATAACAAGCACCCCGTTTTCTTCCACGAGATCGAGAATCATCTGCGCCTGCTCGGCTGCGAAGCGATCATGCGGCCGGTAGTTCTCGTCGGCGTTCACGATGCCCAAGGCCACGATCCCCAGACCGGCCGCAACATACAGCGCAGGAAGCAGCCTATCGGCCCGGATACGCAAGACTTGCCCCACGGTATGAACTCCGCGGTGCGTGGATGTCCCCCCTACCTCTCCGTCGATCCAAGCACGCAAGACTTGCACCCCGGCATGCACGCCATACCCCAGCCAAAGCGCCAGAATGCCATACGGCACCAGGTAATACGGACGGGCCACTGCGACCCAGAAGGGCGTGTAATCGAATCCGAGGACCGCGATCAGGCCGAAGCTGCCGGCCGCGAACGCCCCGGCTTCGCACAGCAGTCCGAGCCGCCAACCAGCCTGCCACGTGGCCATCATCCCCCACCCGGCTATCACCGCGCCCAGCGGACTGAACTGCAACACCGCCTGCCCCACGAAATGCCACGCAAACAACACCTTGTCCAGCAGCCCAGCATTGACATTCGTATCCACGCCCGCGTAGATGTCCCGCCGAATGAACGCCACCAACTCGTCCCACGACTCAATCGGTCCCAGAAAATTGATCGGCGGGGCCTGATGCGACCGCCACACCATCCACCCATACCACCCTGCAGCCACCAGCCCAGCCACCAGCGCCAGCCCCGCCACCCGCCGTCGAAAGTCCACCGCGCCCACATACGCCACCAACACCGGACTCGCCAACAATAATAACGGCCAATGATTCGCCAGCCCCAGCCCGTACAACCCCGCCGCGACCAGCCAATACCGCCCATCCCCCTTCACCGCAGCTTCCTGCGTACACACTAACGCCAGAAACAACAACGCCGCATTCGTCGTATACACGTCCGCGATAATCGCCTGCGACCAAAAATGCTTGGAGACAGCCAACGCGGCGCCGGCCAGCCATGCGGCCGGCCGGTGGCCAGTGCGCCGCAAGACCAAAAACGCGATGCAGGCACAGGTTAGCGCCCCCATCACGCCGCTCAGCAGATGCACCCGCCAAGCGACGCTACCCACCGGCAAGTGCGTCGCCAGCCAGCCCAAGGCCACGTAGACCGGATAGCCCGGCGGATGCGCCACGCCGGCAAAGTGCGCCGCGGTGATGAAGAACCCGTCGTCTTCCAGCATCACCGTGCGCGGCATAGAGACGGCGTACAGCAGCAATGCGGCAACGAAGAGCAACCCCAAGCCTAGGCCATCCCTCCACGGACGCACCGGGTGCAGTGTCGGAAGCGTGAAAAACTGAGAGAACGAAGAACGACCCGGGGACCGTCGGGAGGATGCCTTCCCCGATTTGGATGCCTTATCGGATAGATTCCGTTTGCGCTGGTTCATCGATTGCCCGTTCACCGATCGACCTGGGGCGGGGCGTCCAGCCCGCCCCGATCATGTCTCTAAAATTCCGAAACGTTTCGTCCGAGCCCATCCTGTCATCGCCTGCGCCTATGCAACCGAGTGACTGTTTCGGATCGAACATGCCGAGAACGGCGGGTACACCGTCATACTCGGGAGCCCTCATCCTTCGCGGATGACCTTCCCGCTTTCTTTTGCGTCGTATCCTCCCAAGGCCTCAATTTCCCGTTGAAACCTGCGCGTCGCCAAGGTGTCCAAAAAATTCTTCATGCCGGGATGCGAGTCTAAGTACGCCGTCGGAATAACCAGGTCATACCGTTCTTCCTGTAGTGGAATGAAATCAAAATTGTACAATTGGGCCACGGCCTGTGCTCCAATGCCGACGTCCGCCTTCCCTTCCGAAATATATCGTCCAAGGCCGATCTGGGAAGACGCCATTGTGCCATAGCCCCTCACGGTTTGAGTCGGAATACGATGGCGGGAGAGCAAATGATCCAAAAGCAGGCGAGCACCTGCCCCTTTTTCGCGATTGACCATCCGGACGTCAGGCCTGGCCAGATCTTCAAGGCCACGGACGTCTTTGGGATTCCCCTCCTTCAACAACAACCCTTCCTGCCACGTGGCAAACCGGACAACCGTCACGGTCTGCCGTTGAAAATACTTCTTCAGAAACGGTAGGTTATATTCTCCGGAACGGGGGTCCCTCATATGAATCCCCGCGACGTGGACGTCTCCCCGTTTTAACGCGCGCAAGGCGGCAAGGCTTGTCATGTTCCACCCGACGACCGAAGCGCTTCCTGCCTGCTGACGAACGTGCTCCCCGGCCAGATAAATGGCGGGATCGCACCCCGCCACGACGATTTGACTTTCCACGTCCTTCTGGCTTTTCAAAAGCTGCACGTAAACCGAACGTTTTCGCCTGGAAGTTGTCCCCAATATCAGGGCATCCGCGGAAATCGTATAACTCAGAACGTCTCCCAGTTCCGTCACGGGTTTGGCCACCAGACGATTCCCTACCGTCGCCAGTTTGACCCTGGTGGATTTCAAAACACCGGAATGATCGGCTGGCAGTTCCGCCTCAAGGATTTCACGACCATGATTCAAAGAGAACAGATCCTCGACTGACGCTCCCAATGCATGCGCCAGTTGCAACGCGACTTCCGTGCCCGGAAGATACTGATCTTTTTCCACGGCATATAGGGCCTGCCGGGTAATGCCCGCACTCTGCGCCAATTCTCCTTGGGACAGACCGGCGGCGATCCGCGTTTCACGCAAACGGTTCGTTACTCGTTGTTGAAGCTTAAGCATAGGCATCGCGTCAGACTAAACAAAATTAATAAGTGACATATGTCATGTATAATAGTATATTTAACTTATCGTGACAAGAGCCTTTTCCAAGGACGGCAATTTGCCCGGCATCGCACCCGGCCTGATGCAAATCCTTGGTCCACGCCTATTCCGCGAAACTCCGATGAGTCAATAAGGAACTAAACATGCCACGATTGTTTTCACGGACGAAGTCGAGCCTGACACCAAACAGCCTCCCCCGATGGAACCTGAAAGATCTGCTCCGGCATCCGGACAAGGATCTCAAAACCCGGTCCCAAATGCTCAACGATCACGTACGATCGCTGGAACACCTTCGCAACCGTCTTTCCGCTTCGCTCACGCCTCGTACTTTTCTCAACGGCCTGCAACTACGGGAAATGATTGCGGCGGAATCTTCCAGGCTGACGGCCTATGCCCAGTTATGGTTCGCTCAAAATACCCAAAGCCAGCGAGCCAGGGCATTCGAGATTCAAGTCAGGAAACACTTGCTTCCTTTTTCCAACCGAACGCTCTTTTTTGATTTGTGGTGGCAGCGGCTGGGGGACCGGACGGCACGACGGCTTCTGCGTCACGCGGGATCATACCGCTACCATTTGGAATCGCTCCGGCGAGTCAAACAACACACCTTGTCGGAGGCCGAAGAACAAGTCATCAACGTCAAAAACACGACCGGACGGGAGGCCCTCGACAGCCTCTACGACGTGATCACCAATGGGCTGGCGTTCCAATTGGACCCGCGCGGCGGCTCACAACCGTTGTCCCGCGAACAATTGACCGTGCATTTCCGGGATCCTTCCGCTCGTGTACGCCGGCAGGCTTACGACCAACTTTTTCAGGTGTATTCGAAACAGGCCAATTCCCTTGGGGACATCTACAAGGCCCTCGTGCTGGATTGGAAAAACGAAGCATTGGATCTTCGCGGCTATGCCAGCCCGATTACCGTTCGGAACCTCCACAACGACATCCCTGACAAAGCGGTCTCCACCCTGCTTCAAACCTGTCGAGACAACCGGCACGTGTTCCAGGAATATTTTCGCATCAAAGCCAGGATCTGCGGTTTACCGCGACTGACTCGTTACGACGTCTATGCTCCACCGAAAGTCAAAAAAATCTTCCATCCCTTCGACCAAGCCGTCAATCTGGTTTTCGACGCGTATCACCAATTTTCCCCAACCCTTGCGGACCACGCGCGACAAGTCTTCGCCGAACAACACATTGACGCGGCTCCCACCTTCGGGAAAATGGGCGGAGCATTTTGCTACAGCGTCTTGCCGTCTCTCACTCCGTACGTCCTGTTGAACTACTCCGGCGATGCCAGGGACGTTGCCACGTTGGCCCATGAACTCGGTCATGCCGTGCATGGCATGATGGCCAGGCATCACTCGCAATTTACGTTTCACCCCACATTGCCTCTCGCCGAAACCGCATCCGTATTCGGGGAACAGCTTCTCTCCGATGCCCTGCTTGCGGATGCCACAGGAGCAAAAGTGAAACAACGGTTGTTGTTGAGCCAACTCGACGACCTGTACGCAACGATTCTCCGGCAAGCGTATTTTGTGGAATTCGAAAACCAAGCTCATGAACTCATCGCTCAAGGCACGACCATTGACGGGCTTGCCCAGGCGTATTTTCACCTTCTCAAAGAACAATTCGGTCGTACCATGACCATCTCCAAGGCTTTTCAATGGGAATGGTTGACCATCCCTCATATTTTCCGAAGCCCGTTTTACTGCTATGCGTACAGTTTTGGAAATTTGCTGGTTCTCGCACTCTTTCAACGCTATAAAAAAGAGGGAAAGCCTTTCGTCCCACAGTACCTCGAACTGTTGAGCCACGGAGGGGCCCAAAGCCCTCAGGATATGCTGAAACCTCTCGGCATCGATCTCTGCAAGAAATCATTTTGGCAAGCAGGGTTTAACCGCATCCAGGAACTCGTTGAAGCTCTCGAAAAAACCGTTGATAAAACCCCCTGAAAAAGGAGACGAATCAATCACCTGTTCACACGCGTCCAGTATCTTTTCTTGATTTGGAGGCACCTATTGCGTTAGCCTGTTTTGGGGTTCGTTGGCGGATGATCTTGAAGTGCAGGATTTTGAAAAAGGGAGTTTGACACATGCCGGAAAGTGCTTATGTTCTCATCAATGTGCTGCCTGGACAAACGGCAAAAGTGAAGAATTTATTGGCACAAATCGAGGAAATTAAAACGATTGACGCCTGTTGGGGGAAGCCTGATATTTTTGTCAAAGTCGAAGTGGCAAGCCAGGAGGCCTTGACGCAATTGGTCCTCACCAAAATCCATGCCATTGAAGGAGTCGCCCAAACCGATACCCACCTGGTCTACACGCTATACGAATAGCCGCCTTCGACAGAGGTTTGCAGTTGGAGCGACGCCATTCCCCGATTAGATCCCCGATCAAGTCAAGGACAATCGCCGAGGACATGCCGTGCTCACAGCCCGGCGTAAATTCTGAGTGAAATCATTCAAACCGTTTAATCACTGAACACATTTCATTCAATAAATACCAGCCTGCCGTTGCAACCACCGGACGTAGAGGATGATCTTTGTCACGTCATCGGGCATAGCTTCGGAAATTTTGGGCATATTCCCGAACTTCCAGTGGTGAGCCCGGACGCCTTGCCTGGCCGCTCGTAGAAATGCAAAGTCGGCATGATGGGAAGGCTCATAAATTTTATGCACCAACGGCGGTCCCATGTTCGTTCCCCGGCCTGCCATGCCATGACAACGCGCGCACAGTGCATTGAACCGTTCTTCCCCTGCTTTAAATTCCTCAGGCACCGGCTCCGAAGAAACTCGGGACGCGCCGGCCTCCTGCGTGACGCCATCATGAGAGACATGGGTTGAACTCGTTTCTCCCTGCCCATCCGAGCAACCGATAAAACAGGTCAACACTGCCGTACCGAGCCATACCAGTCTTATCTCGAAACATCGTATCATCTGAGCACGTTCCATCACCGATCTTCCAGAGCGACAATCACGAACCAGAGGCTCTTGCCGCATAGGGTGCCGGGTCCTGAAGGCCTGCATCGTGAAAACCCTGTAACCGGATCATGCAACTGTCACATTGCCCACAAGCCAAGCCATCCTCACGAGGATCATAACAACTGTGGGTCAGATCAAAGGGAACTCCGAGGACCCGGCCTTGTTGAATAATCTGGGTCTTACTCAAAAACAGGAGTGGCGCTTTAATCTGAACCGTCTGGCCATCCGTCCCCTTTTTCGTACCCAGCCTGGCCACCCGTTCAAACGCCTGCAAAAACTCAGGGCGGCAATCCGGGTACCCGGAATAATCCAATACATTGGCCCCGATGAAAATACAGGACGCATCGACGACCTCGGCATAGGCTAATGCCAACGACAGGAATATCGTGTTTCGTGCCGGAACATAGGTGGATGGTATGCCGGTCCGTCGTTCCTGGTCCGACCGATTCTTTGGAATGTCTCCCGAGCCGACCAGGACCGAACCACCGAATTCGTGCAGATCCAACTGAAGAATTTTATGTTCCGCGGCTCTCAACCACGCTGCAATCTCTTGGGCTTTTTGAATTTCAGCGTGGTGACGCTGTCCATACCCGATCGTGAGCAGATACAGGGAATACCCCTCGTGACGAGCCATGGCGGCCGTCACGGTTGAATCAAGCCCTCCACTGGCCAGTACGACGGCTTTCATCGTGCTTTGAACGACCCGGAATGCGTCATAACGTTACCGAGCCAGGGAATACATTCAAACGGGATCAGCAGAACAGTCGAGAAATGGCGGGAGGCAGGAACACGTTATTCGTCGGGTCAGATCCGTTGCTCCCCTCGTTCAATTTTTTCAAGCAACTCGATTTTTTCCTGGCATTCGACGCAGAGCCTGGCGAACGGCATGACAGCCAGGCGTTTTTCGCTGATTTCAGTGTTGCACTCGACGCAGATACCATACGTCCCTTCCTCCAGGCTCACCAACGCTTCATCAATCATTTGCCGTTCCCGGTTTCGTTTTTCTTGAAGGGAAATGCCCATTTCACGTTCCAAATCCAATAAGGCCTGGTCGCCACTGTCCATGGCCGATTCAAACCGCCGTTGCTGCTCTTCCGTCAATGATTGGCCTAACTGGCCTTGAATTTCCTTCATGAGTTGGACTCGTTTTTCCAGCATAACCTTCCGTAACGTCACCGACCGTGAAGAGGACAGCCGTTTAGGAGCCTTGGCTTTCGCCGGAGTCTTTTTTTTCACGGCTTTCCCCTCACCGGTTTTTCGTTTTGCCGAATGAGAAGTCGCTTTCATTCTTTGGCTCTGTGAAGACGCAGATGATTTCGTCTTGGAAGTTTTGGATGAACGCTTGGCGGCTACAGTCGAATTCTTCTTCGCCGATTTTCCTGCCATTTCAGATCTCCTTTGCTTATCCAACTGCAGCGCTTTGATTCCTGCGCTGACCGTTATGCACGCCGATTCTCCTCGTTCCACGACGTCAAGGCTGCCAAAGATAGCAGTTCAGTCATAGGTCATCAAGGAATGAACCTCGCAATCCTCAATTTTTTGACGTCCCTGCAAAAACAGCAATTCAATCATAAAGGCGCACCCCACGATTTCCGCACCTAATTTCCGCAATAAATCCACCGTTGCAGCCGCGGTCCCTCCGGTGGCAAGGAGATCATCCACCACCAACACCCGTTCTTCCATCGTCACGGCGTCTCGATGGATCGCCAACGAGCTTGCGCCGTACTCCAAGTTGTATTTCACCTCAAACACGTCGGCGGGAAGCTTGCCGGCTTTGCGGACCGGCACAAACCCCGCCCCCAGGTTGTACGCCAACGGTCCCCCTATGATGAAACCTCGAGACTCAATCCCCACCACCTTGTTGATCTTTTCATTCCGGTACCGTGCAGTAAGGTCGTCAATGACGGCTCGATACCCATGGGGATCCTTCAACAATGTAGTGATGTCGTAAAATAGAATGCCGGGTTTTGGAAAATCCGGGATCTCACGAATGAATGATTGATAATCCATAGGTCAATCCTTTCCGGCCGGGTTTCAGCGAGAAACCCCGCTACCTATTATTGCCGGGGATGATAATAAAATCGGACGAACCCTGGGCATTCGGGTTGATCCATTCCACCTGGACCTCCTGAACGTGCGCCAGGGACGGCCCACGTTTGAGGGCTTGGATGAATTCATCGACGAAAACGCGAGCCCCTTCCACTTCCGTTTCTATTCGGCCATCCGGCACGTTCCTGACCCATCCGCTCAAACCACGCTCGGTCGCCTGAGATTGTACAAACGCACGAAAACCGACCCCCTGCACGCGGCCCCGGGCTACAACGTGAGCCCGCACACGATTTTCTCCGACTTCTGGATCCATTATCTTATCACAACCCATAGATTATGCGTTACGAAGCCCGCTCCCATAAATACGCACACAGCTTTGCAGACGTGTTTTCCGCATCGCGGATGCAATCAGGGATTCCTATTCCGTCATATGCCGCCCCCGTCACGTACAGTCCGGGATGCCGGGCGACACATTGACGAATTCGTTCTACGCGCTCCCGATGCCCACGGGTGTACTGGGGCATGGCCCGAGGCCATCGATACACTTCCACGTGAAGGGGCTGGTTTTGAATACCAACCATCGAGGCCAGCTCACGGCAGGCTCGTCCCGTCAATTCCGCATCATCCAAATCCAGCAAATACTCTCGTCCACGCCCGCCCATATAACACCGAACCAGGCATTGACCTGAAGGCGCTCGTCCTGCCCACTTCATGGATGACCACGTCGCTGCGATCAATGAACGATTTTCAACGCGTGGCACCACAAACCCATAACCGCACAACTGAGACTTGACCTCCGGTTCAGAAAAGACCATCGAGATGGTCATCGTAGAAGCATAGGGGATGCAATCCAAAACCGTAGCGGCTTCATGGTCGAGAGAGCGGAGAAAACTCGCGGAAATGTACGCGGGAGTCGCAAGAATCACGGCATCCGCGTCCAATCGTTCTCCCTCTTCCAACTCAACCCGATACGGAGTATGAGCATCGAGTGATTGAACCGCCCGCACGTTGATGCCTCGCCGAAGGGCCACCCCGGCACACGACAGCCTGTCTGCCAGACTCGTAACCAAATCACCCAACCCACCCTGCAAGGTCGTGAACAGTGTACGGGCAGTCGCATCCGGCTTGTGAGAAGACCTCGCCCGCTGCATGGCCAACGCTCCTTTGATCAGACTGCCGTGTTTGCGCTCCAATGCGACAAGTTGAGGAAAGGTCGCATCCACGCTTAACTCATTCGCGTCACCGGCGTAGATTCCCGAGACTAACGGCTCAATCAAACGATCAAAAGCCTCGGAACCCAGACGCCGGCTGAAAAACTCCGCCAACGTTTCCTCATCGTGCGTTTGGGTCCGGGCAGGGATGATCCAATCGGCTCCCATTCGTACAATACCGGCCCAGGAGACCACCCCGCTGTGAAACAAGGGCCCTACCTTTGTGGGGACCATTGAAATAAGACCTTGCGGGAATTCGCGTAATCGTCCTTTCGTATAGGTAAACGTTTGCGCGTTGCCTTTGTTGGTGTTGATTAATTGGGAAGTCAGCCCTAATTTCTCACAGAGTGCAAGAGCCGACGGTTTTGTCGTGAGGAATGAGTCAGGCCCCCCCTCCGTTATCAATCCATCCCGGCGATTCGTGACGATTTTTCCCCCAAAATAATCCTGTGCCTCCACCACCGTACACTGAAGAGGCTTATCCCTGATTTTCGCCTGTTCCAGTATGGCGAAGGCAGCGGAAAGCCCGGAAATCCCTCCTCCGACAATCACTACTCGTTTGGAAGCCGCCATGCTGAATCACGCGTTGCGAGGAAAGAACATCGAGTAAGCCGGGGCAGGCTCATCGAGTGCTGTATTTGTGAACGAACCCAATGGCAGACTCAACGTGATCGACGGGGGTCTTGGGGAGAATCCCATGACCGAGATTGAAAATGTGCCCGGCCCTGTTCCCGGCCCTGTCCAGAATATCCTTGATACGGCGCTCGATCTCCGGCAAAGGCGCAAACAAGACCACGGGATCGAGGTTGCCCTGTACGGCGACGTCGAACCCGACCCGCGCCCATGCTTCATCGAGTTCAACGTGCCAATCCAACCCCAGGACGTCACTACCGGCACTGCGCATGAGAGGCAGGAGCGTCGACGTTCCCGTCCCAAAATAGATGATTGGAATTCCTTCAGGTTTCAAGCGGTCAATGATCCATTTCACGTGTGGCAGGACGTATTCGCCGTAGTCGGCCGGAGACAGACACCCCACCCAACTGTCGAAAATTTGAACGGCCTCGACGCCCGCACGGATTTGGTTCTCCAAATACGTGATGACCACGTCAGAAAGTTTGCGAAGCAACGCATGCCATTGATCCGGCCGGCCGAACATCATTTGTTTGGTATTGAGATAATTTCGTGAACTTCCTCCCTCGATCGCATAACTGGCCAGGGTAAACGGAGCTCCGGCAAAACCAATGAGAGGCACGCGTCCACCCAACGCTTTTTTCGTCAAACTGACGGCATCGGCAGAAAACCGAAAGGCGTCACGCTCTACATGGCGTAACTGCGTCACGTCGTCCTGATGTCTGACCGGATTGAGAATGACCGGACCTTCCTCTTCACGGAAAGTCAACTGTAACCCCATCGGTTCCAGAGGCAACAGGATATCCGCAAAAATGATGGCCGCATCCAAGTCAAAGCGTTCGATGGGTTGGAGCGTGACCTCGGCGGCCAACTCCGGGGTCTTACAGACGTCAAGAATACCATGCTTCGCCCGAATTCGCTGATATTCCACCATGTAGCGACCAGCTTGTCGCATAAACCAGACCGGCGTTCGGTCCACGGGTTCCCGGCGGCAGGCTTTCAAAAAACGATCATTGGTCATAAGGGGAGAAATTGTACGGAGGGGAGGAAAAGACTGTCAATGCAAGAGAGCCGTCTGCCCGGGTCAAGGTTGCCGACTACACGATGCTGGAACCACTATTGATCGGAAGAGCGGGGTTCCGCGGGAGACTGCACGGATCGCTCGGCATAGGTTTCCCTGATCCTTCTGCTTTGCTCTTCATAGCATGAGGCATCGGCAGGATTGAGAAGCTGCGCATCACCCTCCTGTAATTCAATCCGATAGTGGTCGCCGCTGAGAGAAAACCACTCAATATACGGGTGCGGCGCAAGAAGAGGATGCGGGTCAAAGGAAATCGAACTCACGGTGCCGATCTGAGGATTGGCGAAATCGAACAGGCCTGACGCCGCGTTGGGATCTTCAACGAATTGAGAGTTCTTGAAGGAGAAAAGCCGGCCGGCAATGTCGGGCTTGAAATCCCCGTTCAAATAAAATTCTATAGGACCCACGAAGGCAAAGGTCATCTCGCCGACTACGACTCCCCGTGTGCGATTATCGAGATAGCCCTCCTTGACCCATCGATATCCACCGAACTTTTCCGCCATGGGCTTTTCCCGCTTCGCCAAAGGTTCTTTACGGCTTACACAGACGACACTTCATCTGACGCACCACTCCGGACTGTTCCAGCGCGTCCAAAGCCGTATCTTTGTCGGGATATTCAAACCATCCGCCTTCCCAAAAATCAGACCGTGTGGGAGTGGAAGGGACTTCGATACACCGTTCCTTATGCAGAACAGCCTCATCCAACGATCTTCGGATATTGACCCAAAGAGCCATAGGACACCCCTCAGGAATGAACCATGTTAATCCTCAAGAAGCTGCCATTCATCTTTTTCAATCTTGACTTTTGCCCCGGTCTGGATTTTTTTCAGATCCTCACGATCAAACAGTTTCATATACCGTTCGATGCGGTCCGGATCATCAATCCTTTCTACCTGCTGCAACCCGCTTGCCAACCGATACGTTCTCACCAAGACAGACATCTGCAATCCTCCGACCCGTTAGAATGAACACACACTATCAGAACTGTAAGAATCTAAAGAAGAAAACCTTAGGTCGTCAAGAGCGGCTCTCTCCCGGAACCCGCAGAATAATTTCATGAGGTCATGGTCAAGAGTATTTTCAATCCTGTATAATAGGCCCAACCTCACAACGTGTACATGAATCCGTAAAAAGGGAGTGATCCGATCCATGCCTGTCTATGAATATCAATGCAATACTTGTGACCATAAATTTGAACTGCTCCAATCCGTCAACGTCAGGCCGGAAGCGACGGCCTGTCCCCAATGCAACGAGGTCAATGCTCAACGGCTCATGTCCGCTTTCGCTTCCCAAGTCAAGGGCGATCATAAACCCGGATTTAGTGAGATGAAGGCCTACGACATGTACAACGAGAGGATGGATAAATTTAAAAAACTTCCGCCCATCATGGGCGGAGCACGCCAGGCTCCCGGTGCTCCCAGAATGACGCAGCCGACGGATTCAGGTTCAGGAGAAAGTTAGCTCTCACCCAACTCACCTCGCACGCTCTATTATCCATGGAATCGGCAAAGTTCGTTATGATCACATTGCTGAGGACACTTCCGCTTCTGACGTTCGTCACGGGCTGCTCATCAGAAATCAAACACTTACAATCAGAAGAGCCAGAGCGCCACTATGTTGATACATGGTGCGCAGAACGAGGGGGCAAAATTGAAGTGACCTTGCCCGACAAGACAAGGGTTGACTGTCTGACAGAAACACATGCCATAGAGGGGAAAGTTGCCAATAAGTGGAAAGCTGCTATCGGGCAGGCAGCACACTACGCTGTCAAGACCAAGAAAATCCCTGGAATTCTGCTGATCCTGAAAAGCCAGAAATCATGTCAGTATCTGTCCAGACTCAAAAACGTTCATTCGGCACTCCGTATTAACGACCATCCAGTGACTGTGTGGACGACAGGGCCAGCGTCAGAAAAATGCTCAGCCCCTTCGTTTCTCAACGTGTACCTACTCCAATAAGTAAGAGGAGTCATTGATGAAAAATACCCGAGGAAAGACCATTCTGCTCAAGAAACCTCTTCCCTTGGTGTCCCTGTTATCCGCCTTGTTTCTGGTCGGTTTGCCGGCGACTGGTTCGACAGAAGAATTGACCGGCTCCGCCTTAATCGTGGGCAATGGGCCGGAACGATATGCGATTGAGGCCCTGGCGAAAAACTTTGAAGCGTTGCATCCCAAAACCTCCATTGATTTTTTCTGGCACCAAAACGCCAGGCCCGTCGAAGAAGTTCGGGAAAATAACGCCGATATCGCCATTACGGGTCGAAAGGAAAAGGATCTGCCTTCGACCACCGTGGCATGGGACGGCATCGCCGTGGTGACAAACTTTTCCAATTCCATTGAAGAAATCACCCGGGAGGAACTGGCTAATATTTTTTCAGGCAAAATAAAATTTTGGTCGCAAGTATACGAAGAGGGACCGGAAACCAGAATTTCGCTGATTCATCGGGCTTGGAATCAGAATATCCGCCAACCATTTGAGAAATTTCTCGGTCTTGAAAACCACAAGAGAGCCCGGGCAAAAGTCGTCGAAAAAGAGAATGAAACCTTCAAGGCCATCAACGGCGATATCTACTCTATTTCCTACGTCTCGATGGGCCCTGCTTTGCAAGCGCGTAAAGACGGGTATGGCGTGACCCTGCTGTTCGTCGACGACATTGAACCTGAATACCAAACGGTCCTGGACGGCACCTATCCCCTTCGTCGACCGGTGGTTTTCGTGATGAACCCCAATGCCTCTCCGGTGGCCCAGGCTTTTTTAGAGTACGTGCTGTCGCCTCAAGGACAACGAGCCATAAAAATAGGCGCCAGCGGTCTTTTCCAGGACAAGACCAGTTCGGTCATTAAATATTATCCGCTCAACGGAGAGTAATCCCGATTGAGGGCCGTAGCACCCCGGCGCACTTTCTTGACAGGATCCCGACCATCCATGATACATAGGCCCTCGCCCCACGAACAGCAATACTCTCTCCGCCGATTCACTTCCCGGAACGGAGAATCGTAGGGACAACCCCCTGTGGTTGTCCTGAACCAACGAAATGATACTTCTCTCCTTCAGGACAGGCCATGTTTAAGAAAATCCTCGTGGCAAATCGTGGCGAGATCGCAATGCGGGTCATCCGGGCCTGTCGTGAACTCAGCATCGCCACGGCTGCCATTTATGCTGAGTGCGAAGCCACGGCAATTTACGTCAAAAAGGCACATGAAGCGTATTTGGTAGGTCCCGGTCCGGTCCAAGGCTTCCTGGATGCCCGGCAAATCGTCAACTTAGCCAAACGCATCGGCGCCGATGCGATTCATCCCGGATACGGGTTTTTGGCGGAAAATGCCCAGTTCGCCCATTTCTGTCGAGAGGCAGGCATCACGTTTATCGGTCCGACTCCCGAGGCCTTGGAACTGCTGGGCGACAAAGTGCGGGCCAGGGAACTCGCCCAACAAATCGGGATCCCCGTGGTTCCGGGAACCGACGGTTGTATCCAAAGCGTCGAAGAAGGCCTGAACTTTGCCCAATCCGTCGGCTATCCGGTGATGGTCAAGGCCAGTGCCGGTGGAGGGGGGCGTGGACTTCGCGTCGTCCGTTCCGATGAAGAACTGAAAGAGGCCATGGAATCCGGGGCCCGGGAAGCATTGGCGGCTTTCGGGAACGCCGATCTTTTTCTTGAAAAATACATTGAACGACCGCATCACATCGAATTCCAACTCCTCGCGGACAAGGAAGGACACTTCGTGCATCTGGGCGAACGTGATTGTTCCATCCAGCGTCGCCATCAAAAAATGATCGAAATTGCCCCTTCCCTGATCCTGACGCCTCAACTGAGGGGCCAGATGGGCGATGCCGCAATTGCGCTGGGGCGTGCCGCGAAATTTGAAAACGCCGGCACCGTCGAATTCCTGTTGGATCAGGAGGGCCGGTACTATTTCATCGAAATGAATCCAAGAATTCAGGTGGAGCACACGGTCACGGAACAGATCACGACCATCGATATCGTGCAGTCCCAAATTTGGATTGCCGCAGGACGACCGCTCGTGTTCGGGCAACATGAAGTGAATCTTCAAGGCCACGCGATTCAATGTCGGATTAACGCCGAAGACCCTCAAAACGGGTTTCGTCCTTCTTCGGGTAAGATCACGGCATACCTGTCTCCTGGCGGAATTGGAGTGCGGATCGACGGCGTTGTGTACAAAGACTATACCGTCCCTCCCTATTACGACGCGTTGTTGGCCAAAATGACGGTACAAGGCCGGACTTGGGACGAAGCCGTTCGGCGAACGCACCGCTCACTGGAGGAATTTTTGTTGCGGGGAGTCAAAACGACCATTCCCTTTTTGAAGAACATTATGGAAGAACCCGATTTCGAGTCCGGAAAATTCGACACGTTTTATCTGGATTCTCACCCGGATCTTTATCACTACGACCATGCCTTGGTATCGGAAGATCTTGTGGTGGCGCTCTCTGCCGCCATTGCAGCGTATGAAGGGCTGTAACGCCTCACCGGCAACGAGTATCTTTAACGCAAAGGCACCCCATGGCAAAGAAACCAACATTCTGGGATAAGTTCAAAAGACGCACCGGAGCATCCAAAAAGCGACGAAAGGGCAAACGTCCAGATACGTTCGAACTGGAAGCCTCGCCGGGACGCAAGCTCCACCTCACGGACGTGTCCTTACGAGACGGGCATCAATCACTGCTGGCGACGCGCATGCGCACGGAAGACCTGATCCCGACGGCGGAGCAACTGGACGCGGTAGGGTTGTGGTCCATGGAAGTCTGGGGAGGCGCAACGTTCGACGCCTGCCTGCGATTTCTGAAAGAAGATCCGTGGGAACGGTTACGAGCCTTCCGCCAGGCTGCTCCCAACACCAGGCTGCAAATGCTGCTCCGGGGGCAAAACCTGGTCGGGTACCGGCACTACGCCGACGACGTCCTGGAACAATTCATTGTCAAGTCCGCGGAACACGGCATTGACGTCTTTCGTATTTTCGACGCATTGAATGACATTCGAAACCTTCAATCAGCCATCAGAGTGGTCCGGGAGTGCAACAAACACGTAGAAGCGACGATTTGCTATACGGTCAGCCCCGTGCACAGCCTGCATCACTTCGTGGAACAGGCCAAACGACTGGAAGATCTTGGTACGAATACCATCTGCATCAAGGATATGGCCGGGCTCTTACCGCCTTTCGAAGCCTATGCGCTCATCAAACGGTTGAAGGCAGCCGTTCGTGTCCCCATCCATCTTCATACGCACTATACGTCCGGAATGGCCTCGATGTCGTCACTCATGGCGGTTCTCGGCGGTCTCGACATTTTGGATACGGCCCTGTCCCCACTCGCTGGGGGCACGTCCCATCCCCCCACGGAAACCTTTATTGCTGCCCTGAAAAAAACCCCATATGACACCGGATTGGATTTGTCCCAGTTCGCTCCCATCGCGGAACAACTGCGGGCGGCAAGAAAGAAATATCACCAATTTGAAAGTGACTTCACGGGCGTCGATACGGACGTCCTGTTATCGCAGGTGCCGGGCGGCATGATTTCGAACCTGGCATCCCAATTGGCGGAACAAAATGCCATAGAGAAAATGAAAGAAGTGCTGGAGGAAATCCCACGGGTTCGCAAAGACATGGGGTACCCTCCGTTGGTGACCCCCACCAGTCAAATCGTTGGCACACAAGCGACTCTGAACGTGATGACCGGCGAACGGTACAAAGTCATCACCAATGAAGCCAAGAATTATTTTTTGGGGCTGTACGGCGAACCGCCGGGTTCCTTGGACTCGACCACACAGCAAAAAGCCATTGCCGACAACGCTCCTATTTCAAACAGACCGGCGGATAACCTTACCCCTGAATTGGAAACCGTCAAAAAAGATTTAAGTGAGCATGACGTATCGGAAGAAGACGTGTTGTCGTATGCCCTGTTCCCTTCCGTTGCGTTACAGTTTATCCACGAACGCGCGAGCGGAGAGCTCCGGCCCGAAGTCCTTGAACCGCCGGGAGGAGGACAAGGCAGCCCGTCAACCCATGAGTTACATCTTGCCCCTATCGAATTTAACGTGACCCTCCACGGTGAATCGTATCACGTACGGGTTTCAGGCTCCGGACGATCCATCGACGGGAAGAAGCCCTACTATATCAAGGTCGATGACAAACTCGAAGAAGTCTACCTGGAACCACTGCAGGAAGTATTGGCCAGCGGACCCGAAACGCCCGCCTCAACCGGCGCCGCCAAAGGAGAACGCCCCAAACCCGGCAGCCCGGGAGACGTCACGACCCCTATGCCGGGCCGTGTCGTGAAAATCCTCGTCACGGAAGGCACCAGGGTCGCTGCTGAAGATCCGGTTATCGTGATTGAAGCGATGAAAATGGAAAACCGGGTCACCGCACCGATTGAAGGCACGGTGAAGGCCATTTACGTCAATGAAGGCGACCTCGTCAATTGCGAGGAGACCCTGATCCGACTCGAATAAGTAGGGACCAACGATCGTTGGTCCCTACAAGCAAGATACATCGACTCTGCCGCCGTGCTATTCTACCGCTGTGACAACCTCTTCCCCTCTTCGTATTCCCTCCCACATTGACCTGCTCCATCGACACACCGTTCATACCACGACTGTAAACGGACATCACGTCGCCTATCTGGACAACGGGGAAGGCTCGCCCGTTATCCTGATTCACGGGCTGGGAGGCTCCATGTGGCATTGGGAACACCAACAAGTCACCCTTGCGCAATCGCATCGGATCATTACGCCTGATTTGTTGGGTTCAGGACTGTCCGAGAAACCTGAACGCCCGTATTCTCCGGACTTTCTCATTGATACCTTCCGCACGTTCATGGATAACCTTCATATTCAGAAAGCCATATTGATCGGCAGTTCCATGGGAGCCGGTCTCGCAATCGGGATGAGCCTGGAGCATCCGGACCGCGTCGCCAAACTCGTGCTTATCGGGGGATTTCCCCCCAGAATTCTCGACAACCTTCAATCGCCAAGAACCAAACAGTTCATCAAGCACCGGCCGGCACTCTGGTTGTCAAAATTGGGAAGTTGGGTAACCGACCGATGGTCCATCAAACTCATTCTGAAAGAAATCATCCACGATCAGGCCCTGATTTCCCCGATGGTCGTGGAACGTGCTCACCACCTTCGCGCTCAACCCGGATTCTTCTATGCCATGTATTCACAACTGGACCAGATCCCGGAATGGGAAACGACGTTTGTCCCCCGATTGACGGACATTTCACATGCCACGCTCATTATCTGGGGAGCATACGATAAGATCTTCCCCCCTTCGGTAGGGCAAACCCTGCACACGACCATACCCGACAGTTCATTCCTCCTGGCGCCGAATTCCGGACACCTCCCTCAATGGGAAAATCCCGACTTCGTCAACCCTGCCCTCCTGAGGTTCCTGGCCGACAACGCGATCCCACGCCAGGAATGTCAGGCTGCGCCAAGATTGACCTGATCTCATCAGATTGACGTATTTATGATGTATTTACAATCTATTTATATACTTTTTAGCTCATATTTGATGCATTTGGTATACTTTTTGGATACGGTTCAACCATTTCTTGACAGTTCCGCGAACCTGCCGTATAAAATTTTCAGCTCACAATCCCTCGATTCGCAGACGATCGAATCAAGTCAAGGGAGGTCCTGCTCATGAGAAATTTCATGCAATGCCCGCCCATCCTCATCAGCCTGATGGTTTTGTTCACGTTCAGTGGATGTGCCTCATTTGAAACCCGGGTGGATTCAGGCTTCTCTTACCAATCCTTTCCGATCGCCAAGGGCACGGCCACTGCCGGCGCAGGATCCACCATTGCCTTTCGGGATTCCTCCCTCGCGTTGGCCGGCCCCGGGATCTCTGCCGGGGAAACGCTGCGTTCCGTGAAACTCGCCAAAGGGGATTTGTCGCTCCAGGACATTACCGAGACAAAAGGCAACGTACGCATCATCAGCGTGGTCCCCTCCCTCGATACGAAAGTGTGTGAACAGCAAACCCATTACCTCAGCGAGAAGAACAACGGCCTCGATGCGAAGATCAACCTCTATACCATCAGCGTCGATACCCCCTTTGCTCAAGACCGCTTTGCCAAAGAAGCAAAAATCAACAACGTCACGTTTTTATCAGACTATCGGGGTGGAGAGTTTGGACGCACCCATGGACTTTTATTGAATGGCCCGCATTTACTCGCCCGTGCGGTATTGGTCGTGGATAAAAACAACATCATCCGCTATCTGCAAATTACCCCAAATCTTGCGAACATGCCGGACATGGAGGCTGCCTTCGCTGCCGCACGAGCCTTACTCTAAACGCACCGGAAACATTGTGAGTTTCACCAGACGTTTACAACAGTTGGCCAAGCCGATCTGGGACACGCAACTCAAGCATCCCTTCGTGGTGGCCCTTGGGAAAGGCACTCTATCCCAACGCAAGTTCCGGTATTATATCCTGCAGGATGCCCGATATCTCGAGGAACTCGCCCGGATATTCGCCTTGGGCGCACAAAAAGCCCAAGACCCTGAGACGGCGCTTCGTTTTGCCAAACTCGTTGAAGAAACCATCGTGGTCGAACGCGGGTTGCACGAAACCTACGGCAAGCAATGGAAGCTCACGGCCGCCGACATGCGACGCACGCCTCTTTCCCCGACGAACTACGCCTACTGCCGGCACATGCGAAGCACGGCCCAAACCGGCACCTTGGCCGAACTCACGGTCGTGGCCCTGCCGTGCGCATGGATTTATTGTGTCGTGGGCCAACATCTGTTGCGAAAGGGGCCCCCGTCATCAAAACATCCTTACCGGGACTGGTTGCTGTTATACGGCTCTCCGGAATTTGCCGAAGTCACCCGATGGATGCGCGCGCTGGTCGACAAAGAAGCCAGACGGGCCGGCAAGGCTGAAAAAGAGCGGATGAGTGAAGCATTTCTCACCAGTTCGCGCTATGAATGGATGTTTTGGGACATGGCCTGGCGTGAAGAACAATGGCCGGTCTGACGATCGACCTCGACGACCAAGGGGAGACTTGGCCCAACGATGCCCACCCTTCACTTTCTTTCTGAGTTCCGAAAAAAAGAGCTGAGCCCTCTCAGAAATGAAGAAGGGGTGACGTATCTGGCTTTGATGTTTTTCGTGGCACTCGTTGGGATCTCCCTTATGGCAGTCAACCAACATTGGTCGTTCATTCTCAAACGCGACCGTGAAAAAGAGTTGTCCTTTCGGGGCATGCGAATTAAACAAGCCATTGAACGGTATGCAGCCGACTTCGAAGTCCAAAAAGGCACGCGGCAGAATCAGTATCCCTTGACCTTGGAAGCTCTGACTAAACGGCCCAAACGCTACCTGCAGGTCGTCTACATGGACCCGATCACCGGAGAGGATTTTGAACTCATTAAGAAGGGGGGCGAAATCCACGGGGTGCGGAGTGTGAGCCTTGATCCGCCTTTGGACCAAGTGACGTTTCAAGCAGCCCGACGGTATCGCGATATATTCTTCGAGGCCTCGCCCCCCCGTGGCGAACCCCAAAGCATGGTCAAAGCCGAAGAAAAACCCACCTTCTAAGACCCGGGCCTCATCATGAGCCCTTCGCATCCGCTCAGGGTGACAGGGATCTTCGGGCTCTGAAATCAATCCAGCAACCAACCTGCTGTTGGGTGAGTCACGAAAAGGACAAACCCAGACGCCTGTGAGAGTTCGGTCTGTTATTTTCCGGTGGTTGGACATTATTTTCCGGCAACTGGATATTCCCCATTGTTAGATCAAGCGACAAAATATGAGAATGATTATGGTAATTAAAATAGACATCCAAGCTATTCGTTACGGAGGTGAACCATGCTCAGTCAGATTATTCGTGCATTGATCGCTATTGTCGTTTTCGTTGCCAGTCCCGAGTTGGCATTGGCAAAACTCAGCGATGCCGAACGCCAGAGCTACCTCAAGCAGGCCGATAGACTCACATCTTCCTTGGCTAAACAGATCTTTGCCACACTGGGTCCAAAGGGGTGTCAGGGCATCACGGAAAAGGAGTGGCAAGACTTACTCCAAAAAACAGTCTCAGAGAGAACACGCTTTCACATTTTTTTCACGTATGCACGATGTCTCATCAACTCCCTCGGCCAAGCCCAAACTCAAGAAGCCGTTGCGGTTTTACAAAAAGCTCTCAGCCTCAAACCCGGTAACGCCGCAGTTCTCGCCCTGTTGGCTGAGGCCCACTTTCTACGGGGGGAAGACGAACAAGTTATTGAGGCACTGCAACAGGTTCAGACTTTGGAAGGCCTACACGCTCCGGAACTGTACGACCGACTTAGTTTTTCTAAATTCCGAATGGCTTCGGGACCACTCATGCTCAATCGAAAGTCGGAAAGGGAGGCATTACTCAGAGAATCCAAAGAGTATTTTGAACGGGCCATTGCTCTGGCGCCCTGGCATCCCAATTATCAGTATCACCTTTCTCATACCTATATGTCTCAGGGACTGTATGAGGATGCCATTGAAAAAATGTAAGAAGCGATCTCGATGGTGCCCGATTTTGACGAGTGGAATGACTAGCAGAAAACCTTCGCGTTGGCGGACTACTACGTCAATCTGGGACAAATATATTCATTTTATCAAAAATGGGATGAAGCCAAGGAAATGATCAATAAGGGAATAAATTTCACTCCCCCGGGAAGATTTCGAGACCATCTTGAGGTTCTTGGAAAAGCAACGTTGCAAGAAAAAGATATCTTCTTTAATCCATGGCCTCAAGAAGGAGAAGAGCAACATGAAGCGAGAACAAAATAGAAGAGGTATCATCCAATGGGTTGCCGTTTTATTCTTATTAGTAGGGCTTATTGCTGGTCCATTTTTATGAAATGGGTGCACGCGGAGGAGTGGGGTTCAGTTGTGATAATGGCATATAATCCATGGACAGGCGCGTGGGAACGTATTGATGATTGGGTCATAGTCAACAGATCCATCCCGGCTGCCTCTGACTGCGAAGCAAACTGTCATTCTTGTAAATGTTCACTAATTCGCTGACAGAATGAAGGGACGACCCACCCTTTCACCTAGAGGCGAAGCCATGCGCAAGAATACTCACGACCAGACCTTCTACCACAACTATGTCCG
Source organism: Nitrospirales bacterium (assembly GCA_012270585.1). Taxonomy (GTDB): domain Bacteria; phylum Nitrospirota; class Nitrospiria; order Nitrospirales; family UBA8639; genus Bin75. The sequence continues at coordinate 51,814 of JAAXIB010000025.1, forward strand.
CAAGTGGAAATTCCTGATCAAGGAATACGAGTTGGTCAAACAGAAACGTCACCCCCCGTTCCACTTTGTCGCCGATTTCTACCGGTTTCATCAGACCCACCGGCAGACCTTCTTGAAATATTATCCCCGGTTCCGCCAGAGTGGGACGGAGCCGGCCTTGGGGCCCCAGCCGCGCGGCCCCAAGTGGAAACGGCGCCGCCCCTATGGGTCTAGTGAGCAACCGGTGCTCCTGTCCCGGCGCCAGGGCGTCAATCGCTATGAGATTTGTCAACTCCTGGCCCCGAAACTCAAGCATCTGACCCCGTCACCGAGTACGGGCTATCGGCTCACCCAGCGGTACGGGCTGAACCGCTTGACGCCCAAGCTGCGAGAGGCGAACCGGCGCATTGTGAACCAGAAAGCGGGCGCATTAGGGCATCTGGACTGCCAGCCTTTAAGCAAGGATCTGCTTGCGACCGAGCCCACGCGCTATTATCTGGTGTGTGTCATCGACACCAGTACCCGCCTGGCTTGGGCGGACGTGGTCAGCGATCTGAAGAGTCTGACGGTGATGTTCAGCGCCGTGAAGAGCTTCACGCTGTTGCACCAGTGCTACCACCTCCAGTTTGCGGAGGTCTTCACGGACAATGGGGCGGAGTTCGCGGCCCCCACCCAGCCCGCCACGCCCCCGTTTGAACGCCTGCTGCGGGAACTGGGGATTAAGCATCGCTATACCCAGCCCTATCGGCCGCAAACCAACGGGAAGGTGGAACGGTTCTGGCGGACCTTGAACGAGGATCTGCTCGATGGGACCACGTTTGCGGCCTTGGAGGAGTTGCAGGACGAATTGGCGCAATCTTTACTCTACTACAATGAGGTCAGACCCCATCAGGCGTTGCAGGGGAAAACTCCGAAATAAATGAACGAATCTTGTCAACGAACTACTGAACACATACAAATGACAGAAAAGGAAACCGAGGATCCAGGGGCTTTGCCTTCTGTCTTTGTCCCTTTCTGTCATTCTCGACATTAGTAATCGAGAATCCAGGGTCTTTGTCCCCCCCTCCCCCCAGCCTCTCTGTACAGACCGGGGACATGGTTTACACCTGTTCGGAGACATGGTTTACACGTTACCCTGCATGGCTTCACCCCTACCCTAGGAGGACCGCCATGCCTTGGAAAGAGGTGTCAACCATGTTTCAACGCCACGAATTCATTCAGTTAGCCCTGCAACCCGGGACCGCCCTGCGCGCCCTGTGTCGCCGCTTTGGGATCAGCCCCCCCGCCGCCCTCGAAGCGGCGATCGGGGCGTTGCGCCTCCAGCATCCTACCTGGGGGGGCCGCACACTCCAGGCCCGCCTGCGCGCCCTCGGCTATCCCGCAGTCCCCGCGCCTCGCACCATCACGGCGATTCTGCGCCGCACCGTCGGGCTCCCCCCGGTCGCCGCGGCCCCCGTGCGGCCCTGGCAGCGCTTTGAGGTCCCCACGCCCAATGTCTTGTGGCAAATGGATTTCAAAGGCCATTTCTCCCTCCTCCACGGCCGCTGCCACCCGCTCACCGTCCTGGACGACTGCTCCCGCTTCGCCCTCTGCCTGCACGCCTGTCCCAATGAACAAGGGCCCACGGTCCACACCCACTTGACTCGGACCTTCCGCCGGTATGGCTTGCCCTCTCGCAGGTTGATGGATACTGGCCCGCCTTGGGGCACGCCGCTTACCCGCAGCCCCCTCACGCCGTTGACGGTCTAGCTGCTGCGCTTGGGCATTGGCCTCACGCATGCCCGCCCCGCGCACCCTCAAACCCGAATGACTGCACCCGCGCCCCTTTCGCGATCTCGCCCACTGCCAACAGCACGTTGACCGCTGATGCGACCACTATAATCTCGACCGCCCGCACGAAGCGTTAGCGTTGGCCGTGCCCGCCCCGCGCTATGCTCCCAGCCTCCGCCCGTTTCCCGAACGGCTCCCGCCGATTGCCTATGGCTCCGGGGCGCACATCCGGCTTGTGCAAGGCAAAGGCGAGATCTCCTTTCGCGGGCGTCTCTTCCCCCTGACCAAAGCCTTACGAGGCTACCCAGTCGCCCTCCGGCCCACCACCCAGGATGGCCGGTGGCGGGTCTATTTCTGTCACCAAGCGATCAGCGAGATCGATTTGCACCACCCCGCAGAATAAACCACAATGTGTAAACCATGTCCCCGAACACCCGTTAATGATGTCCCCGATCTGTACACTCTCCCACGATGGGGAGAGGGGGAAGCGGGAATGACCAATGCGGAAAGGGCGTTGATTATTTTCCTGTCAATAACCGTTGTCCTTTTATCTTCTCGAGCCCAGGCAACCCCTGAGTTTTATATGGGGTTTTTACTCGCCTTGTCAATGGAAAGTCTATGAAGCACGGCACGAAGGGGGATCAAGAGACTTCTTCTTTTATCGAAATAGACAAAGACCGCTGAATCCAGATCGCGCTGCCGGTGGCAATTCCCGTCAGGACGACGAAGACGAGAAATCCGCTCGCGTACGTTCCGGTCACATCCTTTAACAAACCAAACCAGAACGGGAGAAAGAACCCGCCGAGACCGCCGGCCGCGCCGATAAACCCAGAAGCCGTGCCCATCATGTTCCGATAACGTAGCGACGCGACCTGAAAGATGACCCCGTTGCCGAAGCCCAGGAGCAGGAGCGTCGTGACGGTTAAGGGAAAGGCCCAGAACGGCGGCGGCAACCACGCCAGGAGAACGCACAGCCCCCCGATAGCGGGAAACCCCACCTGGAGCAGGGTAAGCCCTCCGGTTCGGTCGGCCCAGTAGCCTCCGACCGGCCTGGCGATACTACCCGCAAGCCCGCAGGACGCCGTCAGGGTCCCGGCTGTGACCATATCCAAACCATATTGATCATGAACAAAAATCGGCAAAAAACTCGAAAACCCGACGAACCCGCCGAACGTCACCCCATAGAAGAAACACAACCACCGCATGAATCGTTCTTCAAAAACCATGCGGAAAGAGACGGCCAGACTTTTCCTCGGTGCGTGTTGCAAAGGAGGCTCATGGACGATCACCGAAAACACCACGGCCGTGATCAAAACCGGCACAATCATCAGGCCGAAAACCCCGTGCCATCCGACGTGGGCGGCAAGACGCGGGGCAAAGAACGTCGCCAGGAGGACCCCGCTGTTGCCGGTTGCGGCGATGCCCATGGCCAGCCCCTGATGCTGCGAGGGATAGGCGCGGCTCGCAACCGGAAGCGCAACGGCAAAACTCGCACCGGCCGCCCCCAACAAAAGCCCGATCCCGAACATTTGGGCGTAGCTTTGACCAACCAACCAACCCAGCAACAGCGCCACCACTTCGGTCCAGAGAATGCCAAGACCTACCCGTTTCGCGCCGAACTGATCGGTAAACGGCCCGACCACGATGCGTAACAGGGCCCCACCGAGTAAGGGGATGGCGACCAACAGCCCTTTCTGTGTTGCGGTTAAGGCGAAATCCTGGGCAATGGCAATACCCAATGCGCCGATCAAAAGCCAGACAACGAAACTCACTTCGAAGTGAAGCCATGCCCCCACTAACGAAGGCCAATGGCCGCTTTTCAGGGCATGCTTCAGCGCGTGAGGGTTCATGGGCAAAAGCGAATCAAAACGAGTGCTCGAAAGAACGGTTACGTTTTTGAAAAACGCGTGCGTCGTGACTATAAAGCACCGGCATGAACCGTCGCAATTGAAGTCTTGGTATGAAAATAACCTCCTTTTGTCATTCCCGATTCCCCTCTCCCCATCGTGGGAGAGGGCTGGGGTGAGGGGGAAAAAGCAAAGACCCTGGAACCTCACTTGCCTTATCTGTCATTTGTATGTTGCTTTCACC
>JAAXIB010000032.1 GCA_012270585.1 Nitrospirales bacterium
TACGATGCCAATGGCAACCTGAGCCAGGGGGCGGGGCGGACGATCACTTGGGATGCGGAAAACCGGCCGACGCAGATCGTCAAGGATGGGGTCACGACCACGTTTGTCTATGATGGGGATGGGGGGCGGGTGAAGAAGACGGTCAGTCGCACGCAGGGGGGCGCGCCGCAGGAGCGCACCACGGTGTATATTGGCCAGTTGTATGTGTGCGAAGACACGGCCTGTGCCCGGCTGATCTATGCGGGGGCTCAGCGGGTGGCGCTGGTGCAGGTAGGCAATGGGGCCACCAGCTACTTTCAGGCGGATCACTTGGGCTCGACGAGCGTGCTGACGGATAGCAGCGGGACGGCGGAAGAGCACAACAGCTATTTGCCATATGGGGGCCTTCAGACCCACACGGGCACCTCGGACGTGGTGTACAAGTATACGGGGCAGGAGCGGGATGCGAGCACGGGGTGGTATTTCTATCAGACGCGGTATTACGCGCAGGGGCTGGGGCGGTTTGTGTCGCCGGACCCGATTGTGCCGAATGCTCTGGATCCGCAAGCGTTCAACCGGTATGCGTATGCGCGGAATAATCCGGTGCGGTATGTGGATCCGACGGGCCAGAGGTGGGGCGACCCGCCATGGCCTGGGGACGACTGGAGGTCTTGGCCCGAGGACGACTGGAGGGATTTTGGGCCTTGGGACGACGACGATTTTGGCAGGGGCTATTCGGACCCGGGAGCGGGCTACATAGACCCGTCTACGGGTGTGTATACCCTCCCGACCTATCACTCGTGGGCTATGCGCCTGCCGCCCGAGTCGTTATTCCCCACCCCCTTTGGTCCGGACCCCTGGAGGGTACCCCCTGCCTCGGTTGCTTTTGTCACACGGGTAGCTGTATCCAATCAGCAAAATCTTACTGCTATTCATTGCACGTCAGGCTCCTGTCCTGCTCTGGTAGCCAAGACAAGTCATGCGAGTGCTCGGGGGCCAAGAGTAACGTTTCATAATAAGAGCAGTTCAAGGGTACAGTTTATTCTTCAAGGTGGACGTTACGGTGAAGGGGGACCATATCATAATCCTCTTAATTTTGTGCCTGATATGAGTCTTGTTCCAATCCTTTTTGACCTTCGGCCAGGTCAAATGAGGACTGTCATTCCTTATGGGAGTTATCCCTCCTCCGGTGGATATTTTATGCTCCAGGGCGTCAATTCAAATTGGACCGGGGACATCCCCGGGTGGGTTCCTCGTAATGATAACATTTATCCATAACAGAGTCGGGTAAGAATATTGAATAAAAGACGGCAATGTTCGGCTCTCCTGCTTGTCGTGGCTAGTCTTGTGATGAGCAGTCCTTGCTTGGGGACACCCCCTGCCCCAGTTGTTTTGGTTGAGAGGACTCACCTTGACCAAGCGGCCTTGGATGCCTTGGGCTTCTTACAACGACATGAGGCAATAGGGGTCGTAGGGGACAAGGTTCTTCAGACATTACCGGTTTTTGTGAAGGCCGTGGCTGCTGAGGAGCCGTATGTCCGCTTTGCCGCCCTGTGGGCACTGAGGCAGATCTGGTTGAAGGGAGGAGCTTCCTTTGGTAAGAAACAGCCCTTAGAACTCGTTGAAAGTTGCGAGCAAGGTTTTGACAACTGGTGGTGTGAACTCTGGGCTGATCGACGGCGAGTCGTTGAGAGGTGGAAGGCTGCTGTTGCTGCTATTGATGTCCCAAAGCTCACAGAAGTATTGTTGCACAAACTCGACGATGAGGATTTCTGGGTGCAAAGGCAGGCGATCAGCACCGTCGCCACGATCCACTCGGTCACGCCGCAAAGTGAGTTGTGCACCCAACGCATGCTGGCTGCTCTTCTAAGCCTCACCAAGGCTCCCAACCCCTTCATTCGAGAAATGGCTCTCAGAAGCTTAAGCAGCTGGGGCGATCTTCCAGCCGTGAGAACCGCCTACATAGAAGCCAATCGAGATAATACGTGGTGGGTCCGGCGGTTGGGTGATGTTCGCCAACTGGCTGTTGCTCGAGAAGCCCTACGGGATGCCGATCCTGCTATTCGGGTCATGGCGATTCGCGGCCTCATGCTCGGCGCCATAGGAGCCGGGTCTGAAGCTATAGCCTCTATCAGAGAGGTACTGCTGGAACGAGTCCGTGATCCTCATGGGGAGGTGTCCTCCGAAGCCGTGTTTAGCCTCATAGACCTCAACGACAAAGAAGCTATTGGCCCCTTGTTGGAGTTATTGGAATTTCCTCATAGTAATGCTCTGAATAAAGACTTTATTGAGCAGGCGCTCCGGAAACTGAGTGGGAAATCCCTTGCCGAATTACACCAGGATTTTCCGGGACACGTGGAGCGCCCAATGGTTGAGGTTGACTATGCGCCTGTGCGCCGGAAAAACCCAGTCCACCTTCACCGCCTGTATCAGGAAGTCGAAGCGGGCTCGTGGACAGCACGCATATCGGCATTACTCGAGTTGACATGGGTGCAAGAGCCTGCTGCGTATGTTGCGATCAAGGAAGGCCTCGGTGATCGAGATGCGAGGGTGCGGTATGTGGCCTTAGAGCTCTTACGCTGGCAACTCAATAGCTTCGGGGTCAGGGACCCTTTTCATGTATATCTGGATAATATTCACAGAGCGCTCCATGATGTCAACCGCCACGTCCAAAAAGTGGCCCTTGACTTGGTTGGCGCCGTGGGCATGGGGGGGGGCAAGCGTTATTTTTTTGGGGGAAAGTGGAAAAGACTTATGGATGAAGTTTCAGAGAAAGCGGTTCAGGCAGAAGATGGATTTATTCGTCAAGCCGCGATCAACGCCATACTTCGTTGGGAATAAATCCCTCACGAGTCCAACCGTTGGGTAGAGAGACAGCGTTCGGCGGTCCTGTTCTGAGGAACTTCGACGCATTCAAGGTAACCGGGAAAAAGGGCAGCTTGAGTTGGCCAGGGAAATCAAAACTCCCCGACCTTCTGGATGGTCGGGGCATGCCGCTTGCCATTTTGATTCCAAGGCGATCCAGTGCCCTAAGAATCCATCCACCTTTGCCCCGATGAGCTAGGCTCTTTCCCGTTCCAAGCTTGTGATGGGTGCTGTATACGCTATCGCTATAGATGGCACGGGGGATACGCCCCGTCACCTACACCGGTCCGCAGTTGCAGAGCGTGCAGGAAAGGCCCACCACCTATGCGCGCACAGTGACCTCAATGCCCTAGACGCTCACCCGGAGCAAGGGCACCATCACGACCTATAGCTATGATGTGCAGACGTGCCGGCTCAAGACCCTCAAGACGGTAAAGGGCACGACGGTGTTGCAGGATCTGGGATACGTTTGATAGCGGTGGCAACGTGATTCTGGGAGGCGGGCGGGTCATTACCTGGGATGCCGAGAACTGGACCGCGAGCATCGTGAAGGACTGACGACGACGTTTGTGTATGACGGGGACGGGTAAAGAAGACGGTCAGCTGGCTGCCGGAGGAGGCAGGCATGGGGGAGAGCACGACCAAGGAAAGCACCAAGGTGTATATTGGCCAGATCTATGTACGAAGGCACGGCCTGTGCCAAACTGATCTATGCGGGGGACCAGCGGGTGGCGCTGGTGCAGGGAGGCAGTGGGGCCACCCGCTATTTCCATGGGGATCATTTGGGCTCGACGAGCGTGCTGACGGATAGCAACGGCACGGAGGAAGAGCACAACAGCTACCGGCCGTATGGAGATATAGCCACCCACACCGGCCCCTCGAACGTGGCGTACAAGGATACAGAGCAGGAGCGGGACGCGAGCACGGGGTGGTATTTCTATCAGGTGTGGCGTTATGATCTGTTGCTGGGGCGGTTTGTGTCCGCGGATACGATTGTGCCGAATTTCCTCGATTCCCAAGTCTTCGACCGCTTCTTCCCTGCGCATGGATCTAGTGTGTCGTGGGACGACCTCTGTTGCGAGAGGGGGCCTCGTCATCCACCCATCCGTATCGGGATGGGTTGCTGTTATACAGATCGCTGGAATTTGCCGAAGTGACTCGATGGCTGCGGGCGCTGAGCGACAAAGAAGCCACACGGGCCGGCAGGGTCGAACGAGAGCGGATGAGCAAAGCGTTTCTGATCAGTATACGCTCTGAATGAATATTGTGAGAGATGGCTTAGCGTGAAGAACAATGGCCGGTCTGACCGTTCACCTCGAGCTCGCCGGAGACTGTTGAGGGTTTCTCCCTCTCGGGTTCCATGGGCGCACCTCAAAGCTCTCCCGTTTCTCCAGAAAATATTTAGCTTGCATTGCTGACCACTTATGCCGATCGTCTAGTCATGAGAAACATCCGCATTACCGACTTGAAAAACGGCCTGAGTGAACACCTTCGTACGTTCGCGGAGGGCGGCCCCTCACGGTGCTGGATCGCAACACGTCCATCGCGCAAATTGTGCCTTGTGAAGACAATAGAGCCTCGCTCCCAGGTGCCCCAAAACTGTACCGGATCCCCTTGCCTCCTCCCCTCAGACTGCGAAAGGACATCGTCAGTCTCCTCTTAGAAGAACGAGAGCCCGAGCGGTGATCGCGTATCTGGATGCCTCCGTGCTCCTGCGTGTCGTCCTTCGTCAACGAAATGCGGTCAAAACTTGGACTTCGTCAATAATATTGCCTGCCACCCTGACCTCCGCATCATCCTGCAATTTGACGTCTCCTTCATTCTTGACATGGGTATTCTGAATCTTGCCCCACCCATAGCTTCTGCTGGCACAATGCCTTTCGATACCCCAAAGAGTGCCAAAAGTGGTAGCCCATGCCAATCCTTGACAAGGGTTGGCCTCTCTGAAAACATTCTCTTGTGAAAATGCATGCGTTACGCATCGGTCCGTTTTCTTAGGGTGTCACAGCAATGAAACGGTGGATTTGGTCACAGAGTCTTCAGCGCAAAACGATTCTGGGAATGGTGCTGGTTGGCCTGCTCCCCCTTGCCCTTTCGTTGTTTCTGACCTACGTGGAAGAGCGCCGGGCCCTGCGAGAAATTACGGGGTCAAACTTCAAGGGCATCGCCGTTGAAGTGGCGCGAAAAATCGAGACGCAGATCATGCGGGGTATCAATGAGGCCCAACAGTTGGCCACGATCCCCTTTATTCGTGCCGCGGTAAAGGAAGCGAACCGGAGTTACGAAGGGCGAGATCCCGAAAAAATCAAGGCGTTTATCGAAGAATGGAAAGAGCTGTGGCGGGCTCGACAAAACCCGCATGAATTTCCCGTCTTTGTGAACCGGATTGCGACGAATTACCTGGTGGACTGGCACGCCGTCAGAAAGTCCGACTATTTGGGGATCTTGGTCACCGACAACCAGGGCGCGTTGGTCCTCAGTTCCCTCCCGCAGGTGCGATTTTATCACGGTGATACGGAATGGTGGGAAGCCGCTTTTCGGCAAGGACAAGGGCAAATTTACGTGAGTGATTTGACCTTTGATCCCTCGTTCGGCACCCACGTGCTGAACGTGGCCGTTCCTATTTTTGATCAGGGTCGTGACCGAGCGTTGGGGACCGTCAGTATCCTGCTTCGCCGGGATTCGTTGTTTCGTTCGATTTCCGAGGTCACCGCGGGCGTCACCGGCCACGCCATGCTCATCGGAGTGGATGGGACTCCGTTAATTTGTCCGGTCCTGTCGCTGGAGCAGCACACCGTACCCCCGGCCATGGTGGCCGCCATTAACGAAGATCGGGCCGGGTGGGTTCAAGTGACGCAAGACACCCATGGCGCCAGGGATTCCCTGGTCGGGTATGCCCACTTGCGGATTCCGGAAACCCTGGCTTCTGAAAGTTTTCGGGGCAGACAATGGCTGACGATTGTCCGGCAGAATCCCGAGGAGACCTATGCCCCCTTGCAGCAATTACTGGTCAAGGTGGCGATGTATGGCGTCTTTGTGTTGGGTATTTTGTGGCTGGCAGGACTCATCGTGGCTCGAAAAATCGTGAGCCCGATTCAAACGCTGCATGAAGGCGTGCAGCGCATCGGCGCGGGCAATTGGGATCATCCCCTCGTGTTGAAAACCGGCGATGAAATTGAAGCGCTGTCCAATGCCTTTAACAAAATGGCCGTCGACCTGAAGCAGTCGTTTTCGCAGTTGAATACGCAAATGGAAGAAATCGGTCTCCTCGAGGAACGGTATCGCGATCTGATTGAGTATTCTCCCGAAATGATTCATCAAATCGACAAGAACGGTCGTTTTGTTCACGTCAATAAAACCGAATTGGAAAAATTGGGATACACGTTGTTGGAAATGCTCTCCATGCATTTGTGGGACATTCTTCCTGCCGAGAAGAAAGCGGAAGCGCTCGAATACGTGAACCGGTTGCATACGCAACCACGGAGCACGATTGAAACGGTGTTCCTCACGAGACACGGAACTCCGATCGACGTCGAGATTCACTCCACGGCCCTGATTGATTCGGAAACGGGTGACTTGGTGCATACGCGTGCGTTTGTCAGAGATATTACCGAACGGAAGGTGCTGCAACGACAAATTGACCGGTATACCACGCAACTGGAGCAGGAGGTGGCCGTCCAGACGCAACAACTCTCGGAATCGGAAAAGCGGTATCGTGTGCTGTTTGATCGATCCGCGGATGCGATTTTTATGGTGGATCCGTCTGGCGTCATCGTGGCGGTGAATGAACGCGAGCAAGAGGTCCTTGGCTACACGCGGGACGGATTGCTCTCTGAATCTCTGTTGACGGTCGTGCCGGATTCGTACAAGGAGACGGTCATGCGGTTATTGGACACGGTCGTTTCCAACGAGGAGAAAATCCCGGCTACCGAATTGGAAGTGTATGACGCGCAACGGACGTTGCGCTCGGTGGAGATGGACGTGATTCGCGTGGGAGAGGGCTCGATGCTTTCGATCATGGTGCAACTCCGTGATATTACGGAGCGCAAGCTGTTGGAAGCGCAACTCCAGCGGCATAGCGAAGAACTGGAGGGAAAGGTCCAGGAACGGACGCGGGAGATAGAAAAAACACAAAAGTACCTGGAAAGTCTGCTTGAAAATGCCAATGACGTGATCTACACCCTCGATCGCGATCAACGATTTACCTACGTGAACAGCAAGGTCGAGAATTGGGGCTATCGCAAAGAAGATCTGCTGGGGCGGCCGTTCTTGACCCTCCTCGCGAAGCGCCACCGCGGGCGTCGTCTGAAAGATATCCTCGAGTTGGAGGTCAAACAGGAATATGAAGTAGAGGTGATCAGTCAAAGCGGAGAGTTGCGGTCGGTGCTCGTGAGTGTTTCGCCCCTGGAAAACGAACGCCACAGCGTGATCGGGGTCCTGGGCATTGCCCGGGACATTACGGACAGAAAGCTCATGGAAGAGCAATTTCGAAACACCGAGCGACTGGCCTCCGTCGGGAAACTGGCTGCCGGGGTTGCGCATGAAATTAACAATCCGTTAGGCGGGGTTTTAAACTGCCTCTATAATATTCGGAAAGGGACGTTGCCGGCCGAACGCCAGGAGGAATATTTCACGTACATGGAAGACGGGCTTCGGCGCGCGCAAAAAATCGTCCGGCAATTGTTGGATTTCTCCCAACAGCACGAGCCGGAATTTTCCATGAACGACATGAACGGGCTGGTCGATCGCGTCCTGGTGCTGACCAATCATGCCATCGCCGAGAAGGGTCTCCAGTTGCACAAGGTCTATGAATACGACCTGCCGTCGCTGTTTGTCGATCCGCAAATGATCGAACAGGTGTTGACCAATTTGATTCTCAATGCCGTTCAGGCGACCGACGAGGGCGGGTCGATCATCCTGCAAACCCGAAAAGTCTACGAGCGCTGTGAGATCGACGTGGGGGATACCGGATCGGGCATTCTCCCGGAGATTCGTCCCCATATTTTCGATCCTTTTTTTACCACGAAGGGCACGGGCGAGGGGACGGGCCTGGGCTTGTCGGTGAGTTTGGGAATCGTTGAACGGCACGGGGGGCAATTGACCGTGGAAAGTGAAGTCGGGAAGGGAACCGTCTTTACCGTGAGCCTTCCCTTGAGTGCCAACCGAGCCGCGCTGGCGAAGGTCTCCTGATGACTCGATCGGTCTTAATCATTGATGATGAGCCGCTGATGCGGTTGTCCATGTTGGATGCGCTCAGAGCCGAGGGGTATCAGGTTCAGGAAGCGTCCAATGGCGAGGAAGGTATTCACAAAGCCAAAACGGATCGATACGACTTGGTGATCACCGATTTGAAAATGCCCGGGAGTGACGGGCTCCAGGTCGTACGGTCGTGCAAGGAATGTTCTCCCGAAACCGAGGTCATCGTGATTACCGCGCACGGCTCGGTCGATACCGCGGTCCAAGCCATGAAATTTGGGGCCCATGATTACATCACCAAGCCTTTTTCCATGGATGAATTATTGCTGACGGTGGATCGAGCGACCAAGGTCCAGGCGTTGCGGCAGGAAAACACGGCCCTGCGACAGGAACTCGAAGGCAAATTCAATTTCGACGGCATGGTCGGCAAAAACGAGCAAATGCGTCAGCTCCTGGAAAAAGTCAAACTGGTGGCGACCACGGATGCCACGGTGTTGATTGTCGGGGAAAGCGGAACGGGGAAAGAAGTCATTGCGAATGCCATTCATCGAAACAGCCCGCGCGACGGACAGGCCTTGATTAAAGTCAGTTGTGCGGCCTTGCCGGAAACCCTGCTGGAAGCCGAATTGTTCGGGCATGAGAAAGGGGCCTTTACCGGAGCCTTGAAGCAACGGTTGGGTCGGTTTGAATTGGCCCATAAAGGGACCTTGTTTTTGGATGAGATCGGGGAAATATCTCCGATGGTCCAGGTCAAATTGCTCCGGGTTTTGCAGGAAAAACGGTTCGAACGGGTCGGGGGTACGGAGACAATTGAAAGCGACGTCCGGCTGGTCTGTGCCACGCAAAAAAATTTAAAGGAGGAAGTCGAAGCCGGACGATTTCGAGAAGACCTGTTCTATCGCCTCAATGTCGTGCCGGTTGCCCTTCCGCCCCTTAGGGAACGAAAGGAAGACATTCTGATTCTGGCCGAGCATCTGCTGCAACGGAGTACGAGTCGAATCCCGCGTGTCATGAAAGGATTTTCTGCATCGGCCCGGGACGTGCTCCTGCATTATTCCTTTCCGGGAAACGTTCGTGAACTGGAAAATACGATTGAACGAGCGGTGGCGTTAGCGCGGGAAGGGGATGAAATTCAGGTTTGGGATCTCTGTGGCCAGCCCGGTTGTCCTTTCTTGGGCGGACCGTTGCAGTCCGGGTGCGGGTTTTGTCAGGAAGGGTTGTCGAACCTCACGAATTCCCAACAAAAAGGCACGCTTGCTGAAGTGCGAGAACGTTGTGAGCGGGAGTATATCCTGACCGTGTTGGCGCGGGAAGGGTGGAGTCGAACCGCGACGTCAAAATCCTTGGGCCTTTCGCGGAAAGCCTTGTGGGAAAAATGCAAACGCTACGGCATCGCCACTCCCGACGCCGATGAGGGTGAAGAGGCTTCCGATTGACGGAGGAACCGGTTCAGTCTTCTGACCCGTCTCCCCCTTTCCACAATTTCACCGTGCGGTCCCAGGAGGCGCTGGCGAGATACCGGGCGTCCGGGGAAAAGGCAATGCCTCGAACGGGGCCTCTGTGGTCCTTGATCACGCGAACCTGTCTTCTGGTCTGAATGTCCCACATCTTAATGGTGTGGTCGTCACTACAGCTCACCAGGAGTTTCCCATCCGGAGAAACGAGCAATCCTCGAACCCATTCGGAATGTCCTTTAACGGTGTGGACCTCTTTCATGTCGGGCATCTCGAAATATTTCATCGCAGCGTCTCGACTTCCGGTAATCATGGTTTTTCCATCCGGCGTAAAAGCAATCGCGCCTACCCAATACTCCATTGGTTTTTGAAATCCACCCTGGTCATCGACAAAAAATCCTCGCTGTTCGGTCTCTTCATCATCGGGCTCATCACGCCAATGGCCGTTATGCACGAGTTTCTCTTCTCCACTCGGCAGGACTTCATATAACTTCAATTTGCCGATGTCGCTTCCGCCTACCAGATGAATGCCATCGGGAGAAAACGCGGTGCAGACCGTCCAATTATGGTCATATTGATCTTTGCCGAGGAGCGTCATGACTTCGGTCCCGGTGGTGATTTCCCAGATCTTTATATCTTTATTCTGTCCGGCCCGAGCCAGCATCAGACCATCCGGGGAGAAGGAGAGGCTGGAGACCGCGTGATCATATTGGGTAAAAAGAAGCCGTATCGTCTCCCCCGAGTGAGGGTTCCAGAGCCGGATGGTCCTGTCGTCACTGCCGGTTGCGAGTATCTGGCCGTCTGGACTGAAGGCGACTTGCCGTATATCGTTGGTGTGCCCTTTCAAGGATTTGAGAAGGCGACCGGTTTCAATTTCCCAGATGCGGAGAAACCGATCCGCGCCTCCGCTGACGAGCGTCAATCCGTCAGGGGAATACGCCACGTCCCAGACGCCGTGAGAATGGCCCCGAAAGGTCCGGACTTCGTGAATACCCGCCTTCCAATACTCCAAGGCATCGATGGGTGACAATTCAGGTTTCGGGTCTTCCGTGAATTCCGAGGGTGCAATGTTTGGGAATGGGGGGTGATTCATAGAACGAGCGTCCTTTCAGTGTGATCCATGTCAGGGGGCCTTGCGTAGGAAAAAGGGGCCTGATTATAATGATGACGACGTTTCCGGAGAAGGATACTAGCGAGCCGTTACGGGCGTCGTCAAGCAGGTGCGGGATGCGACATCAGACGTTCTCGCGGTGACGTTTTTTCAATGCAGGGGTCGAGACAGGCAAGGAGTGAAAGGATGGAAATTCGATTTCAGCCGGCTTTGCTTCAAGAGGTCATTGATTCTTTCGCCGAAAAAACTGAGCGGGAGGGAGACCCTACCTATTATAACGAATTCCATGAATTAGCCGATCCGGTGTACGAGAAATTTTCCCTGGACGAGAGGGAACCTGAATTCAAGAAACTCTATCAACACCTCTTTGCCAAGTGGGGCTTTGCCGATATCTTGAGAGATGGATTTGCGGAATTTCCCGACTTAAAGGAAAAGGTCGGCATTGTCCTCGTTCGCGGTGTGCTGAAAGAAGATCAGGAAGGTGTGGACGTCCTCAGAAAGTGGGGGACCGTGGAGGAGAAACTGGCTCGTCAATTTGAGGAGAAAGGTCAAAAAGGCGTAGGGATTAAACTGATTCCTCGACGGTTTTACGATCCGGCCATTAACAGGTATCTCCGCCATGAATTGACGCATGTCTCCGATATGCTCGATCCCGCTTTCGGATATGACCCTGACACGAAAGTTGGCATGAATCCGGGCGAAGAACATCTCCTTCTGAATCGGTATCGCGTGCTGTGGAGTTTGCACGTCGATAGTCGAATTGCCCGCTTGGGGAAGGAACCGATGTTCAGTCGGGAATACCGGTTGCGGGAATTTCGTTCCTGGTACCGGAAGATTCCTCCCACGCAAGTCGAGTCGGTGTTCGAAGGGCTCTGGCAGACGGAATATTTCACCCATGCCGAATTGGTGGAAATGTCTCAGGATACCCTCCGGGTGATGGAACGGGCGGTCGAAGTCGAAGAAGGTGAATTGCCCGCGGAGGTCCCTGCCAAGCCCATGCTGATGCCCGGGTTCCCGTGTCCTCTCTGTCGATTCCCCACCTATTCCTGGGTCGAGGATCTTGAAGAAAAGGTTGAACCGTACGTGCTGGATTATATCAGGGAAAATCATCCGGGCTGGGACGTCGAGTACGGTGCGTGTGATCGCTGCGTGGAGGTGTACAGGCTTCGCGCCGCAGGCGTCGTCTAGGACATGAGCCCATGCCGTCGCGCCTCCTGCACAGGTCGGGGTGAGGGATCGACGGAATGACGTGTTTCTGTGCTCAACCAGCAACACGTTGACCAAATGAAAGAAGGGCCGTTCATGGCACAATCTCCCCGAGGGTCCTCCAAGAATCCTGAGCCGTCCTACGGGCGAAGGAATTTTCTCAAACAGAGCGTCGTTTCCCTGGGTGTCACGGTGCACGAGTACGTCAAGCATCGGGATGCGGAAGACGCCAAGGAGGAACAACCGGACAAAAGACGCCCCGATTGGTTGCGGCCCCCAGGCGCCCTCGAAGAAGCCCAATTCCTTGAGAGTTGTACGGGCTGTGGTGAATGTGTCGAGGCGTGCCCGCACGAGAGCATTCGCGTCCTCGAAGCAGATCACGTCTCCGACGTCCTTGCTCGGAGGGAGACCCCCGTCATCTATCCGGATGAACAACCGTGTTACCTCTGTGAGGATTTCCCGTGCATTGCCGCCTGTGAACCGGAGGCGCTTCGGCCGGTCGGCGTTCTCAAAGAAGTCAACATGGGGACCGCCGTTGTTTCTCAAAGGATTTGTACGGCCGGGCAAGGCTGTAACGCTTGCGTGGCCCAGTGCCCGACTCAGGCCATTGGGATGGATTTTGCTTCGCTGTCTATTCGGGTTGAAGGGGACCTGTGTGTCGGGTGCGGGATTTGCGAACATATTTGTAAGACGGTGAATGATCATATTGCGATAAAGGTCGCTCCGGCGAGATTAGGAACATTGTCTTAAGTTGAGAGGCGTATATGACTCGACGCCCCCATGGAAAACGGGTAAAAACCTCTGAATTGTTTACGGGGTGGGCCCCGTATTTTTAACTGGTACTGGTTTTAGACCTTGACTTCGATCAGAAGTTGGCCTATTATCTGTCTCCGCACTTCTGGTGGAGAGGAGACTCAGGAGGAGCTATGGTTATTGCAAAGCAAGGGAACAGAGATCGTTCCTGTTGAGAGAAGAGGAGGTTTATGGCCACGAAAGTCACGGGAGAACAAAGCGGGAGTTCATCAACGTCTTCCGTCACTCAACAAGTTGGGTCGTCCTTGAAAGATTCCCCGGCTGTTGAACGGGCTTTAGCCAGAAGTAAGCTGTATCTTCTTCTCTCCTGGAGTTATCTTTATCCCGAAGATGATGAATTTTTGGATTATCTGCAAAGTGGAGAGTTGGTTGAAGATGGACGAGCCGCACTCAACAGTTTGAGAGCGGCCTTGTCGACTCCCATTGATAAGGAAACCGAAGAAGTCTTAAAGGGGATTGCGGACCATTTCGACGCGGTGGAGCATTGGGTGTCATCGGAGGGAGTCAATTGGGACATCCAAGACCTGAGAGACGAACATCGAAGGGTGTTCAGTAACGTCATTGCCTTGGACTGCCCGCCGTATGAAACCCTGTTTGGAAACGATCACGTGTTTGGCCAATCCTACGTCATGGGAGACATCGCCGGATTCTATTCGGCTTTTGGCGTTCAGCTTTCTCAAGACATCCATGAACGTTTGGACCATTTGAGTGTGGAACTTGAATTCTTGCATTTCCTGGCCTACAAAGAATCGTATGCGTTGTGCCATGATGGCCCGGAAAAACTCAAAACGGTGGTCGAGGCCGAAAAAAAATTCGTAAAGGAGCACGTGGGAAGATGGGTTCCTCTGTTTTCCGGCATGTTGAAGAAAAAAGCGGAGTATGGTTTCTATAAAAGCGTTGCGGATTTAACGTCACAATGGGTGGCTTTTGAAATTGCCTATTTGGGCGTGAGTCCTCAACCGTATTCCGAAACAGATTATCGTCCGGCGAATTTTGTCTCTCCCGAGGGGCTGTCTTTTGAATGTGGGGCGCAGGATAAAGGCAATGAACTCAGTCTTTTGATGAATGAGGTGGGGGCTCAGGCCTATTTGGACAAAGAGAAACCGGAGTCTGGGCAATCAGGTACGGCGTAGATCACATAACATAATCGTGAGGAAGTTGTCGGTGTCTGTAGTGCAGTTTTAGAAGAAGTAGGCAGTCCGCAGTCATTTTGTTTTAATCTTTATCAAAGGAGGATGCGTCATTATGAGAGTGGTGCAGACGCGTAACAAAGGATTGGTGTTCGGCATTCTTCTCTCTGCCTTGGTCGTCGGCGTGATGTTGACGATGGGGCAGGTCCCTTTGGCCGTCAGCCAGCCGGTGACGATTCCGGTGGGCAGCATTAGCGGGCCGATCCCGATGGACGCGGCCAACCCGGTGTGGGAAACAGTGCCCGGAATCGTGGTGCCCTTGAGCGGTCAAACGATTACGACCCCCATGCATCCCAATATCTCGGTGAAGACCGTCATGGTCAAAATGGCCACCAACGGCAAGGAGATTGGGGTGTGGGCCAACTGGGGTGATCAAACCCTGAACAACACCACGATCGGCCCGCAGGATTTCCGCGATCAGGTGGCTGTGCAATTTCCCGTCCAAACGTCTGGAGCGCCGCCGTTCCAATGTATGGGGCAATCCGGTGGCACGGTGAACATCTGGCGCTGGAATGCGGAATGGCAACGGGATATGGGCGCGGGCGTTGCGGGGATGTGGGACGTAGATCAGCAATATCCCTCGATCGCCTGGGACTTTTACTATGAAGAGCCGGCTGGGGGCGTGACCTATCCGGACCGGATCGGCCGGAGCTTGGGGCCGTTCAATCCGGGGATTTGGTCGGGCAACATCATGTCGGATCCTGATTTGCGGGCCAGTTCGGTGGAAGATCTGAATGCGAACGGGTTCAGCACGTTGACGACTCAGGCGTCGCAGGACGTGCTGGGCAATGGGCTGTGGGAGCCGTACGGCGCGTTGAAAGGCGGGTGCTGCAGCGGCCCGACGTGGCGCGTGGTGATGAAGCGGGCGTTGGCGACGAATGACGCCAATGACGTGCAATTCGGCGCCGGCCAGAGCATCCCGGTAGCGTTTGCGGTGTGGGATGGCCAGAACGTGGAGCGGAACGGCATGAAGGGCATCTCCACTTGGTTCACCGCCAAGATGCCGTAAGCTGTACTGAATCTTTTTGCCGTAGCGAGTTGAAGAGACCCTGGGGTCCTCCTGAAAGTGAGGAGGACGTCAGGGTCTTTTTACGTGTAGAGTGTTTTTCGAGCAAACCTTGTGCGGGAATCCTCAATCCGATGAGTGTGTCTGAAGAGTATCCGGCCCTTCGTAGAGTTGCATAAGAAACCGGAAGCCGTGTATAAGAATTATTGATTTTTCAGCGTATGATTGTACGAACGAAACATGTCGATGATGACGTATATCTTCATGGGACGCGGGAACACTTCATGTAAGGAGGCAATGTGAAAATCTCTTTGCTATTTCCTCCAAGTTGGCATCCCTCACAACCCTACCTGAGTCTTCCGTGCTTAACGGCTTTTCTTGACCAAGCCGGCATTGCCGACAAAAGTCAACGGGACTTGAACATTGAACTCCTGGACACGATTCTGTCGAGAACCTATGGCTTGGAAGTCTATGAAAAGCTTGTCGAAAAACTGAAGCAATTGGAGCATTCACGTGAACGAGAGACGGGACCGGGAAGTAACGAACATTACGGTCGGATCGTGGAAGCCTTGGATCGGTTTCCACACTTGATCGATCAGATTGAGCCGGCCAAAGCTTCACTGCGGGGAGAAGAGTTCTATGATATCGAGCGTTACCGGGAATGCCTGTTTTTAATCGATCGTTGGTTGGAAGTGGTCTCTTCGAGTTATTTCCCAACCAGGATTACCGTGGTCGACAACCAGTTTTCCTATTCCATATATTCCTCGCGAGACATTCTCAAAGCGATTCACGACGAAGAACAAAATCCGTATCTGGACTTGTATCGACAACATTTTCTCTCTTCCATCGTTGATAAAAACCCGGAATTGATTGGCATATCGATCACCGCAACGTCCCAGATCATTCCCGGCCTCACCTTGTGCCGGCTCATCAAGGAAGCGAATCCCGACATTCACGTGACCGTTGGCGGCAGTATCTTTACCAGGCTTGTGGACAATCTGCGTCGATGTGATCGGCTGTTCCAGGTCACGGATGATTTTATCGTCTTCGAGGGAGAGACGGCTTTATTGGAGTTGGTGAATCAATTGGAAGGGAAAAAGAATTTTGCCAAAGTTCCGAATCTCATCTATCGGGAAAATGGAAAGGTTATTGTGAATCAGCCGTTTTATTCCGAGAACTTGGCTCAACATCCGGCTCCCAATTACGACGGATTTCCTCTCGACCGGTATCTCGCCCCCAAGACGGTCCTGCCGGTGCAGTTTTCACGAGGTTGTTACTACAAGGACTGTGCCTTTTGCGCCTTGACGTTGGACCATCAGAATTTTCGCCAAAAAGATCCCATCAAGGTTGTGGACGAACTCCAGTCGCTTGCCCAAAGATATGACACACCCTTTTTCTTCTTTACCGATGAATGTCTGGCCTT
The DNA here is from genome assembly GCA_012270585.1 of Nitrospirales bacterium. GTDB lineage: Bacteria > Nitrospirota > Nitrospiria > Nitrospirales > UBA8639 > Bin75. Next base: position 16,244 of record JAAXIB010000032.1, read on the forward strand.
ATCGCCCACCCGCCGGCTGTGTAAAGAAATCCTGAAACGACAATTCGACATTCAATGGACGGCTGAACTTCGTTTTGAGAAGAATCTCTCTAGAGAGTTACTGTCCTTGATGCGAGATGCCGGGTGCCATAAAATTGTGTTTGGATTGGAAACATACAATAAGCGGATGATGGACTTTATGCAGAAAGGCATTACCCAGGAGAACGTCGACCGGATTTGTTCGGATTGTGTGGACTTGGGTATCGGCGTCCATTGCTATATCATCGTCGGCTTCCCGACTGAAACGGAAGAAGAAGCCCGGGAAACCATGAACTTTGTATTGGAGAATACCAAATTGAATGCGTCTTATGGGTTTTCATGCCAGCCCTGTCTCTTCGATCTTGAAAAAGAAGCCCCCATTATGAGCGATCCGGGCGGCTACGGGATCCAGCGCATCATGCGTCCGGCCGCGGAAGATTTAAGCTTGGGCTTTTTCTATGAAGTCAAGCAGGGCATGACACCTGAACAGGCCGAAAAACTGTATCAACACGTGTACGAAAAAATCAGTGAAGTGGTCGTGGAATTGCCTTTTAATTATTCGATGGCTGATGGATTGTTGTACATCGCCCGACACAAACAACAACATGCTCCGGAATTCACTGCCGTTTCTTAATCGCGAAGAACCGCCTGTGTATTCTCAGCGATGATCTGACGGAAAAGAGAAGGCAAAGGCGGAACGCATATGACGGCAGCGACGACATCGGGTCACGAAAGCGGGACTAATCCCGGTATCCTGTTTGAATATGCGCTGAAGTTTTTCCTGCTTTCGGCTTTTTTGGAACTCGTTCTCTATCGCTTGGCCTCGCGGTTGGGCATGCACATGGCCAAGCTCGCCGAAAAATCCGAAGCCGTCAGACTGACGTTTCAAACGCTCTCCTCCCTCGGATTTGTTCTTCTCAACGTCACCTCTATTCTGCTGTTCCTGGTCCTGTTCATTTTGCTGATTCAAAAATTGCGGGAATCGGTATGGTCGGGTCGATTTGACGGGTTCCTGGTTCCGGCCGTCTCATTGCTTGTCGTGTTGACCGTTGTCTATCTCCTCTTTCCCCCCGCCATGGTGGGTGCGGTCGTCTATAATCTCGTGTCTTTGGTGATTCTTGCCATCCTGATGGCGGAATTTTGGGTGACGCATCGTCTTTGGGCACAACGTGTCACCGTGGGGTGTTTTTTGTTGGGCATTATCGGATGGATTTACTACCAGACGGTGTCCACGACCTATGGGTTGTTGGGCATTGTTGCTCCGCCGCCTCTCGTGAATGAAATCAGTCGGGGGGGTGAAGCCCTCATGGTCCTGGCGAGTATCCTGGTTTTGTGGTCGTACGGCAGCATGTCGTTCTTTACCAAGAATAAAACCCAACGGAAATGGGCTGCGACCCTTCTTCTCAGCGGGAGCGCGACCTTTTTGGTGTTGCTCTACATCGATTTTTTCCTGTCATTGTATAGTCCCGCGCTGGCCGAAGACGCGAGAAAGGCAGGGCAGGGGATCGGCTGGGTGTTTCAAATGGGCATGGGATATACTTTTTATTTACCCTTTGCCCTCTATATGGCAGGCTTTACATGTTGGGCGTACACTGTCATTAAACTGGTGTTGATCGGTCGTTTGGCGGGGTACGGCTTGGGGTTGATGTTCATGGCAGGATATGCCTTGCAATTGTCACATTTGACGTTGATGGTGGTTGTCGGGTTCATGCTGATGACGCTTGATAAGCGGGGTACGCTGGGAAAATTACGCAATAAAGCAGGAACGGTGGCCTATTCCCCGGTAACTCCTGCGTTCAGTCATATACGGTGAGAGGATATGTAACGATCATGGAATCAGAACGTGTCGCAACAGAGAAAGAGGGCGAAGTGGTTGAACCGCAGGCTCAGGAGCAGCCGTTGACTCCGGATGAAGAGATTGCAGAACTTGAAAAGTTGCTCAGTGAAGAACCTGACGATTTTCAAGCCCGTTGCCGGCTGGGCGAACTGTATTTTGGAAAAGGGAAACTGGAAGACGCCTTGACCGAAGTCAAAAAGGCCGTAGAAATGGCCGAGGGGTTGAGAACGGAGATGGACCGCTCCCTGGCCATGTATTATTCAAACCTGGGAACGATCTACGGCACCAAGGGCATGATGGATGATGCACGTCCTCAATTTGAGCGAGCATTGGAGTTGAACAAATATGACGTGTTGGCCCTGTTCAATCTGGGAAGGCTCCATCATGATAAGAAAGAGTATATGCAGGCAAAGGAGTACTTCGAACGATTAATCGAAATTACCCCTGAAGATCCGATCGCCTGGTATAATTTGGCTGGAGTCTATGAACAGTTGGATAATCCTCAAGTATCGGATTACAACACCCTTGATATGGCCGTTCAAGCCTATATGAAGGTGTTGGAATTCGATCCCAAACATTTGGAATCCAGTTTTAAACTCATGGACATTGCGTTTACATTGAAAAAATCAGACATGGCTGTAAAAATCATGGAAGAAGCCGTTGAGCACAGCCCGGATGAGCCGTTGGCGTATTACAACCTCATCAATACCTATGAGAAGTGTAAAATGTTTGAACAGGCTGAAGGGGCGCGACAACGGTTAAAGCAAAGGTTTGCGAAACGAGCCCGCGAATAAGGGCATTTTTGTCCCAAAAGGAGAAATCGATCATGTTTGGAAGTTTAGGCTTTACCGAGTTGATTCTGATACTCTTCATCGTTCTGATTATATTCGGCGCCGGGAAATTGCCGCAGCTTGGTGAAGGGGTCGGGAAGGCGATAAAGGGCTTCAAAAAATCCGTGAATGAAGCCGAAGCCATTGAGCACGAAGCGCACAATTTAGCGGAGCAGCAGAACCAAGCTCCGGTGAGTCCGCAAGGCGCAGACGTGGCACCGTCGCCGGTTCCGCAAAGTGATCAAACGGTTTCTCCAATACAAGCCTCTCAATCAGAGCCGGCTCAGACGTCCAAGAGTTAATTTTCTGCGGTTCTGACGTGAGAACAGGAGTGCGGTATGGAAACGAGCGTAGAGTCACCGGTTGGAAGAATTGAAACGTTTGCGGGAAACGGGAAATCTCGAAGCACGGGTGACGGGAAACGTGCGAAGAAAGCCGGGATTCCCTTACCCAATCATATTTGTGTCGACAAGGAGGGCCGTTGGCTCTACATAGCTGAAAACGGGTCCGACCGGGTTCGACGGATCGATTTGGAAGCCGGGACCATTCATAACTATGCAGGTATTGGAGAGACCTGTTACAGCGGGGATTACGGTCCTTGTGGAGAAGCGGGTCTGTACCTGCCTTTGAGCGTGGCAATTGATTCCAACAACGATTTGTACATTTGTGATTCCGGAAGTAATCGCGTTCGCAAAGTCGATCACGAGACCGATATTATTACCACGGTCGTGGGTTCCGGAGAGTCCGGCTTTAATGGTGACGGCCCGGCGTTGGAAGTCAACTTGACTTATCCCGGGGCGATTGCATTCGATTCGGAAGACAATCTGTATATTGCGGATACCCAAGCCCATCGTATTCGGAAATACGATCCTCGAACGGGTTTGGTGACCACCATTGCGGGGACGTGGTCCAGAGCCGATGAAGACTGGATCAGCCCATTGACCGCACAAAACCTGGTCGTGCTTTCCGGTGACGCGATTGGCATTGACTTTAGCGATGATCAAGGATGGCTTCGCCCGCAATGTTCGGATAATTTGGATCTGTCCCCCTATCTTGACGACGGCCGTCCGGCGCTTGAAGCGAAACTCTGGGACATCGTGGCGATTGACGTGGACTCATGCGGGAACGTGTTTCTCACGGATAAAGCCAGCAACCGCATCCGAAAGATTGATGCCCAAACGGGCATGATTTCGACCGTCGCCGGGGTCTGTCGTTTTGGATATGATGGAGATGGAAAACCCGCAGTGAGGTCCATGTTGAACGTACCGGAGGCGGCCATTGTCGATCAGGAGGCGAACGTCTATATTGCCGATTCGATGAATCACCGCATCCGCAAAGTGGATCGCACCACGGGCCTGATCGAGACCATTGCGGGGAACGGAGACAGTGGATACGAGGATAAAAACATGGGAGGGTGTGGCGCCGCGCGCTTTGTGGCCAAAGAAGATGCGGGTATGCTGAAACATGGTGACGGGAACCTCGCCGTCGATGCGGTGGTGAATGCCCCGTCAGGCTTGGCCCTTGACGGTCAAGGTCATCTCTATATTTGTGAACGCAACGAAAATAAAGTCCGGCGCGTCAAACTCTGGTAAGGATGGCAGATGAGTGAAACGGTTTGTCCAAACAATGGAAATGGTCCGGTGAAATCGAAACGAACCCTTCCCCGCTCTCTGATCGTGACGGGATCAGGCATTCTGTTGCTGGCGGTGGTGCTTGGCTGGCTTGGCATTCCCGCGGTGAGTTCTCAAGGGATTGTCATCCGCTCCCATTTTACGGAAGGCACGATTCCGACGAAGCCGGATGATGCGGCATGGGAGACGATCGCGCCCATTCCCATTCCGCTGAGCGGCCAGATCATTACTCGACCGGTTTGGCCCGAACCCAGCGCCAAAGTCATCTCGGTCCGGTCGGTTCACAATGGCAAGGATATCTCATTCCTGGTGGAATGGCAGGATGCGACCAAAAACGAACGGCTGACCCCCGGGGTGTTTCGTGACGGGGCGGCCCTGGCCCTCCCCCTGGGTAATGCACCGGCGTTTTTCTGCATGGGCCAATTGGATCACTACGTGAATATCTGGCATTGGAAAGCGGATTGGCAAAGCGATGTGGATCGCAGAAAAGCCAGGGCCAAGGAAAGAGGACGCAAAAAAAGAGGCATTCGAAAGTTTGAAGTCATCCCTCGCCGGCCCTCCTCGGTTGAAGATCTCATCGGTGGCGGGTTCAGTACGTTGACGAGCAAGATCCGGCAAGGCAAGGTCAAGGGAGAAGCCGAATGGAAAAACGGGTTTTGGCGAGTCGTCATGAAGCGTCCACTAACCAAATCTGGAGATGACACGGAGAATGAAGCCCTTCTGGTCCCCGGCCGCATGCAAGCCGTGGCCTTTGCCGTCTGGAACGGTGAGAATAAAGAAAGGAACGGACAAAAAGCGGTGGCGTCGTGGCTCCAACTGCTGGTCGATCCCGTGGGTGGCCCAATGGCTTCGACGAAATCATGAATTATCGATAGCCCAACGTTTTGCTCACGTGTTTCTCTATTATCTCCCTACCATGAAGGTCGAAAGACGATGATCAGATGGACTCTCAGTGCCGTTTTGGTGATGTGGATCAGTGGCCTTGTGTGGGCGCCTTTCCTCTCTTTTGCAGAAGACATGACGGAGGATCGCGCCTATGCCTTGGCGGAAGAGTTTGGAATCGACGTTGGCGAAGTCGATGAGGAGATCAAAGAAATTCTTGGCCTTACCAAGGCTGAAGGCGTGGTGGTTTTTGGAGTGATTGGAAGCTCACCGGCAGATCGTGCCGGTATAAAAGTCAAGGCCGTCATCAAAGAGGTGGACGGGAAAGACATCCGGAACTTGCTGGATCTGGGAAAGGCGCTTGAAAAGTCGCTGCCGACGCAGAATTTTTCGGTAGCGACGTTTGAACCAGCCGGTATCGATGACCAGGGCGTCGGTGGTGGGATGAATTTCCACTTCGTGCGCGTTGAGAAGGATTAGTGAGAACCATGCCAGTCTTTCGAAACGACGGGAACCGCAAGAAGAAACGTGGGAAAATGAGATGCCGCGTGCTGATGGTTCTGATGGGAATACTGTGGGTCCCTCTCCCCTGCGCGAATGCGCAGGAAGCCCCGCAAGTCCCTGAAACACACAAGTGGATCAAGGAAATAGAAGAAGTCTTTTTGCCTTCCGATCATTGCAAGCAATGTCATGATCGTCACTACGAGGAATGGAAAGGGATGCGGGAGCAAACTCCTGACCTCAAAACGTTCGGGCGCGTGGATGGGGCCCTGTTACATGGGACCGCGCTGACGTCTCCCGTGTTCAAAACCGTCCTCGGCCTGTGGCTGCAAACGAAACCGACCGCAGAAGAAAAAACTCGATGCCTGTCGTGCCATGCGCCCGCGGTTACGGTTTTTCCCCAACATACGGAAAACATCATCGCTCAGGTCCTGTCGGAAAAGCCGAAAAAGCGAGGCAGACGAGCGAAGAAGACTCATGGAGTTGAAGGGATCAGTTGTTCGTCCTGTCACCTGATTGATTCGGTACGTGAGGATAGCGCGGACTTCCCGGCGTTTAAGATCAATCCGGGAAACACCTTTTTCGGGCCCTATGCCAATGCCGAAGAGAACCTCGTGCATCCCTCAAAACAGGCTACGGTATACAAGGGCGCTCAATTTTGTGCTTCCTGTCACTTCAGTAAAGTCAAGGACGTGACCAAGGCCGACTTGCCCGGACAGATTCTGAAAGGGACGATTTGTCAGGATTGCCACATGGAGCGGTCGACCGGGAGTTCCACCTCCAAACGTGGCTCGCTGACGCGGCCCATCGGACGACATTGGTTTCAAGGGATTGTGATCCCGGGTATCATGCTGAGCAATCGAAACCTGCAAGCCGAGTGGTTCCCACGGGTGGATCTTGAGGTGGGGCAATCGGGGAATGGCATTGAAGGCAGGGTGTTGGTCAGGAATGGGAGTCTTCCCCACGTGTTTCCCGGTGGTGATCCCGTGCTGAAGCAGTTTTTCGTGACAGTCACCGTCAAGGACGCTGAGGGGCACGTACTGGGGACCCAAGAGGAACGATTCGGATTGCCGTTTAAGCAAATCCTGCGTGGGCCGATTCCGAAACCGCTCGTCAATGGCGGAACAACGCGGAAAGTGCCGTTCTCCATACAAGTCAAGGAAGGCACCGCGCCGAGTTACGTGGAGACCTCCCTGAATTATGCCTTAATCCCCAAACCAAGCCAAGCCTTGATCGATCAATATCTCGAGACTCTGGAACGCAAACGGGAGAAAAAGAAAGCCATGAAAATCATTGAGGACTATTCATCGCGACGACTTCTGACGTTCCGGACGAAATCCTTATAATGAGCCACTTTTTTCACGAATGCCAACCTGATTAATTAAGGGCGACTTCATGCATAAAATTTTCCAGGCAATAGGTTGGGCCATCGGTGTGTTCGTGGTGACCAATGTATTCATGGTTGCAGTTGATGTTCCTGTGCCCCAAACAGTGGCCGCTCAGAAGAGTTCAAAGAAACCGTTCACAAAGGCGTTTCCCGATTCCCAGAAATGCAAGCGGTGTCATTTGCGAGTGTTTGAAGAATGGGAGGCTTCCGCCCAATCCCGGTCAATTCTGAGTTCTCCCTTTCGCGTCTCGTTGGAACGTTACCGGGAGACATCCGGTGATAAGGAAGGCAGAATGTGTTTCCGATGCCACGCGCCGAGCGTGTTGGAGTATCCGGACCATACGGGCGTCTATATCAAGGAAATCGAATCCGGTGATCCAAGGTTGGACGGGGTCGGGTGTTCTCAATGCCACCTGATCAAAAACGTGGATCCCAAACAGCATCCTCCGCATCCGATCTACCAACTGGAGCGGACCGTCTTCGGGAGCTATAAAAAACCGGTGGAAAACCTGGCGCATCAATCCGTCCCCACGGAACTCTACAGCCAATCACAGTACTGCGTGACCTGTCATGAAAATTTGCCGGGCCATGAAAAACTTCCGGACTTGCTGGGTCCCTGGCAGGAGACCAAAACCCAAAAGGCAGGAAAAAATTGTCAGTCGTGCCATATGCCCGAGGCCTTTGGTGAGTCGGCCAATGGAGAGCGGAATCGCAAAATTTCAAACCACAGTTTCCCCGGCCGTTTTGGCAAAGTGCGTGCCGATGCCGTGAAGGTGGAAGTCAAGACCGAAGTCAAAGGCAAGGAATCCGAAGTCAAGGTCACGGTCCAGAGCCTGGTCCCGCATAATCTTCCGTTACCCCATCCGGGGTGGTCTCGCGTGGAACTCGACTTAACGATCCTGGGGAAAAATTTGCGAAAAGCCTACGTTGAAAAACGCTACTATGAACGGGTGTTCGGCACAAAAGACGGAAAAGCCACCATCTTCGACTTTGAAGCCGTTAAGGTGTTGAAAGAGAACGTGCTCAAACCTGAAGAAAAGCGGGTTGAAACGTTTACCTTCCCGACTCCCCAGAATGCCCCATCCATGGACGTAATCGTCACCATGACCTATGCCCCCATTTACGGGCCTGAAGCGTTTGTGAAAGAAGTCGAACAACGGGCTGCCCTGGGGAAAAAAGATCGGGCATTCAAGCCGGTCCAAATCATCAGGTACAAAGAAAATATTCTCTTAAAGGACTTCAAGAAAGCCGCAGGATAACGAACATATTACCCTTCCCCTTCTCTCGCCTTTTGGAGATCGTCCGCAGGGTGGTTGTAGCCCGCGCCCTGTTGTTCCCCTGGCATGAAAATAGCCTTATAGAACCCTCTCCCCACCGTGGGAGAGGGAAGGGTGAGGGAGGAGTCGGGGCAGGGAGCGTAACCCGACACGATCCTCCGTCAGGTCACGGCGCCTTTTGAAGCCGATGAGACGGCATGAGCGTACTTTGCGAGGACCCCACTCGTGTATTTCGGGGGCGGGGCGGTCCATTGTTGCAAACGGGCATCCATTTCATCGGTGGAAATCATCAGGTCGAGTCGCCGGTTGGGGACGTCAAACGTAATCATATCCCCATTTTGAACCACTGCAATGGGGCCGCCTTTGGTGGCTTCCGGAGTCACGTGCCCGGCCATCAATCCATGCGTGGCACCGGAAAACCGTCCGTCCGTGAGCAGGGCGACGGTCTCGCCAAGACCGGCGCCGACAATGGCGCTGGTCACGCCCAGCATCTCTCGCATGCCGGGTCCCCCTTGAGGCCCTTCATACCGAATCACGACGACGTCACCATCCGAGATTTTCCCGTTCTGCACCGCGGCGAAGGCGTCTTCTTCACACTCAAACACTTTGGCCGGACCGGTGTGGGTCAGCTTGTTATGGCCTGCGACTTTGACCACGCATCCGTCTGGAGCCAGGTTTCCGTGCAGAATCACCATGCCACCCGTGGCCTTGATCGGCGATTCCGCGGGGTAAAGGACTTTTTGGCCCGGCGTTTCCGAAGCGGTTTGGGCCTCTTCCCCGATGGTGCGTCCCGTGACGGTCAGGCACTGGCCCTTGAGCAAGCCGGATTCCAGCAATCGTTTGGCCACGAGACGGGTGCCTCCGGCTTGATAGAGGTCTGCGGCCATGTACCGGCCGCCCGGCTTCAAATCGGCGATCAGGGGTATCCGTTGGTTGACGGCGTCGAAATCGTCAATGTCCAAGGCAACCCCGATTTCATGGGCCACGGCTAACAGGTGAAGCACGGCGTTCGTGGACCCGCCGGTTGAAGCCACCGCGGCAATCGCGTTTTCCAGGGCATCCCGCGTGATAATGTCTTTGGGCCGAAGGTCGCGTTTCAACAGGTCCATCACGAGATGCCCGCATTGGACCGAGACGGATTCTTTTTGTGGGTCCAAAGCGGGAACGCCGTTAAATCCCATCGGAGAAATGCCCAGGAACTCGAAGGCGATCGACATGGTATTGGCGGTAAATTGTCCTCCACAGGCGCCTGCTCCCGGACAAGCCTCACTCTCGAGATCGTGCAGTTCGGCATCCGACATGGTACCGCGAGCGTGAGCCCCCACCGCCTCGAACACTTCCTGAATCGAGACGTTCCGGCCCTGGAAGCGGCCCGGCATAATGGATCCCCCATAAAGCATCAACGACGGAAGATTGAGCCGGGCCAGGGCCATGACCGTGCCTGGAATGGTTTTGTCACACCCGGAGAGCGCCACCACGGCATCAAACAAATGACCGCGAACCACCAATTCGATGGAATCGGCCACGACTTCACGGCTGATCAGGGAAGTTTTCATGCCCTCCGTGCCCATGCTGATACCGTCGGACACGACGACGCTGTTGAACTCGAGGGGAACTCCACCGGCCTCGCGGATACCCGCCTTGACCTGTTCCGCAATGTCACGCAGGTGGAAATTGCAGGGTGTCACCTCGGACCATGTATTCGCGACGGCGACAAGCGGTTTGGCAAAATCCTCATCCCGAAGCCCCACGGCTCGTAACATGGCCCGAGCCGGTGCCCGTCCGGGTCCCTCGGTCAACTCACGACTTTTGTGTTTGAGATCCGAAGCCATCATTTATCCTCTTTCAGATCATCTTTTCGATCTAGAAAATAAAAAGGAACTCTTCCTATTATCCAATAGGCCAAGAACAATATGCATATGAATACAATGGCCTCTGCAGTTTCTAATTTTAGCGTTTTTCTCATGCGAAACACCGTAAAAGGGATGGCAATGCAGATGAGAGTCTGAAGTGTTGTCGAATTGGTAACCTTGGTCAACACGGTCACTGCATGTTTTTTCCAACTGGGTTGTTCAGAACGACTCTGCCAAGTTCTAGTCAGTATTGCTAGGTTGTCCCAGAAAACAACAAAAAGCACCGCAATAACCAGAACTGTTGCTAAAATTTCCATAGGAACCAGACTGTGCGCGATTGTCTGACAATAAGAACATAGAAAAAGTCAAAAAAGTTAATAAGCTAGGCAATAGTTTCCTGTTCAAGGGACTATCAAAAATATGAAAAATATGGAATTCAGCATGTAGTTGAAATTGCCTTATTCATCTGTTCTTTACCGGCGGAACCGGAAACCCTATTCTTTGTAGAGCACTTCGGGCGTTCATGGAACCAAAAGAATCCAGTGTTTTAGTTACAAGCCGGATCAACTGTTTCGGCGGGAAGCATTCCCCCTCCACCTCTATATAGTAGTCTCTAATTTTTTCGGGTGAAGAATTTCTGGCAGCTTGCCTAACGTCTTCATCAGTTATTTTGTAAGGTATGCGCTTAATCGTTATAGTCGTCTCTTTCATAGTTCACTCCAGTTATCTTTGGCCGCTGAGTAGAAAACCGAATGTGGCATCGCAACGGTTCCTGCGGTCGTCTTTCATCTCCTCGGTTCTTAGACGTGGGCCTTGGCTTTGGCCCTCATTTGGCAGTACGAGCAGACGTCCGTGGAGGTCGGTTGCCCGCAGGTGGTGCAGGGGTGGAGGCGTTCTTGATCCCGTTGGGCAATTTGCCCGGTTGTTTCCTGCTGTTTGGCCTGACGATCCAAAAAGGTCAGATAAAAGGTATGCTTGGTCCCCGGCGAGTCGGCCTCCAGTCGATTCAAGGCGTGTTTGTATGCCAGTAACTTGGAGCCCTTGGCCATTGGGCATTCCTCCACGATGTAGTCGATGTGATGGATAACCGCGTAGGCCGCGATTTCACGCTCCGTCAGGCGGTACAGGGGTTTAACCTTCTTGGCAAACCCTCCGAGTGAGGCAGGCAACGACGGCGTTTGTTTGTCCAGGTAATCGGTCTGCCAATGCAGGACGTTTCCCAGGAGCCTGGCTGCTTCATCATCCAGGTTATGACCGGTTGCCATCGCGTCGTAGTCCTGCTCGATGGCCACGCGGTTAAACTGGTAGCGTTTCACGGTCCCGCAGGTGGAGCAGGTCGGTCGGTGGACTAACGTCGCCAATTCCCGGATGCCGGCACCTTGTTCCTGTTCCACCGTATGAACGTGGAGGTTCGATGCGTAGGCGGCGGCCACGGTGTCGGTGAAACGTTGGACCTTTTGCCTTGATCGGAGCGAGTAATCACCAATGCCCAAGTCCACGTATAAGGCGTCGGCCCGGTACCCGAGTTTCAGCAGGATGGCCCAGAGGGTGAGGCTGTCCTTGCCCCCGGATACGGCCACCAAAATGCGGTCCTCGGCAGTGAACATCCGGTGGGCTTTGATGGCTCGACGGACTTGGTTATGCACAAACTCGGTAAAGCAGTCTTTGCACAACGAGATATTGTGCCTGGGCATCTTGATGACCGCGGGATGGGCACATTTTCGGCAACGCATGGCGCGACTATCCCCCGGAGATTACCGATCGGATTTCAATCGAGTCTGAATCCCGAAGCACCGTATCCTCCGTGACCAACTCGTCCCCGCGGATGACCAGGTAGGCTTCCGGGGTCAGGTCGAGCCGTTGCAGGAGTTGATGTACCCGGGTGGGTCCCGGAACTTCAAGCTCTTTATGCGGATGAGTCATGATGACTTTCATGGCAGGTCGTATCATAAGGCCGGGAGAAGCCGGTTTGCAATGAACCATTGACCCTCCGACGCCCGTTGCCCTCATTTGGCAAGACCCCTTTCAAAAGGGTATTCTCCCGTTGACGCAACGTTTGCCGGAACAACTGAAATACACGGTAAATTTACGTATATCTCCATGAATCGTCACAACGGAAGGATAGCATGAAAGGGATGATGACTATGTCAGGGCAGCAATCCGTAGAGCAACTCAGTATCAACACCATTCGTACGTTGGCGATGGATGCGGTACAAGCCGCGAACTCCGGTCATCCCGGCACCCCCATGGCCCTGGCACCGGTGGCTTATTGCTTGTGGAACCGGTTTTTGCGTTTCGATCCCGGTGATCCCGGTTGGCCCAATCGTGATCGATTCGTTCTTTCCGTGGGCCATGCCTCCATGCTGTTGTATGCCATCCTTCATCTGTGCGAAGTCAGGGCGGCTGGTGATGGGGAGACATCAGGCGACCGGCTTGCGGTGCCATTGGACGACATTAAACGGTTTCGGCAGTTGGACAGCAAATGCCCGGGTCATCCCGAACAGCATTGTACGATGGGCGTGGAAACCACCACCGGTCCCCTGGGACAGGGACTGGCGAACAGCGTCGGCATGGCCATTGCCCAACGGTGGATGGCCCGGTATTTCAACCGCCCCGGTTTCAATGTCATCGATTACGAAGTCTTTTCTTTTTGTGGAGACGGGTGTTTGATGGAGGGGGTTTCCAGCGAAGCAGCCTCGCTCGCGGGCCATCTCAGGTTGTCGAATCTCTGTTGGGTGTACGACAACAACCGTATTACCATCGAAGGCAACACCGAATTGGCCTTCAGTGAAGACGTGGCGGCACGGTTTCGAGCGTATAGATGGAATGTCTCACGCGTCAACGACGCCAATGATTTGGAAGCGTTGACGAAGGCGTTCGATTCGTTCAAGCACGAAACCGAATCCCCGAGTCTCATTATCGTTGACAGTCACATTGCGTTTGGCGCGCCCAACAAACAGGATACGCATGGGGCACATGGCGAGCCGTTGGGCGAAGAGGAAATTCGCCTGGCGAAAAAAAACTACGGATGGCCAGAAGATGCGAAATTCCTGGTGCCCGAGGAAGTTCTGGCTCATTTTCGTTCCGGCATAGGCGCGCGAGGCAAGGCCGAACGGCACGCCTGGACGACCATGTTTCACGCGTACCAGGAGAAATATCCTGAATTGGCGGATCAACTGTCGAAAATGGAAGGCCGGCAACTGCCCGAAAGCTGGGACAAGGAATTGCCCGAATTTCCTGCGGATCCCAAGGGCCTGGCAAGCCGGGCATCTTCGGGAAAAGTGCTCAATGCCATTGCCAGGGAAGTGCCCTGGTTGATTGGCGGTTCCGCGGATTTGGCTCCTTCCACCAAAACGCTTCTGACGTTCGAGGGAGCCGGAGAATTTCAAGACGGGGGCGGGCGCAATATGCATTTCGGCGTTCGGGAACACGCGATGGGCTCGATCTTGAGCGGAATGGCGCTCTCGAAAGTTCGTCCCTACGGCGCCGGGTTTTTGATCTTCAGTGATTACGGCCGACCGGCCATCCGCCTTGCGGCCATGATGAAGGTTCCCGTGATTTACGTATTTACGCATGATTCGATCAGCCTTGGCGAAGACGGACCGACGCATCAACCCATCGAGCATCTGGCGTCGTTGCGCGCCATTCCCGATCTCATGGTGATCCGGCCCGGGGATGCTAATGAAGTCGTGGAGGCGTGGCGGGTCATCATGCAACTTCAACGTCAACCCGCGGTCCTGGTCCTGACGCGGCAGGCCATTCCGACGTTGGACCGGACACGGTATGCGCCGGCCAGTGGTCTCGCCAAAGGAGCATACGTCCTGGCTGAGGCCGAGAACGGCAAACCCGAGGTACTGTTGCTGGCGTCCGGGAGTGAAGTCTCTCTCTGTGTGCAAGCGTATGAGGAACTCAAAAAGGAGGGGATCCACGCGCGAGTGGTGAGCATGCCGGCCTGGAGACTCTTCGAGCAGCAGGGTCGGGAATATCAGGACAGTGTGCTTCCTCCTGAAGTGACGGCCAGGGTTTCCATTGAGCAAGCGACGACGTTCGGCTGGAGCAAGTACGTGGGCTCGAGTGGTACGAGTCTCGGTATCGATACCTATGGGGCATCGGCACCGTATAAAGATTTACTTCAGCATTTTGGATTTACCGTGGATCGGGTCGTGGCTGCTGCCAAACAACAGTTGGAGACTGCCGTCAACGCAGAAGTTCGTTGATGGCATTCGTTCCAAGCATGCCATGACAAACATATCAAAGATCTTCTTCTGTCATCCCCGATACTCGATCGAGTCGAGGACAGGCTCTGATCGGGGATCCAGGGTTTTTGCTTTTGTCTTCGTCCTTGTCTGTCATCCTCGACAGCTTTAATCGAGGATCCAGAGGTTTTTGTTCCAAGCGGGTCCACATGAATGGTGGGGCAGAAGAGAAAGACCCTGGATTCCCGATTACTAACGTCGGGAATGACAACAGGAGGTTATTTTCATACCAATGACAGATTGGGGCTATTCTTACACCAAGAACCTCGGCTGCATGTTGAATCGGACGTATGAGTGAGAACGATCAGGAACGGTCGCTCGACCCGGGGATGAACCATCAAACCTGCGTGGTGGGATCATTCGACCAGGCCGTGCGGGCTGCGCTCGACGACTTGCAAGCCAGGGACTTTGCCCGCAGGATTTGGGCGAAAGATCCCGCCCTTTGGCATGAGGCTTCCGCTCATCAGGCCATCATTCGAAACGCCCTCGGTTGGCTGTCTCTGCCTGAACAACAGCTCCGTCACGTCTCCCGGTTACAGGCGTTTGCCGATGAAGTAAAAGCCGCCGGGTTTACCCATATCCTTCTGTTGGGGATGGGCGGCAGCAGCCTCTGCCCGGAAGTGTGCAGGATGACCTTTGGCGTCGTCCGGGGCTACCCTGAGTTGCACGTATTGGATAGTACCGTGCCCTCGCAAGTGAGGAATTTTCAACAAAAAGTCGACCTCGAACGTACGCTGTGTATCGTGGCGAGCAAGTCCGGTTCAACCACCGAACCGCTGGTGTTCCAGAAATATTTCTTTGACTGGATGCGACAGATCAAGGGTGAGCGCGCCGGCGAGAATTTTGTCGCGATTACCGATCCGGGCTCTCTCCTGGAACGTCTGGCCCGGGAACTCCGGTTTCGAGCTATTTTCCCCGGTGTGCCCGACGTTGGGGGACGCTATTCGGCCTTATCCAACTTTGGCATGGTGCCGGCCGCCGCAATGGGCGTGAACGTGGAGGTCCTGCTGCGTCAGGCCGAACGCATACGTCGGAATTGCGATTCGACCGTGTCCGCTACGGACAATCCCGGGATCACGTTGGGGGCGGTTCTGGGGATATTGGCAAAAGCCGGTCGTGACAAAGTGACATTTATCACCTCGCCCGCCGTCAGCGATTTAGGGGCTTGGTTGGAACAGTTGATTGCCGAAAGTACGGGAAAAGAAGGAAAGGGCATCATTCCGGTCGATGATGAACCGTTGGGAGTACCGCAAGTCTACGGCGACGATCGTGTGTTTGTGTATATCCGGTACGCGGATGGGGTCGTTCCGGAGCAGGATGCAACCGTCGATGCCTTGAAATCGGCCGGACATCCGGTCGTGTGTATTGACGTCACGCATTTGATAAATCTCGGGCAGGAGTTTTTCCGGTGGGAAATGGCGACCGCCACCGCAGGGTCCCTGTTGGGAATCAACGCATTCGATCAACCCAACGTCCAGGAAAGCAAAGACTTTACCAAGTCCTATCTCGAAGAGTTCAAAAAGACCGGACGATTACCTGATGAATCACCCGTGATTACGGATGGCGACGTTTGTCTCTTCACCGATGACGTGAATCGACAAGCGTTGGATGGCGCGTCTTCGTTGGCCGACGCGGTGGCCGCGCACCTCTCCCGTGTACGGACCGGTGATTACGTGGCGATCAATGCGTATCTTGAACGGACGCCCACGGTTCACGACGCCTTCCAGCATATTCGCACCATCATTCGTGACGCGAAGCGGGTCGCGACGACGTTGGGGTATGGCCCCCGCTTCCTGCATTCCACCGGTCAACTCCATAAGGGGGGCCCCGATTCCGGAGTGTTTCTGCAGGTGACTGCGGATCAAAAGGAGGATCTGGCCATTCCCGAGGAAGCCTATTCCTTTGGGACGTTGGCCGTCGCACAGGCATTGGGAGACATGAAAAGTCTTTCCACGCGCAACCGGCGGGTGATCCGGATTCATCTCGGCTGCGACGTTGAAGCCGGAGTCAGGCGAATCCAGAAGTCGGTCGAAGAGGCCCTTTTTTTTTGCCCCTCCTTTGTAAGGGGAATTATCGACAATAGGTGACAGGCTCTTCTTGTGGTTGCTGTGGGAACTCCGCTCAGAAGCGGGGAATATGCCGCTGCCACAACTGCGGAGATGCCACGGGGCGCCTGATATTTGCGTTTTTTCTTTTCATCCCCGACGCCTGTCCTCGATGTTGGTAATCGAGGATCCAAGGCCTTTGCTTTTGCCTTTCCTCCTGCTGTCACCATCGACAATAAGACCTGGATCCCCACTTACTACTGCGGGGATGGATCCAGTGTCCTTGTCTTTATCTGTCATCCTCGACATTGGTAATCGAGGATCCAGTGCCTTTTTTTCTTCTCTTTACAAGAATACCGACCCTGGATTCCTGCGTTCGCAGAAATCGTTCGCAGGAATGACAGATAAGGAAATCGGGGATCAAAGTCGAGGGCAGGTTTATGATACTTGCTGTTCCTGACGGCCGCTTCTGGTCGCATGAGGCCCGGCCCGGACCTTACCCTGGGATACGGTCCTACAAATCACGGCATTTCTCCAGGAAGAACAGTCGTGGTCTACAATTCTTGATAATTCCCTTTGTAAGAGGAGGGGATCAGGGGAGCTTAGGCTTGCTCCGGACTTGATCCGGGGTAGTGTGTCGGGGAAGGCAGGTTTGAATCACAGACCTGAAGAAGAAGGGATTAAGACTGATATACGGGAACCATATCACACCTACCACCAGATTCCGTTGACGAACGCACGAAATGCCGGCGAAACCTTTGAGCCTATTGCAAGGATAACGATCGTTACCGCAACGGTCATCCAGTTTACTGTATCCATTTTTGACATCTTTCTTTGTTAGATTATTGAAAATATTTGAAATAAGATAGAAATCAACTCAGATTGGTAAACCGGAACCGGCTTTACACCAACCGCCATTGTTGGCCGTCGGATGCGATCAGCTTATCCGCTTCAACCGGTCCCCACGTGCCGGCTGGGTATTCGGGCAACCATCGGCTGGTCTGGGCGTTCCAGCCGTCGAGGATGTCCGTAATCCAGGCCCATGAGGCTTCCACGGCATCGCGCCGCATAAACAGGGAGGCATCTCCGGTCATCACGTCCAACAGCAACCGTTCATAGGCTTCAGGCGATGGAGCGGAAAAGGCGTCGCCATAGTTGAAGTTCATGTCCACGGGATGGGTAGCTGCCCGGCTGCCGGGAATCTTGGACATAATCCTCAATGCTATTCCCTCGTGTGGTTGAATGCGAAACGTCAGGACATTGGGGGCTTGGCGTGCTTGAGGTACGGCGTTAAAGAGAATTTCCGGAATGTCTTTGAATTGCACGGCAATTTCCGTGGCACGACGCGGCATGGCTTTCCCGGTTCGCAGATAAAAAGGAACCCCCGACCACCGCCAATTTTCCACGTGACATCGCAACGCCACGTAGGTCTCCGTTGTCGAATCCGGTCGGACGCCTGCCTCGTGCCGGTACCCGGGAACTGCCTGGCCTTTGATGGTTCCCGGGGCGTATTGCGCGCGGACGGTGACGCGCTCCACGTCCGTGCCGCGGATGGGACGGAGAGAACGCAGGACCTCCATGCGGCTGTTGCGCACGACGTCCGTATCCAATGAATACGGTGGTTCCATGGCAATCAGGCAGAGGAGTTGGAGGATGTGATTCTGCATCATATCCCGGAGTGCGCCGGCTTGCTCGTAATAGCTGGCTCTGGTGCCCAGGCCTTCCTCTTCACTCACGGTAATCTGGACGTGGTCGATATATTTATGATTCCAGATGGGTTCGAAAATGCTGTTGGCGAATCGAAGCACCATAATATTCTGAACCGTTTCTTTCCCGAGATAATGATCGATACGGTAGATTTGAGATTCATCGAACACGTCGCCAATCGTCGTATTGATAGCCTTTGCCGACTCCAGATCATGACCAATGGGTTTTTCCACGATGACCCGGGAGACGCGATCGGGCTGGTCGGCCGGATAGATCAACCCGGCGTGCCGTAACCCTTCGCATGAGGGGCCGAAGGAGGTGGGCGGAATCGCCAGGTAGAAGACGCGATGGCCCGGCAAATTGAATTGGGTTTCGATTTCTTCGATTCGTCTGCGGAGCTCTTGATATATCGTGAGATCTTCACTGGCTCCGGAGAAATAATGCAGTCGTCGTGCAAAGTCTTCCCACGTGTCCTGTTGGAGAGACTGCCGGGAAAATTGCTCAATGCCGCCGTGCGCCATTTTCCTGAACTCATCGTCACTCCAGGACTTGCGTCCGATTCCGACCACGGCATAGTTGGGGGGGAGTAATCCATCCAGCCTCAGATTGTAAATGGCGGGCAGGAGCTTGCGCCTGGTGAGATCTCCTGATCCCCCGAAAATAACGAGGGTACAGGGTTCGACCCGTGCACCCGGGCCGGATGATTTCGGCAGGGGATGCTCTCGTTGTTGTGTGGTCCTTGTCATCTCATCCTACTCACGTCGTTTTGACCTTATGGCCGCCGAATGCACGGCGGAGAGCCGCCAGCATTTTCTCCGAAAATGACTCTTCCTGCCTGGATCGGAAACGGGTGAAGAGCGCCGCGGACAGGGTGGGGACAGGCACATCCTTGTCCATCGCCTCCATGAGCATCCATCGACCTTCCCCCGAATCCTGAACGTATCCTTCCAATCCGGCGAGCGTGGGATCATCTTTAAGCGCCGTGGCGCCGAGTTCCAAAAGCCATGAACGCACGACGCTCCCATGCATCCACAGGTCGGCAATCTTGGACAGATCAAGATGGTAATCGCTTTTCGACATCAATTCGAACCCTTCGGCATAACCTTGCATGATGCTGTATTCAATGCCGTTATGGACCATTTTGACGTAGTGTCCGGCACCATGACCGCCGACGTGAGCCCATCCATCTTTGGGGGCCAATGTGGTGAAAATCGGCGCAAGTTGCCGGACGGGTGTCTCTTCGCCACCGATCATCAGGCAATAGCCGATCTGGAGCCCCCAAATACCCCCGCTGGTTCCGGCGTCGATGTAATGAATCCGTTTGATTTTCAATTCCGCAGCCCGGCGGACGTCGTCGTGGAAGTTGGTGTTCCCGCCATCGATGACGACGTCGTCGGGTTCCAACAGGTTCGCCAGGGCTTGAACGGTCTCTTCCGTGGGTACACCGGAAGGGACCATCATCCATACTGCGCGCGGCTTGGCCAGTTTCGAGACGAGATCCTGAAGCGAAGAGGATCCGACCGCTCCGGTTCCTTCGGCCTGCGTCATGAGGTCCTGCACCCGATCGAAGACACGCACCCGATGATCGCCTTGCCGGAGCCGCGTCACCATATTCATGCCCATTTTGCCGAGTCCGATGAATCCGATTTCCATACGTGGTCCCTTCCTTTTCGTGTCAATATGCTCTTCTGGGGTGAGGTTCAGCGTATGAGGGGACAATGGCTTGTCACGAGAGGGTTCGACCTTTCAGAGAGCCTCATTGTCCGAGGAGTATAGCTTACCTTTGGTTATCCTGATATTGCAAAGTGACAGGGCCGGTGAGACGTCCTATAATTTGCCGGTATGAGTCCTGAAGCCGTTTCTTCACCCTTGAGTCCGGATCCGGTGCTGTTGGAGACCACGTTGCGGACCCGGCTGCCCTTTCGAGCCGACTTGGTGAACGTCGCGCCGTTGTGCGGGGATGCGTCGAACCGGCGGTATTATCGGCTCACGTTGAAAAACGGGCCCATTCTCTCGCTGATTCTGATGCAGTTGGCGGACCCGGAGGGCTTTAAGGTTTCGGAGGAAGCCGTGAGCGGGGCGGTCACAGACGTCCGGGAACTTCCGTTTCTGAATATCCTTCGGCCATTGGCCCGGGCCAGGATTCCAGTTCCCGCGCTTCACTTTTATGATGAAGCCGCCGGGCTGCTGTATCTCGAAGATTTCGGTGACCTGACCTTATTTCATGCCTGTAGCAGGGATGGGGGATTTGCCGTTCGGAAATATTATCCGTTGGCCATTGATACGTTGGTTCGGATCCAACTGCAACTGACGGCATGCGGTGCCGATGGTTGTCAGGCCTTCTCCCACTCGTTTGATACAGCGCTGTTGACGTGGGAGTTCGAGCATTTTTTGGAATACGGCATTTGGGTCAGGCTCGACAAAAAGCCGATATGCGCGGATGACGAACGGACGATTCGCAAGGGGTTTTCCACCATCGCCGAATGGCTTGCCGGCCAACCCCGGGTGTTTACGCATCGTGATTATCACTCACGGAATTTGATGGTGGACGGTGATCGACTGGGGGTCATTGATTTTCAGGACGCGTTACTGGGACCGGTAACCTATGATCTGGCCTCTCTTCTCCGGGATTCCTACATGGCCTTGGATGAAGCGTTTGTTGAAGAGATGATTGATCGATACGTCACCGGAATGTGTGCGGGGCTTGAACCGGACGAACGGGATCGTCTGTTGTTGACGGATCGTCCAGCGTTTCGGCGGCTCTTTGATTTCACGAGCATTCAACGCAATCTGAAAGCCGCCGGCCGATTCGTGTATATTGATCGGGTCAAGGGGAATCCCAAGTTTTTGGCGGATATTCCCCGGACCTTGGGCTACGTGCGACGGAACCTGGAAAAATACCCAGAGTTGGAACCGCTTCTCCTGCACCTCACGCCCTATATTCCCGAATGGCGGTGAAGACGATCTCATGAAAGCCATGGTCTTGGCAGCGGGGCTTGGCATCCGACTTCGTCCGTTGACGGAGTCCGTTCCGAAACCGCTTTTGCCCCTGGGACCCTATCCTCTTCTGGTGTGGAATCTCCTCTTGTTGCGTCGCCATGGTATCGAGAACGTGATGATCAATCTGCACTACCTCGGTGGGCAGATCAGACAAACGTTGGGCGATGGCTCGCAATGGCACATGAGCCTTTCGTATTCGGATGAACCGGTGTTACTCGGAACGGGTGGCGGCATCAAACGCGTTGAGGAGTTTTTTGAGGGCAGTTCCTTTCTTGTGTTGAACGGAGACACGATCGCGGATCTCGATGTATCACAACTGGTGGCGTGTCACCGGAAAAAAGAGGCTCTTGCCACCATGGCGATCCGTGACGATCCCGACGTCGAGCATTGGGGCGTGATCGAGACGGATGCGGATGATCGGGTCTTGCGCATTCATGGAAAGGGACGTGCGGCTCAAGATGACGACGTGACCCCGTCCCGTCGCATGTTTGCCGGTGTCCACGTGCTTGACCCGTTTATGCTGCGTCACGTTCCTCAAGGAGCTTTTTCTTCGATCATTGATGCCTACGTGTGGTGGCTCGAACGGGGAGCCATGGTCGGCGGGTACGTGTTTCCCGGGTACTGGTCGGACGTGGGGACGCCCGAACGCTATGCGCAGGTGCAACGTGACGTCGAGGCGGGAATCCTCAACGTTCCCGAATGAGATCCGGTGATGAGGCTATACATGTCGGAAGAGTTTTGTTTACGTGACGGCCACCTGGTCGCCGACGCACAAGGCGTCATCGAGTCGGCGAACCAGGCGGCGGCGGACATGCTCAATCTGCCGCAACGGGCGCTGATTGGACGGCATCTGCCTGCGTTGTTGGCTTTGGATGAACACGTTCTGTCTCGCCTCAGGGAGTTTGAAAGGGGTGAGTCCGATCTTGAATGCGAAATGATGCTTGCCCCGAATGGCCGTGCGAGTTTTCCCGCATTGCTCACGGTTTCTGCGTTGCGGGATTCCTCAGGGCGGATTGCCGCGATGCATTGGTTGCTTCGGGACGTGTCGATCCGGAAGCGATTGGAGGCCGGTGACCAATTGCTTCACGCCCTGGGTGAACACGTTCTCCAAGGGATTTCTCTTTCCCAGAGCGTGTCGCGCCTGTGTGAACAATTGACGCAGCGTTTTTCTTATCCCTTGGTATGGGTGGCGATACGAGAGGCTGATGGAGACATTTCCGTATATGCACGGGCCGGGGATTCTCGTTTGCACCCGGATCCGTCACGGTTGACCGACGAGGAACGGCGTTGCGTGGAGTCCGTACTGGATACGCAGAAGACGCTTCATCTTCAAGAGGAACGTGACCGGACGGATGGAGCATCCCGTCTTGTGGGAGGAAGACCATATCCGGCGCAACTCGTGGTTCCTCTCCGTACGCGGGACCTGGTGTTCGGTGTCCTGGCCCTCTATGGTGAGCATCGGGACGCGTTCGATCCATTCACGATTCAATGGGTTGAACAACTTGCGAGGCACATGACGATCATCTTGTCCTTGGCCACGGTTCGCAAAGAGACGGAAGCGCAAATATTGCACTTGGCTCATCACGATCCTCTGACCGATTTGCCCAATCGGACTCTGTTCCACGATAGACTCAAGCAGGCATTGGCCCGGGCCAAACGTCATGGTCGGGGAGTCGGGGTCCTCTTCGTAGACCTGGATCATTTCAAACTGATTAATGATTCCCTGGGTCATGAGACTGGGGATGCGTTGCTCAAAATCGTAGCGCATCGTCTGGTGCGTTGCGTGCGTAGCACGGATACCATCGCTCGGCTCAGTGGCGATGAGTTTACAATGGTGTTGCAGGATCTGGACCGGCAGCAGGACGCCGGGCACGTGGCGCAAAAGGTTATGGAAGCCGTTTGCCGACCTGCAACCGTGGGAAATCAGACGATACCAATCACGGCCAGCGTGGGCATTGCGTTGTATCCCTTCGATGCGACCGATCCTGATGAATTGATTGCGAAGGCTGATCAGGCGATGTACCGGGCAAAAGAGAAAGGCGGGCATTGCTATCAATTCGTGTCCGAGGACATGAACGCGCAGGCGATTGAACGGCTCGCATCGGCAAAGAAGCGAGGTTCAAAGCGTTGACTAAAAGCAACGCTTGTTGAAAAAAAACATCAGCCAACCCCGCCGTTATTGCCCTCCTTCGGCATTTTTCTTCTTTTGGTCATATCTTCTTCTTGAAAAGGCTTTTGGCCAATACCGGTAAGCCTTTTCAGTGTTGGTGATTGGCCCGTTCGGCGCTTTCCATAACAGCAACCCCTGCGGTGCTTTTATAAATTGGTCCCGTTCTTGCAAGCACTTTCTTATAGGTAGAGGCAGCAGTCTTGTCTTCGGAAGAAAGCAAGCGTGCCGTTAAGGACAGATATGGAACAGGCAGCTAGTGAGAAGGAGGGGATACCATGAAAACACATCAATCAATCATTGTGATCGCGTTGTCGTGTTTGCTTTTGCTGATTTCGGCTTGTGGAAAGAAGTCGATTCGCGGCGTGAGTGGAGCCGAAGATCTTTCCTCAAGCCAGGGCAACCATGAGGTTACGGGTCATGACAAAGACCTTTACGGTGATTCCTCGGTCCGGTTTGAGGAATCCTCGGTGGCAGATGTCGGTGAAGCCGGGACAATAGAAGCGTTATCAATCGCCGATCTTGACGGTAACAGCGAGATAGCGATTGTCGGAGGAGGACAAGAGGGATCTTCTTCTATTTTTCCTGTCTCGACGGGAAGTGGAATATCGGGTTCTTCCGGAGGGGCTTCGGGGATGGGCAACGGCAATGGTATGGCCCGGGTCCTGAACCGGACTCCGTTGGCGACTTCCGGCCACTTGTCCGATACTTCTGCTGATCAGGAGAATGCGCGGAAAAATGGTGCGCATGTTTCGCAGGGCCTCCGGGATATCTATTTTGCGTATGACAGTTGGCGACTTTCCGAGAAAGCTCACCGGATTTTGGAATCCAATGCAAAGTGGCTCAAGACGTACCCGCATGCACGCATTACCATAGGCGGGCATTGCGATGAGCGGGGAACGCAGGCGTACAATTACGTCCTCGGCGAAAGACGGGCTGAGACGGCCAAACAGTATTTGTCGCATTTGGGGGTTCCTTCATATCAAATGGTGGTGGTCTCTTACGGGAAGGATCGGCCGTTATGCCACGTGTTCAGTGCAGCATGTTTCCGGTCCAACCGTCGAGCACATTTTTCCATCGATGTGAATACGGTGTCACGCGACTAGCGTCGTGAGACGAGGTCCTGCCTTTCCCTGTATGTGTTCACTCATTCGTTGACAATTTCCAGCTCCCCAACACACCCTCTCCCCTGGCGGGAGAGGGCTGGGGTGAGGGAGCAAAAGGCCTGGATCCCCGATTTCCTTTTCTGTCATTGGTATGAAAATAACCTCCTTTTGTCATTCCCGTTTCCCCCTCTCCCCATCGTGGGAGAGGGGCTGTGGTGAGGGGGCAAAAGCAAAAACTCTGGATCCTCGATTACAAATGTCGAGGACAGGCGTCGAGGGGAAGTTCCGCTCTCATCTGTTCATCACGGTGCGGGAATACGCGCTCGTCTGGCGTCAATTCGTTCTGCCTCCTCGGTCCGATTCACAAGCCGAAGCAAGCCGGCATATTGTTCAAGACTGGGAACGAGCCGGGGATGATCGACACCAAAGGCCGCCTCTCGGATTTTGAGCGCCTGTTCAACCAAGGGGAGAGCCTTCGTATATTCTTTCCTGCTTTCAAAGACCAACGCCAAGCTGCTTAAGCTCATGGCCATGCGGGGGTCCATGGCCCCGACCGAGGCCGCCCACACGGGGAGTGCCCGCCAGAAATAGGACTCGGCCGCAGCCAAATCCCCCCGTACCCGATACAATTCCCCGACATTATGCAACGCTACAGCAAGATCGCTATCCGGTTGTACTCTTGCTTCGGCCTCGCGAAGCGCCTCTAAAAGGACGAGTTCCTCCGCTGCCTTGTCATTCTCCCGTAACAGGGTGGGCTCGGAGGTTGAGGCAGGAGGCGAGGGCACACGTTCTTCGCAAGCCGCAAGGAAGAGCAACAAGAAAAGTCCGGCCATCTCTTTGCGCACAATCGGTTTCATCAGTACGAAATCATAAAAAAATCCGATCGGTTCGCCAACCGTCGCGGTTCTCGCAGAGGGGTCGTTGGTCTGGACTTTTAGGAACGTCCATTGTAGCCTGCTTAAGTATCAGGGTAGCGGGTAAACCGAAGTTGTTGAGATCGCCGGTCATGAAGGAAAACCCGTGAACGTCTTGCATCGAATCGAGAAATTCTTTCGCCGGGATTTGTGGCTTCAGGACTCCGCAACACTCCAGGGGTTGGCTGCGTTTTATATCAAACCCCTGCGGTTGATCGTGGTGGCGATCTCGGATTTTCGCGACGGTGTGCTCAGCATCCGAGCGACGAGTCTTGTTTCGACCACGCTGTTGTCCCTCGTCCCTTTCCTGGCGGTGACGTTCTCCGTGCTGAAAGCCTTTGGCGTGCATCAACAATTTGAACCGCTGCTCGCTCAGGGCCTGGAACCGTTGGGGGAAAAGGGCTCGGAAATCGCCGGTCACATTGTCGAATTCGTCAACAATCTCAAAGTCGGCGCCTTGGGGGCAGTTGGTCTGGCGGGGTTGTTTTATACCACGTTTTCGCTGATCGACAAAATCGAAGAAGCCCTCAATTACATCTGGCGCGTGCGCGACGCGCGATCCCTGACGAGAAAATTTACCGACTACTTGAGTGTAGTGCTGGTGGGACCCGTACTCGTCTTCACGGCCGTTGCCACCATAGCCTCGGCCCAAAGCCACTGGCTCGTGCAAACGATATTACGAATCGAACCCGTGGGGATCGCCGTGCTTTGGGTGACGGCCCTCATGCCGTTTGTGTTCATTTGTCTCGGGTTTACGTTTTTGTACAAGTTCGTTCCTCATACGCAAGTGAGGGTCGCGTCAGCCTTGGTGGGTGGCGTGACGGGCGGGATCTTGTGGAAAATCATCGGGATGCTGTTTGCGTCTTTCGTCGCCGGAGCCACGCGCTACAGTGCCATCTATTCCGGTTTTGCCATCCTGATTTTGTTCCTCCTCTGGCTCTACGTCGGCTGGCTTATCGTCCTGGTCGGCGCACAGGTGGCCTATTATCATCAACATCCCACCGCCTATCTGACTCGCCTCCGATGGAAACAACACACCGCGGCCTTCCAGGAACATCTGGCCCTGACCATGCTCGTCCACGTCACGCGCCAGTACATAGCCGGTGCGCCCCCCTATCAGACTCAGCAATTGGCGGCAAAATTGGGGGTGCCCCTGTCCGCGCTCGAAGCCCTGGTCGAAAATTTCGTGGACCACGGTCTGATGTATCGAACGTCCGAGCCGAAAGGCATGGCCTTGGGACGGCCACCGGAACGGATTACCGTGCTGGAAGTCCTTCAACTCGTCGCTCATAAAGACCGGACACCCACCGACGTGGCGCAGGAAGGCAACGACCCTGTTGGCGCGCTTCTGCGCCAACGCGATCAAGCGATCCGTCAGGCCTTGGCCGGTGTAACGCTCGCGATGCTCGCCACCGAAGAACCCGCCACCCTGCTTTCTCCCGAACCGTCTTCCGTCTTCGTGGACCAGCCCGTCTTGTGATAGCTTTTGGCGGACCTTTCATGATGCTCAACAGGTTCTTGAGGCCTTTGCAATGGCTGGCATGGTTTTCAGGTAGTCTTTAGTTCAAGTAGAAATTTAGTGAGTCAGGGAGATATTGCAGTAGGAGGAGTCTAAAGTGAATAATGAAGTGAATATCAGGACGATGTCGTGTGGACCCGAAAATTTCGGGCATAATGTTATCTCCCATTTGGCATCTTTATGTTTAGGAAAAGCCCTTTGAGCGCAAAAGAAATTTATGGATAAGAGATTTCAGGTATTCGTTAGTTCAACGTATGCTGATCTTAAAGAAGAACGGCAACATGTCATTCAAGCACTAATGGAAATGGATTGCATTCCAGCTGGCATGGAGTTGTTTCCAGCAGCGGATGAGGAACAGTGGAAGTTTATCAAAAAGGTTATAGATGACTGCGATTATTACCTTTTAATCATTGGTGGCAGATATGGATCTACAACAGAGGATGGTATCAGTTATACAGAAAGAGAGTTTGATTATGCTGTAGAAAAAGGGCTGAAAATTGTTGCTCTTATTCACGATGAGCCAGACGATATTCCATTGGGAAAATCTGAAAAGGATCCAGAACTGAGAAATAAACTACTAGACTTCAAAAATAAAGTCAGAGCTGGCCGTTTAGTTAAGTCCTGGAGATCAGCTGAAGAGCTTCCCGGACTTGTTGCACTAAGCATGACAAAAACCATCAAAATGTATCCGGCTGTTGGCTGGGTAAGAGCGAACCATGTTGCGAACGAGAGTATACTTCAAGAGATTAACGAGCTTAGGAAAGAAAATTTCGAACTGCAAAAAAATCTTAAAGATACAGATAAAAAGCAAGAGTTGCGCATTGATGATATAGCCAAAATTGATTCAAAGTTTACAATCCACGGTAGCTATTTCGTGCGCGCTTATGATCGCAAATTCAATTTTACGAGTACGCTGTCGTGGAGAGAGCTTTTTGCTTTAATTGCTCCCTATCTGATGGAACAACTAAATGATGCTTCTGTAAAAGAAAGGCTTGCATCAGCTTTACTTGAACGAGAAGGAAAGTCTGGAAGTTATATTTCAGTAAATGACCAAGAATTCAAAACTGTGGCAATTCAATTAAAGGCATATGGTTTGGTCAAAATCGAGCATTTAGCGACTACAAAAGGTGGTATGGCTTTATTCTGGTCTTTAACTTCTGAAGGTGAGCGACTGATGATTGAAAGTAGGATAATCCGTCAAATTGATTAACGCAGTGATCAAAGTTCGCCATCCAGGTTGATTCTCGGCAAGTTTTTGACATTCTGCCCTTGACTCAATCGTTAGATTCGCAAACCAACTATTATACAGGCCCCACAAAACCAAACGAAGAATAGATGACACAGCCGGATGTTATCCAGTCGATACTTAAAGACAGTAATTATCATCTCGCTTTGTTCTCGGATGATGAAATTGCATCCTTGCGTGAGAGAATCTTTACGAAAACCACCAAAGGTAAGGAAACTGCTTTTGTCAACTGTGTTGTCAGGGATAAAGAGATGCAGTTAAAACCGGAAGAAATCGTTCGCCAGCTTTATGCTGCACGACTTATCAAGGAGTACGGCTATCCCAAGAAGCGGCTTGCCTTTGAATATCCGGTCAATTTCGGTAGAGAAAAGAAAAGTGCCGACGTTGTCATTTTTGACAAAGATCGTCCTGATGCTGCCTATATTATCGTCGAACTAAAGAAGCCCAAACTCAAAGATGGGAAGAACCAACTCCGTTCCTATTGCAACGCCACAGGTGCCCCCATCGGTGTATGGACAAACGGTGAGAAGATTTCCCATTACCACCGCAAAGACCCGAACTATTTCGAAGACATCACCGACGTCCCCAAGGCAACGCAAGGCCTCAAGGACATACTCAGCGAACGTTTTACCTTGAAAGGTCTGGTTCTCAAAGACAAACTCGCCAATGAGCGAAAATCCCTGAAAGACATCATCCTGGAAATGGAAGATGAAGTACTGGCAAACGCAGGGGTTGATGTATTCGAGGAGGTGTTCAAGCTCATCTTTACCAAGCTCTATGATGAATATTTAAGCCGTGATGATAAAGGCATTCTCAACCACTTTCTGAGGCAGGTCACCAAAACCGCCGTCCATGAACCTGCTCCACCCAGTTATCTTGGCGGTTCGGATTATGATGCTCTCAAGGAAGCAGTCAGCGGTGTCGGGGATGATCGTTTTAGAGTCATGGAGTTCAGAAACACCGGACAGACCGATACCGAACTGAAAAACAAGATTCAGGACCTGTTCGATCGAGCCAAAGAGCAATGGAAGGGAGTATTTCCCGAAAGCGCGATGTTCGAGCTTTCTGATAGTCATTTGGCCGTCTGTGTCTCCAGCTTGCAGAACGTGAAGTTGTTTAACTCCAATCTATTGGTTGTAGACGAGGCGTTCGAGTATCTGGTCAACAAATCCGCCAAAGGCGAAAAAGGGCAATACTTCACGCCGCGTCACGTCATTGATATGTGCGTGCAAATGCTGAACCCCAAGCGGGGCGAATACATGATTGATACCGCCTCCGGCAGTTGCGGATTTCCCGTGCACACCATTTTCAAGCTGACGGGTCATCTGTTCACCAATGAAGAAATCCCGCAAGATGACAAGCAGAATGTCCTGAAGGTCTTCGGCATCGACTTCGACGAAAAGACGGTCAGGGTGGCCCGTACCCTGAACCTGATTGCCGGGGATGGGGAAACCAATGTGCTGCATTTGAATACACTGGATTTTGAACGGTGGGGCGATAAAACCGAAAAAGACAAAAAATGGATCAACACCTATGGCAATGGCTTTCAACGGCTGGAAAAGTTGAGAACCGAACAAGGCCAAAACAAGCAGTTCAACTTCGATGTGCTGATGGCCAATCCACCTTTTGCCGGAGACATCAAGGAAGGCCGTATACTGCATCAATACGAACTTGGGTTCAAAGCGGATGGCAAAAAGGCCCAAAGTAAGGTGGGGCGTGATATTTTATTTATCGAGCGGAATCTGGCCTTTCTGAAGCCTGGCGGACGCATGGCTATCGTGCTACCGCAAGGCCGCTTCAACAATACGTCCGATAAACATATCCGTGAATTTATCGCAGAGCGTGGTCGTATTCTTGCGGTAGTCGGATTACACGGTAACACCTTCAAGCCCCATACCGGCACTAAAACCAGCGTCCTGTTTGTGCAGAAGTGGGATGAGAAGCTTTGCCCCAAGGTCGATGACTACCCTATCTTCTTTGCGGTTTCTGAAAAAGGTGGCAAAGACAATTCCGGCGATTATGTCTATGTAAAAAACGACAATGGTCAAGACAAGCTGGATACAAACGGTCATCTGATCGTTGACCATGATCTACATAACCACGCCGGTGAATTACCGGACGGGATCGCCGAAGCCTTTATTGATTGGGCGAAGGGTGAAAATTTGAGCTTTTGGAGGGATAAACCATGCAATCACTAAAATCGATTGATTTATCCGTCTTGCCAGAATGGGCGCGCCAGGAAGTGTATGATTTCTTTCTGTTCATGAAACAGCGCATCGAACATCAACGGGTATTATCAAACGTCAGCGAGTGTGCTTTGCTCAGCGAAGACAGTCTGGCGGAAGATTGGAATAGATCAGAGGAAGACGAGGCATGGAAAAATTTTCAGTAGGAGATATTGTGCTGGTCCGTTTTCCTTTCTCGGACCTGAGCCAGCAGAAGTTAAGACCTGCGCTGGTACTTGCTGACGTGCAAAGAGGCGATTGCATATTGTGCCAGATTACCAGCCAGCCATATCATGACCAACGAGCCATTCAATTAGAGCAGAACAGCTTTACCCGTGGACATTTAATCAA
The DNA here is from genome assembly GCA_012270585.1 of Nitrospirales bacterium. Classification (GTDB taxonomy): domain Bacteria; phylum Nitrospirota; class Nitrospiria; order Nitrospirales; family UBA8639; genus Bin75. The sequence continues at coordinate 46,996 of JAAXIB010000032.1, forward strand.
GACAAGCTATGTCAGGCCAGCCAAATTATTTACTGCGAATGCCGACATTATCGAAAGGGCAGTTGCGCATCTCAAACCAGAGATTAGACAGGACGTGGTCCGTCACATCGTGGAACTGTTGCATCATGAGAATTAGATGACTGGGGTTTGGAGTAGATAGGTAAGCTGTGCAGTATTCGATAGCAAAAAAAGGAACGCTCAATGAAGAGTTTAGGATCGATGCTGAATACTATAGCTTGGATAACCTAACTAAAGAGGATGCCGTAACAAGAAACAAATATAGACGGCTTGGTGATATATGTGAATTAATTGCTGGCCCTTTTGGTTCTACCGTTACCACTGAAAAATATGATGCCACAAGTGATAAACGTTATATAAGAGGAAAAGATATACAATAGTTTTTTATCGAAAAAAATGATGCTGTTTATTTAGATAATAATTTGTTCGACGATTTGCCTCAATTTCACCTGCGAGCAGAGGACATCTTGTTAACTGTTGTTGGAATGAAATTTGGCAAATCCGCAATAATCTTTGCAGAAAACTGTCCAGCAGTTTTTAGTTGCAAAAGTACGCTCGTACGGAATCCATCCGTTAATGTTTGGTATCTCCTGACTTATCTATCTTCAAGGGTTGGCTATAGCTTAATTAGGCGAGGACAGAGGGGAGCTGCTCAGCCAGGAATTAATCTACTTGATATTCGAAATGTTCCAGTTCCAGTACTCGGCAGCAATTTTCAATCAAGAATAGAAATTTTAGTAAAGCAAGCCAAGTCTTTAGGAATGGCTTCGGATACTGTATTTGTCGATGCCCAAACTTTCCTTCTTTTCGAACTTGGACTGGCTGATTGGCATCCTAAACACCAACTAACTTTTGTCAAAGACTATTCAGACCTGGAACAAGCCGAACGCATTGACGCTGAGTACTTTCAGCCGAAATATGAGGAAATAGATAAAGCCTTAATGAAATTCAACGGCAAGTCAATTGGTTCCTGTGAGTTTTTAGACATCACCACAGGACAGTATTGTGATAATTACGTCGCCAGTAATGAAGGGCAGCCCTATCTTAGAGGTACAGACTTAGCTGCTGGTAGCGTGGAAATCGATAATCTGGTTTACATAAAGGAAGAAGATCAAATTCTAAGTAAACAAGCTCAAGAGGGGGATGTTGTTGTAACAAGAGTGGGAACCATAGGTTTATCTGCTAGGATTCCTAAAGAATGTGCTGGAGGTACAATTAGTGATAACTTAATTCGTGTCAGAATATTAGATAAGAAGAAAATAGACTCCTACTATCTGACATGTTTTTTGGGCTCAATTATTGGCAAGTCCTTAATGCTAAGAAATGCGAGAGGAAGCGTTCAACAGCGGCTGAACCAAGAAACTCTCAAAGAAATTCTTCTTCCAATTCCTGAGATAGAAATTCAAGCAAGAATCAAACAAAAAGTTACCGAATCCTTTAACCTGTGGAACCAATCCAAACACTTGCTGGAGTGCGCAAAACGAGCCGTGGAAATGGCCATCGAATCGGACGAAAAAACGGCCAGTGACTGGCTGGAAAATGAAACCGAAGAAATGCGAATATCATGAGATGCTGTATGCGGAAGAAAATTCTGTTGCCCTTCATTATCCCCGGTGAATCTGGTCGATATCTCAGCATTGGAGAATTTTATGCAGGGTCTTTGCAAGCTTTGCAATAATTATTCTCAATTAGAGGAAAGCCACTTCATTCCAAAATTCATTGTCAGGTGGCTCAAAAAGACCTCTATCACAAGCTATCTCAGGAAATTGGATGATATGCATAAACGTGTTCAAGACACGGCAAAGGGATATTGGTTATGCGGTGACTGTGAGGATCTATTTTCTGGATGGGAAACAAAGTTCGCCAACAAGATCTTTTTCCCATTTGTGGATAAGGGAGAGTCGGTAGCGAATTATGGCGAATGGATGTCTAAATTTTGTGCGTCCATTTCATGGCGGGCTCTCACTTATATTAGAAGCCAAAATCCCCAAAAAGACAAACCCAAAGAGTATTACGAAACTCTTGATTTTGCTGAAAAACATCTTGCTTTGTATGTGCTCGGAAAAGTCCACAATCTCAATCAATATGAACAACATGTCTTTCACCTATCGGGAATAGAGTCCACCACTCTAGATAGACTGCCCCCTAATATTAATAGATATTTTTTGAGAACGGTGGCAATAGATATCATTGGAAATTCAAGTGATCTATTTGTATATACAAAAATACCTTCATTCATGATATTGGGTTGTATTAAGGTCGAAAAGCTCACAAAAATGCGTTCAAGTCGTATTGCGCTTAAATCGGGAAAGATCAGCCCTGGGAAATTTTGGTGGCCAGACGGCTTTGCGGAGTATTTACTCGAACAAGCCGACAAAGTTAACCAGGGCTTAAGCAAAATTCCACAAGAGCATTTAGATAAAATAGAAATGTCTATCGCAAATAATCCAGAGCAAGCCGCCAAATCTAAATTAATTGAAGCCTTCCTTCAAGACTATGCGATGTTTGGGGAAGAAGTATTCCAATAACGAATCGACTGGCTAGCAGAGGGAGAAGGCCCACTACCAGTAGGTGCACAGGAAAACGTCGTAGGATGGCGGAGATTTCGGTAGGCTCATCTCTCATGACTCCGGAAAACAATCTGACGATAGCCCTGGTCCAGATGGCTTGTGGGGTTGTGCCTCACGAGAACCTCAGCTCTGCCCTGGCAAACGTTGAAGAAGCCGCACGGCGTGGGGCCAGGGTCGTCTGTCTGCCGGAATTGTTTCGTTCGCAATATTTTTGCCAAAAGGAAGATACGGCATTATTTGATTTGGCCGAGCCCGTTCCCGGTCCCTCGACCGAGGCCTTGGGCAAGGTCGCGGGCAAGCACAACGTGGTGCTGATCGTCCCGATTTTTGAACGACGGACGGCCGGGATTTATCACAACTCGATTGTCGTGGTGGATGGCGACGGGTCCATTGCCGGCCTTTATCGCAAGATGCACGTTCCCGATGATCCGGCCTACTACGAGAAGTTTTATTTCACTCCGGGAGACAGAGGCTTTCAGGCGATTCAAACGAGTGTGGGCAAAATTGGCACCCTTATCTGTTGGGACCAATGGTATCCAGAAGCCGCCCGCCTTACCACGCTTCAGGGCGCCGAGATGTTGTTCTACCCCACGGCCATCGGGTGGCATCCGTCGGAAAAAGCCCAAGAAGGTGAATTGCAACGAAGTGCCTGGCAGACCATTCAACGCAGTCACGCGATTGCGAATGGCGTGTTTGTCGCCGCGGTGAATCGGGTGGGCCATGAGAAACCCGATGCGGGCGGAGACGGCATCGAATTTTGGGGGAGTTCGTTCGTGTGCGACCCATTCGGCACGGTCCTGGCCGAAGCGTCGATCGACAAAGAAGAGATTCTCCTCGCCGAAGTGAACGTGAGCCGGGTTGAGGAAGTCCGGCGCCATTGGCCTTTTCTCCGGGATCGTCGGGTCGATGCGTATGGCGGCCTCACGAAACGGTTCTTTGACCAGAGCGACGATGGCGAGTGCTAGAAAGAAGACCCCGGACCCCTTACCCCGTGGCCCTCTCCCTTCTAAAAAGAGGGCACTGAATCGCGTATCGACTCCTGCTCAATCAGGATTTCGTATGCCCGCGGAATGGGAGCCGCATGAGGCAACCTGGCTGGGATGGCCCCATAACGCCTCTGATTGGCCAGGGAAACTGGGTGCCGTTCATTGGGTCTACGGGGAGATCGTTCGAAAATTGGCGGCTGGGGAACGGGTCCGTATTCTGGTTCAGTCCCAGTTTCACGAAGAGCGTGCGCGGAGTGTTTTGGCACGAGCCGGAGCCGATCTTTCCGCCGTCGAGTGTTTTCGGATTGCAACGGACCGTGGGTGGACTCGTGACTTCGGTCCGATTTTCGTGACGCGGAATCGGCCGGCTGCTGAAGTGGCCATCGCACGGTTCCGATTTACCGCGTGGGCCCGTTACCCTGATTGGAAAAACGACAATCGGGTGCCGGTGAAACTGGCTTCCCGGTTGACATGCCGCTCCTTCCCCGTCATTCACAAAGGGCATAGGGTGGTCCTGGAAGGGGGTGGCATTGACGTGAACGGAGTCGGAACCGCGTTGACCACCGAAGAATGTTTGCTGGATCGTGCCGTCCAGGTCCGCAATCCGGGGTTTCTGGCTGCGGACTATGAGTCGGTGTTACAAGAATCCCTGGGTGTCACCAAGGTCGTCTGGTTGAACAAAGGCATTGCCGGGGACGACACCCATGGGCACGTGGATGATGTGTGTCGATTCGTGAATCCGAGGACCGTGGTATTGTGTCAGGAGCGAAACAGCGGTGACGCCAATTATTGCGTGTTGGCTGAAAATCGGGAGCGCCTGGAGAACGCGACGTTGGAAGATGGAACAAAGATCGAGGTGGTGCCATTGCCCATGCCGGCCCCCCTGTCCTTTGACGGCCGGCGGCTTCCGGCGAGCTACGCCAATTTTTATATTGCGAATGCGGCGGTTCTGGTTCCGACGTTTAATGATCCCAATGATCGGATGGCCCTGGGCATTTTGAGTGAATTGTTTCAGGATCGCCCGGTTATCGGGGTCCACGCAGTCGATCTTGCATGGGGGTTCGGGACGTTGCATTGTCTCACTCAACAGCAACCGGCCCTGCCCCCCGGGTAAACGTTATCTCATGTCCGGACCATTCACACTTCCTTCTCCGCTTCGTCTTGGATGGATCGGGACAGGTGTCATGGGGGCTGCCATGGTGGGACACCTCCTGGCCAGGAACCATGCGCTCACCGTCTTTTCACGAACGAGATCAAAAGCCGAAGGTCTGCTTCAACGAGGGGCGCGATGGGTGGATTCGCCGGCACGAGTAGCCGATGCGTCCGACGTGGTTTTCACGATGGTGGGGTTCCCCCGGGACGTGTCCGACGTGTACTTGGGTGAAGCAGGCCTCGTTCATCAGGCACGTGCGGGAATGGTGTTCGTGGACATGACGACCGCTCCACCGAGTCTGGCCGGAACGATAGCGGAGGGCGTCAGGGCTCGGGGCGCGCATTTCCTGGATGCCCCGGTTTCGGGTGGGGACGTGGGGGCACGCAACGCGTCGTTGTCCATTATGGTGGGCGGAGAACCCCGCGTCGTGGAAGCGATCCGGCCGCTGTTTGAATCCTTGGGTCAGAGCATTGTCCATCAGGGCGCAACGGGTGCCGGCCAGCACACCAAGCTCTGCAATCAGATCACGATCGCCGGAACGATGATCGGGGTCTGCGAATCGTTATTGTATGGCTATCGTGCGGGGTTGGATCTGGAAACCATGTTGCAATCCATCCGGGGCGGTGCCGCGGCCTGTTGGACCTTGGACAACCTGGCTCCTCGAATACTGGCTCGAAACTTCGCCCCCGGGTTCTTTGTTGAACATTTTGTGAAGGACATGGGCATTGCCTTGGAAGAAAGCAGGCGCATGGGGCTTGTCCTGCCCGGGCTCTCCCTGGTGCATCAACTCTATCTGGCCGTTCAGGCTCATGGGCATGGACGTTCCGGCGCGCATGCCTTGATGGTTGCGTTGGAGGAATTGTCGAACGTTCACGTGAGCGCAACGCCGGCCGGGACCTGATTCCTCTGTTCCGATGCGTACCGTCGATGATCTCAGAAACATCCTCGCCCGGATCGATGGCCGGGGGTACAAGGCGTACAAGGATCTGCAAGGCGCCTACGCCTATCCCCGGTTGACCCTGTTCATCGACCACGTGCAAGGCGACCCCTTTGCGTCCCCTTCCAAAATTCGGGTGCGAGTCCCCGGTGCCGTTGCCAAGCTCCCGCCCGATCTTTTTGCAGATCGTGGCCGACGAGTGGCGTTGCAGGATTTTTTGATCCGTGAAGTCCATCACGCGATTCGGCACGTGTGCCGGGGCAATCGGGGGATCGGAAAAAGCGGGCTCATTGCGATTGACGTGGGCGGCCAGGAGGTGTTGGAACGAACGGCGATGGTGGTGACGCCGCAATGGGTCGAAGCGCGCTTGTCGTTGGGCCTGCCGGCACAGGGCCGTACCATCCTCGGCCGGCAGGCCGAAGCCATGCTCTGTCAGGAAGTGCCGGAAATTGTGGAACGGGCTTTGAAGTGGGAACACGTTGATCAGGAACGCGCGCGTACCTTTGTCGACTGTGTCGACAATCAGGAATCGATCCGCGCGCAGCTCGATGCTTTGGGGTTGGTGGCCTTCATCGCCGACGGGGCGATTCTTCCAAGAATCAGTGGGGCGTCCGATCGTCCTCTTTCACGTGAACGGGCGCAACCGTTCCACGCTCCCGCGTCGCTTCGCGTGTCGATTTCCATCCCGCATCCGGTTTCGCAGGACGGCAGGCTCACGCACTCGCTAACGGGTTTCGGGGTCCCCCAAGGTGTCACGTTAATCGTGGGAGGCGGGTATCACGGCAAATCCACGGTCCTGCGGGCTCTGGAGCGGGGGGTGTATCCTCACGTGCCGGAGGATGGGCGGGAATACGTGGTGACCACGGAACGGGCCGTCAAAATCCGTGCCGAAGATGGACGTTCTATCGAACGGGTCGACATCAGCGGGTTTATCAAAAATCTTCCTTACGGGCAGGAGACCGGACGATTTTCAACGGACAATGCAAGTGGGAGTACCAGTCAAGCCGCCTCGATACTCGAAGCCGTCGAAGTCGGGGCCACCACGCTGTTATTGGACGAAGATACGTCCGCGACGAATTTCATGGTGAGGGACGCCCGCATGCAGGCGCTGGTTCACAAAGAGCATGAACCCATCACGCCGTTCGTGGATCGCGTTCGTGAATTATATGAAAGCCACGGGGTGTCCACGGTATTGGTGATGGGAGGCTGCGGTGATTATTTCGACGTGGCCGACACCGTGATTGCGATGCAGGACTATCAGCCGCTCGACGTGACGGAAGAAGCGCAACGAATCGCACGGGAGTTCCGGACCAAACGGGAAATCGAAACGACTTCGCCCTTATCCGGGGTCACGTCCAGAATTCCCGTGCGGGAAAGTCTCGATCCTTCCCGTGGGAACCGTGAAGTAAAAATTGAGGCCAGATCCGTGGAGGCCATTGCCTTTGGACATGAGGTGATTGATGTGAGCGGAGTGGAACAACTCGTAGACGTCAGCCAAACCCGGGCGGTGGGCTTTGCCATCCATCTGGCGGCACACCGTTTCCTGGACGGACGGGTGAACGTGAAAGCCGCGGTCCGGAGTCTTGCCGAACTGTTTGACGACGCCGGTTTGGATGGACTCGATCCCTATCACCAGGGCGAGCGACATCCGGGAAATTTCGCCCGGCCTCGTGCCTTGGAAATTGCCGCGGCGCTCAACCGGCTCCGCACGCTTCGGATCCGGGAATAGACACTTCCGTGTTATACGTAGTATGTTTTTGTCATGAATTGCCGAACATTCCTTCAAGGACCTGATGACGGCCATTCTGTGGCAGCGCCCGGAAGTAGAAAAGGCTGGAGTATAGTAAGGGAAGGGCAGGTGGTGTAGAAGGGTGGGTCGGGTTAGCGTAGCGTCACCCGACAACTGGTATTTCTTTCGTATCAATGAGAGGGAAGGAACGCGTATGCGACCTGGTTTTGCCGTTGATATCGATAACGTCGTGGCTCAGGCCGAACGGGAAGTTCAACGAATTTTTCATGAATTAACCGGAAGGCCGTGGCCTTCCGAGATGTATGCCAGTGCCGGCGGGCTGGACGCCAGTGATCTTGATCCAAGTCTGATTGAACGGATTTTTGATTACTTTCATGAGCGCAGTATTCCAACGCTGCCGTTGGTTCCCGGTGCGCGACGGGTGTTACAACAACTTCAGGAAGGGTATCGGATCGTCCTGATCACGGCACGTCGCCCGACGGCTCGCCCACAAACCTTGGCCTGGTTGGAGGAACACGGGATTCCGTTCGATGAACTCCATCACGCCAAAGACAAAACCGACGTGGCGACGGGCATTGTCCTGGCGGTGGACGATCATCCCGCGCACGTGAGTGAGTATTTGAATCAAGGCGTCCGAGTCTTTCTGATGGATCAACCCTGGAACCGAACGTTTTCAGCCCCGGGTGCAACCAGGGTATCCGGCTGGGATGAGTTATTACGGAACCTCAGTATGAGTTCAACCCCGGCCTCATGAAGAACCCAAATCCTTCTCTCACGCCTCTGAATTCCATTCCATGGCTATCGCTACGGTGACGTTTCGCCGCTGCCTCGTGAATGCTTCTGAAGCCGGGAGTGATGAAGCGCAGATCGGTTCACGGGTATTCTTTGATCTGAATATCGGGGAACAAGAGTTCGTTGACGTGTATGCGGACGTGACACAGGCGAATCGGGAAGGGGACGCCACGCTATTCGTCACGCCCCCGCGGGGCTATGATGGGCCGTTGAACCTTCAGGTGTTTCAAGGTCTCGTCGAGTTTTACTATCGGCAGGCTACGGGAGGCGGTCCTGATGGACTCGGCCTGATGCTGCAAGATTGGGTCGTCGAACAGGAAATGGTCGTACAGTTTGAGGTGTAATGCCTTTCAACTCTTGTCGAGCGCTCGTTCAATGTCCTGAACGATTTGAGCGGAAAGTGGTTTCAGCCCCGGTCGATAACGGGCAATAACCTCTCCTTGTCGATTCACCAGAAATTTCTGAAAGTTCCACTCGATCTCCCCGGGGAATGGGCTTTGCGTAGTCAGGTAGTGATAGAGGGGGTGCATGTCCTGCCCCTTGACGCTGATTTTGCTGAATAAGGGAAACTCCAAAGCGTATTTGGTGTAACAAAAGGATTTGATCTCCTCATTTGTGCCGGGTTCCTGTTTCCCGAAATTATTAGCCGGAAATGCCAGAATTTCTAGACCCTGCTCTCGATACTGTTCATACAACGTTTGCAAGCCTTCGTATTGAGGCGTATTGCCGCACAGACTGGCGGTGTTGACCAGGAGCAGGACTTTTCCCATAAAAGCGTTCAAGGCGAGCGGTTTCCCATCAATGTCGTTCAACGTGAAAGCATACACGGGGGCCATGGCATCGCTACCTGTGGAGGTCTCGGCTGAGTAGCCTGGTTTGCAGGCTCCGAACATGAGGGTCAACAACACACAGGTGGTGAAGCCGATCAGCAAGGTAAGTTGGGAAGAGCGTTTCATGGGCGACTCCTTTCCCCGATGACAAGCGTCGGAGACAAGTTTCAGGTAACCACCGTTGCTTCGTCCGATGAGAATATTCTACTGCCAAAGAAAACGGTTTGCCAATTCCCTGTGGCATGCCGTCTTGCCTTTGTATCATTGGTATGAAAATAACCTCCTTTTGTCATTCCCGACGTTAGTAATCGGGAATCCAGGGTCTTGCTCTTCTGCCCCTCCATTCATGCGGACCCGTCTGGAACAAAAAAACTCTGGATCCTCGATTTAGATCCTCGATTACCAATGTCGAGGACAGGCGTCGAGGATGACAGATTGGTACAATGGCCTCATTTTCATCCCTTGGGGTGCAGGCCGCAAGCCTGCATGGGGGATTCCTGCGAAAGCAGGAATCCAGGGTCATTCTTCCCCGCCTCACGCTTTTTGTGACGTTTTGTACGTTTTGTCCATATTGTACATTTTGTATAATTCGTAACATTTTTTACATTTATGTAAATGTGTAACATTTTCAATAATCGTCTTTCTGCAATAACAGGGCCACATCCCGTGCTGTGAGCCTTCATAGAATCCCCGGAAAACGAGAAGGGAGGATCCTGAAGCTGAGAAAAATATCAGAAGTTGGTTATAATAAGCATGGACAGATCCGGCAAAAGTCTTCAGCCAAGTCAGTGACCAGGATTGCCATGCCACCCGACCCATCCCATCCCAAACCTGAACGCCGTGAACTCATGATGGCCGCTGTCCCCATGGCCCGGGACCCGGTGTGTGGAATGATGGTGGATCCGCTCTCTGCCGCGGGAACATACGATCATGCAGGGACGACGTACTATTTCTGTAGTCCCGGGTGTGTAGAGCGGTTTCGTAGCGATCCCGACGGGTACCTGAGCGGCAAGTACACCCCGTCCATGGAGGAGGCTCCAGCCAAGCCGGGGACCGAATACATTTGTCCGATGTGTCCCGACGTGGTGTCGGAGAACCCTGCGGCTTGCCCCTTCTGCGGTATGGCTCTCGAGCCGCGAACGGTCACGGTGGAAGAAGAGGCCAATCCCGAGTTGGGGGACATGACTCGCCGGTTTTGGGTCGGGTTGGGGTTGGCGTTGCCCGTGCTGGTGTTGGCCATAGCGGAAATGATTCCCGGCCAGCCCTTAAAAAACGTCTTTTCTCCTCGATGGTCGAATTGGTTGCAGTTCGTCCTGGCCACGCCCGTGGTTGGCTGGGTGGGATGGCCGTTCTTTCAGCGCGGGTGGGCCTCAATCGTCAACCGCCGTCTCAACATGTTTACCCTCATTGCCCTGGGCACGGGAGCGGCCTATCTCTCGAGCGCCTTGGCAACGATTCTGCCCGGTCAGTTTCCGGAAGCATTCCGTACTCCGGCCGGTGACGTGCCCGTATATTTTGAAGCTGTAACCGTCATTATCGTCCTGGTGGCCTTGGGCCAGGTTTTGGAAATCCGGGCGCGCCGTCGAACCACGGGTGCGCTCAAAGCCCTTCTCGGGTTGGCGCCCAAGACCGCAAGGATCGTGCGGAACGGCAACCGGGAAGAGGAGATCCCCTTGGAACGGGTCAAAGCCGGCAATCGTCTCCGCGTTCGTCCCGGCGAAAAAGTCCCGGTGGATGGTGCGGTGCTGGAAGGCTCGACTTCGGTCGATGAATCCATGGTCACGGGTGAAGCCATTCCGGTTGAAAAGCGGACAGGGGATTGGATGATAGGGGGTACCATGAATGGACCCGGCACCGTGTTGATGGAAGCCAAACGCGTCGGCCGGGAAACCGTGCTGGCACAAATCGTCAGGATGGTGAACGAGGCGCAACGTAGTCGTGCCCCCATCCAGCGGGTGGCCGACGTCGTGGCCGGGTATTTTGTCCCGGTCGTCGTGTTGGGTGCGGTCATCACGTTTGGCGTGTGGGCAAGTATCGGGCCGGAGCCTCGCCTGGTCTATGCCTTGGTGAACGCCGTGGCCGTGTTGATTATTGCCTGCCCGTGTGCGCTCGGGTTGGCAACGCCCATGTCGATCATGGTCGGCATGGGACGAGGCGCCACCGCGGGCGTGCTTATTAAAAATGCCGAAGCCCTTGAACGATTGGAAAAGGTAAACATGCTGGTGGTGGATAAGACCGGCACGTTAACGGAGGGGAAACCCGTCTTGCGGTCGGTCGTTCCGGTGTCCGGATTCAGTGAGGCGGGCCTGCTCCAATTAGCGGCCGGCGTCGAGCATGTCAGCGAACATCCTTTGGCCTCAGCCATCGTTTCCGGTGCAAGGGAGCGAGGACTTTCCTTCAGTGGGGCCCAGGAATTTCGTTCGCAGACCGGGCAGGGGGTGGAAGGCAAAGTCGATGGAAAAATCGTGGCGTTGGGCAATCGACTGTTTCTCGAACGGGACATGGGTATCCCGTCCAAGCAATTGCTGGAACTCAACAAGCAAAGCGAGGCTCTTCGGAAAGAAGGGCAAACCGTGGTGTTTGTGGCGGTTGACGCACAGCCGGCCGGTCTCATCGGCGTCATCGATCCGATCAAGGCCACCACGGCCGAAGCGGTGGATACTCTGAAACGCGAAGGACTCAACATCGTCATGGTCACGGGTGATCATCGACAGACCGCCGAAGCCGTGGGGCGACAACTCGGATTGCAACACGTTCAGGCCGAAGTCCTTCCCGAACACAAGCAGCAGGTAGTCAAGCAATTGCAAAAAGAGGCATACGTGGTGGCAATGGCCGGAGACGGCATCAATGACGCTCCGGCCTTGGCCGAAGCCGACGTCGGCATTGCCATGGGAACGGGCACCGACGTGGCGATGGAAAGCGCGGGCATGACCCTGGTGAAAGGCGACCTTCGAGGCGTGGCCCGCGCCCTGACCTTAAGCAAAGCCATGATGAAGAATATCCGGCAAAATCTCTTTTTTGCGTTTATCTACAATGCTCTCGGTGTGCCCATTGCCGCAGGCGTCCTCTATCCTTTCCTGGGGCTTCTTCTGAGTCCCATCATCGCCAGCGTCGCCATGACATTCAGCTCGGTGTCGGTCATCGCCAATGCGTTACGGCTCAGACGATTGAGGTTGTAGCGGTTCTCTGGGATCTGTTGAAATTTTCCATCCGTGAGCGTTCTTGTTTGAAGCATGCATTGGCAAAATCCATTGTCATGCGTTCGTGGCAGGTCAGGAAGTGATTGAAGCCGTTCCCCAGGGGGACGGTCATGCCGGATGCGGTGATGCGCCATGTTTGATCGGATAGGGCAGGGCTACCAGGCCTTCCTGGTGTGGTTGGTGGATCACTGCCGGCGAGCGGCCGTATGGGTCGTGCTCGGCGTCTTCGTCGCCACGGGCCTGTCCGCGGTCTATACCGTGAAGAACCTGACCCTCGACACGGACCCGGTTCATCTATTGGATCCGAACCTGCCCTTCAGGCAGTTGCAACGGGACTTCTATGCCACGTTCCCGCAACTCGATGATTTGATCCTGGTCGTCGTGGACCAGGGTTCTGCGGAGCACAGGCGCGACGCGGTCCATGAATTGGCAAGGCTTCTGGAGCAACATCCTTCGTTGTTCGAATCGGTGTATCAACCCCAACAGCATGATTTTTTCGACAAATACGGGCTGCTGTATTTCGACGTCGAGGAACTCTGGCGGTTGGACGAACGTCTCGCCGAATGGTCCCCATTCCTGGGGACACTCGTGCAGGATCCCAGCCTGCGCGGGTTCTTTTCCATCCTCACCCTGGCGCTGGAAGAAGACCCCACGCCCGAGCAGCAGAAGGTTCTTGCCAAAGCCTTTGCCCTGTTGAGCGAGGCGATCGACGCTCAACGACTCAGGAGACCCCCAACCTCGTCCTGGCAGCAGACCATGCTCGAAGACGTAACGGGCAGAAGCGATCCGTCACGCGGGTTTCTGCTGACGAAATCGCGGTTGGACTATTCGAACCTGGAAGCGGCCGAAGGTCCGCTGGAATTCCTTCACCGGCACGGCGCCGACCTTGAAGAGCGGTTCGGGATCCGAATCCGGCTGACGGGTCCCATCCCGATCGAAGCCGAAGAGCGGGAGACCGTCGCCCGGGGCGTCGGGTTGGCCGCGGGGCTGTCGCTGTGCCTGGTGTCGTTCGTGTTGATCGCGGGGTTCCGTTCCCTGCGGCTCGTGGGGGCGATGCTGTGCACCCTGGTGGTGGGTCTCTTGTGGACGGCCTTTTTCGTGGTCACGGCCGTCGGTTCGCTGAACTTCATATCCGCATCCGTGCCGGTGTTGTTCATCGGGCTCGGCGTGGATTTCGGGATCCAGTTCGGCCTGCGATATCGAGAAGAGTTTGACCGCGACGGCGACCACGAGGAGGCCTTGCGGCGGGCGGTCGCCGGGGTTGGCGGGGCTCTGACGCTCGCGGCGGTGGCCGCGGCCCTGAGCTTTTTCTCCTTTCTTCCCACGTCCTATCGGGGGTTTGCGGAGATGGGGTTCATTGCCGGGGTCGGCATGTTCATCGCCCTTCTGGCGAACCTCACGTTGTTTCCGGCGCTGTTGACCGTGTTCCCGATTGCCCGGTCCCGGGCGGTGGGTTCCGCGAACATGATTGAAGACCGGTCCCGGAACAATTCGATCGCGGGTTCGATTGTCCGATATCGGCGGGTGATCCTCGGAGTTCTGGCCCCCGTGGTGGTGGTCGCCGGGGTGATGGTGCCACGGTTGCAATTCGATTTTAATGCCTTGCATCTTCGGGATCCTTCGACCGAAAGTGTGTCCACCTTTCAGGAATTACTGGCGGACCCGGACACCTCTCCCTACGTCATACAGGTGATAGCCGATAACCTGCCTGCTGCCGATGCGTTGGCGGAGCGTCTCCGGTCGGTGCCGCAAGTCGATCGCGTCCTCACGCTTTCAAGTTTCGTTCCCGGCGACCAGGAAGAAAAGTTGGCGATTATCGACGAGATGGCGTTGGTCCTGGAGCCCGTCCTCATTCCCCAGTCGGTTTTCGAGCCGCCTGGTGAGGAAGAAGAAGTGCAGGCCATGAAAGAATTCCGCGCCGTTCTTGGCGTGCATGAATCCCGAACATGGCAGAGCGATCTCGACAGGCACCTGAAAACCCTCAAACAGGCAATCGATGACCTGTTTCACGACTCCGGCGGATCGACGCTGTTCGTGCACGACCTCCGCACGCGGCTGGTTGGAGACTTTCCGAAGTGGCTTGAACGATTGCGGGGCTTGCTGGCCCCGGACGAGATCACGCTGGAGACGTTGCCCGAAAGTTTGACGAGTCACTATTCTGCTCACGACGGCCGGACCCGGGTGGAGGTTTTCCCTGCCGAGAACGTCGAGGGAAACCGGGCACTCCGCCGGTTCGTGACCAGCGTGCAGCAGCACGCGCCCGCCACGATCGGGTCGCCCGTGAGCATCCTGGAAGCCGGGCAAACCATCATCGACGCCTGTATTCAAGCGACCATCCTGGCCGTCGTGCTGTCCGCCCTGCTGCTGTTCGTGGTCCTGCGACGCCTGGGCGAAACCCTCTTCGTCCTCTTGCCGCTGCTCCTGACGCTGCTGTTCACGGTGGCGACGTGCCTGGCGTTGGGCATTCCTCTGAATCTGGCCAACGTGATCGCCCTGCCTTTGGTGCTCGGGCTGGGGATCGCCTTCGGCATCTACCTGATCCTGCGGAGACGGGAAGCCGGCTCGCGTTCCATTGTCGAGGTGTTACGGAGCAGTACGTCTCAGGCCGTGTTTTTCAGCGCCTTGACCACGATGGCTTCCTTCGGAGTTCTCGGGTTTTCGCGCTATCCGGGCATGGCCAGTTTGGGCATCCTGCTGGTCGTGGTATTGATTCTGGCCATGATCTGTGCCCTGGTGATTCTTCCGGCGCTTCTGGCCGAATTGGAGTAGAAGTGATGCGTGGCCCCGACGCCTGTAATCGAGGATCCAGGGTCTTTGCTTTTCCCTCCGTCCTAATCTGTCATCCTCGACGCTTGTCCTCGACGTTTGTAATCGAGGATCTAAATCGAGGATCCAGTGTTTTTGCTTTTCCCCCTCACCTCAGCCCTCTCCCACGAGGGGGAGAGGGGGAATCGGGCATGACAGTTCGGGGGTGTCATTGGTTATTTGCATACCGATGCCCGCGCGTTGTCTCCCCAGGCAACCAGGCCGGCAGCACCCCGTGACGGCCCCTGGCCCCCGCACGGCTTGCAAAAGTTGCCGGAATGCACTAGAGTCACTCACCCGTTTGAAGCGAACCAGCAAGATCTGTAGGAGCGGCCCTGTGCCAGCGGAGGAGGTGCGAATGTGGAACCGGCAGTGGCTCCCAGTGGTGCGAGAGAAGCGCCAGGCTTCGTTCCCGACTCTATTCTACCCCCCCCCCCCCCCCCCCCCCCCCCCCCCCCCC
>JAAXIB010000040.1 GCA_012270585.1 Nitrospirales bacterium
CGGGGTCGTGACCGAAATCCTTGCCTGAGGACGGTCGCGGCCGGGAACCGGCACGAGAGAGGAGGCGTTATGCGGGTCATTATTTCTTTAGCCTGTGGGGAATGTAAGCGGCGGAATTATTCGACGATGAAGAATAAAAAAAATGATCCTGATCGGTTGGAAGCGAAAAAATATTGCCGGTTCTGCCGAAAACATGTCCCCCATAAGGAAGTGAGATGACGGTTTTGCCGGAAGTCATGAAGGGGCATGGTGTCAATGGCTAGCATGTCGGTCTCCAAAACCGAAGGTCCGGGTTCGAGTCCTGGTGCCCCTGCCACGACACGGGAGGAAGATGGGATGCGCGTGCCATGAAGAAACTCTGGTCGAAAATTGCGGAATTTCTCATCGAGGTGAAAGGGGAGTTGAAGAAAGTTTCGTATCCGACGCGTGATGAAACCATCGGTTCCACGTCGGTGGTGGTCGTGTTTTGCTTCATTATGTCTTTGTACCTCTCGATGGCTGATTCCATTTTAGTATGGCTGGTCAGTCAAATCCTTTGAACGTTCGAGGTCAGGCGCTATGGCCAAGAATTGGTACGTGATTCACACCTATGCAGGATATGAGGGGCGGGTGCGCACCTCCTTGGTAGAGCGAGCGACTCAGATGGGTCTTGAGGAAGAGTTCGGGCAGGTGTTGGTTCCTACCGAGGACGTCATTGAAATCAAAGATGGAAAACGTCGCGCGTCGAAGCAAAAGTTTTTCCCCGGGTACGTGCTGGTCGAGTTGGAGGATCCTCTCAAGGATGAAACGGTGATGATGATCAAAGAGACCCCCAAGGTCACGGGGTTTGTCGGGGGAGAAGGGGTCAAGCCCATGCCGCTGCCCAAGGACGAAGCGGATTCTCTTCTGAAGCAAATCGAATCCGGTGTGTCTCTTCCTCGGGAGCGGGTGTTTTTTTCCAAAGGCGATAACGTCCGGATCGTTGACGGGCCGTTTATGGGCTTTAACGGCTTAATCGACGAAGTGGACGACGAGCATAGTCGAGCCAAGGTGTTGGTGAGCATCTTGGGGCGTTCGACGCCGGTCGAATTGGTGTTTGCGCAGATCGAACGAGGATAGGATGTTGTTGACGTGGCCGTGCGCGGGCGGCGGTGAAAGTCGATGTGAACTAACTTAGGAAAAAGGACAGCGAGATGGCAAAAGAGGTGATAACGCAAATTAAATTGCAGATTCCCGCGGGGAAAGCCAATCCCGCTCCGCCGGTTGGCCCCTCATTGGGTCAACATGGTCTGAACATCATGGATTTTTGCAAGCAATTTAATGCGAAGACGCAAAAGCAGGAAGGGAGCATCATCCCCGTTGTCATTACCGTCTATCGAGACCGGAGTTTTACCTTTATCATGAAAACCCCTCCGGCTACCGATCTCTTGAAGAAAGCGGTGGGGATTATTAAGGGATCAGGGGTGCCGCAGAAGGATAAGGTCGGTGCAGTCTCCCGTGCCCAATTGCAGGAAATCTCCAAGCAAAAAATAGAGGATTTGAACGCGGTGAACATCGAAGGGGCGATGAAGATCATCGAAGGCACCGCAAGGAGTATGGGGATCACGGTGACCGACTGACGCGTTGGTTGGCTTTCAGGAGGGAGTGTGAATCGTGGGGAAAAAATTACGGAACGCCGCAGCAAGAGTTGACTCCAAACTGTACGGGCTTCAGGAAGCCAGTGATTTGGTCAAGCAGGCGGCCTATGCCAAATTTGATGAGACCGTCGAATTGGCCATTCGGTTGGGTGTTGATCCGAAACGTGCAGATCAAATGGTTCGTGGGACGACGGTATTGCCGCATGGCACCGGGAAAAAGGTCAGGATACTGGTGTTTGCCAAAGGGGAAAAAGAGCAAGAGGCCCGTCAGGCAGGTGCCGATTTCGTGGGAGCCGATGATTTGTTGGAAAAAATTAAAGGGGGATGGTTGGAGTTTGATCAAGCTATCGCCACCCCGGACCTGATGGCGACGGTTGGTAAGTTGGGAAAAGTGTTGGGGCCACGTGGCCTGATGCCGAACCCCAAGTCGGGAACCGTGACGTTTGAGGTCGGGAAGGCGATCCAGGAAATCCGGAAGGGCCGGGTCGAGTATAAAGTGGATAAGGCCGGGAGCGTCCACGTGCCGGTCGGGAAAGTGTCGTTTGCCGTCTCGCAAATTACCGAGAACGCGCAGGCGGTGTTTGCGTCGGTGGTGAAGGCCAAGCCCTCTTCAAGTAAGGGGAAGTATATTAAAGGTGCGACCATGTCGAGCACCATGGGGCCGGGCATTCCCCTGGAATGTACGACCTTGGGACGACACGTTGATTAGTTGCGGTGTAACAAGGAGCCGGGCATGAAGAAGGAACAGAAAGCTGAAGTGGTTTCCGATTTGCACGACAGGTTTGCCAGGGCCAGGTTGGCCGTGGTGACGGAATGTGGGGGAATGCCGGTTAACCAGGTAACGCAGTTGCGCCATCAACTTCGGGGGGTTCAGGCAGAATTGAAAGTGGTGAAGAATTCCCTGGCCGCGAGAGCCGCTGAAGGAACGTCGTTATTGCCCGTCGTGTCGTTGTTCAAGGGACAGGTCGCGGTGGTCATCGGGTACGATGACCCGGTTTTGCCTGCCAAGATTCTTCGGAATTTCATTAAGCACGAAAAATGTGATGAGAACATTATCTGGCGAGGCGGCGTGATCGAAGGAAAAGCCCTTGAGCCCTCCCAACTGATTGCGGCGGCTGATTTACCTTCCAAAGAAGTGTTGCTGTCGATGCTGTTGTCTGCCATGCAAGGGCCGCTTCGAGGAATGGTGGGCGTACTTCAAGGGATTTTACGAGGATTTGCAGCCGTGCTGGTTGCGATTCAAGACAAAAAGAAAGGAGAAGGAGAAATGGCTGCAACGGAGGCAAAGCTTTCAAAGGATGACATTCTGGGAGCCGTTGAAAGCATGACGGTTTTAGAGTTGTCCGAACTGGTCAAGGGATTTGAAGAAAAATTCGGTGTGACGGCGGCGGCGCCGGTGGTCGCGGCGGTGCCGGCTGCAGGGGATGTTGGGGCACAGGCTGCTGAAGAGAAGGATGCCTTTGACGTGGTGTTGGTCAGCGCCCCGGCCGACAAGAAAATTCAAGTCATTAAAGTGGTTCGCGAGATCACCGGGCTCGGGTTGAAAGAAGCCAAAGATTTGGTGGAAGGGGCGCCCAAGCCGGTCAAGGAGGGTGCGGCAAAAGACGAGGCGGAAACGATTAAGAAGAAACTCACCGACGTGGGGGCCACGGTTGAAGTCAAGTAGGAGGCGAGGTTCGATACGGGAACATTCTCCTGGTTGATAGGGACGGGTTGTTCACAAGCCTAGATGCAGAAGGAGCCGACTATGTCTCAACCTCCATTGCCGGGAATTATCAAGCGTTCTGATTTTTCGAAAATTCAGTCGACGATTGACATTCCGGACCTCGTCGAAGTTCAAAAACGCTCGTACGAGGGGTTTTTACAAAAAGAGACCGACTCTGAGCGTCGTGCTGAAAAAGGGCTGCAAGCCGCGCTCATGAGCGTCTTTCCCATTGCAGACTTTAACAGTTCGGCCATTCTTGAATTTTCCAGTTATTCGCTGGGCACTCCCAAGTACGATATGCGCGAGTGTCTGGAACAGGGCATGACCTTTGCCGCTCCTTTGAAACTGCGCATCCGCCTGGTGGTGTTTGATCCGCAGGAAAAGGGGGTGAAGAACAGCAAGGTGCTCGACGTTCGGGAGCAGGAAGTGTACGTGGGTGAGTTGCCTCTGATGACGGATCGGGGCACCTTTATCATTAACGGCACGGAGCGGGTCGTGGTGAGCCAGTTGCATCGCTCTCCCGGTGCCTCGTTCAGTCATGATAAAGGGCGTACCCATTCCAGTGGCAAGGTGTTGTTTTCCGCGCGCATCATTCCGTATCGAGGGTCCTGGTTGGATTTTGAGTTTGACGCTCGGGATATTTTGTACGTCCGCATCGATCGTCGACGGAAAATGCCGGCTACGATCCTGTTGAAGGCGTTTGGTTTGTCAACGGATGACGTGCTGAAGATGTATTATCCCATCGAGGAAATTCGGGTTTCAGATGGACAACTGATGCGAAAGTTGGATCCCGACCTGCATGCGGGCTTACGGTCGTCGGTTGAAGTATTCGAGCGAGGCAGTAAGGATCCGATCGTTCGAGAAGGGACGCGGCTCACCAAATCGTTGATGGCGAGAGTTCGTGCTGCGGGAGTGAAGGAGATCCCGGTGAAGCCGGAAGAATTGGTCGGGCGAGCGGTGTTGACGGAGATCTTGGACTCGGAAAAAGGAGAGGTCCTTGTTGAAAAAAATCAACGATTGACCTTGTCCATGCTTGAGCGGCTTCTTGAATTGAACCCCTTGAGTTTCAAGGTGATTTATTTGGACAGCGTTGCGCCGACGCCGATCATTTTGGATACCTTGGATGCCGAACGGACGACTTCTCAAAAGGAGGCCTGGGTGGAAATCTATAAGCGCCTTCGGCCGGGAGAAATGCCTTCCGTGGATTCGGCCAAACTTTTGTTTGAAAATCTGTTTGTCAACCCGAAGCGATATGATTTGTCTCCGGTGGGACGGTTGAAGATGAATAACCGTTTTTCGTTGGACCTTTCCCTTTCCCAGCGGGTGCTCACCGCACAGGACGTGGTGGAAGTGGTCCGCTGTCTCGTCGAATTGAAAATGGGCAAAGGGGATGTGGATGACATTGATCATTTGGGGAATCGTCGGGTTCGGACGGTTGGAGAATTGCTCGAGAATCAGATTCGTTTGGGGTTGGCCCGGATGGAGCGCAGCATTAAAGAACGGATGAACCTGCTCGACATGGAAACGGTGCTGCCGCACGACTTGATTAACGCCAAACCCATTGTGGCCGCCATTAAAGAATTTTTTGCCGGAAGCCAGTTGTCGCAGTTTATGGACCAAACGAACCCTTTGGCCGAAATCACGCATAAACGACGACTGTCCGCGTTGGGACCGGGCGGGCTGACTCGTGAGCGCGCGGGATTTGAAGTCCGCGACGTCCATCCCTCTCACTATAGCCGTATTTGTCCCATCGAAACCCCTGAAGGACCGAATATCGGGCTTATCACCTCGTTGGCCACCTACGCGCGCATTAACGAATTCGGCTTCATTGAAGCCCCGTTTCGAAGAGTCCAAAAGGGACGCGTCCTCCGGGACGTCGAATTTCTGTCCCCGTTGGAGGGCGAGCATCACGTCATTGCTCAAGCCAATTCCCAGGTGGACGCAGCCGGTCGTCTGTTGTCCGATTCGGTGACGGCACGATCCGAGGGAGAGTTTATCGCCACGACGCCGGATCGAGTCGATTACGTGGACGTGTCCCCGAAACAAGTGGTGAGCGTCGCCACCGCGTTGATTCCCTTTCTCGAACATGACGACGCAAACCGTGCGTTAATGGGATCGAACATGCAGCGTCAAGCCGTGCCGCTCGTGCAGAGTGAGGCACCGCTGGTCGGAACCGGCATGGAAGCCGTGGTCGCCCGTGATTCCGGGTACGTCGAACAAGCGAGGCGGGATGGGATCGTGGAAAGCGTGGATGCCCGGCGCATTGTTGTACGAACCGAAGGCGGAAAGGCGGACGAGGGAAAAAAGAAAACCGGACGTTTTTGGGATACGTATGACTTGGTGAAGTTTCAACGAACCAACCAGAATACGTGCGTGACTCAAACCCCTATCGTGAAAGTCGGGCAGCCGGTGAAGAAAGGGCAGGTGTTGGCGGATGGACCGGCCATCGATCGGGGCGAGTTGGCGTTGGGAAAAAACATCCTGGTCGGGTTCATGCCTTGGGGCGGGTACAACTTCGAGGACGCCATTTTGTTGAGCGAGCGACTGGTTCGTGAAGATACCTTTACGTCGATTCACATTGAAGAGTTTGAGGTGGAAGCCCGTGATACCAAATTGGGAAAAGAGGAGATTACCCGCGACATTCCCAATCTGGGCGAAGAGGCCCTGAGAAACCTTGATGAAAGCGGGATCGTTCGCATTGGGGCCGAGGTCAAGGCCGGGGACATCTTGGTCGGCAAAGTGACTCCCAAGGGTGAAACGCAACTGACTCCGGAAGAAAAGTTGCTGCGAGCGATCTTTGGAGAAAAAGCAGGTGACGTCAAGGATACGTCTCTTCAGGTGCCTCCGGGAATTGAAGGGATCGTGGTCGACGTCAAGATTTTTTCCAGAAAAGGCATTGACAAAGATGAGCGTTCGAAGAACATCGAATCCCAAGATCGCGTAAAAATTGAACGGAACTATCAGGATGAACTCCACATTATCGAGGACGAACGGAACAAAGAAATCAGGAGGCTGTTGCTTGGGCAGGTGGTGGGCCGTGACTTGATGGATCCCGAAAGTGGCGAAGTCATTTTAAAGAAAAAGGGAAAAATCACCGCGGACGTCTTGCGGAAACTTCCCGATGACGACGTGCGACGTGTGATTCTGGGTGACCCGGAAGAGCAACGAAAACTCGAGGATGTTGAACGGGCGGCCAAGGATCAAATCGAGAGCCTGCAAACCTTCTATGACGAAAAGGTCGGGCGACTTCGGCGTGGTGATGAATTGCCCCCGGGCGTCATTAAGTTGGTAAAGGTCTATCTCGCCATTAAGCGGAAAATTTCCGTCGGGGACAAGATGGCCGGACGTCATGGAAACAAGGGTGTGGTCTCCCGGATTCTCCCCGAGGAAGACATGCCGTATTTGCCTGACGGTACGCCGATCGAAATCGTGCTGAATCCGCTTGGGGTTCCGTCACGAATGAATGTCGGACAGATCTTGGAAACGCATTTAGGGTGGTCCGCCAAGTCCTTGGGGATCTATGCTGCCAGTCCCGTGTTTGACGGAGCGACGGAAGCGGAGATTAAAGAATTATTGAAGGAGGCGGGCTTGCCGGAAAATGGTCAATCGGTGGTGTATGACGGTCGGACCGGGGACCCGTTTAAGAGTCCGGTGACGGTGGGCTACGTCTACATGATGAAGTTGCACCACTTGGTGGATGATAAGATTCATGCCCGATCCATTGGTCCCTATTCGTTGGTGACGCAACAACCCCTGGGCGGAAAGGCCCAGTTCGGTGGCCAGCGTTTGGGCGAAATGGAAGTTTGGGCTCTCCAGGCCTATGGAGCGGCTTCCACGCTTCAGGAATTTTTAACCGTGAAGTCCGATGACGTTCCGGGACGATCGAGAATGTACGAAGCGATTGTCAAGGGAGAAAACTTCCTGGAACCAGGCTTGCCGGAGTCGTTTAACGTGTTGGTGAAAGAATTGCAAAGCCTGGGGTTGGACGTTGAGTTGATGAAATCCGCTGAATAACCCGGTCATCACCACTTCTATCACGAGGATTTCCCAGTTTCTGAAAAGGAGGGTAGAGCCTTGGAAAGCGTCTATGCTCTGTTTGAAAGGCCGCGCGATGCCATGTCCTTCGACGGCATGTGTATCCGGATCGCGTCGCCGGAGAAAATTCGTTCGTGGTCATATGGGGAAGTCAAAAAGCCGGAAACCATCAATTATCGGTCGTTTAAGCCGGAAAAAGACGGATTGTTTTGTGCGAAGATTTTTGGGCCGACCAAGGATTGGGAGTGCAATTGCGGTAAATACAAACGCATGAAGCATCGCGGGATCGTCTGCGACAAATGCGGAGTCGAGGTCATCCAGTCGAAGGTGCGGCGCGAGCGCATGGGGCATATCGAGTTGGCCGCACCCGTTGCCCATATCTGGTTCTTAAAAGGGGTGCCGAGTCGGATCGGGATCCTGCTGGACATGAGTCTCAAGCAATTGGAAAAAATTCTCTACTTTGAGGCGTACGTCGTCATTGATCCCCAGGACACCCCGCTGAAGGAGAAAGAGTTGCTCACGGAAGAGAAGTACCGTGAATGTGTGGATCAGTACGGGCCACAGGCCTTTCGAGTCGGCATTGGGGCGGAAGCCATTCGTGAATTGCTGAGACAAGTGGATATTGAAAGCCTGTGGGCCGACCGGCACGAAAAGGTGAATGCCACCACTTCCGCGGCCTTGAACAAGAAGATCACGAAACGACTGAAAGTCATCGAGGCCTTTTATAAGTCGGGCAATAGACCGGAATGGATGATTCTGGACGTCATCCCGGTTCTTCCGCCCGAATTGAGACCGCTGGTGCCGTTGGACGGCGGGCGATTTGCCACGTCGGATTTGAATGACTTGTATCGACGGGTGATCAATCGCAATAACCGGTTGAAACGGTTGGTGGAGTTGAAGGCACCGGGCGTGATCATTCGCAACGAAAAGAGAATGTTGCAGGAAGCCGTGGATGCCCTTTTTGACAACGGGCGACGTGGTCGGACGATTCGCGGGGCCAACAAACGACCGTTGAAGTCCCTCAGCGACATGCTCAAGGGCAAGCAGGGCCGGTTTCGTCAGAATCTTCTGGGGAAACGGGTTGACTACTCGGGTCGTTCGGTGATTGTCGTGGGCCCGGAACTGAAATTGAATCAATGCGGGTTGCCCAAGAAAATGGCTTTGGAATTATTTAAGCCGTTTATCTTCCACAAATTGGAAGAGCGCGGAGCTGCGACCACCATTAAGAGCGCGAAACGCCTCGTGGAAAAGGAGCGCCCTGAAGTCTGGGACGTGTTGGACGAAGTGATTCGGGAACACCCGGTTATTTTGAATCGGGCGCCGACGCTCCATCGTTTGGGCATGCAGGCGTTTGATCCCGTCCTGGTCGAAGGCAAGGCCATTCGTTTGCATCCGTTGGTGTGTGCGGCGTTTAACGCAGACTTCGACGGTGACCAGATGGCGGTACACGTTCCACTGTCGGTCGAGGCCCAGATCGAAGCTCGCGTTTTGATCATGTCCATCAATAACGTGCTGTCGCCGGCGAATGGCCGCCCGCTCGCCATTCCCTCTCAGGATATGGTGTTGGGGTGTTATTGGTTGACGCAGGAACGACCGGGCGCGATGGGGGAAGGGAAGGTCTTGTATTCCACCGAAGAAGTGCGGATTGCCTATGATGCCGGGGAATTGGACGAACAGGCCAAGGTCAAGGTTCGCATTGATGGCGTCTTGGTTGAAACGACCGTCGGGCGAGTGCTGTTTGGGGAAATCCTCCCCTCTCCCATCGGGTTTTCACACGTCAATCAGGTCATGACCAAGAAAGAAATGACGAAGCTGATTGACGCGGTCTATCGTGAAGTCGGGCTCCACGAAACGGTCAAGATGCTGGATAAGCTGAAGGATCTTGGCTTTTACTATGCCACCAAGGCCGGGGTCTCCCTGTGTATCGACAACATGCATATTCCGACCAAAAAGGAAGTGCTGCTGGGGAAGGCGCACAAGGACGTCGCCGAGGTCGAGCGGCAATATAGCGAGGGGCTGATCACGAACGGTGAACGCTACAACAAGGTCATTGACATCTGGGCCCACGTGAGTGAGCAGGTCGCCAATGAGATGATGAAAGAAATTAAAGCCGGCGGCGGGCAGGGACCGGAAGATACCTTGAATCCCATCTTCATGATGGCCGATTCGGGCGCGCGCGGGAGTTCGCAGCAAATTCGGCAGTTGGGGGGCATGCGGGGTTTGATGGCAAAGCCGTCCGGTGAAATTATTGAAACCCCCATCACCGCCAACTTCCGGGAAGGGCTCACCGTGCTTCAATACTTTATCTCGACGCACGGGGCGAGAAAAGGCTTGGCGGACACGGCGCTCAAAACCGCAAACTCCGGGTACCTGACAAGGCGGCTGGTGGATATTTCTCAGGACGTCATCGTGAGTGAGGAAGATTGCCGGACGGCCGATGGGATCGACGTCTCCGCCCTGGTCGAAGGCGGAGAGGTGATTCAGCCGATTGAGGAACGGATTTTAGGGCGTATTGCGGCAGAAGACATCCTTGATCCGTTGACCGGTGAAGTCGTGGTGCCGGGGAATCAAGAACTGGATGAAACGCGCGTGAAGGCCGTGGTCGAAGCAGGCATCGGGCACGTTCGCATCCGGTCGGTGTTGACCTGTCAAGCCCGGTGGGGCGTCTGCGTGAAGTGTTACGGTCGGGATTTGGCTAGAGGGAAGTTGGTTGAATTGGGTGAACCCGTAGGGGTGATCGCCGCGCAGTCTATCGGCGAGCCGGGCACGCAGTTAACCATGCGGACTTTCCACATTGGAGGGACGGCGAGCAAGGTGGTGGAACAAAGCGTGGTCGAATCCCGACACGATGGGGTCTTGAAATACCTCAGCTTCGATGCCAAGAAAAATGCCGATTTCCACAACCGGCACATGGCGGTCCAGAACAAGCAGGGCGAATGGGTGGTCATGAATCGAAATGCGAAGATTGCGGTCTATGATGACTCCGGTCGAGAGCGGGAAAAGTACCCGGTCGTCTATGGAGCGAAAATTATCGTGAAAGACGGCGGTCGGGTGACGGTGGGGCAGAAACTTGTGGAATGGGACCCGTATTCGTTGACCATTCTGACGGAAGTGGGTGGGAAAATTGCTTATGGCGATATCTCCGAAGGCGTCACCATGAAAGAAGAGGTCGATGAAATCACCGGCCTGTCCCGCAAGGTGGTTATTGAGCAAGCCGGCACCAATCTGCGGCCTCGTGTTTCGATCAAAGACGACGGGGGCAAGACCGCGAAATTGCCAGGTTCCGGGGCGCCGGCTCGCTATCTCCTTCCCGTGGGTGCGCATATCTTCGTGGAAAAAGGTACCATCGTGTATCCCGGAGACGTGTTGGCAAAAATACCCCGAGAAACCACGAAGACTAAAGACATTACGGGGGGATTGCCCAGAGTGGCCGAGCTGTTTGAAGCAAGAAAGCCCAAGGAGCAAGCGGTGATCAGTGAAATCGACGGCGAAGTCTCCTTCGGTGGTTTCGTCAAGGGAATGCGAAAGATCGTCGTCGATAACAAGATGGGAGACATTAAGGAATATTTTATTCCTCGAGGAAAGCACGTCAACGTGCATGAGGGGGATTGGGTGCGTGCGGGTGAACCGCTCATGGATGGCTCGGCGAATCCCCATGATATTCTGAACGTGTTGGGCCCTCGCGAGTTGCAGCGATACCTGGTGAATCAAGTGCAAGAAGTGTATCGCTTACAGGGGGTCTCGATTAATGACAAGCACATTGAAATTATTGCGAGACAGATGTTGAAGAAGATCCGCATCGAGGATCCCGGAGATACGAACTTTTTGCCGGGAGCCCAGGTCGGAAAATTTGCGTTCACCGATGAAAATCAACGGGTCCTTGCCGAAAGCGGGAAGCCAGCGATTGGAAAACCGGTGTTGCTGGGTATTACCAAGGCCTCACTTAATACGGACAGCTTCATTTCCGGGGCATCCTTCCAGGAGACGACCCGGGTGCTCACTGAAGCCGCTATCAATGGTCGGGTTGATGATTTGCGAGGACTCAAGGAAAACGTCATTGTGGGACGCCTGATCCCGGCGGGAACGGGATTCTCGCACTACCGCGAAACCTTCGTGCCTGCCCCTGAGGAAAAGGCAATCGAGGATGATGGTGAATTGGCGATTCCACAAGAGGAAGAGTTGCAGATGCAGTCCACATAATTTACGGAGTGTTTTACCTTGACACACAACAGGCGTCTCACTACAATCGAAAGGTTGTCCGAGAGAGTTGAGCGTATAACGTCTTTGAAGGAAAAATTGTAATATGCCAACGGTGAATCAGCTTGTCAGAAAAGGCCGCAAGGCCCCAAAGGCAAAGAGTAAAAGCCCGGCCCTTAATCGATGCCCGCAGCGGCGGGGGGTCTGTTTGCGCGTCTACACCACGACTCCGAAAAAGCCGAATTCCGCGTTACGGAAAGTGGCTCGCGTGCGTTTGACCACGGGGATTGAGGTGACGACCTACATCCCGGGCATGGGGCATAACTTGCAGGAGCATTCCATTGTGCTCGTGCGTGGCGGCCGGGTGAAGGACTTGCCCGGCGTGCGTTATCATTTGGTCCGGGGTGCACTCGACGCGGTAGGTGTCGCCAATCGGAAACAGGGTCGTTCCAAGTACGGAGCGAAACGACCGAAATAGCAAACGTGTTTGCCGTAGGGAAGGTGTGTTCACGATATGTCTCGTAGTCGAAGTGCCGTCATAAGAACTTCCGTGGCTGATGCCCAATATCGGGATCACCTTGTGGGAAAGTTTATCAATATTCTTATGACCAGAGGGAAAAAGAGTACAGCCCAGCGTGTGTGTTATGGGGCGTTCGACGTCATTCAACAGAAGACGGGTGGTGATCCTTTGAAAATTTTTCATTCTGCGCTTGGCAACGTCAAGCCAATGGTGGAAGTGAAATCAAGACGGGTGGGCGGGGCCTCGTATCAGGTCCCCGTCGAAATCCGACCAGTCAGGCAAGTTGCCCTGGCCTTTCGATGGATTAAGCGCAGTGCCCAGTCTCGAACGGGAAAGAGTATGCAAGACAAGCTTGCCGCCGAGTTGCTTGATGCTGCCAATAATACAGGGGTTGCGGTCAAGAAACGCGATGAAACGCACAGAATGGCCGAGGCGAATCGTGCGTTTGCCCATTACCGTTGGTAGCGGTTTCTTGTTGCTGTAGTCGAACCACCCTCCACGCGTAGGTCTTCCTTTTTTTTACAATCCGTGTTCGGATTGGGGTTTGGGCGTGTTGTTGCAGCCTGATGGCGTGTGAAGGAACCGGAGGAACGGTGTCAAGGGAATATCCATTGGAACGGACTCGGAATATCGGCATCATGGCGCATATTGATGCCGGGAAAACAACGACGACCGAGCGCATCCTGTTTTATACCGGGGTCTCTCACCGGATGGGTGAAGTGCATGAAGGTGCGGCTCAAATGGATTGGATGGAGCAGGAGCGGGAGCGGGGTATTACGATCACGTCTGCGGCGACCACCTGTTTCTGGAACGATCATCGCATTAATATTATCGATACGCCGGGGCACGTGGATTTTACGGTTGAAGTCGAGCGGTCCCTTCGCGTATTGGACGGAGCCGTGGCCGTGTTTGATTCGGTACAGGGAGTCGAACCTCAGTCGGAAACGGTCTGGCGTCAGGCCGATAAATATCGAGTCCCTCGCATTGCCTTTCTGAATAAAATGGATCGGGTGGGTGCCGACTTTTCAGGCAGCGTTCAAAGTATCATTGATCGCTTGGAGGCGAATCCGGTCCCGGTCCAGTTGCCCATCGGAAAAGAGGCGGATTTTCGAGGGGTCATTGATCTTGTCTCGATGAAGGCCTACCTCTTTGAAGATGAAACGCTGGGTGCGAATTTTGTGGTCGAAGACGTCGCGCCGGATCTTCTGCCGACGGCTCAGGAGTACCGGGACAAAATGATCGAAGCCGTTGCCGAATTTGATGAAGCGGTGCTTGAGCAATACCTGAACGGCGATCCGCTGAAGCCGGAGGACATCAAGCGTGCCGTGCGCAGCGGGACCAATCAAATGCGAATGACGCCGGTGTTCTGTGGGTCGGCGTTTAAGAATAAAGGGGTGCAGCCGTTACTGGATGCCGTGGTGGACTTCCTGCCCTCGCCTTTGGACGTTCCGGAAGTGGAAGGGGTTGATCCGGTCAGCGGTAAGAAAATGAACTGTCGAGTCAGTGATGAAGAGCCGTTTTCAGCGTTGGCCTTCAAGATCATGGCCGATCCCTTTGCCGGGCAACTCACGTATTTCCGCGTCTATTCCGGTCGCCTGGAAACGGGCTCGTACGTGTATAACGTCACCCAGGGCAAACGAGAACGGATCGGACGTTTGCTCAAAATGCATGCGAACAAGCGTGAAGATATTGACGTGGTGTATGCCGGAGACATTGCTGCTGCGGTGGGGATGAAGGGCGCGAGAACGGGTGATACCTTGTCGCACGAAAAGCGCCCCATCTTGTTGGAGGTGATCAAATTTCCGGAGCCCGTGATTTCAATGGCAGTGGAACCGAAGACCAAGCAAGACCTCGAAAAGCTGGGTTTTTCATTGGAAAAACTATCACAGGAAGATCCGTCCTTTCACGTTCGAACCGATGAGGAGACCGGGCAAACGATCATTTCCGGAATGGGGGAACTGCATCTGGAAATTATTGTCGATCGTCTGGTCAGGGAATTTAAGGTGCAGGCGAACGTTGGCAAACCCGAAGTTGCCTATCGAGAAACGATTCGCAGTATGGGGGAAGCCGAAGGAAAATATATCAAGCAATCCGGTGGGCGAGGGCAGTATGGGCACGTGGTGTTACGCGTGGAACCGTCCGAGTCCGGAGTGGGGCTTGAGTTTGTCAATAAGATCGTTGGCGGGATTATTCCCCGTGAATATATCCCGGCGGTGGAGAAAGGGGTGCGGGAACGGATGGAGTCCGGCGTGGTGGCCGGGTATGCCATGCGGGACGTTCGGGTGACGTTGTTTGATGGTTCTTTTCATGAGGTCGATTCCAGTGAAATGGGCTTTAAAATCGCGGCGTCTATGGCCTTTGAGGGGGCCTGTCGTAAAGCCAACCCGATCCTTCTTGAGCCGGTCATGAAGGTGGAGGTGTTGGTTCCCCAGGATTTCATGGGCGACGTGATTGGCGACTTGAATGCCCGACGTGGAAAAGTGCAGGGGATAAAGGCGAGAGGCGGCTCTCAGGCCGTGGATGCCATGGTTCCCCTTGGAGAAATGTTTGGGTATGCCACGAGTCTTCGCTCGAAGACGCAGGGGCGTGCCACCTATTCAATGGAATTTGCGGAATACGAATCGGTCCCCAAGCAATTGGCGGATCAGATTGTCAGCAAGCAACGTGGAGAATAACGGGACGGTTTTTTGGAAAGGCAAGAAAGCGACGTGATGTGACTCGTTTCTTTCTCGCATAGCCTCAAAAGATTCGCAATCGAAGAGGGAGGGGCAGATGGCGAAGGCGAAA
>JAAXIB010000045.1 GCA_012270585.1 Nitrospirales bacterium
TAGCCCTTAGCTAGGACAGCCCCAAACTTTGAGTCTAACAAACTCATTGAACCGTGTCACACGTCTAGAACCACATGAGCATACCAAGTTCCTTCTGTTTGTCTGACTTCATACAAATGTTTAGTCACCGCCTTCACGTCTGTTCGTAGATCCTGTCTGGTCGCATCAATCCGGTCGCCGATGAGTGCGGCATCGAGATGCCACAGGTTCTTCTCCGAATCACGGCTCACCGTTGTCCGGACGTCATGAAACACAACTCCTTCCATGTCCTTGATAAACACGATGGCGTTCAACCATTCGAAGAGCAAACTCTCTATTTCAGTTTCGGAAATCCGAACCTCTCGCATCCAATGCGTCTCTACGCTCAGAGGGTCCGCCATTGCTTCGATCACGGCCAGTGCCGCAGTTGCAAACAACTCAGACGCGGAATCACCGGTGGCTTCGAAAGCCAGATCACCGAGGACGATCTCATCGCGAAACCTGTATGCTTTCCCCATATCATCTGCCAATGGAAATCAGAGCGAGGCTCTTCTGCTTTTTAGCCTTTTTGGGAGAAAAGAGACAGGAATCCCTCATGCAGGCTTGCCGCCTGCACCCCAAGCGATGAAAATGGGGCCATTGTACCAATCTGTCATCCTCGATAATAAGATCTGGATCCCCGCTTACTACCTGCGAGGATGGATCCAGAGGTTTTGCCTTCGCCCTTTTCTGTCATTCTCGACAATAAGACCTGGATCCCCGATTAAGGATGTCGGGGACCCAGTGCCTTTGCTTTTGCCTTTATCTGTCATCCTCGACATTTGTAATCGAGGATCCATGGTTTTTGTTCCTTCCCCTCACCCCAGTCCTCTCCCACGATGGGGAGAGGGGGAATCGGGAATGACCAATTCGGGGAGGGCGTTGATTATTTTCATGCCAAAATGGTGGAAATTGCTGAAGGACCGAAAAGACCCGTGATGGGCATGCAATGTAAACGTTCAGTAACTTTCCATGGACGTATCCTCGGATTCTTGCTTCTCGGGATCATTCAACCGGGAGCCGGGTTCTTTATCTGCCTCCGGGAACAATAATTTCTGTGGCAAAATGATCGTATTTTTCAGAATCGTAAATGCCAATTTCGCAAATCCGGTTAATCCGAATGCCACGGATTCCACGGCCAACGGCTCAACCGTCGGATCATAAAGTGCCCCTTTGACTGAGAACATAGCCATATCGAGTCCATGTTCTTCACCGTCAAGCAGCACATGAAATAACGGAATTTTGTGAAGAAGATCAAAATAAGGGCCCAATGGGCTGGCTGCCGCCACGACGTCCAATTCATTATTCACCAGATCATACTGTCCTGCGGCAGTCATTTTCAGAATCGGTCCATCCATGACGATGTCTTTTGAAACAATACGGCCATCGGCTACGGCAAGGGTTCCGGTTTGCCGATCAAAGGGATAGCCGTCTTTCTCAAGGTCAACCGTCCCCTGCAGCATACTCGGCAGGTTCATGATGGCCAATATTTTGGGAATCACCGTGCCTCGTTTGATCCGGCCATCGACGATTGAGAATTTCAGCGTTCCCTTGAGGGTCGGGAGCACACCGAGGGGATTTTTGCCATGTCCTTGAAGTGTACCTTCCGCGGACGTCAGGCCCGTCACCAATCGTTTGTCGAGCGTTTCCTGATCAAAAAAGGTTTCTCGCAGAGTTAACAGGGGAATCGAGTCTATCTTAAACCAGGTTTTCATCGTGGCGGGTTGTTGAACGGGCAGATGAACCAAAAGGCGTCCTTGAATCGTCCCGTCGTCGGCTTTTCCCCGAATGTGATCGACCCGGATTATGCCGTTCTTGATTCGCAATTGACCGGTTAAATTCTGAACATTCAAGTTGTGGTACGACACACGATCGAACCGCAACTTCCCTACGACTTTGGCTGTGTTAGCGATTTTTTCCAAAAATTCCCGCAGAGGAGACGGTTGTTTGTCGGACAACAGAAGATTGATATTGAATTGAGGCACGGTAAGCACTAGGCTCATGTTTGGCTTACCGTCCCACGCGTGAATGATTCCCTTGGCCTGAGTTTGGGTTTCCTCGAAATTCCATCGAAGCTGCTTCAATTCAGCGGTATGTTCATCCAGTTTCACCTGGAGTTCTGTCAGGGAAATCGGTGACCTGACGTCTTCGATTTCGACGACTCCATTCGTTAACGCCACCCGTCCTGATTTGCTCCATGATTTCCAATCATTCCCCGTTCCCCGAAGATTGATGAACCCTTCCAGAGTCCCCGAGGAAATCGTTTTATCAAATAATTCAAGCTCCTGCGGCAACGACTCGAAGCGTATCGGTTCAGTTGCCAGCGAGACATTGAAGGTCAACGTTTGATCGAAATCAACTTCTCCCTGTCCCGTGAAGCGGACGGAGGGAAGGATTAGAATCACGCGTTCAAACGCAAGTCGATGATTATTCTCCACCTGAATGTGAAAATCCAGATTGCCGGCAAGGGTCGGGGGTTTGTACAGGATACCCGGCCATAGAATTTCTAACCCTTGTAGTGTAACCCTTCCTCTCATGGTAGGATTTTGCAGTTTGCCGGCAACGGTGACCAGGAAATCAGACTTGCCCGAAATAATCTTTTGCGCTGAAAAGGCTTGGGTGGGGAAAAGATTCAACAGATCGTTGTCACTGAAACGACCCTGAATTCTCACGTCCTCAAGGTAGAGTTGTTCTTCAAATTTTATTTTTCCTTCGATTTGAAAATTGCTTTGTCCGTAGAGCCCCGTGACATTTTCAAAGCGAAGATGCTTTTCGGAGAGGGCAAAAGTTCCCTCGACTTGGGTAAGAGGGGCCCGTAATCCGGGAAGTTGTACGGTGATACGTTCAGGACGATACTCGGCACCTTGAAACGTTATGTTTTGAGGATCCCTGAGTGGTCCGGCGAATCGTACGGTCAGCAATCCACTCCCCGCCTTGCTTTGTAAAGATTGTATCGGCTGTTGTGGCGTGTCCAACGCAAGTACGGTTTGCATGAGGCCGATTATTTTTTTTGAGGGCATTTTTCCCTCAAATTCCGTCGTTAACCAAGGCCCCTGTTCGGTAAAAACAATCGTTCCGTCGCCTTGAGTCACGGGAATTTGCTCGTATTGGCCATGAAAATCAGTCAGCCGAATCTGATCGGGCTGGACATGAATGGTACATGCGATTCCCTCGACTTTTCCCAGCTTAGGTCCCAAGCTCACTGTTCCTTCCGAAAACTGAAACTTTCCCGTTAGGGAATATCCGACTTCCTGGCTGGCAGAACCGGTCAACGTTGCTGAAACCGCTTGGATCTTTCCACCGATAGTCTGATGATGAATGGCATCAGACAGTTCAGGCGGGACCAGTTCTTCAGGGAGTAATTGAGGTAGATACTCAATGGCTACAGGGGCACTCGTCCATTGGCTTGAGAAGGTTGGAGGCTCAGGCCGTAATAAACCCGTCAAGCTCACTTCTGCATTGAGGTCAATCCTGTCCGTTAGAACCACGAGATCAGACAATGCCAAATCATATCCCTGGAGACCCTGGGCAAAATGGACGTACCCTTGCACCTTGGTTCGAGCTTGCAACGCGGTCGGCACCTCGCGTACTTCGAAAAGATCCGCCAATTGCAGAAGAGTCTCCCGATCAAGGTCCATGCGTGTGTGCAGTTCGAATTGAGGCGAGGCGTTACGCCGTGTCGCTGATTCGATTCCGAAAAATCCGCCGACATGTTGGAGTGTCCCATAAGACGAGATAACGGATCCCCCGTCCCGGTCGGAAAGTCGCGCGGAAAGAAACATTTCCGTGGGACCATCCACCACCAATTGCTCCACCTGCAACTCCACCTCTTCCGCGTGGACGATGAACGCGGATTCGCGGCGATATCGATCTTCCAAACGGACTGACCCATTGGTTAATTTTAATGAACGTCCCGAAAGCCACGTCCCTATTCCCATTTGATCGGCTGCTTCTCGTTGAAAAATTTCCCTGTAGTTCCATAGCCCTTTTTCGTCTCGCTCAAGATCAAGAAAGGCATCCTCGATGATCAATGTATTCGGCATGGGCGTATCCTGCATCAATGACAAAAAACTCAAATCCAGTTGGATGTGCGAGGCGTGAAAAATCGGGGTGCCTTGCCTTGGGTCATTGATACTGACGTCCATCAGTTCCAACTGCGGATACGGCAAAAACTTTACCTGCGTTCGTTCGATAACAATGTGTTCACCAAAGGATCTCGCGATGAGATCTCGAATCACTTGTTGCAGGTCTTCCACGTGAAACGTCGCAACATACACGACACCCACAACACAAAGAATTAAGACGAGAAACAGGCTGAAAAACAAACGCTTGCGCTTGGAGGTCATGAGTCTATTCCCGGCTGACGGACCTACCCTGAATGCATCAGGGGGCGAACCAATTGGCGTTTTCGCAAAAACGTGGATTGGGCCCAAACCTCATCATCTTCACGTTTTCTTGACAGCCTGCGGATTTCGCCGTATGGTCCTCCCCCATTCTAGCGAATATTGACTTGTTATTCTATCGACAGTTCACGGGCCATGCGATCGACTGCTCAAAGATCGTCTCCTTTGCAATCTCCATACAGATATCTGGTCGTGTCGCCATCTTTAGCCGGTACGCTGCTGAAATGCTACGACTATCCTCATCCACTGAACCCTCATACTATTATTAGAGGATACGACAAGGCGCATGCCTTTCGAACGGCGAAGATGTGTGCGGTCGTGGCCCAGCACCTCTCGCATGAACAATCACGAGTCCGTCAATTTCAGATCGCCTGCCTGCTTCATGATTTGGGAAGAGCCGGGCTTGACCGGCAGCTTTTCGGCAAAATATGGTCATGGGCGCGTAGTCTGAATATTCCGACGAGACCTGCAGAGTGGCGGTTGCGATATCCCCGTTCGGGTTACGGCAGAGAGACCGAAGCATTTGTAAAAACGTACGGGCAGGCATTGGCTAAAGAAGGATTGCCGCTCACCAAGTGGGCATGCGAACAGGTCGAAATGCGATTGGGATTTGCACGTCGCCATCGCCGGCAACTCAAGAGAGTGAAGCCCTTGTTGGAAAGCCTGGGAATTCGTTGGTTGCCGTGGATGGAACAGGTGACGTTATATTACTATTACCCTGAAAAACTGGAAAAGTCTTCGGAATGGGTCAGGGAACTTGGAGAAATTCTTGTCGCTTGCGAACAACTGGAAGCCTACAGCAATCGTCGACGAGGAACAGACTACTACGCGCGCTCCAAAGAAAACTTTCGTGAGGCCTTTCGCTACCTTGACTCATTGAAACGGCAAGGCCGATTACGCGCAAAGGTGGTCAGAGCCGTTCGACAATTAACCGCTTCCGGAATCTTCGACTCCATTCTCAAAGCGGCCCGAGGTGGGAAATTATCACGACGAGAACAACAATTTCTTCGATCCCTCCAATAGACAAAATCCGATGCCCGTCATCACTCACAATTTTTCGGTCACGATGCAAGGCCATTCGCAAATCGAAAACATCTCCGAGTCCGTTCGGCGGTTGCTTGCCTCCACGCCCATGCAAGCCGGCATTGTCACGATATTCGTGAAACATACCACCGCCTCGGTCCTGATCATTGAGGATGAGCCCGGCTTGCGCGCCGATACCAAAACCGTCTGGGACAACCTGATTCCCGCAGACCCCACTTGGCAGCATAACACCAGAAACCCCGGTGAAAACAACGGGCACAGTCACTTGCGAGGCCAAATCCAGGGACAATCACTCACCATTCCGTTTGCCGACAACCAATTGCTTTTGGGGACCTGGCAGGAAATTGTCATTCTCGATTTTGATACACGGGCCCGATCTCGAGAGATCATCGTTCAAGTCATGGGCGAATGAACCCGGTATACAGTCCGTGCAGGAAGACGAATCGACTTTTCCCGGATTCCAAGACTTGCTATTATAATTTTTTTGGTTTTTCTTGTTTGGCAAAAATCCCGTTCTGAAGCAGGGATCCTCATCTGCCTCCGGCTGCTTGCTCTTCTTGCTTTTTTTCAAAAATAAGGGACAATAGCTTAGACTGTTTATTTGGTTTCACGGAGGAGAAAATCCATGACACGGAAAAGCCAGTCCGACAAACAACGACACAAAAAACCGTTGTTCCTATTGATGACGCCGCTTCTCTTTTCTTGCTTGTGTTGGACCCCTGCCCTGGCTAACGGCCTGGAAGAGCAACAACTCGTGGAAAAAGCCAGGCACACCGTTGAGAGTTTTATGGACGATCCGAATTTCACCTGGTTTCAGGGTCACGTCAAAGACGCCAAGGCCCTTTTGATTATTCCTCAACAATTGAAGGCTGCCTTCTGGGTTGGGGTGGATGGAGGAAGCGGGGTGTTGGTTGCCCGTGACGAACAGACGGGAGAGTGGAGCGAACCGGCCTTTTACATATTGGGCGGACTCAGCTTTGGCTTTCAATTCGGTGGGGAAGCCTCGGAAGTCATCATCCTGGCCATGACCCAGGGGGCAGTCCAAAAGCTCTATGCTTCATCCTTTAAACTCGGCGGTGATGCCTCTATTGCAGCCGGACCCTATGGAGCCGGAGCCGAAGGCGCCACCTCGGCAAATTTGAACGCTGATTTTCTTTCTTTTTCGCGTTCAAAAGGCGTCTATGCAGGTGTCTCATTGGAAGGATCGATTATCTATGCAAACGATGACTCCAATGAAGCCTATTACGGAAAAAAAGTTCGGCCCGTTGACATTCTCGTAACCAAATCCGTCAAGAATAAGCATTCGTCAGGTTTTCGGCAAGCCATTATGACGGCCACCAAATAGGCAACAATGCAAATGCTTGTGTGAGAAAAACCCATTGGGACGAAGACACGTTCATCCTCGAATGGCAGGAACGATAACCACCTGCCCGTCTTTACAATCGACCGTCACCGCGCCGCCGTCTTTTATCTCTCCTTTGACCAGCAGTTTCGACAAGGGTGTTTCCACAGCCTGTTGGATCAATCGTTTCAACGGTCGAGCACCATACGTGGGACTGTAGCCTCGAGATCCCAAGTTCGACAACGCTTCACCGGTCACCTCCAAACGAATTCTCCGATCCTCCAATCTGGCTCTTAATCGATCCAATTGAATTTCCGCGATTCGACCGACTTCATCCATGCCCAGCGGATGGAATACGACGGTTTCATCGATGCGATTCAAAAATTCCGGACGGAAATGGTGCTTGACCCCATTCAAGACGAGACGTTGCAATTCCTCGCAGGCACGTTCACGTTGTTGCGCCTCCAGAATTTCCTGACTGCCGATATTCGACGTCATAATCAATACCGTATTCTTGAAATCGACGGTTCGTCCTTGAGAATCGGTCAATCGACCGTCGTCGAGCACCTGAAGCAAAATATTGAACACATCATGATGCGCTTTCTCGATTTCGTCCAATAAAATAACGCAAAAGAGACGGCGCCTCACGGCTTCGGTCAATTGCCCGCCCTCTTCGTATCCAACGTATCCCGGCGGCGCGCCGATGAGCCGCGCCACGGAATGTTTTTCCATATATTCCGACAGATCAATCCGTATGAGATTGGCTTCGTCATCAAAGAGGGTATGGGCCAGGGCCCGGGCCAGTTCGGTTTTTCCGACGCCGGTCGGACCCAGGAATAAAAACGATCCGATCGGCCGGTTGGGGTCTTTGAGGCCTGATCGTGCCCGAAGCACGGCATCGGCAACGGCTCGAACGCCCTCTTCCTGTCCGACCACGCGTTGATGCAGTAATTCTCCCAATTGCAGAAGTTTCTCCATTTCTCCCTGGAGGAGTCGGCTCATGGGAATGCCCGTCCAGCGGCTGACGACTTCGGCAATGTCTTCCTCATCGACCTCCTCTTTCAAAAGACGCGATTCGCCCCGGTCAAGATGTTCTTCTTCAGCCTGAAGCTCTCTCTCGAGCCGGGGGATGGTTCCATAGCGGAGTTCCGCAACGCGGTTGAGATCATATTCACGTTCGGCTTTTTCAATCTGATGTTTCAAGTCTTCAAGCTGTTGCCGGATCTGTTGAAGTCGGCCGACGGCAGATTTTTCGGCTTCCCATTGTTGTTTCAATTCGGCAAATTCTCGACGCTTGTCCTCGAGTTCATTTTCCAACGTGCCCAACCGCATTCGACTGGCCGGGTCCTCTTCATTTTTCAAGGCTTCCCGTTCAATTTCGAGTTGCAGAACCTTTCGGGATACTTCGTCCAACTCGGCAGGCATGCTATCGATCTCCGTACGCAGTCGTGCGGCGGATTCATCGACGAGATCAATGGCCTTGTCCGGAAGAAATCGGTCACTGATATACCGATGCGAGAGCCTCGCCGCTGCCACCAAGGCCGCGTCTTTAATACGGACGCCATGATGAACTTCATATCGTTCCTTGAGTCCCCGCAGAATCGAAATCGTGTTTTCCACCGATGGCTGTTCCACAAGTACGGGCTGGAATCGACGTTCAAGCGCCGCGTCTTTTTCAATGTGCTTGCGATATTCATCCAGGGTCGTTGCTCCAATCAGGTGGAGTTCTCCCCTCGCAAGCATCGGTTTAAGCAGGTTGGCGGCATCCATGGCTCCTTCTGCCGCTCCCGTCCCCACGACGGTGTGCAGTTCGTCGATAAACAGGAGAATGTCACCCTGCGACGACTGAATTTCTTTCAAGACGGCCTTCAACCGTTCTTCAAACTCTCCTCGAAATTTGGCCCCCGCCACCAATGCTCCCATGTCCAGGACAACCACGCGTTTTCGCTTCAACCCCTCGGGGACGTCTCCTTTGACAATCCGTTGGGCCAGTCCCTCGACAATGGCTGTTTTTCCGACTCCGGGCTCACCAATGAGCACGGGATTGTTTTTTGTTCGTCTCGATAAAATCTGAATCGTCCGTCTGATTTCCTCATCACGACCGATAACCGGATCCAGCTTTCCCTGCCCGGCCAACCCGGTCAAATCCCGGCCATATTTTTCCAGTGCCTGAAACGTCCCTTCAGGATCCTGACTTGTCACTCGTTGGTTCCCACGAATGTTTTGCAGCCCGGCCAACAGTGTATCGCGTGTCGCTCCCAGGTCTTTTAACACGCCTTCCTGGGCCGCCATGGCAAGCAGGAGATGCTCGACACTGATGTACTCGTCCTTCAAAGCCTGTTTTTCATCTTCGGCACGGGAAAGAAGCGTTGCCGTTCGTTGGGTCAGGTGAAGCTGTCCAGGTGCCGCTCCCGCCCCGCGGACCTGCGGAATTTTTGCGAGTCGTTGCTCGACTTTGGCTTTGGCCGCGGAACTGGATATCCCGGTCTGTTCCAGGATCGGACCGGCGGACCCGTCAGGCTGGTCCAGTAAAGCCGCGAACACGTGTTCGACGTCGATGCCCTGGTGATTCCGGTGCAAGGCAAGGAAAGACGCGGCTTGCAGCGCCTCTTGCACTTTGAGCGTCATGCGATTCATATCCATGAT
Organism: Nitrospirales bacterium; assembly: GCA_012270585.1. Taxonomy (GTDB): domain Bacteria; phylum Nitrospirota; class Nitrospiria; order Nitrospirales; family UBA8639; genus Bin75. Next base: position 9,454 of record JAAXIB010000045.1, read on the forward strand.
TTCCGACTCCCCTTTGTCACGTTCTCTGGTCAGTTGCGCATCTTCACCAGATAATCACGCTCTCGGAAAGATCAAGTAGGGAACAACGATCGTTGTTCCCTACTCGGGAGAATCAGATGGACTAAGACGTCATCCGTTCGTAGATGGCTTGAACCCGGGCCCTGACGGATTCGTAGCGGGCGAGAAACCTTTTGGCCGCAGAAGAAGGATGCGGGTCTCCGTAACCCATGCGGATAGCACATTTGGTCAATTCGGAAGGCCGGGCCGGTAGGGTATGGGTTTGCAATTCATGAACCATTTGCAGTTTATGCTCGATATCACGCAGAAACACGTAGGCTTCCTCAAGGAATTTCCCATCAGCGGCTTGCAAGAGGTTGAGGTGACGGAGGCGTTGAAGGCTCGTGGTAGTATTTGACTCAAGCAATTGTGGATGTGTCGATGCGTGCAGTAACTGAAGCGTCTGGACAATGAATTCAACGTCGCGAATTCCACCCGGACTGAGTTTGACGTTGCGCTCACCCTCCTTTTTTCTTTGCACGTTTCGATGAATTTGTGCCCTGAGTTTACAAACCGTATCGATAACGTTTCGGGATCTTCCTCCTTCCGACCCCACGACAAACGCCCGGATTTTCCTGAGAAAAGCCTGCCCCAAGGATCGTTGTCCTGCTATGGGGCGAGCTTTTAACAAAGCCAGCCGTTCCCAAGTCCTGCCGCGCGTTTGGTAGTATTTCACGGCTTCATGATTCGACCATGCCAATGGTCCGACGGCTCCCTCGGGCCGCAATCGCAAATCCACTCGAAATAAACGCCCCTCCGAAGTGGAAGCCGATAGGACTCGGGTGAGTTCTCTTGCGATGAGCTGAAAAAACGCTTCATTGCCGATCGGTTCTTTTGCGGGTTTCGTCTGCCCTTTGCTTAAGGTATATAAATAAATGAGATCGACGTCGGAGCTGTAATTCAGTTCGCGTCCGCCCAATTTTCCCATTCCCAACACCACAAATCCCGTTTCGCTTGTTGTCCCTTGATGATGGGAAACGTCGTATTTTTTTTGGAGTTCTTCGTGCACAAGTTGATACGCGGCGTGGATCACGATTTCCGCAAGTTGCGTCAGGGATCGAACCGTCTCCCTTACGGACGAAACATGAAAGAGGTCCCGCGCGCCGACGCGCAGCATTTCGCGGCGATGAAAGCGTCGAAGAGCGTCGAGTTTGCGTTCGTAGGTTTGCACAAGATCAAGGGTCTCGTATAAGGCAGTTTGAAGGCGTTTTGGAGTGGGGGCACCTTTCAGGATACGTTCTTCCTCAATCCAATAAATCAGCATGGGATCACGAATGAGCGTTTCCGCCATCGCGGGACTGTTCCCAAACAGGACGCAGATCAATTGCAGGACGTGTGGCACTTGCGTCAAAAAGTCGAACACCTGGGCTCTGGCGTTGCCGGCGTCAAGGTATCGTTCCCATTCGCGTAACGCCTGATCCGGATCAGCCGTGACCGAAACGGCGTGCAACAGATCAGGAAGAATGCCCGCAAGTCGTTTTCGGCTTCGAGGATCACCGGCCATGAGTTGAAGGTTGGCGTCGGCTTGCTTCCAATCACGGAACCCGTACGGAGCCAACAGCCGTACGACTTCCGAAGGTGCTAAATTCGGAGAAAGCAGCAAAGGGCGAGGGTCGAAGCCTGAAGGCGGATTGGTCATGATAGTTCGGGCGGGCACACAGGTCCGCCCCTACACCTGACAATGGTAACATGTTACGGTATACCGACGGACCATGATGCGGGCCGACACCCTGATCTTCCGGCGGGCGGGCACAGGGGCCCACCCCCACAGACCATGAACGAGACGTTCGACTCAACGGAATTGGAAAAACTTTCTCACCAAATCGACCCCACGATTATCAAAGATTTTCTGGATCGCATGGATCCGGATTATTTCTCGCAATTTCCACCACGGACCGTGGCTGAACACGTGGCCTTGGCCAACACCCTGACCTTGGAATCTCCCTGTGCGCTCCACGTGCAACCGGCACATGATGCAGGCCGGTACCTGTTCACGGTCGTCGCCTACGATTATTTTGCGGAATTTGCCACAATTTGCGGGTTGTTGTCTGCCTATGGCTTCGATATAGGCGAAGCGCATGTTTTTACGTACCAGGACAGTCCCGCTCCTTCCCCTCCCCTCCCTTCCTTACGTCGCATGCAGGCACCCAAATGGCCGATCAGACGACACCACGAGCGGCCGGGACTATCAAGAAAAAAAGTTGTGGACGTCTTTCAGGTTCACCTGCTCCCGGGTATCGTCTTCAACGCAGAAATTGAACAGGAACTGAGTCGGGAATTGACGAAAATGATTCGATTACTCGAAGCACGGAAAATCCAGGAGGTCCGGAATGGTGTGAACCGAAAATTGGTCGAAACGCTTGGCCAGAGGAACCCTGCAGCTTCCGCTCTTGTCTCTCCGGCAGAAATTTTCTTTAACAATACGTGTTCTGCACGAGAAACGGTCCTGGACATCAGGGGTACGGATTCCCCGGCTTTTTTGTATGCCTTTACAAATGCCTTGACCATGAGAGGGCTCTATTTATCAAAAGCGACGATCGAAGGAGACAGGCTAAGAGTCCGCAACCGATTTTTCGTCAGGGATCGACATGGGAAGAAAATTGTTTCGACACAAGAACAACAGGAACTGACCGTCGCTGCGGCCCTCATCAAGGAATTTACCCATTACCTCAACTGGGCTCCCGACCCAGGCAGGGCGTTGAACCATTTCGGTAATTTCCTCGACCAGTTGCTGGAACATCGTCTCAGCAAAAAACGGATCAAGTGGCTCACCAGAAAAGATTCGTTGGCCAACCTCGCCCGGTTATTCGGCACGAGCGATTTTTTGTGGGAAGATTTCCTGCGTCGACAGCACGTCAACCTCCTGCCCATTGTTGAAACGTTTCATCAACCTCAGGTTCGTTCATCAAAAACCGCTCTGGCCAAGGCGTTGGAGGACAGACTCGGAAAGAGTCGAAAACCTGAAATCCGAAAAGTGATCCTGAATCAGTTTAAGGATCAGGAATTGTTTCGCATCGACATGCATCATATTCTCAACAAGACGCCTCTCCCCTCATTCTCCAAATCTCTCACCACCTTGGCCGAGGTGATCATAGCACAAGCTCTCGTCGAGGCCCAGTCAGTGATCAATCGGAAACACTCGCCGGCGTTTAGGTTGAAAAGAAGCCCTCTGCCGTTCAGTATTTGCGGATTGGGCAAGTTGGGCGGTCGTGAGTTGGGCTACGCCTCCGACATCGAGCTTGTTTTTGTCTATGGGACGTCTCCGGGTGAGTCCGGTCTTCCCAATCCCGTCATCGGTGAATACTACGAGCGGCTCGTCCAGGAATTGCTTCATTGGATCGAAGCGAAACAGGAAGGAATTTTTCAACTTGATATCCGATTGCGACCTCATGGAGAAAAAGGCCTGCTGGCCAACTCATTTGAAGACGTCAAACGTTACTATCGGCCTGGAGGAGCCGCTGCGCCTTTTGAACGACAAGCCTGGATTAAACTGCGACACATTGCAGGGAATGCCGCGCTTGGTCGGCAAATCGAACGCTACCGTGACAACTTCGTGTATAGCTCAAACCCCTGGCCGTTGGACTCGGCGTTGCACCTGCGCCGTAGGCAGGTACGGGAGTTGGTCCCCCGGGGCGTCATTCACGTGAAATACAGCCCCGGCGGGCTTATCGACGTTGAATATGCCGTTCAGTACCTCCAATTACAACATGGACACCGGGAGCCTTCACTTCACACAACCAATACCCTGCAAGCGCTCAAGGCCCTTCAAGCGACCAAGCTTCTCTCACGTCACGATGCAATGACCTTGAGAGAAGATTATCTGTTTCTGAGAAAGGTCATTGATGGATTGCGCATCGTCCGGGGAAACGCCAAGGACCTGGTGTTACCAAAATCCGGTTCGGACGACATGACGTATCTTGCAAGAAGATTGGAGTATATCACTGACGTCTGGCAAGAAGGGGCACGGGCGTTTGAACGCGAGTTGCAAAAACGAATGAACCGGTCACACGCGATTTTCGTCAAGCTGTTTTGCAAAAAACAATCTCGCACAAAACAACGACAATAGCGAACAAGAAAACAAGAATTAGAGAGAGCGAACCGGCAAAGTCTGTTCAACCAAGGGGCCGGAGAGAAAAAAGGCGTATTTCCGATTGAAGAGAAATACGCCTTTTTGTCGGAATGGGCTGTTATGTCCCAAGCACAACCGCGTCAAATATCGTAGTACAAAAAGAATTCATGTGGATGCGGACGGATGCGAACCTCATCGGCTTCGTTTTCCCGTTTGTAGCTGATCCAGGCTTCTACCAGGTCTTCGCTGAAGACGCCGCCTTTTAACAGGAATTGATAGTCGTTTTCCAGGTTATTGAGGGCTTCATCCAAACTTCCGGGAACGGTTGGAATATTCATCGCCTCTTCCGGTGCCAAATCGTAGAGGTTTTTATCCATGGCCTCACCGGGATCAATTTTATTTTGAATGCCGTCAAGGCCGGCCATCAGCATCGCGCTGAACGCCAAATAAAAATTGGCCGAGGGGTCGGGAAATCTCACTTCGATCCGTTTGGCCTTCGGATTGGGAGAATACATCGGAATCCGGATGCCGGCTGACCGGTTACGGCTGGAATACGCCAACAACACGGGAGCCTCGAATCCCGGCGTCAATCGTTTATAGGAATTGGTCGTCGGATTCGTAAATGCCGCCAGGGCGGAAGCATGTTTCAAAACACCGCCGATGTAATGCAAACACGTTTTGGAAACGCCCGCATATTCTTTGCCGGCAAACGTGGGTTTCCCATCCTTCCAGATACTTTGATGGGTATGCATGCCCGTTCCATTGTCCTGGAATAACGGTTTCGGCATAAACGTCGCGGTTTTGTTGTGCCGCCGGGCCACGTTCTTGACAATGTACTTATACATCATCATTTTGTCGGCCATACTCACCAGGGTATCGAAGCGAAGATCAATTTCAGCTTGTCCCGCCGTCGCCACTTCGTGATGATGTTTTTCAACGCGAATCCCGGCTTTTTCCATTTCCCTGACCATTTCGGAGCGGATATTCTGTTGCGTATCTGTCGGAGCGACGGGGAAATAGCCTTCCTTATGCCGAGGCCGTGAGCCCAAATTGTGACCGTCTTCGCCTGAATTCCATATGCCTTCCTCGGAATCGATAAAATAATAGCCCGAGTTGCTGGTTTGGTCGTAACTGGCGTGGTCGAACACAAAGAATTCGGCTTCAGGCCCCCAATAGGAGACGTCGCCGATTCTGGTACTCTTCAGGTATTGCTCCGCTCGTTGAGCCACACCTCGCGGGTCGCGCTCATAGACTGCGCGCGTGATCGGATCCTGCACGTTACACACCATGCTGAGAGTGGGCAGCTCGGTAAACGGATCCAACCGCGCGGTGTTCGGGTCGGGAAAAACCAGCATGTCGCTGCTCTGAATCGCTTTCCACCCACGGATGGACGATCCGTCAAACCCCGCTCCATCCTTAAACAAATCGAGAGTCAGTTCCGAGGTCGGAGTGGAAAAATGCTGCCACGTCCCTACCAGGTCCACAAATTTGAGATCGACCATTTCCACTTTGTTCTTTTTTGCAAAATCCAACACCTCACGCGGAGTCATTCCGTACCTCCTTCTTCACAAAATAGGTTTACAACATGAACGCTTTCTCAGGTATAGGCGCGCTCACTATGCTGGCTCAAATCGAGCCCGGTTTCTTCGTCTTCCGAAGACACGCGCAGGCCCACCAGCAGATCGACGACTTTCAAAATAACAAAGGTTCCGACCACGACAAACACGACCGTGGAAACGGCCAGCACAAACTGGATCACGAATTGCCCCGGGTTCCCGTACAATAAACCCTGGGCCCCTATGGAAGCGAATAACCCGGTTGCGAGGATCCCCGTAAACCCGCCTACTCCGTGAATGGCGACCACGTCGAGCGAATCATCGTACCCGAGCCTGATTTTCAAGATGACTGCGGCATAACAGAGGGCGCCGGCCACGAGACCAATCACTAACGCCGGCAAGGGCGTGACGAACCCCGCGCCGGGGGTAATGGTAGCCAGGCCCGCGATGATCCCGCTCGCCACCCCCAGCATGGTGGGTTTGCCGGTCCGCAGCCATTCCGCTCCCATCCAACTGATGCCGCCGGCGCAAGCCGCGATATGCGTGGCGACAAACGCCGCCGCCGCGCCTCCGTTTGCACCCAGGGCGCTCCCCGCGTTGAATCCAAACCATCCGAACCACAACAGCCCCGTCCCCAAGACCGTCATGGGAAGGTTGTGCGGCACCATGGACTCGACCCCGTAGCCTTTCCGTTGGCCCAAGACCAGCGCGCAGACAAGGGCGGCAAATCCCGAACTGATGTGGACGACGGCTCCTCCGGCAAAGTCCAAGGCCCCCATTTCCGCCAGCCATCCGCCGCCCCAGACCCAATGGGCAAGCGGCGAATAAATCAGGACCGACCAGAGTACGGCAAACAGCAGCAACGCCGTAAATTTCATCCGTTCGGCAAAACTCCCGGTGATCAGCGCCACGGTGATGGCGGCGAACATGAGCTGGAACACCATAAATGCCAAATGCGGGATGCCCGTGCCGGGATACGCATCCTGTCCCACGCCCAGCGAACCCAAAAATTCCAGGCTGCCGATGATTCCGCCCACATCAGGGCCGAATGCCAATGAATATCCGAGCAGCACCCAGACAATACTGATCATACAAAGGATAATGGCGGTATGCATCAACGTCCCGAGTACGTTTTTGCTCCGGACCAGCCCGCCATAAAAAAGCGCCAACCCAGGCAGGGTCATACAGAGTACGAAGGCCGACGAAACAAGAACCCACGCCGTATCACCCGTGTCAATGGCTCCTGGGGTCCCGTCCTGGGCCCATCCGGTTACCGGCCCGCACCATAAACTCAAAATCACAACCACTAGCCACATAAATGAGAAGGTCGAGTGCTTCACGGTTCCACCTCGGGTTAAGGGTTATATGAACCGGCGCAGCCGGATACACCAGAAACCATCCATTCCCGGAAAGCTGAAGAATCACGCCTGAAGTCCACCGGAACCCATTCCAATACCTGCCCGTTATCACTGACACGGGGCATACGAATGGCTTCAAAGGAGCAGGTTACAACACGCCTTCTCCCGTCTCTCCGGTCCGAATGCGAACCACGGTACTCAAATCCGAAATAAAAATCTTGCCATCGCCGATACTTCCCGTTTTGGCGGCTTTCCCCAGGGTTTCGATGACTTTTTCTTCCATGCTATCGGCAATTGCGAGTTCAAGTTTGACTTTCGGCACGAAGTCAATTTGGTACTCCGTCCCCCGGTAGGTTTCTTTATGGCCTTTTTGTCGGCCAAACCCTTTGACTTCCGTGACCGTCATTCCCTGAATGCCTATTTCAGTCAGGGCCTCTTTCACCTCATCGAGTTTAAAGGGCTTGATTATGGCTTTCACGAGTTTCATGGGTTTTTCCCCTTTCAATATTGAAAGTGTCGGCAAAAACGTCTCGACGACCACGGTCGCTCATGCCTGACGTACTCCAATCTCCTGAATTGATTTGAAACCTAAGTATATGCGCGTTCGTTATGTTCGCTCAGGTCGAGTCCAATGATCTCTTCTTTCTTCTCGACCCGAAGGCCCATGACCATATCCAACACTTTCAAAATAATAAAGGTCCCAACAAACGAAAACACCCACGTGGCTCCAACGCCCACGGCCTGGATGAACACTTGTCCCGGATTTCCGAAAAATAAGCCGGTTCCGCCGCCCACACTGGCAAAGAGTCCCGTGGCTATGGCCCCCCAAGTCCCTCCGATGCCATGAATGCCCAGTACGTCAAGGGCATCATCATAGCCGAATTTGGACTTCCATACCACAGCTAAATAACACAGCACCCCGGCGCCAACACCAATCACGATCGAGGAAATCGGGCCGACAAAACCCGCCGCCGGAGTAATCGCCACCAACCCCGCAATGGCGCCGCTGGCTCCGCCCAAGGCCGTTGGTTTGCCGCTGTACATCCATTCCATCACGAGCCATCCCAAGACACCGGCAGACGTGGACACCTGGGTGGCCACGAAAGCCCCCGCGGCAATCCCATCGGCCGCCAGGGCGCTCCCCGCGTTGAACCCGAACCATCCCACCCATAACAAGGCCGCTCCAACCACGGTAAAAGGGAGGTTATGAGGAACCATCTTTTCGGCTCTATAGCCGTGCCGTTTTCCCAGGACCAGCGCCGCGGCCAAGGCAGCCACACCCGAACTAATATGCACGACGGTGCCGCCTGCAAAATCCAAGGCTCCCAATTCGCCCAGCCATCCGCCGCCCCAGACCCAATGCGCCAGGGGTGCATAGATCAGCGTGACCCACAGGACCGCAAACAGCACGTACGCCATGAACTTCATGCGTTCCGCAATCGCCCCGCTGATCAGCGCCACCGTAATCCCCGCGAACATGAGTTGAAACACCATGAAGGCCAGATGCGGGATGGCCGTACCCGGAAAGGCTTCCGGCCCCACGCCGTTCGACCACATGAATTCGAAATTGCCCACGATGCCACCCACGTCCGTGCCGAAGGCGAGGGTATACCCCCACAACACCCAGACCACGCTGACGACGCAGATGGAGATGAAACTGTACATCATGGTGCTCAACACGTTCTTGTCGCGCACCATCCCTCCGTAAAAGAGAGCGAGGCCCGGAATGATCATGGCGAGCACCAACGCGGAAGATGTCAGAAGCCATCCCGTGTCCCCCGCACTGATCGCCGGGCCTGCTTCGTCCGCGAAGGCCGACCCGGCAAAGAATGAAAGTAATAATACTGAGCCTAATATACGTAAATATTTTAATAAAATTTTTCTGTTTTCCATTTTCTCCCTCCTCACAAGCGTTTGAGAACTTCCCTAAAAGAGGAAGATCATTTCCCCTGCTAACGTGGATTGGCTATTGCTCACACCGTCACCATCCTGAAACGTGGCCCTATCGGATTTGTCATAGCGGAATTCCGCCCGGGTGATGAGATTGGGGACCGGCTTGTACTGCAGGGTCCACGTGGTTTCCCACAACGTTTGATCGTTTGCGGCTCCAGCAGGACAAACATGGGCATTGCCTATCGTTACATCCCCAAAGCAAGAAAAGTACCCGGCCGCATCCTCAAACACTTCTCCCCGGACGTGGAGGCCCCACTGGTCGTTGAACTCATAGATGGCGTAGCCTGCCAAGCCGTTCCACCGGGCATTGGCAGCTCCAGGGACTGCCTGATTTCCATAATAACCTTCCAACACGAGTTCCAGTTGGTCGGTGGCCTGCACGTCGAGGATGCCTCCAACCTGCATGCGGTCCGCACTTGCTTCTCCAAAAGAGTTATCTTCAGGCCCCCAGAAGCCGAATATCGAAACCCCCACGTTATCCAAGGGAGCAAGAGAAAGGAGTGCTTCGAAGGATTTGCCGTTGTTCTCATCCCTTTGCAGGCCCTTAAAGGAATTGATAGCGCTCATGGCAAGCGAGGCGGACTCGGAAAAATCAAACGTGGCGCGAAATCCGGTCACGGTAAACGGTTCTCCGATGCCGAACAGGAACGAACGCGAGAAATTGGGGTTGAGCGGGCTTTCGATCACTTCATACCCGATCAGCGTGTTCATGCGGCCTGCCTGGAACGTGAGATTATCCGTCGGCATGTATTGGAGATAGGCTTCCTGAAAGTCGAAATCGTCGGACCCTGTCCCACCGGTAAACTTGGCGTCTTCCCCGAAGTTCAGCTTCAAGCGGAAACCCGCCCGGTCAGTTAAAGCCCCTGCGGGACTCGCGGCTTTCTCCAGGACAAGTTGCGCCATATTGGGCCGAAAGGAATTCGCATCCCCGTCAAAACTTCGATTGTTGTTCACACCGGTGGAGGGGTTATTGAAATTTTGCGTATACGACGTCTCCACGTAGCCGTACAGCGAAAGGTTCAATTTGTTAGCCAACGAGTCATCTTCAGCACGAGCCATGGAACTCAACGCCGGCACGAAAAACCACCCCACAACCGCAATGCCGAAAACAAACAAAAACCTTCGAGTCATCATTCGTTTGACCATGTTCGGTCCTCCTTCGTCAATTTTCGTTACCGGGAAGTCCATTCGGCACACTTCCTTGTGTGCACCTCGTGGTGAACGAAAGGACCTCGCCTTATTTTCCAATGTCCCTCTATGACCAAAAAAAAAGTCCTCAACCCCCTTTACGTGGTTGAGGACTTCATCGTCCTTTGAATATAAATACTAGACTCCGAGACGCCGATGTCCCGGTAACGTGGGGGTTTTACATCAATCCTACGTAACAGTCAAGACAAAATTCTTCGAATGAGATACTGAAGCTCACAAGCAGGCTGAGAGATCACCGTCATGACAGGCGCCCCCTCCTCACCTTCGGATTCCTCGGAAAACTTTCCCGGTCTCAACGAGCCCCCTCCGAATCCCGCAGGCGGCAAAACCCTCATTGTGGATCAGGCCGATCCTGCCTGTTATCCCCGTCCAAGCGCGGCGTTGAAGGACGCCGGACCCGATGATCAGGTTTTTGTTCGTGCAGGCGTGTATGAAGATCGTTTATTCAGCGCCCAGCAACCCATTCAATTGATCGGTGCCGGGCGTGACCACGTCCAGATCTTCAGCCGCCGGAGCGGTCCCCTGTATCTGCAACAGGTTCCCAGCGGTCGCATTTCCGGCATCACGTTCCGTTACGTCGGAAGCGACCAGCACTCGGCGATCAATATTTTTGATTCCACCTGCACGATTTCGCAGTGCCGGGCCACCGAAGGCCTGCTCTCCGGAATTGTCATTTATGGCCCGAACTGCCGGCCATCCCTTATCGATAATGAGGTATGCCGAAATCGTGAATCCGGCATTTTCAGTTTTGCCGGCGCGCAACCCTACCTGACCAGGAACGTATGTTTCCACAATCATCATTTCGGCTTGGCGGTTCGGGATGACGGAACGCGACCGGATTTTCTCAAAAATATCTGCCATCACAATATGCTCAGCGGCATACTCCTGTTTCACGGGGCCCAGGCACTGATCCTGGAGAATGAATGTTACGACAATTGCCATTGGGGACTCGTGATGACCCCCGACTCCCGGTCCACGCCGGAACTGGATCAACTCCTGTCCTGTAACGTTCTGACTGAAAACCCGCGAGGCGCCTGTATCGTCACCGACCAGCCCTTGGGAGAAATTGGGCGATAGCATGGATGGGATTGTCGGGTTACGCGAGGATTGTCAGGTTACGCTTCGCTAACCTGACCTACCCCTGATCTACCCCGACCTAGGGTGAGGAGACTGTGGGCAGAATACGGCCCCACGTCACGCATTGCCATATTCGCTCATGGCCCCAATACAGGACGATTTTGGCCAGGGCGTCGAAAGAACCGACGATAGCCGCTGCCGTGAGTTCACCCGAATACAGAAAAACGACAGTCGTGGTCACCATGGTCGCCAGGACTCGCCAACTGATACCTTTGATCACGCTTCGAAGATGTGTATCCATAGCCCACTCCTTATTGAGCCGTATTCGGGACATTGTCCCTTCGGCGCTTCAAAGACCTCGGCAAGCGACGATTCCGCCCTCGGTCGTAAAATGCTCTCAACGTATACCGGTCCAATACGTTGGCAATGGCGTTCCTGACCTCGAACATGACGCCTTGAATCGGACATGCCCGTTTCTCGGAATACGGGCAATCCTGACACGTTTGATAGGCCGTCTGACTCACGCAGGCAATCGGGGCAAGGGGTCCGTCCAGGATGCGAATCACCTGTCCGAGTGAGACGTCCTCCGGGCGTTTGATCAACCGATAGCCCCCCTGCACGCCGGGACGACTCCCCAGGATCCCCGCCCGCTTCAATTCCAACAGAATGGCTTCCAAAAACCCCACGGGAATTTGTTGGGCTTCTGCAATGTCTGATCGTCGCAACGCAGACTGATTGTACGCTTTGGTCAATTCAATCAGGGCCCGCAACCCGTATTCGCTCTTTCTGGAAAATTTCATATTCTCAATAATGTTAAGAAAAATGATTAAGAATTACCACAAAAAATTTTTCCGCTTCTCAACCTCTCCCTGGCCTTGGCGGCAAGTCACACCTCTATTCCGCCAGCAACAAACGAAGTTTGGTGGAGGGCAGGGGACTTGAACCCCCGACCCCAACGTTGCGAACGTTGTGCTCTCCCAACTGAGCTAGCCCCCCACGTCCGGCACTCTATCAAAAGGACCGTCGCCCTGCAATCAAGTCACGCATCACGGATGTGGACCGCACGACCCTCCACCTTCAGGCGGCCTTCAGCAAATAACCGGATGGCCCTGGGCAAAAGCCCGTGTTCTTCCTTCAGGATTCGTTCGGATAAGATGTCCTCGGTATCACCTTCTTCCACGGGCACGGCTCGTTGCAGGATGATGGGACCCGTATCCATGCCTTCGGTCACGAAATGAACGGTACAGCCGGCGACCTTCGCTCCATGGTCCAATGCCTGTTGTTGGGCACGCAGGCCCGGAAAACTCGGAAGCAACGAAGGATGAATGTTCATGATTCGCGATTCATAGGCATCGATGAGGACCGACGTGACAATTTTCATGTAGCCCGCCAACACCACCAACTGGACCCGGTGGTGCTGCAACTGCTCCAAAAGTTTGCGGTCATAGGCTTGTCGGGGGTCCGGCGTACCCGCCACTGACTTCGGGTCAAGAAACACGGAGGTCAGCCCATGACGTTCCGCGCGCCCCAGTGCCGGAACCCCCGGCTTGTTGCTGATCACAACCGCAATTTCAGCCTCGAGTGTACCGGCTTCAATTGCATCAATAATGGCTTGAAGATTGGATCCCCTGCCTGAAACAAAAATGCCCAGCCTGAGGACACTCATTGCGGCATCTCAATACAAGATGAAGCATCGACTTGAAAATCGAAGTCACACACGGACGAGTTCCACCAGGGTTTCGATATGCGCGGTTTGCGGGAACATGTCAAACGCCTGCACTCGCCGGACCCGATACAGTGTCGCACAAAGCCGGTTGAGGTCCCGAGCCAAGGAAGAGGCGTCACATGAAAGATAGAACAGGCGGGGCGTCCGGATACGCTCCAGGGATTCAATGCCACGCCGGCTCAATCCCGTTCGCGGCGGATCCAGCACGACCACGTCGTATTCGTCGGCGGCCACCGTCGCCAAAAAGTCCTCAGCTTTTGCCGCCCGTATACGAAACCGTCCGATATGGTTTTGAGAGGCCGCCAGTTTGGCGTCAGCCACGGCATAGGGATTCTCCTCGACTTCCGTGACCAGGGCTCCGTTTTTTGCCAAACCCAAGCCCACGCATCCGACCCCGGCGTAGAGCTCAAGCACGCGAGTTTGTCGCTCCCGTACGTTGACCCAATCGGCCAGCGTTTGAAAAATCATCGAATAGATCGCCCAATTCGCCTGCATGAACGACCGGTCGCTGATCCGGATAATCATATCCTGAAATCGTTCAAACAGATGGGGTTCCCCCAGAACGACTCGTCGCACGCGCCTTTTGTGAGACGCTGTCACGGAAGAAGCGGTCAGGACGCACCCGACAACGGTGGGAATACCCTCGAACAATGCCAAAAGTTCTCGTGCCTGGTCTTGTGAAGCACGGGGCACCGTGCACAGAATCAGGTGCGTCCCGAACGCGTCCGAAGATCGAATTTCCACGTGTGAAAGAAACGCGGGCAGCTTCCGCAGGCCGGCCAACCGTCCTTCGACGTATTCGATGACCTGCCCCATGGGTTTTGCAACCAACAGGCAGCCCGCTCCCCTGACCGGGCTGTGCGATCGTTCCCGGACGAATCCGAGATGAAACGTGCCATGCTGCTGAAACACCCTGAAACGAACTCTTCGACGGTATTCATAGGGAAAAGGAGAAGGAACGGGATCATTGAATATCGCCTGTTCGATTCGGCCGATTCGTGAAAACGCCTCTTCCAGCACGTCCTGTTTGTACTGCAGTTGCGCCTCATAACGAGCATGCTGAAATTGGCAGCCTCCACAGTCTTCATAGACGGAACAGGGAGCCTGAACGCGATGCGGGGACGCGACGAGAACTTCATCGAGGGTTGCGAACTGGTAATCGGGATGCCATTCATCAGGGGTAACCGTTACCACCTCGCCGGGCAATCCGCCCCGAATGAAGGTGACAATGGACTCTGAACGGGATAATCCCCATCCACCGGCCACGACACGTTCGATGGTAAAAGACTGAGACATCCCCCATCAGTTTTCTGAACGAAATTCCACGTTCAGATCTTTAATTCTGCGATGCAAGTGACTTCGTTCGATTTTCAGGGCATCGGCGGTCTTCGAGACGTTCCCGCCGTTCTCTCTCAAACGGATTGCAATATACTCGCGCTCAAACGCATGTCGGGCCTCTTTCAGGGAATCGTACGAGGCCATCGGATTGACCCGGTGGAACCCTCTCGGCATAAACGGCAGGATGTCGCCCACTTCTATGGTATTTTTGGGTACCATAATCATCAGGCGTTCGACTTGATTGCGAAGTTCCCGAATATTGCCCGGCCACTCATGACGCGTCAGGGCATCCAACGCCTCCGGGGTGATTTCTTTCAACTTCACCCCCTGCTCTTCTGCATGAATTTTCAAGAAATGCCGGGTAAGGGCCGGAATATCCTCCCGTCGCGCCCGAAGCGGCGGTATTTCTATCGGCAAAACGTTTAACCGATAAAACAGGTCCTCGCGAAAGTTCCCTTTTTCAATTTCCTGGCGAAAATTCTTGTTGGATGCCGCAATGACGCGAACGCTGACTTTGATCAGTTTTCCACCCCCTACTCGAGTAAACTGTTGTTCCTCCAATACGCGAAGCACTTTCGCTTGCGTGGCCAGGCTCATATCCCCGATTTCGTCGAGGAAAAGGGTGCCGCCGTCCGCAAAATCGAATTTCCCGCGCTTTTGAGAAACGGCTCCCGTAAACGCACCGCGTTCATGGCCGAACAACTCCGTTTCAATCAGCGTCTCGGGGATCGCCGCACAATTGACTTCAACAAAAGAGCGATTATGGCGAGGACTCTGAAGATGAATGGCCCGTGCCACGAGTTCCTTGCCCGTGCCGTTTTCCCCGGAAATCAGGACCCGACTGTGGGTCGGCGCCGCAGCCGCGATTTGCTGTCGAAGCTGTTCCATAATGGAAGAGGCTCCGACGAGTTTCGAATGCCGTTCGATCTTCACGCGGAGGTTGGTATTTTCTTCTTCCAGCTTGCGTTGGTGCAGGGCATTGCGCACCAGGATGGCGACCTTTGCAAGATCCAGGGGTTTTTCCAGGTAGTCATAGGCACCCAGTTTCGTGGCCTTCACCGCGGTTTCAACGGATCCATGCCCGGACATCATAATGACCATCATGTTCGGAAATTGCTCACGTGCGCGTTTCAACACCTCCAAGCCATCGAGCTCTGGCATCCAAATATCGAGGAACACGACGTCCGGGGATTCCATTTGAATGACTTTCAGGGCATCCCCACCGGTTTTCGCAATCGCGACCTGATACCCCTCGTCTTCCAAAATACTGCTCAATTCATTCAAGATAGCAGGTTCATCATCGACGATGCAGATGGTGCCGGACATGCCTATTCCTCCAAGTTGCGCCGGATTGTAAACCGGAATGTCATAAAAGATTTTTGGCGAACCTGCCGCCAGAGATGGCGTTGCTCCATACACCGTTTTCGGATATCAGGCGACGGGAAGTTCGATAGTAAACAAGGCCCCTTGGGGGTCACGATTGGAAGCTTGGATGGTCCCGTTGTGATCCGTCACGATGCGATGGACAATCGCCAGCCCGAGTCCGGTTCCCATTCGTTTTCGGGAAAAATACGGCACAAACAATTTTCCCTGATCTCCTTGAGGAATGCCCAGTCCTTCGTCGGCCACCGTGATTCGGACCCGTTTGTGCTTCCCATCCATTTTCGTGGAAACCCAAACCCGCCCTTTTTGCTTCATAGCCTGGATGGCATTGTCAAACAAATTGACGAAGACGCGACGCATCTGTTCCCGGTCGATATTGATATCCGGGACCGAAAAATCGAAATCGGGAATAAACTCGACGTCGTGATGTCCTCCCCGATACAGGGCGCTCACCTTTTCAATGATGTCATGCAACGATTCTTTGGTCATGTGCGGAGCGGGTATCCTGGCAAATTTTGAAAATTCGTCCACCATTCGCTTCAAACTACCCACTTCGTTCACAATGACGTTCGTCGATTGTTCAAAGATCGCTTTAAAATCACTAGACCCTTCAAAAAACTTTTTTCGCAACCGCTGGGTCGCCAGTTGAATGGGCGTCAGGGGATTCTTGATTTCATGCGCAACCCGTTGCGCCACTTCCTGCCAGGCCGCGGTTTTCTGCGCCTTGATCAATTCGGTCCGATCCTCGAAGACAAACACAAACCCCAAGTCCTTGCCTGCCTCGTTTCTCATGCGGGAAAGATTCAGCCCCATGGTGAGGAGCTTCCCCTGCACCTCCATTTGGCCTTCGAGGGTGAGACTATCCTGGCCGTCGAATAAAATTCGGTCATAGGCCTCTTGAAACAACGGGAATTGATGGAATTTGAAAACGTCAGACACCGACTGCCTGCGGACGGCGTCACCCCTGACCCCCAATATCCGCTCAGCCGAATGATTGAACGTGGTAATCGCGTGCTGGGTATCAATGGACATCACGCCTGAAGCAATCGTGTCCACCACGGCTTCCGTATACGCCCGCCGGCGATCAGCTTCGACGTTCGACTGCATGAGAGATTGATTGGCTTCTTCCAGTTCGACTTTGCTGTTTGACAAATCTTCGGTCATTCGATTAAACGAATTGACCAACGTCCCGATTTCATCGGTGGCCTTGACGTTGATTCGCACATTGAGATCCCCATGGGCCACGGCTTCGGTCCCTTCAGCCAATTTCTGAATCGGCACGGTAATGCTTCTCGCCACGTAAAATCCAAACCACGTGGCGCTGAACAACAACAAAACCGTGACGACCGCAACAAACAAATAGGCCCCGGCCTTAATGGGGTTTTCCAACGCCTTCATCTGCCGGTAATCGGTGTATTGTTTGGCAATTCCCTGCATTTTGGCCAGGATCGATTCCGAGACGTAGATGTTGACGACAACCACTCCGTCAATGCCTCCGGGTTGGGTATTGGATGCGATCGGTACCGCTGCACGAATCAGTCGTCCAACTTGTGCGACTTGTACCGAGGTCATCTCATCGTGCGAATCCAGGACCCGACGAACAAGTTGCCCGACCGGCAAATGGAACACCCTGTCGGTTGCCTCCGGGGCGGTCATGCGAACGAGCATTTCCAATTTTGACGAAAAGACCTCTACGCCCGTGACGTTGAATTCCGCCCGCTTCCGGGCCATGGCGGCAGTCAATAATTCACGATGGTCCGACTGCAAAAAATTTTCCCGGTAAATTTCCTTGCTGATAGCCCTGGCACTCTGAATAGCCAGGGCCGTCTGTCCTTCATGATACATCCTGGATAATTCTTCGGAGTCTTTCAGGACTTCCTCGATCTGATTATTGAACCAGACTTTCATCACCTCATTGATCACCTCACTGGCCATCACCGCCAACAACACGGTTGGGATCAACGAAAAACCGATGAATGCGGCGATTAATTTCGTGCGAAATCCCGACCCCCACATCCGGTGCCGTTGTTCGAAATAGGCCTTGATCAAATTACGGGATAATAAAAGGATCAGGACGACCAATCCGACGACGTCCAAATAGACGAGGAACAGAACCAAGGCATAACTGGCGCTTGGAAAAAGCGAGTCTGCCGGCCTTCCTCCAAAATTTTCATACTGTGCATAGTACATTGTCAGGAGTAAACAGGGAACCAGGAGGAACAGGACAATCCAGACCGGTTTCAAATGGAGGCTCTTGGCTCGGGAACCAGGCTCATCCTCGAGAATAAGCCGTTTCTCCAATTTCGAGGAAGGAAATAAACCTGAAATCGATTTAAAAGTCGCCATGACGATAACAGGAAACTACTCCCAACGGGCGCCATGCATTCGTAAACGGAAGTATAAAGGCGTGTTGCCTTCCGTTTTCTCTTGCCAGCAGGACCTCACGGATTGAAAGAGCAAGGGTAACGCCCAAGTGTACGGAAAAGAAAAGGCGGGAACAACGAAAATTATGTGGACAAAGGCGAATCCGAAGCCAACTCGACGTATTTCATCTGTAACGTGTACAACATGTCACGCATGACGTTGGTCTCTTCTTCGGTAAGATTGCCCTTAGTCTTTTCTTCCAATATGCGAAGAATATCGATGATTTCCTTGGCTTGCGGCAGATTGACCGGAAGGGCGGGGTTCTCCGGTGACAATTGCTCTCCCATCAACATAAGCGCTGACGTGCCCAAAGAAAAAATAAACGTCGAAAAGGAAAGCGGTGGGCCTGTGTGGGTAGGCTTTGAGTCTGACGACGAAGGCGCCGTGGCAAAGGCTGCTTTTTCAACGGACTCGGCAGCCGGTTCTTCTTTCGACTGACCGCGTTTGTCGCGGACCACAAACCCTGATCCTTGAATGTCAGTCATGGCACACACTCACGTATCGAAATAAACGTAGCACAATCCCGACAACCTCGCAAGGCAAGAAGTCGATTGAAGCCATCGAAAAAACCGGTTATTCTAGCGAACTCGCAAACATAAGGAGCAACAATGGAGAATGGGATGTCTCAAGCTTTTCGCGACCTTGTCGAAGTGGTGGCCCGGCTTCGTTCGCCCGAAGGATGCCCTTGGGACGTCAAGCAAACTCACGAGTCACTCAAGCCGTTCCTGTTGGAAGAAGCGTATGAAGTGCTCGAAGCTCTCGATACGCAAGATCCTCGACACCTGTGCGAAGAACTTGGGGACCTGTTCCTCCAGATTCTGCTTCATGCCCACATCGAGTCCGAGAAGCAGACGTTCGGCATTGAAGACGTCATTACCGATTTGACCCAAAAACTCATCCGGCGGCATCCCCATGTCTTTACGGCCACATCCGATGAGGCCCCGAGACTCGATTCCGAACAAGTCGTCACTCAATGGGAAGCGATCAAACGCACCGAGCGTTCGACCGGAGCTGACTCGATTTTGATGGGAATTCCTGCTTCACTTCCGTCTTTGTTGCGGGCCCATCAAATTCAGAAACGAGCTTCTCGCGTGGGGTTTGACTGGGAGACTCCAGGGCAGGTGTTTGAAAAGCTGGATGAAGAGCTGGAGGAACTGCAAGCGGCAGCCTCCGATCTCCCCACCCCAGAGCCCTCCACAAGGGAACCCGAACCGAACGCGGCCGTTGAACACGAGTTGGGGGACGTGTTATTCACCATCGTGAACGTGGCGCGGTTTTTACGAATTAATCCCGAGGAAGCCCTTCGCAAAGCAAATAACCGTTTCGTCGCACGCTTCCGGCACATGGAGGATCACCGGGTCCAAGAAGGAAAAGATCTCCGGCAGATGACACCCATGGAATGGGATACGTTGTGGAAGGCCGCCAAACGTCAGGAAACAATCGAAGCTCCCCAAGCTTCCGTCACTCTCGAAACCCGGGATCAGAATGATGAATGACACAGATCCCCAAGAACAGACCAAGCGCGTCGGCTTGCATCCGGCGATCGTCATCTTTGGAGTGATTATCGGGCTTTGGCTTTTTATCCAGGCGATTATTCCAAAATCCAAGGATATTCACCCCCCACAGGGAAATGAACCCCGATCGGAACAACTGGCCCTGTTGCTGAAGGAAGCCGAATCGGCACCGGTGCCTTCGATGACGGTCACGGCGCACGTTCAAGGAATGAATGCCCTGAGCCTGCTCGTTCCTCAACAAACCACAGACAGCCAGGTCGTGGCTTTACTCAATCACCTGAGACGGTCACGAATGGACGGCTCTCTTGTCGCGCAGATTCCTGCGACCACGCCGGGGAACGACTTGGGTGAATTTGCCGTCGCCGATATTTATATTTTTTCCGATCCCAAATATGCGGTCCCGGAAGCCGTTGAGATTTTATCCGTCGGGGCGCACGCACCAGGCGATTTTTACCAGAGCACTATTCCGTACGAAATAGCTATGGAACAGGTTCGGGGACATTACGCCGTCAATATCAATCACAAGGGGCAACCTGAACACGCTTCTCTGGGATTCGGAGAAAAAGCCACAGGTCTTTACTCGCGACGGTATCAACCTGTGTTTTAAGGGCTAGGAGAGAGGTGCATGCGGGGTTTCGCCCCCCGCACGACGAGGTCCTTTTGTTTCGGCAAAAGGACCCAAAACCATTGGCGCCCGGGCGTGGCCCAAGGGGTGCCCTTGCCCCAGTCCCGATGACGTGGGCTGCGGAACTCGCTTCGCTCAGACAGTCCTCGCCGCCAAACAGCTTTCGGGACTGGAGCGCAGCCACGCCCGAAGGCGCCGGGGAAAAGGCTGGGTTTCGGGACTGCGGCTCAGCCACGGGCCTGTACTCCAGCCTGCATCAACCCGTGTTTTAAGGGACGACGCCTTATATTTCATCGGGACAAAAGACAGACTCCCCTTTCTCAGCAGACCCATGACCGATGGCAAAGACGTCAATAGGAGCCTGTTGATCCGCTATTAGATTGCAAAGTTTTTTGATATACCTCTTATCCTTTTCATTCTTCAGAATCAAAAGAATCCCGGGTTTTTTGCCGGTCACTCTGGCATATCGTAGCGACTGAGAATACGCGTCATCCCATTTGCGAGCAAAATCGCCCTCTATTGCATGCTTTTCTGTCATGCAATCGGCCCGCATTCGATGCGGCAGCGATTGCTCGACTTGCCCGTCGTGCGCATGACAAAATTCCGCCACAAAATCCGCCTCACTGCGCTTGTCATCCTTAGGCTTCTTTTCACATGGAACCGGTGGACTCAACTTTTTACCGTGTTCGTCCCTGTGACAATGGCACTCTCCTGTCGCACGCTCATTATGACACCCCTGCGCGTTCAACCCACCACCATGAGCAAAAACGCTTTGACTGCCAACC
Source organism: Nitrospirales bacterium (assembly GCA_012270585.1). GTDB lineage: Bacteria > Nitrospirota > Nitrospiria > Nitrospirales > UBA8639 > Bin75. The sequence continues at coordinate 30,528 of JAAXIB010000045.1, forward strand.
AACATCAGAAACACACAGGCCGCAATGAAACCAACAACGAATACACGTGCCTCGTCACACGATTTTTCGTTCATTTTCGCTCTCCTTATTCACGTTATAGGCCGACTTTTTCGCGAATTTCATGGCGGAGCCGGTCGTGTTCCTGGTGCATCCAGGATTCAAGACGGGGAAAAAGGTGTGACCAGGATCCCGTAAAAGGGTCGATCATCACGTCCCGGCGGTCGTTGAACAGGTTTTCTTCATTGGCGATATCAAGCTTGCAATCTCCGATTGCCCGCCCGAGCAGTTGATTGATGCGAAGTTGTTGGCCCGCGGTTCCCCCTGAAAGCTGCAAGATCCTGGTCTTGAGCAGATCCAATTCTTCTTCAAGGCCGATCTTGACCCGAACGCCCTGTGGGGTCGCCCAATTGGGGCGTTGAACGGAATAATCAAAAGACAAGGCTGACTCTCTCGGCTCACGATACGGCCCCATTACCTTCAGGATGGTATATGGTTCAGCCATCAGGACTGCGTTCCCTGACGACGTTGTTATGCGGGGTCCTGGACTGAATTTGCACCAGGTCGAGACTTCCCGTACCAAGAACCGGGCCCGTCCACTTCTGAAAACCATCCCGCATGGTCACAAGAGTCGTATACCCTTCCCGGCTCAGGAAATCACAAGCAAGCCGACTCCGTTCACCCTGGGCGCAATACACTAAAATCTTTTTGGTCTTCTCGGGAACTTCGGCCTGAAACCGCGTTTCCAGGTGTTCAAACGGAATATGTTGGGCCCCGAGGACGTGACTTTTGAGAAATTCCTTTTGACTCCTGACATCCACGACAATCAGACCTGTCCCCGCCGCATGGCCTTCCATCATTTGCCGTACTTCCTCTGCACTCGCCTGGTGATACAGGCTCCCCGTCCGAACCAGCGTGCCGTCAAGTTCCTGGCCCGACGCCAACTGGGCGAGTTGCAACCGCAGAATTGAGAGTGCTTCCGATTGTTGCCGGGCCGTCTCCCTCACCTCGTTCCGGCCGTCATATTGTTGACGAGTCAACTCTTTGACCTTTTGCGTCAGTGACCGGATGTGCCACCAGGTCAGGACAAGGCCTCCGGCCACGATTCCGATCCCGATGATAATCAGGAAGGTCATTGGATCAGGTTTCCGAATATGCCATTTGCGACAAACGGAACGCACCATACAATGGTGCCGCTACAAGAAAAAAATGCCTTGTACTGTCAAAGAATGTGTGAAGGCATGAGGAGATGGCTGGTCGGGGCGAGAGGATTTGAACCTCCGACCCCCGCGTCCCGAACGCGGTGCGCTACCGGTCTGCGCTACGCCCCGACGATATGACTTCCGTTTCCTATTTCCGGACAAACGGTTCACATGATAATCCATGCGCCTCAGCGACCGCCGGATAGGTAATCGCCCCATGAAGAACGTTCACCCCTCGGGCCATACCCGGATCAGCCCGCAGAGCCGCTTCAATTCCCATGTTGGCCAACCGGACTATAAAAGGTAGCGTTGCGTAGGTCAAGGCATGAGTTGCGGTTTGTGGCACAATGCCGGGGATATTGGTCACGCCGTAATGCCGGACTCCGTCCACTTCGAGAATGGGGTCGGCGTGCGTGGTCGGCCGTGTCGTTTCAACGCATCCTCCCTGGTCAACTGCAATATCCATGATCAACGTTCCTTTTTTCATCGTCGACACCATGGATCGGGAGACCAAAATCGGACTCTTCGCACCCCTGACCATGACGGCTCCGATCAGCAAATCCGCGGTTTTCACAGTGTCCGCAATCGTGAGTCTTTGAGAGACCAAAGTCGTCAGGTTGTTCCCGAAGCGCTCCTGCAACTTTTGCAGTTGATTCATATCGTTGCCAATGACGGTGACTCGCGCACCGATGCCAAGCGCGACTTCCACGGCGGCCGATCCGACCCCGCCGGCACCGAGAATCACGACGTGTCCCCGGGGCGTCCCCGGGATGCCACCCAGGAGAATCCCCTTCCCACCTTGCGTACGTTCCAGGAAATGTGCGCCGATTTGAATCGACAGTTTCCCGGCAATGTGACTCATGGGCTGCAACATCGGCAGGTGCCCCCATTCATTTTCCATTGTTTCGTACGCAATGGCCGTGCTTCCCGATTTCATCAGGGCTTCGGTCAAGGGTTTGGAGGAAGCCAAATGGAGAAACGTGAACAGCGTATGGCGTGGCTGCAAGCGTCCCATCTCCGAGGCGAGCGGCTCCTTGACCTTCAGGATCAATTCAGCCCGGTCGAAGAGTTCTTCCGCCGACGAGAGGATTCGAGCTCCCACGGTACGATACGAGTCATCAGGGAAACCCGCGCCCTGCCCGGCATCGGTTTCGACCCACACCTCATGGCCGTTCCGTACGAGTTCATCCACTCCTTCCGGTGTCAAGGCCACCCGAAATTCATGGTCTTTGAGTTCCTTGGGAATTCCGATCTTCATTCCGATTCAGCGGCGCCTGTCCTCTCTCTCCATTCTCGCATAATACTGGACACGAGAAAGAGCCCTCCTGTACTATTTGTTTTTGTGCTTCACGGCGAAATCTGTTAAGAGACGCAGTCATGAGTGGATTCAAGCATCATATTTTCATTTGCATTAATCAACGGCCCAAGGGCGATCCGAGAGGATGTTGTGCCGACAACCGGTCCGTGGAACTTCACGCGTACTTCAAGCAGGAAGTCCAGCGACTCGGGCTCAAAGGCATCGTCCGTGCTAACAAGGCAGGCTGTCTGGATCATTGCGAATATGGCCCCAGCGTCGTCATTTATCCTGAAGGCGTCTGGTATTGGGTCGGGAATGAAGCCGACGTCACGGAAATTATGGAACGGCATGTGGTTAAGGGTGAATTGGTGGAACGCCTGCTCATGCCCGGACACGACGTTCCTTCGCTCCGGCTGGAATCCCGCGCCACTCCGATTTCTCCTTAGACGTACAAACCCATGGTGTAACAAGAGAACATCTTCAATTTCAAACGTAAAGCACGAAATTTTCCCATGTCGGCCAATGAAGCCAAATGGAAAGCGAATCAGGAAAAAGTCGCGTTCCTCAAGCAGTTTCCCGGGTTACTCCGGTCCTGGGACGAGATGGCCGGCCATACCATCACGTCCGTGACCTCGATCGAGCAAAGCGAAGCAAAGGTGCTCATACTCGATAATGGTTCTTTTGCCATTGTGCCACCTCTTGCGCCGGAACCTCAGCAACTCCGTGATGGGATCACTGTCGTTCAAACCCATATCCGCACCCGTTACCCCAACGCCTATCGTGAATATGAAGCACTCGTGCAACGGGACCGGGAAGCGACCCGGATGGCACGCATGGAAAACATCCTCGGTGCCATTCACAATAACCTGAAAGACATCCCCGAGTTAAAGGATCGCATTCGTTCTCTCGTGAAGAAGTGGAATTCTTAATATGCGGCGTCCCGAAAATATGTTGGATATGTTTTCCGGGGGACTCTTTGAAGGAGTAAAACCTATGATGATAACGCGGGATCATTTGGTTCGTCATCCGGATCGCTGCACGCATAAGGCCGTGTGTATTCCTGTCTGTCCAACCGGGGCTTGGTTATCGACCCCCCCGTATAAATTCGACGAATCACGGTGTATGGAAACGTGTCGGATATGCCTCGATGCCTGTCCGTCACAAGCAATTTATGGAGTTTTTCGAAAAGGCGAAAAGCTGCTCGTTCCCCAGCCCGAGTAATCATTGCTATGCGATGGCCTTGCGGAGGTGTCCCCAATAGGCGGTGCCGAGAGACGTAGCTCCGCCCGTCAGCGTGGAAGTGACGATGATGCGATAGACCTCGAACCGGGAAATTTTCAATTTCCGGGCAGGATCCAGAAGATTGTCGCATGTGGTCAGGAGATGAAGCGTTTTTAGGGCAATGAGAATCGGCCACATACAGGCCAAGCGCAGGCGAACGTCGCGTCGGGGGATCGACGTGGCGTACAGCCATCCCTGATCCAAATGGGCGAGCGCCGTTTTCACCAACGCGTACAGAACGGGGCGGAAGGCTGTCATCGTACGTGTCTCCAATAGATCACGGGGTTCCAAACCTGCCTGCGCCAATAACTCCGAGGGGATATAACACCGCCCACGGCGCAGGTCCGTGGACAGGTCTTTCAAAATGTTGGTCAATTGGAGTCCCTTGCCGAACCTGATGCCCGTACAAATCTTGGATTCCCGGTCCCAAGTCCGGCGTATGCGCGGCAAGTGGGCATGCATGATATTAGTCCAAAACTCTCCGACGCAGCCCGCGATCTTATACGTATAAGCGTCGAGGTCGTCCAGCGAAGAAAGCGCCGAGAGATCGGCCTCGGATTCCCCGGGGAAACGCTCCATGTCCATTTCCATGCCGCTGATGAGAATCGGCAGGACGCGACGGATCTCCACCTGATCGTCCGGTGCCAGGTTTTCGTACATCCGGAAACAGCCGTCGAGATGTTCGAGCAAGGTGCGTTCGCCGACATGCCCCTGTTGAGAGGCCGTCATGGCCTGAATGGCGTTGATTTCTTCACGATTGCAGGATTCTCGAACGAATTGAAGCTTGAGTTGCCGTAACAACGTTGCTCTGGCACTCCGGTCCATCCGGCCCGCGTCCGCAATCGTGTCGGCCGCCCGTGCGAACAGATACGCCAGCCCAACCTGTTTGGCCACACACCCCGGCAAGACGGTCAGGGTCAGATAAAATGAACGCGATACCTGCTTTAACACGTCATGTAACAAATAGCGTTCGAGGCGTTTCGCATTCATCATCGACTCGCCGGCCGGACATCGAGACGGCCCTCCATTCCCTCTTCCTGGTGGCTGGGGAAGAACAGCAACTGCTTATCACAATAAAAGGTGTACGTTCCGGGGGTCTGCGCCACGAACCGGATCGTGACGCGATCTCCGGCATCCACACTGACGTTGTGCTGGAGACCCACATCCGGATAATCGATGATGAAATTGTGCGGGGTCAGAAAACTCTGGTTTTCAAGCTGGAATTCGATCGGCATCCCCGCCTCGACGCTGATATGCGGCGGCGTATACGCATAACTGTCCAGCACAATGAAGGCTCGCTGTATCCCCTCGGCATCCGGTTGAAGCACCAGGACCTCCTGGTCGGTCTCCCCAAGAGCCACCCCCGAAGAAAAACCCGTCAACGCGCTACAAAGCAACACGGCAAACCAAAATGTATGTCTCATCAGTCATCCCTTTATGTGTTCACTCATTCTTTGATAATTCCCTACAGCACCCTCTCCCCTAACCCGAAATAAGGCAAAGCCCCCGACATTTTTAATCGGGGGGCTGGAGTGAGGGGGCAAAGCACAAGACGTATCTACGCGAGCATCCTGCCTTGACTCACAAAAATATGGTATTACTATATCATGGTAAGCTGACTATAGAGTGGACCTCTTGAGGGTTTCAAGCAACCCGTCTTGAACGGCCCAGTGGCGGTGGTTCATCAAACAGAGTTCATCACGGATCACCCAAGCAGAACGTTTTTATAGAGGAGGAACGCATGAAAAAGCTGAAAGGTATTGGCTTGCTGCTGTTGTCCAATATTCTGATCTTTATCACCCTATCGATCACCTTCACGATTCTCATGGAAATAGTCCTGCCCGCGTTCGGGATCGACCTTCGCGGCTCATTCGTTCAACAAGACCTCTTGTGGGCCTTTGTCATCGGATTCGGCGGCGCCTTCGTCAGCTTGGCGTTTTCCAAGCAAATGGCACGCATGATGCTGGATTGCAGGCAGATTACCCAACCCCAACACCCCGCCGAACTACTTGTCTATGAAACGGTGCAGAAGATCGCCAATCGGCTGGATATTAAAACGCCGGAAGTGTGGCTGTACGACTCCCCAGACCCCAATGCCTTTGCCACGGGGCCGTCGAAAAACAACTCGATGGTGGCCGTGTCAACCGGCTTGTTGAACAACCTGAACGAAGGAGAAGTACGGGCCGTCCTGGCCCATGAAATGGGGCACGTCTACAACGGCGATATGTTTACGACGACGATCCTGGCCGGCTTGATGAATACCTTCGTCTATTTCATCAGCAGAATCGTGTACCGCCAAGTTGCCGAACGCAATCCCATGTTGGGCCTTGGCGTCTATTTCTTTCTCCAAATCGTCTTATCGATCCTCGCGATGATTCCCATCAGTTGGTGGTCACGCCGCCGGGAATTTTCTGCCGATAAGTTTGCAGCCAATACGGTGGGCAAGGAACACATGATCTCGGCACTGCAAGCGATCGATCGATGGGTCAAACGGGTCGAGTACCAATACCAGACGGAAGACGCTCTGGCGACCATGAAAATCTCGGGTCAAACTCGAAGTTTCATGCAGATCTTCTCGACTCATCCACCAATCGAAGACCGGGTCTCCGCCTTGCGGAAGCTGTAACTGCCCCGGTAGTTTCGTTGAGTTTACCGGCCCCGTGCCCCTGTAGGGACCAACGATCGTTGGTCCCTACTCCACCACGGGTCAGTTCCGAGACCAGGGATTTTTTGCAACAAGATACCCAACCGTTACGCCCAGGAGACCACCGAGACACCATCCCACGAATACGTCCGTTGGGTAATGGGCGCCAAGATAGACGCGAGACAAGCCACCAAGAACAAGAAGGGGCCCCGCGACCCATCGAGTGGAGGGGAACAGCACTCCAAGCAGGGCCGCAGCCGTCGCCGTATTCACGGCGTGATTGGAAGGCAGGCTGAACATTGCCCCGCATCCGCTCAATTCATGAACGTTCAGCAGAACCTGGCACGGCCGCGGACGGGCAATCCAGAACTTGATTTGGTTCCCAATGAAATCCCCCGCACCAATCGATACACCCAGGGACGCCGTGACCAGAATGCAGTGACGCCAATCGAGCCACGCTCGCCAGGCCAGATACGCCGCAACCAACACGATGAAATTTCTTGCCGACGAACATTGCAGCATCAACCAGTCCAGAGCGACCGACCGACCGGCCCATCCGTTGACGGCATAAAACAATGCCGTATCCCAATCCATTGCTCCCCCGGCTTCTTTGGTAACGGTTGATGTGCTAGGATTCCCCGCTAACGTGAACGCAGAGAGTGGTTATGCTCATCGACAGCCATGCTCATTTGGATGATTTGAGATACGATACCGATCGGGACGACGTCCTTCAACGTGCCGAAGCTGCCGGCATTGAATCCATTGTCACGATTGGCTGTGACTTGGCCACCAGCCAGGCCGCCGTGGCTCTGGCACAAGCCTATCCCAACGTCTTTGCCACTATCGGCGTACATCCGCATGAAGCCAAGGAAATAAGAGAAGATTGGTATGCGTCGTTTCGGTCTTTAGCCCGCCACCCAAAAGTCGTTGCCTACGGCGAAATCGGATTGGACTATCATTATGACCATTCTCCACGGGAGATCCAACGCCAACGGTTTCGTCAGCAAATTCACCTGGCACGTGAACTGGCTCTTCCTCTCATCATCCACACGCGTGAAGCACAAGAAGATACCGTGATGATTCTTCGGGAAGAAGGTGCGGTTGACGTCGGTGGCGTCTTTCACTGTTTTTCAGGAGACGCGTGGCTCGCCAAGGATGCCCTGGATTTAGGTTTTTATCTTTCCTTTTCCGGGGTACTGACGTTCAAAAATGCGACGATGCTCCGGGACATCGCGAAGACCGTTCCCCTGGACCGTCTCATGGTCGAAACGGATTGTCCTTATCTTGCGCCTGTTCCCTATCGCGGGAAACGCAACGAACCCGCCTACGTGCAATACGTGGCGGAAACATTGGCGAAGATCCGTGGGAACGGGTCCGTTGAATCCATTGCACGGGCCACCGTTGACAATACAAAACGTGTCTTCAGAATCCCCTGAGTTGGCGGTTCCGAATGCGGACGGCTTTGGGTAACTTTCGAGGATTGCCTTTTTTATCAGAGCGCCCCTGAGGTCTCTCGTCTTCGATCTTGGCCCCGGATTGTGCTGGATAAATGGAGTGGGATTTTCCCTCAACGGCTTTTTTGTCTTCACGATTTTCGAGTTTTACTTGAAATTCATGAGACTTCATGACGAAGGCCCCATGTGATTTGGCAGTCTGGATGATCTCCAAATCCGAAGAAACCACGGCGCAGGTCGGACCATACTGCCGGGCCAACCGCTGGATAACCTGGTCGGCACGCTCTCCCCGTTTGGTAAACATGACGTGCACGCCCGTCCGGTGTTCATGATACCCAAGCCCTGTTGGCTCTCGCCAGGCATCAAACACCACGATCACGGGATGCCCTTTACGTTGGCTGTATAACGAAAGCCGATCGATGAGGGTTGCCCGCGCCTCGGCACCGTCGGTTAGCTGTTCAGACTTTCTTTTGCCGAGAGAACCCAACAGATTATACCCGTCTATGAGGAGAGAGAGTGGCATGCGAAGAGACACGCTAGCCCAGAGTTTTTGCACTGTCAATGACAGAACGAAAAGAATTTGTTATGCTGGGACGACGTCATCTTCCTGCCGTCAAATCTCATGAAAAACGTATTTGCCCTTGCCCTGATATGTTCCACGGCGTTGTGGGGAGCTGTAGCCGGACCGGTATCGGCATCCGAATCGTCCCCTCGCCCAGCCTTGTCCGATGCGGCATTCCCGGCGCACATCGTTCTGGCAAAAAAAGGAACTTCGCCCCGTCCAAGGACCTCTCAACTCACCGTCAAGAACGTCAGGTACCACGCTCATAAAAAATATACCCGCGTTGTACTGGATCTGACCGGCCGGATCGCAATTCAAGAAAAGAAAAACCAACGCAACGCGACGATTTCCCTGACCAATGTCGAACTGAGCAAACGCGCTCAACGGCAAATCAAGGGAAAAGATTTCCCGCGAGCCATGGCCATAGCTCCGGGAGAAGCTCGAACCGTCAGCATCGTTCTGGACCTCCAAGCTCTCCGGACATACAGAGTCCTCACCCTGCGTCAACCAGACAGGGTGGTCCTAGATCTCTTTTTTTCCAAAAAAACACTCGGGAACACGGCAGAACCGGTAACCAGTACAAGCAAACCCTCCGAAGCGACTCGGCAGAGCAACTCTCGTGTTGTGCAATCGAACCTTCCTTCTTCGAAAACCCCAACAGGCGTTCTGGTCGTCATCGACCCCGGACACGGTGGAAGAGACCCCGGAACAATCGGGCGAAAAGGCACCAAAGAAAAAGCCATTGTTTTGCAGGTCTCGAAATATTTACGCGATCTGATTCAAAAACGTCACAAAGCCAAAGTCCTGTTGACCCGATCAAGAGACGTGTTTCTCGATTTGGAAGATCGAGTGAAATTTGCCAACAAACAAAAGCTGGAGTGGTGTGGAAAGGACATGGGGGCAAACGTTGAGGCGAAGAAAAAGTCACGGATCTGTTTGTTTATTTCCATTCACGTCAATTCTCATCCGCGGAAATCCATTCAGGGACTGGAAATTTACCATTTTGGAAAGGCCAGTGATCCCCGTGCCCTTGAAGTCGCTGCCCGAGAAAACGGGATGAGATTGGAAAGTGATACTCCACCATGGCAGTTCATTATTACCGATAGTTTGAATGACCATAAAATCACACAATCCCAGACCTTTGCCGAGACCACCAGTGGCACGCTCGTCACCACGTTACGCAAGCATTACAAAATCAAGAATCATGGGGTCAAAACCGCCCCATTTTACGTCTTGCGCTTCACGACCATGCCAAGCATCCTGGCTGAAGTGGGGTTTATATCCAATTCGATGGAAGAAAAACGACTGAGGTCGAAAACGTTTCAGAAGAAGCTGGCCGAGGGCATTTATGAAGGCATTCGATCATACTTGAAGGAACTGTAAATAAGTCAACACATCCGATCCTGCACCGGGTTATGACCACTTACAACCTCCTGCTTGAATATGACGGAACCACGTATGCCGGATGGCAACGGCAACCCGACCGGCCGACAATCCAAGCGGCGCTGGAAGACGCGTTACGCCAAATTACCCGATGCTCCATCTCAACCATAGCGGCTAGTCGAACGGACGCGGGCGTTCATGCTCTCGGGCAAGTCGTCTGTTTTCAATCGAATAGCCCTCTCTTGCCCTATGAGTGGACTCGCGCCTTGAACGGAGTCCTTCCGAAAAACATCAGCGTGCGCCAAACGGAGATCGCAGCCGACAATTTCCATGCACGGTACGACGCGCACTCGAAGACGTACGAATATCGAATTCTCAACCAGCGGACGCGCCCGGCGTTGGATCATCTCCGCGTGTGGCAGGTTGCCAAACCTCTTGATGTAAACCTCATGCGCGAGGCTTCACGTCACGTCCTGGGACAACACGACTGCACGTCGTTTCAAGGACCGGCGGCCGGCACAAAAAATCCCGCCTGTACCATCCACCGGATTGACTGGTTATGCGACGGCCCATTGATTCGTTGCACGATACAGGCCGACCGGTTTTTGAAACAAATGGTTCGGGCCTTAGTCGGAACCTTCGTCGAAGTCGGTCATGGGAAAAGAAGCCCCGATGCCCTGGCGACAATCCTTGCGGCCAAGGATCGTCGGGAGGCGGGTCCCACGGCGCCCCCTCAAGGGCTCTATCTGCTTGACGTCCATTACAAACGTCCGTCAGCCGGCCCTTGATGCTTATCCCCGATCCCCGATCGAGCCGCCCTGATCGGGAATTCCCTCGGAAGGATGGGCTACAATTCGGTAATGCCGTGGTTTTGCACAATCCGTTTGACCTGAATGCGACCACGCATAAACGGATGGAGCTCGCAATGATAGGAATAGGTTCCCGGAGACAACCCGTTCACGCTGAAACGCTCTCCGGGATGAAGGTGTTCGGAAGCAAAGGCGCATTTCCCACCCCGCCCGCAACTGTCGTGAGTCACGGTATGAGGCTGCATCGACTGATTGTGCCACCGGACTACCTGCCCGGGCAGGACCGTCATGGTCGAGGGCGCATAAAAAGGTACTCGATCCAAAAGGATGATTTGAGAACCTTCTGCCTGACTCAAGGCAGCCGGAAGGAGAACGACAAGCAACATCCAGCCAAGACAAAAAAGGGTCAACACTGAGCTTCACCCCCTCACCAAAAACGACACGGGAGCCGTCCTCTACAAAAACAGTATCATCTTACAGGCCGATAGACGTTGAGTAAATGCGTTAAGCACAATTTTACCGAACGGCGTATGCCGACCCTTCCTCGTCTCACGATAGCCGAGGGTTCCCAAGTGACATTACCTTGCTCAAGGAGTAAGATTTTATCAGAAGGCATGACCCGACCGTCACATAAAACCCAGACCATGATCCCCGAATTCGATCACCCGACTTTTCGTCTGGCTGTCGCCCAATTCGACCGGGTTGCGGAAGCTATGGACCTGGATACGAATTTGCGAGAACGCCTGAAGACTCCGCAGCGGTCGTTGCTGGTGGCACTCCCGATCCGAATGGACGACGGTCACGTTCGCGTTTTTCAGGGATACCGGGTCCAGCATGATTCCGCACGCGGGCCATCCAAGGGCGGACTCCGCTACCATCAGGACGTGACTTTGGGAGAAGTGGCGGCATTAGCCATGTGGATGACTTGGAAAACCGCATTGGCCGGACTGCCATATGGAGGGGCAAAGGGCGGCATTCAAGTCGATCCTCATACATTGTCACTGGCCGAACTCGAACGTCTCACCCGGCGCTATGCTGCCGAAATCTTTCCGTTGATCGGCCCGGACAAGGATATTCCGGCAACGGATATCGGCACGAACCAGCAAGTCATGGCCTGGTTCATGGATACCTACAGTCAGCAGGTCGGGTTTTCCGTCCCCGGTACCGTCACCGGTAAACCTCTTGCAATCGGAGGGAGTCTGGGTCGAGAAGAAGCTACCGGACGAGGGGTGGTAAACGTCACGATAGAAGCACTTCGTCATAAAGGAATCAACCTGGAGGATACAAGCGTGGTGATCCAAGGGTTTGGGAACGTCGGTTCACACACCGCCAAGATCTTCAGCAAAGCCGGGGCTCGAGTGATTGGTATCAGTGACGTAACGGGCGGTGTCTTCAATCCAAAGGGATTGCCGATAGACGCGATCTTTCGACACCATCAGCTTGGTTCGCCCATTCAAGAAATGAAAGTCGGTGATCACGTGACCAACGACGAATTGCTCACCCTGGAGTGTACGGTACTGATTCCCGCCGCACTCTCGGAACAAATTACCGGCGAAAACGCCGGGCGTCTCCGCTGTCGCATTCTGGCGGAAGCGGCGAATGGGCCGACCACGTTGGAGGCGGACGCTATTTTGGACGATCGGGACGTGTTCATTATTCCCGATATTTTAGCCAACTCAGGCGGGGTGATCGTCTCGTATTTCGAGTGGGTGCAGGACGTCCAACGCTTTTTCTGGAATGAGCGTGATATCAGGCAACGACTTCATGAAATCATCACCGCAGCCTTTCATCGGACACTCCACTTTGCCGAAAAGAAAAAAATCACGATGCGGATGGCTGCCCTCATGAACGGAATCGATCAAGTGGCGCAGGCTCATACCGCCCGAGGGCTCTATCCTTAATAGACCAAAATTTCTCATGCAGGCTTGCCGCCTGCACCCCAAGAGATGAAAATGGGGCCATTGTACCAATCTGTCATCCTCGATTACTAACGTCGGGAATGACAACAGGAGGTTATTTTCATACCAATGACAGCGTGGGGATGATTGTCATGCCAATGACAGAAGGAACAGGCTTACGCAACTTCTCCTGCATAAATTTTCATGCAGGTATCCAAAAACGTTAAGGCATCAGGCTTCAAGCGCTGAAAAGAATTCCGACCGATGATCGACCCGAAGCCTCCCCCGTCGCGAATCGCCCGCACCTCGTCAAAAATGGTCTTGTCCGTACCCTTGGCGCCACCGGAGAAAATAACGATGCGCCTGCCATTGAACGTACTTTGCACCACGTGACGAATTCGCTCAGCCAAAGTACTTATGGGAATGCTCTCAGCCTCATAGACCTTTTTGGCTTCCGTTTGATGGATATAATCCGTCGGCACTTTGACCTTGATAACGTGCGCTCCCAGTTGAGCCGCGATCTGGGCGGCATAACACACCACGTCAATAGCCGTCTCTCCTTCCTTGGTTAATTTCCCACCACGGGGGTACGACCAGACCACCACGGCGAGTCCGACCGATTTGGCTTCTGCGGCAATCTCCTGCAAACTTTCATACATCTCCTGGCTGTACGCCGACCCAGGGTAAATGGTGTACCCAACCGCACAACACCCTAAACGAAGGGCATCCTGCACGCTGCCCGTGACGGCCTGATTATAGTCATCACCGTCGAAAAGGGAGTCGCTGTTATTGAGCTTCAGGATCAATGGAATGTGGCCGGCATATTCCGCTGCGCCTGCCTCCAAAAACCCCAACGGAGCAGCATAGGCATTACATCCGGCATCAATGGCCAGTTCAAAGTGGTAAAGGGGATCATACCCGGAAGGATTGGCCGCAAAGCTTCTGGCAGGACCATGTTCAAAGCCCTGATCCACTGGCAAGATCAGCAGTTTACCTGTGCCCGCCAACCGGCCACTCATCAATAACCTGGCTAAATTCGCACGAATGCTCGGCGCGTCACTTTGATAATACCCGAGAATTTCTTGTACACGTTTGGTGATTCCGGGACCTTCACTCACAAGCTATCCCCCCTCCCTCCTGTGCTGTGCAGGCGTTCACTCATCCATTGACCATTCCCGCTCCCCCAACATCCTCTCCATTGGAGGAAGAGGGCTGGGGTGAGGAGGCAAAAGAATTGAATCCAACAACGCTCAGTCGCTCTCCATTTTTTTTCGCAGATCAATGAGTTCCCGCTCCATGGCATCAAACCGTTCCGCGATCGGGTCGGGAATATTCGCGTGATCCATGGCTTCTTCCGGCACCCGGGCTCCAATCGACTTGACGATGCGTCCGGGAATGCCGGTAACCGTGGAATTGGAGGGGACTGAGCGTAACACCACCGAATTGGCCCCGATTTTCACCGAATCCCCGATTCGAATGTTACCCAACACCTTGGCGCCCGACCCCACCACCACGTGATTGCCCAACGTGGGATGTCGTTTCCCTTTTTCTTTTCCCGTTCCGCCCAACGTCACCCCTTGAAACAACGTGACGTAATCGCCGATTTCCGTGGTTTCCCCGATCACCACGCCCATGCCGTGATCGATGAAAAACCCGTATCCGATAGACGCACCGGGATGAATTTCTACGCCCGTCACCCAACGGGCGACTTGCGAAACCAACCGGCCCAAGAGACGAAGCCGCATCTTCCACAACCGGTGAGCAAACCGATAGGCCAGCAACGCCTGAAATCCGGCATAAGTCAGAAACACTTCAAGTGTGGTCCTGGCGGCAGGGTCGCGATCAAAAACGGCTCGAAGATCTTGTCGAATGACGCTGAACATCGTTCAACTCGTTTTCTCAGACGGAACTTGCGCCAAAAGACAGACGGCCTGGGCGGCGATCCCTTCCTGCCTGCCAAGCGTCCCGAGACGATCATGGCTTTTGACTTTCACGTTGACGAGCGACTGGTCAACGCGTAAGACCCGGGCCAACTGCTTGCTCATCTCAGCCAAATAGTTTCCCAGCCGAGGAGCCTGCGCCACGATGACCGCATCCAAATTGACGAGACGCAAACCCCGCTCCTCGAGTTTGGCGCAAACGCCTTCCAGCATATCCAGACTGTTCATATTCGCAAATTGCGGATCGCTGCTGGGATAATAACGGCCCAAATCCCCTTCTCCCATGGCTCCCAACAACGCATCACAAACCGCATGCGTAAGCGCATCCGCATCTGAGTGACCATCCAAGCCATGCGTATGTGAAACCCGCACCCCGCCAAGAATGAGCGGCCGCTCTTCCTTCAATTGATGAATATCGTACCCGATACCAACCCGCATACTCGTCCTTTGCTATCCGAACTCTCGAACCTATAAGGATACAGGAAAAAAGCAGCAAGTGAAAAGGATGGAAATGAGGCTTGTCCTGTCATGTCAGTCGGAAAAAGGACGGCTCCTTTGGGCGGCCAGGATCGCTTCGCCCATCACCAGGTCTTCCGGACGAGTCACTTTGATGTTGTCAGGACTTCCACTGACGATGAAAATCCGATGTCCGATTCGCTCGACCAGAAACGCGTCATCCGTCGCCTCGACGTCGGCCTGCCGGCTTGACCGGTGCGCTTCCCGCAGCAATTCGATACGAAAGGCTTGCGGCGTCTGGGCCAACCAAAGCCGTTGCCTGTCAAGGGTTGCCTCGATCATCCCGTCCGAAGCCGCCTGCTTCACTGTATCGTGAAGAGGGATTGCCACGATAGCCGCACCATGGGTCCCGGCGCTCTCAACCACTTGTTCGACCATGGCCCCCGTCACGAACGGCCGTACGGCATCATGGACTATGACGATCTTCGTCCGTTCATCCACGGCTTGCAATCCGTTCCAGACCGAATCCTGTCGGCGTGCTCCGCCACCGGTGACCGTGTTGACTTTGGAAAGGGCGAATTGAGGCAGGAGTTCTTGTTGACAATACTCCACCGCGTCCTGGGGAACGACCACGACGATTTCAGTAATCGTCCGGCTCGACTCGAATACCCGAAGAGCATGGATGAGAAGCGGAACGTCACCCAATTGAAGAAACTGCTTGGGGGTCCCGTTCCCCATTCGCGTACCGTACCCTCCGGCCGGCACCACCGCGGCAACCCACTCATCCACGTGCAAAACTCAACACATCCCGATCGGTTTCTTCACGCAGGCGGGTAAAGATCATCCTGCCCGCACTCGTTTGCAAAATACTCGTGACGACCACGTCCACGTTCTTGCCTATACAGCGTTTGGCATTATCAACGACCACCATCGTTCCATCGTCCAGATACGCCACGCCCTGCCCGGCCTCCTTTCCTTCCTTCAACACGAAGACTCGCATCGTTTCACCGGGAAGGACGACCGGCTTGAGTGCGTTCGACAATTCGTTGATGTTCAGCACTTGCACGCCTTGAAGTTCGGCAACCTTGTTCAGGTTCAGATCATTGGTCAGAATTTTGGCGCCCAGCTTCTTGCCCATTTCCACCAACTTGGCGTCAACTTCCTTGATATTGGGGAAATCATCTTCAACAATTTCCACCACGACGTCGTCATTCTTTTGAATATGATTCAGAATATCGAGCCCCCGACGACCTCGTGCGCGTTTTAACGAATCGGCCGAGTCGGAAATATGCTGCAATTCCTGCAAAATGAATTGAGGGATGACGAACTTTCCCTCCATAAACCCGGTTTCACACAGATCGGCAATCCGTCCGTCGATAATCACGCTCGTATCCAGCAATTTGGGGGTGTGAAATCGGCCTGTAGGATTCAAGCCGGCCGTGGTCGCGTCCTCCTCATCGTCACCCTTGCCATAACGAATGCCCCACGTGAGTCCGAGATACGGAAACATCAGAAGCGTTGCGAAAGTGCCCCACCGGATGATCGGGTGTGGGCCCAGAAAGAACGTTAAGAAAATAAACATCCCCGAGAGAAGCAGTCCCAGACTGAAGCCGGTCCCGCCGTACACAAAGGCACGGGCAGGGAGACGTTCCATAAAGGAGACCTCCATGAACACCAGCGTTCCACTGAGCAAGGCCCCGAATCCTGCACCGGCTGCCGCATGGAGCAGCTTGCCGTCTCCCGTCATGTAACCCACCATGAGCCCGAGCAGAACGCTGATGATAAGAAAACCGGCTCGCAGAGCCATGCGGTCTCCTCTTAAGTCGTGCATGCCTGGACATAAACGATATTCTTGGTATTCCAGGCAGTTACTGCCCAAATGATCCAAACCGGTGCAACTCTCAACCGGGACGGTACAGGGGCCGTCCCCTACTATCTCAAAAATTGTTCTGCGACTTCGACGTCTCTTCGACTACCGATGATAAGCGGTACGCACTGGTGAGGCGTCTTGGGGTGAATGGTGGAAATCCGTTCCACCCCCGTGCTGCCAAGACCCCCGGCCTGTTCCACCACGAAACTCAACGGAGCGGCTTCATACATCAAACGCAGTTTTCCCTCAGGCTTCTTCACTTCACCGGGATACAGGTAGAGCCCACCCTTCAAAAGAATTCGATGCACGTCAGCCACAAGACACCCCGTGTACCGGGAGGAATAAGGCCGTCCGGTCTCTTCATCATTATCCTTAAAGTAGTCTACTATCTTTACCAAATGTTTAGACCACTTAGACTCATTTCCTTCATTAACACTGTAAATTTTTCCGATGGCCGGAATTTGAATATTCGAAGCGGACAGGAAAAACTCCCCAACCGCGGGATCAAGCGTAAACTGATGGACGTCCCTTCCACACGTATACACAAGAATGGTGCTGGCGCCATATAGCAGATACCCGCTGGCCACCTGCTCACACCCTGGTTTCAGAAAATTTCCGGCGGGGTCCAAGCGGTGGACGGAAAAAATCGACCCAAGAGGCGCGTTCACGTCGATATTCGAGGATCCGTCCAGGGGATCGAAAAACACGGCATAGTTTCCCGACCCTTCGGCATGCGCCACGGCAAGCGGCTCATCCATTTCTTCGGACACCACGATTTGCACGATCCCGCCGTCCTGAAAGGCATCCACAAAAATCTGGTTGGCTCGTGCATCCATTCGTTTCACCTGCTCGCCATGGACGTTTCGCTCATCGGTCGTCCCGAGACTGTCCGTGAGTCCCGCTTCACTCAGCTCTTGAGCAATCCTCTTCCCCCCGGAGACAATCCGGTTCATGATGTCAGAGAATTCTTCGGCACTGGCAGGCTGAAGTCGGCGCTGTTCGACAATGTGGTGGGTGAGAGAGACCATGACCGAATTAAGGATATGAAAGAAGTTATTATAAGACCTTTCGTGAAAAAGTCGAGACTCATTTCCCTGACGGAACCCATTTTTCAATCAGTGCAGTAGCCGATCCGACGATCACACGGGCTTCCATCATGACGGGAACACGCTCCGGCGTGTTGGTAACCCAGATTCTAATGTTACCTTCATTCAAAAAAATCCCCCGAAACGGCATGATCGCCAGTAGACGGATCGCTTCGACCTCCCCCCAGGGGCCCCTGATTGATTCGATGGCCTCGACTTTGACCTCGGTCTTGTAGTTTTTCCGGTCGTGATGAATATTCATAAACACGGAAGAGCCCGGTTCAAGATTGGGCATCGTACGCAAAAAATATAAACACGATAAGGGGCCATGTGTACCGGGAGGAATGTCATGGATCGAGGACTTGCCGTCCTTTAACACCGTAACCTGGTTGGCCACGCGATCAAACGTGACATCAAACTTTTCATGGCGATCGCCCTCGCGACGTTCAAAAAATAAATGGCGGGGAAGCATGGTCACGGGATCGACCATCGAATCCACGTGGTTCTTGACGGGAAAAAAGAAAGAAATGAAATCATTCGATCGAATCGTGGTCGTCAGGTGCCGGGCCGGACGCCCGTCCGCATCAACCATCGTTTCGTTTTTCATGTATGCGTGTCCGGCCGGAACACCCCACAGGGAAACGCCATAGCGATAATCTTCTTTGTCCTGAACAGCAAAAGCGGAAGGTGACAGTGCGATCCCCCACAGACATCCCAGCAGTATGCCGCTTACACCGAGCACGAACATTTTATGTCGCATCAATCCGGTACCCATAAATTTCTGTTGAGATTGTACACTAACCAGAGGAAACAACCACATTCTTTCCGCTATTCCAAGCCTGTCCCGAGCAACACGAAGGACCTAGCGAGGAATCTGCTTTTCTTTTTTCTGTCATCCTCGACATCCCTAATCGAGGATCCAGTGTCTTTTCTTTTCCTTTCGTTCGCAAGAGAACTACCCTGGATTCCTGCTTTCGCAGGAATGACAGTTCGGGGGTGTCCTAGCTATTTTCATACCAATGACAGCAAAGGCAATCGAGGATCCAGAGTCTTTGCTTTCCCCCCCCCGCCCTTTCCCACGAGGGGGAGAGGGGGAATCGGGAAGGAGAAAGAGTGGTATGTCATCGCGCCACTGTCCGGGTGCAGGCTTCCAACTCCCCTTCCAGATAGGTGCGAATGGCTTGCATTCGTTCGGCCGTGGTGGCCTCGAAACGAAGGACCAACGCGGGTTGCGTGTTGGAGGCACGAATGAGTCCCCAGCCATCATCGAAACAGACACGAACTCCGTCAATTGTGACGACTTCCCGAATGACAGGGCTCGAATGATGAGCATTCGGCGGATTCGGCTGCTTTGCCGCCTCGACAAGCCGGTTTCGTACTGCCTCGACCAACCGAAATTTCACATCGTCCCGGCACTCCATGCGAATTTCCGGTGTGACCTGCGTGGGCGGCAAATCCGCCAAAAGGGAAGAGAACGGTGCTTGCGTTTTCGACAGGATTTCAAGCAACCGGCACGAGGCATAAATCGCGTCGTCGTACCCGAAATAGCGATCGGCAAAAAACATATGTCCCGACATTTCTCCGGCCAGGGCGGCATTTTCTTCTTTCATCTTGGCTTTCATCACGGAATGGCCCGTCTTCCACATGACGCCGTTCCCTCCCCGAGCTCGAATATCTTCGTACAGGCATTGGGAGGCTTTGACTTCGGAAACAACCGTGCTCCCGGGCCTGTTCTTCAAGAGGTCCCGTGCAAAAATCAGGAGCAGGCGGTCTCCCCAGACAATAGTCCCCTTTTCGTCGATTGTCCCGATGCGGTCCGCGTCGCCGTCGTACGCAATTCCGACGTCCGCTCGATGGCGTTTCACGGCTTGAATGAGATCCTGAAGATTCTCGACTTCGGTTGGATCCGGATGATGGTTGGGGAAACGGCCATCGAGGTCGTCATACAACCCCGTGACGTGACACCCCAATTGCTCCAAGGCCGTTTTTGCCACCAAACTCGCGGTGCCGTTTCCACAATCAACAACCACGTGCTTTCCCTTTCCGTCGACACAGGCAAAGTGCTCCTTGAGATAACGAAGATAGGAAGGAATCACCGACGCCCTGGAAACGGTCCCTGATCCTGACGTATACGCCCCGATCTCGATCAGGCGCTTGAGTTCCTGGATGTCTTCGCCATGCAGCGCCATTTTATCCAGACACATTTTGAAGCCGTTATATTCGGCCGCATTATGGCTCCCGGTGACCATCACCCCTCCGTCAACCGGCAACTCATATAAGGTAAAGTAGAGTAACGGCGTCGGACAAACTCCAATATCCACGACGTTTACCCCCGTAGCCGTGATGCCGGCCAACACGCGGTCCCGGAGATCCGGCGAGGTCAGACGTCCGTCTCGTCCCAAGGCCACCGTTCGAGAGCCTCGTTGCCAAGCCATGGTCCCATAGGCGCGGCCGATGGATTGCGCCACCTCGGGCGTCAGATCTGTCCCGACGATCCCACGAACGTCATATTCTCGAAAGATACTCACGAACGGGTCACCCGGAAACAAGAAAGCGGGAAGCTACGTACCCCGCCCATAGTCATCCTGATACCGGACAATATCGTCTTCTTCCACATAGGCGCCGTATTGTACTTCAATGACTTCGAGAGGAACCGTGCCGGGATTTTCCAAACGATGTCTGGTTAGCTTGGGAATGCCCGTACTCTCCCCAGGTCCCAATTCAAACACCGTCTTGTCACGGGTCACGCGCGCCGTCCCTGCAATCACCACCCAATGTTCACTCCGCTGGCGGTGCATCTGCAGCGACAGCCGCCGGCCGGGCAACATGGTGATACGTTTCACCTTGTACCCCTTCCCTTCCTCGAGGACTGTGTACGACCCCCAGGGACGATAGATTACCGTATGCTCCAAATGCTCCGGCGTTCCGCGCTTCCTCAAAAGTTCAACTAACGATTTAACATCTTGAGAGCGTGACTTGGGGCATACCAGTGTGGCATCGGGCGTATCGACTACCACCATATCGGACAGCCCGATGGATCCGACGAGTCGCTTTGTCGCAAAAAAGACAGATCCTTGACTATCGATGTCCACGACATTCCCGGTCGTCACGTTGCCACGCTTGTCCCGAGGCAGAATTTTCTCCAGGCTGCTCCAACTCCCGACGTCGAGCCAGGAAAACTCAACGGGGATCACGGCGGCCCGAGTCGATCTCTCCATCAATCCATAGTCGATCGAAACAGACTTCAGCCGTTTATACCGTTTGGCAAGTTGCTCTCCTGATGGGCCTGCTTCGTCCATCTTGTCCATAGCCCGGAGTCCCTTCAACAGCGTAGATTGGTGGAAAGCAAATTCCTCGACAAGTCTGTCGGCACGCCACATAAACATTCCACTGTTCCACAGATAACCGCCGGTTTCCAAAAAACGCCGGGTCCTTTTCAGGTCAGGCTTTTCCACAAACCGCCTGATTTTATAGCCTGAAAGCGCCTTGAAGGTTCCCAGAAGGGCTCGCGTATCCGGCTGAATATAGCCATACCCCGTTTCAGGTCCCGCGGGTTGAATCCCGAACGACACCAGGACGCCTTGTTGGGCTAATTGATACCCGAATGAGACCGCTTGCTTGAATTTCCCGTCGCCCTTGATCACGTGGTCGGCGGGCAGAACCAACATCGTGGCCTCGGGGTCACGACGCAATAACCGAAGTGCTGCCAAGCCGATAGCCGGACCGGTATTCCGGCCTTCCGGCTCGAGCACAAAATTATCGGCCAATTCATTTTTCCAATTTGACAATTGCAATTTGATCGTTTCGGCCTGAAAAGTATTGGTCACGATACAAACGTTTCTGGCCGCGACCACTTTCAGGACACGTCGGACCGTCTGCTGTATCAGGGTCTCTTCTCCGATGATCTTGAGGAGTTGCTTGGGAAACCGTTCCCGGCTGACAGGCCAAAACCGGGTCCCGCTCCCGCCGGCAAGAATGACCGCGTACAGGTGGCGACTCACGAATGAGCACCCTCGTCGAATTTTACGCCTTGCGCGGCCAAAATCAGATCGGCCACTTCCCTGACCGCTCCCTCCCCGCCCTTGGCTTTGCACACGTACAAGACTTTTTCCCGTACGGGGTCGCGTCCGTTCGCGGGAGCGGCGGAAAATCCCACCGCTTGGAGCGCGGGCAAATCCGTCACGTCGTCTCCCATGTATGCGATTTCCTCAAGCCGGATTCCATATTTCGATGCGAGTTCTTTCAAAACCGCCAGTTTGTCCTTGACGCCCTGGTGAATTTCGGAAATACCGAGTTGGGCTGCCCGGACGTTTACCAACTGCGTTTGATCCATGGTGATGACGGCGGTCACAAGACCGGCTTTCTTTAACAGCACCAACCCCAGACCGTCCCAAACGTTGAACTTCTTGATCTGCTCGCCGGAGTCTGAATAATAGAGGCCGCCCTCCGTCAGGACCCCATCGACATCGGTTGCGACAAGCCGAATTCTTTTGAGTATCCGGGCAAACCGACGAGCACGGGCAGGCGTGCGTCCTGAGTGAGCGTTCATCACCATTTCTTCTCAGCCGAATGGAGCGAATTAAAACATACTCCACTCTTGAAGCAAAGAGGTTTTGCGCGTTCCCGAGTATGCGGGGAACATACGGGCTGTCGCCGTCATGATTGTAAAGGTTCGCTCATTCGTTGACAAAATCAGGGGCTGTCCACATCATGATCCTCATCCTGAACTCCCAATTTGGATCAACAAATATGTGACCGTAGACCATTATGACCATTCTCGATCGCTACATCTTGAAAGAGCTGTTCGTTCCCTTCTCCATCAGCCTTTGCATCCTTTGCTTTATCGTCTTGACCAAGGAAATGCTACGGTTGGTTGAATTGTTGGTGACCAACGGGGTTGGCCTTCTGGCCGTTTTTAAAATTATCGGCAATCTCATGCCCTCCTTTTTGGTGTTGACGCTTCCCATGGCCTGCCTGATCTCCTCGATCACCACCTTCAGTCGATTTTCCTTCGACAAGGAGCTTGTCGCCATGCGAGCGGCCGGGTTGAGCTTGCTCAGGATCGCTGTTCCCGTTCTTGTCTTTTCGTTTCTCGTTTTCCTGGGAACGCTGTTCCTTTCTCAATGGGGACAGCCTTGGTCATCGATCTCCCTGAAAAAATTGGCCATTAGCCTGATCCAGGATCAATTGCATCTGGCCTTGGATCGAGGCGCGTTTAATGAACCGGCGGACGACATGATGATTTTCGTCCCCAAACCCGAATCCGGAGAAAAAGCCAGGGGTGTTTTTATCCTGGACCGGCGTGACCCGGCCCAAAAGATCATTATCACCGCCCAAACTTTTCAGATGCTCGAAAATCCGCAACGCAAGCAATTCGGCATTCGATTATATGAAGGCGAGATTCACCACGTTCCCAAAGACGACGTCCAACATCATCAGGTGGCGTTCTCCACTTATGATTTCAAGATACATGTGTCACCGGCTTTCAACATTGCAACACCCAAGCGACCAGATTACCAACACATTATGGCCGAATTGGAAAAGTCCGGTTGGCGGGACACCGGTATGCTTCGCCGTCTCATGGAATACTACAAGGACCTGGGGTTTCCCGTGGCGACTCTTATCCTCGGGGTCCTGGGCATGCCGGTCGGTATCGTCTCAAAACGCAGCGGACGCATGCGAGGGTTTGTTTTGGGAATTTTTATCATGGTGGGATATTATTTGCTTAACGTGCTGGGAGAGTTTTCCGTGACGGCCCTGTTCCTTCATCCGTTTGCCGGAGCGTGGCTCCCAAACGCCCTCTTACTCCTGATCATGTGTATGCTGTTTTATCGAGCGAGCCGGCGCTGACATGGGCATTTTGTTCTGGTACATCGTCCGACATTATCTCGGAATCTTGACCTTGTGTCTTACCGGGCTTGTCACCATTTACCTGGTGATCGACTTTTTTGAAAAACTGCGGAAGTTTCTTCGTCACGATGCGGAACTGGCCTCCATGTTGATGTACTTCCTCTGCAAAATCCCCGATATTTCCTTCCAACTCGTGCCCTTTGCCGTTTTAATGGCTTCCCTCCTTGCCGTCGGACTCCTGAACAAGAACCAGGAAATCACCGCGATGCGAAGTTGTGGGGTCGGCATATTTCACGTTACTATGCCTTTTCTGGCGGTTGCGGGCCTCATCACGGTCATTCTGTTGGGATTGACGGCAGTCGTTATTCCTTTGGCCAATGCCAAAGCGGAATACATTCGAACCGTGGAGATCCAGAAAAAACCCCAACCGCTCTCTTTTACAAGCAAAAATCTGTGGCTGAACATTCGCAATCATGCGCTTATGCACGTCCAACGAGTCGACCCCGAGGGCACACACCTTCATGAGGTCACACTCTACCGGTTGGACGACCAATTCACCTTGAGTGCATTGATCACGGCGGCCGGTGCCGAGTTCGCGGATGGCCGATGGTCCTTACACGACGTCGCGCAACGGGTGATCAAACCTGACGGCAGTGTCGAGATAACTCAACGTATCACCCTTCCTTTGGCATTGTCCTTAACACCCGATGACCTGATAACCTGGAACGCTCTCGAGCCCGAACATATGACGTTGAACCAACTCGGCACACACATCGAGCACTTACGGCAAGAGAAACAGAACACCACGAAATTTCTCACCGACTATTGGAGGCGAGTGGCTTTTGCTTTCGTCCCTTTGATCATGACCATTCTTGGCGTGTCCATCGGACTCCTCGAAACCGGCACCCGGACGGCCAGCGTCGGGAAAGGCATTGGCCAGGCCTTAAGCATCAGCTTTTTGTTCTGGGCCACGAATTCCGCCGGCATTACGTTGGGGAAAAGCGGGGCATTACTTCCCGAGGTTGCGGCTTGGATCGCGTGCGTGATGTTTTTCATTGTCAGCCTCAACCTGTTTCTTAAAGTGCGATATTAGGCAACGAGGTTGCACTCAAGAGAATCTTACGGCAACACGTTCATCTCATGGCCCCTAAAGTCGTAGTGACCGGTCTTGGAATCGTAAGTCCCATCGGCATCGGCGTCGGTGAATTCTGGAAACATGCGATTGCGGGCCGTTCCGGCATCACGAAACTCCGATCCTTTGAAAACCTGCTGGCTGAGACCTATCGCTCACGGATTGCGGGACAGATC
Organism: Nitrospirales bacterium; assembly: GCA_012270585.1. Classification (GTDB taxonomy): domain Bacteria; phylum Nitrospirota; class Nitrospiria; order Nitrospirales; family UBA8639; genus Bin75. Next base: position 55,564 of record JAAXIB010000045.1, read on the forward strand.
CCGGACTTTAATCCTCAGGCATACGGCGACGACGGCCTGACGAGTCGAGTGGATCGCTATGCTCAATTCGGTCTCGTCGCGGCGAAGGAAGCGATCGCCGATGCCGGCATCCGGCCGGAACACGAATCACCTGAACGCGTCGGCGTCATGGTCGGCGCGGGCATGGGCGGCATGCTGATGGCCGAACGCGAAATTGCTCAACTTTATGAGACGAAAAAACCGAGTCGAGTCCATCCTTTGACCGTCCCCTCCATTACCCTGAATTCGGCCTCGGGCATTCTTGCCTTGGCTTTCGGGGCCAAAGGGCCAAACCTTACCATCTCGACGGCATGTTCCTCCGGCATCCATGCCATTGGGCAAGCCCTGAATGCCATTCGCGCAGGCAAGGCGGACGTGATCATTGCGGTAGGAGCCGAGGCCAGCATCACCCCATTGGCGCTTGCCGGCTTTTGCTCTCTTCGAGCCCTCTCAAGCAAATACAACGAGACCCCTGCTCGCGCTTCTCGACCGTTTGATCGCGGCCGTGATGGATTCGTCATGGGCGAAGGGGCCGGAGCCCTGATCCTAGAAACCCTGCAACATGCAAAACGCCGAAACGTCGGGATTTACGGAGAGGTCGCCGGCTACGCATCGACCAGCGAGGCCCACCATATGGTTGTGCCCAGGGAAGACGGGACCGACATTGCGAAGACCATGACCCTTGCCCTGAATGATGCCAACATCCGACCCGCACAGGTTGATTACGTGAATGCCCATGCGACGTCGACGATGATCGGTGACGAAGTCGAAATTCGCGGGATTCGCCAGGTATTTAAACGGCGAACCAATACATTATTCATCAACGCCACCAAATCCTTGATTGGACACACCTTGGGTGCAGCCGGAGCGATTGGAGCCGCGACCACCCTCATAACCATGAAAACAGGCCTGGTGCATCCGACCGTCAATTATGAAAACCCTGACCCTGAATGCCAACTGGCCGGAATCTCCTCGTACGTTCAAAAGGGGCGCGTGAACGTCGCGATTGCCAATACGTTCGGATTCGGCAGTAATAACGGGGTATTGGTGTTCAAGCGGTTGGTTGCACGGTGACGGCGTTCTTCACAACAGCGGGAATATTGGAATAAGTCGATGACGCATACGGATAAACGGAAAACACGAACGAGAACTTTGTCTCCAATCGGGCGGCAAATTCAGGAAGCCCTTGCAACCTTCCTGCGACGGGAGTCTTCTACGATCAAGCCCGAACATCACCTTCGTGAAGACTTGGGGTTGGATTCCCTGATAACTTTTGAATTATTGTATGAACTCGAGAAAGCCTTTGATCTCGAAATCCCCAACGAAGACCTGCCGGGGATCCAAACACTCGCTGACATTGTCGACTACGTGGAAACACGACTTCGGTTATCGACGCCTGCCGCCACTGCTACCCCCAACGCCTCTCACTCCAAGGAAAAGTCTCGCTGGCGCAAGGTCGTGACTCCCTCAACAAAAAAATCAACCGGCAAGCTGAAACCGCAAGTCGACGCGAAAGGCAAAAAGCCCCGTTCAGAGTCCAACACAAAGAAACGAGCGGCACTTGCCAAATCCAAAGGGAAAAAACCATGACTCCCCCAACATCTGACGGGTATTCATTGACCGAATTAGCCCGCGCCACCGATGCACGACTTCATGGCCCGGCGGGTCTTCGTATTACAGGCGTCAACAGTCTCGAACAGGCGGTACCGGGCGATCTGGCTTTACTGGCCAGTCATCGATTGAAAGCCAAGGCCGTTCAGTCGAAGGCCTCGGCTTTCATCGTCCCCCAATACTATCCTGATTTGAACGGCGCCCAATTGGTCTCGGCGCAGCCTCAGTTCGATTTTGTCCGGTTGATCACCCGTTTTTTCACGAAAAAACCCTCTTCCACAGGGATAGCCCAACACGTTGTGAAGGGCACGAACGTGCACCTGGGCCGTGATGTTTCCGTCGGACCCTTTGTCACGATCGGCCATCGTACGATCATCGGGGACCGGGTGACGATCTATCCCGGGGTCTTTTTAGGAGACGGCGTCACCCTCGGTGACGACACCGTGCTCCATCCGAACGTGAGCATTCTGGACGGATGCCGGATAGGATCCCGGGTTATCATCCACGCCGGAGCCGTCATTGGAAGTGATGGCTTCGGGTACGTTCAACACGAAGGCCGCCATCATAAGATCCCACAACGGGGAATCGTGGTCATTGAAGATGACGTTGAAATCGGGGCCAACGTGACCATTGATCGGGCCACGTTCGGACAAACCCATGTCAAGCAGGACACCAAAATCGACAACCTGGTCCAAATCGCCCACAACGTAACCATAGGAGAACACGGCATCATCGTGGCCCAGGTCGGCATCGCGGGCAGTACGTCGGTCGGGAAACGGGTCATGATCGGAGGGCAAGCCGGCCTGATCAATCATCTCACTGTCGGGGATCAGGCCATGATTGCGGCCGGAGCGGGAATAGAAAAAGACGTGGAACCCGGCGTTACGATGTCCGGGCGGCCTGCGAAACAACACGCGACCTTTTTACGCACCCATGTCCTGGTGCAACACCTTCCTGAACTGTATAAACAGGTCTCAAACCTGGAAAAACGTCTTGTCGCCATGGAAGACAAGAAATCCCGAACTCGCAAAGCCAAAAAGTCAACCTCGTAAATGTTCCCTCTCTACCTCCCCTCACCCCTCCTTACAAAGTGTACTGTCCC
>JAAXIB010000086.1 GCA_012270585.1 Nitrospirales bacterium
CGATTACTAATGTCGAGAATGACAGACAGGGACAAAAGACAAAGGCAAATACAAATACAAGACCCCGGATTCTCGATCTCTCTTTCTGTCATTCCTGCGAAAGCAGGAATCCAGGGGCGCTTTCTTGACAAGGCGAAGGCAAAGCAAAACCCCTGGATTCTCGATTTAGATCCTCGATTTGGATCCTCGATTACAAATGTCGAGGACAGGCGTCGAGGACAAGCGTCGGGAATGACAGATAAAACGGAGGAAAAAGCAAAGACGCTGGAGCCTCGATTTAGATCCCCGATCTGGTCGGGGATGGCAGAGGGGCAGGCGAGGAAGAGAAGGAAGTCCTGCGGCATTTATCGATGAATGAGCGAACACAAACCGTTCAACGGTTGGAACAATGACTAAGAAGAAAACGCAAGACCCGGTTCGGCCTTCGAAGCAGACGACGCTTCAACGAATTTTGACCACGACGGTCAATGGCCTGGGCATGGATGCGACCGTGGCCATCCTGAACCAACCCAAAGGGCCGTTGGTGCCTCAGGTGCTCAAAGGGTTTTCCTCCCGCGAGGTTCGCGCCGTGCTCCGGACCCTTTCAGGAGGAGACGGCCTGGGCAACGGTCTTCTCCTGAGTGCCGGGCAGGGAGAGGAGAATGGGGCCCTCCGGCTTCGCATGGTGACGCCCGGTTCGAAGAATCTGTTGGTGATGCTCCTCCGGGACGGGAAAGTGGTCTATGGGGTGCTGGTCGTGGGGAAACAGGAGGGTCGGCAGTTTACCAAGCGTGAAAAAACCACGGTCGGCTCGGCCGCTCACCGTATCACCGAGCAATTGCGGGAAGCGAAGCTGTTCGATCATTCCGTGCTCCTGACTCGTCCCTGGGTCCTGCCGGAGCCGGCGGACGAGGAACCCGAGCCGGAGGCTGTTGAAGCGACCACGCGAACCTATACCTCGCCCCGGGTCCAGGAACGAGTCGCCGAGCGCTTGACCGAGACGCAGTCTCTGTTGCCGTTCGATCGGGGCTGGGTCACGTTGTATGATCCGTTGGCCGCATCCCTGGAAGTCCTGGGCTGTGTAGCCGGGCATAAGAAAGAACTGCTGCCGGGACAACGGTTGTCGTTGAACGAATCCGCTTCGGGTTGGTCGGTGCGGCATCGCAAGCCCCGTGTCGATCAGAACCTGGCCTCCACGCAAGGGCGCTTTCATGATTACAAACAGTTGTACCGCGATCGGTTCCGGTGCACGCTCGTGGTGCCCTTTTTCGTCAGGGGGCGCGTGGCCGGTACGCTCACCCTGGCGTCCAAGACGGCCGCCCAATATGAATCCGCGGAGGCCGAGTCCGGCAAGCTCGAACCGGTCACCACGCAATTGGCCCGGCTTTTTGACGAACCGTCCCTGAATCTCCTGTCTTCCCCGGAAGCGGCTGCCCCGCCTGCGACAGAGTCGGCGGTCTCCGGCATATCGGAGCCGGTGATCCGGCGACAGGAACGGCAATCGGCCTTGAATGAAGTCAGCTCCTTCCTCGCCACCGAGATTCGTGAGCCCATGGGCTATATTCGGGCTCAATTGGAGGAAGTGACGGGTGACGGCACCCTCGATTTCGAATCCCAGACGTCCATCGAGGTGGCCATGCGGGACCTGATGCGGATGGAAAGCCTGCTCAACGATATTCTGGATTTTGCCAAGCCCCTTGCCTTGGACCGGCGTCCTTGCCACGTGACCGCCTTGATCGAAGATGCTCTTGCGTTGGTGGCCACGGATCTGAAAGTCAACCGGATCGAGGTCACGAAGGAGTTTCCCGCGCGTCTGGGACAAGTGCGCTGGGATAAGGAAAAGATCCAGCATGCTTTCCTAAGTATTTTTACGAATGCCCTGGAGGCGATGTCGCCGGGCGGGCATTTGCGGCTTTCCGTGTCCCCGAAACGCGGGCGCCGGCCTGAAATGGTCATCCGCATCCACAACGACGGCGCCCCGATTCCCGAAGAATTGGGCGAGAAAATTTTTGAACCCTATTTTACGACGAAACGGTCGGGGACCGGCTTGGGCTTGGCGATGGTGAAAAAAATCGTGGACGAACACGACGGGCACATCGCCATCGACAGTCGCCCGGAGGAAGGGACGCTGGTCACCATCACCTTGCCGGCCATGCGCCCCAGGCGTCCCTACCGGGGAAGAGGGCGGCCACCGAGGCGGGGATAACGACCGGTGACGCGCAACGGGCCAAGCCTCCATGCCGGATCCGGCTTCTCGGGGGGGCTGCGATTCTGATACTCGTGCTTGACACCTGCGGGTGAAAATGAATAAGATTTACCCTCTTTGTCCATGTAAACGGTTCAATCGGAAATTCATGTCTTTATCGTCCATAACCTGTCTTAACAAAAGGAGCGAAATTATGAAGAGTATTCGCCTTCTTCTTATTGCGGTCGCGGGTACTGCCCTGATGGCTTCGGTGGCGTTTGCAAATCCGGGCATGCTGCCTTCACATGCCGGCTATCCTATGACCGAGACGGAATCGCCGGTTGATGGGACGCGGACAAGCCATGATGCCGGGCAAGCGAATGCCGTTGGTGCCAAAGCATCGATGGCGGCGTCTTCCACCGCCGATGCCTCTTCCATGGAAACCGCGAGCGATCCCAACCGTGAGCGGATTAAAACCTCTCAAGGCGCCGGGCGTTTGCCGGAAGTTGAAGGGGCCTTGAACAAGGTGGATATCAACCCGGGTGGAGCCACGTCGACCGTCATTAAGTAATCGACGCTTTTTTGCATGGATGGAGGGAGGCTATCGCTTCGATAGCCTCCCTTTTTTTTGGGGGGCCTTTTGCCGAAACAAAAGGACCTCGCCAGGAATCTGCTTTTGACTTTCTGTCATCCCTGTATGTGTTCAGCAATTCGTTGACAGATAAAGCCTCCCGATTGCTTTTTCTGTCATCCTTGCCCCCTTGCTGTCATTCCCGCGAAAGCGGGAATCCAGGGTCGTTGTTTTTTGTCTTTGCCTTTTCTGTCATCCTTGCGAACGCGAGGATCCAGGGTCTTTCTCCTGCAAAGCGGAGGACAAGCAAAGACTCTGGATTCTTTATAGATTGTCTGGATCCCCGATCGAGTCGGGGACAAGCGTCGGGAATGACAGAAGGAGGCTTTTTCTGTCATCCTTGCGAACGCGAGGATCCAGGGTCTTTCTCCTCGCAACCGCAGAAAAAACAACGACACTGGATCCTCGATTACAAACGTCAAGGACAGGCTTCGATCGGGAATCCAGGGGTTACGCCTTCGGCTAACCCGACCTACTCCGGCTGAAAGGCTTTTTCCAGGACCGGTTTCAGTTCCCCCTTCGACTGCATGGGACCGAGGACGTCGGTGTCGCCGTAGAATTGGCCGTTGATGAACACCTTGGGCAGGGTCGGCCAGTTGGTCATTTGCGTGAGGACTTCGCGTTTTTCCGGATTTTCCAACACGTTGATGATTTCGTAGGGGTATCCGAATTGATCGAAAAACTCCATCGTTTCGACGGTAAAGCCGCATTGGGGCGCGGTCTTGGTCCCTTTCCCATAAATGAGGATTTTATGTTCTTGCAATTCCCGTTGAATCTCTTCTTCGATGGGATGTGCCATACCGTGTGTCCCTCCTATGAGCCATCCGTTGTTTCAGCCGTCAGTTCAAGCGCATGGATGCGGCCGTCTTTCAGCGGCTCGTCCAGGGCTTGATAAATGAGACGGTGGCGATCTAATACATTTTTCCCTTTGAACAGATCCGACACCACCCGGACGTTCAAGTGATCCATGGTGCCCGTGCGGTCCGTGACGCTGACTTGGGCATCGGTCAAGACCTGCCGAACGTATTCCGTGATGGTTTGCGGGGTAATCATGATGTGGCGGCTTCCCTGTCGAGGCACGTTTCAGCCGAAACCCATGATACTCAAGCCCTCGCGGTTCCGCAATAACACCGGCTTTCCCAATCTGTTGTAGGCGCGCCGTTTCATGGCGCTGTGTTTTTTCTTTTGCCTTTATCTTTGTTTGTCATCCCCGACCACGATCGGGGATCCAGGGCTTTTGTTTTTCCTTCGTCCGTGAGGAGCAAGACCCTGGATTCCCGCTTTCGCGGGAATGACAGCAAGGGGGCAAGGAGGACAGATAAAACAATCGGGAGACTTTGTCTGTCAACGCATGAGTGAACATTTATAATCCCCGACCTTGATCGGGGACGAATCCAGCGTCCCTCGTCAATCTGGCCGGTCCCCTTCTTCATCTTGCCCCGCAGGCGCTCGTCACAAACAGGCCGAGTTGTTCCATCACCGAGAGGGGAAGTTCATGTCCTCCCCGAAATTCCGACCAGGTCACGGCCAGCCCGTGCCGGATCAGGGTGTCCTTGAGTTGCATCGCCGTGTCGTGAGGGAGTAAGGGGTCGTCCGTGCCATGGCTCTGAAACACGGGGAGCCCCTTGCGAGTGGGCCATCGTGCTTCCCATTCGGGTCTCGCAATGATGCTTCCCGACAGGATGATGAGTCCGGCAAATGCGCGGGGACTTCGCAGGACCGTATCGCAGGCCAACATCGCGCCTTGAGAGAACCCGCCGAGGAAGACGCGATTTCGGGAAAGGCCTTCATACCGGTCGAGGTCGTCCAGCATGGCGAACACGCGCTCGTGGGCTGCCGCCAGCCCGTCGGGCACCGCGTCGATGTCACGCTCGCGCCCCTGAGCCACGTGCAGCGCGATCAGGTCCGTGTCGAGCATCCACCACGCCCGTCCATCGGGCAGGCCTTGATCCAGCTTCAGGGGAGCGACGGGGAACATGAAACGCACGTCGTCCGGGACCCGCAGCGTTCGCCACAACGAAACCAGGTCGTCCCCGGGTGCTCCGAAGCCGTGCAGGAGAATGACCACGGGCCCGTTCCCGCCGCCTTCGCGGTCCGGTCCGCCTGCGATGTGGACGTCGAGCCCCCCGTACGTTTGCATGCGCATCGGTATCGACATCCGGCCGAGCGTTAATGGCCCATCTTGGGCGCGCCGGCATTAGCGCCTTCGGTCACGAGCGGGATGCGCAGCACTTGTTGGCAGTGGTTACAGGAGACCCGGAGGGTATCCTTGTTTGAACGGTCGATGTCCTGTTCCTTGATCCAGAACAGTTTTTCACATTTCGGACATTTTCTCACGAGCATGGGTATGGTGGCTTTCCTGGTTGTCGGGACGAACGCCTGCCTCGACGGGTGTCCGGCCGCCTGCTGGTAATTGCAAACGATTTAGTGTAATACAAATGGGCTGCCGTTCTCTACATGATCACCTATGCCGACCATAAGAATTTTGACCCTGCCCTCCTGGTGCCCCTGTTCGAGCAATCGCTCTGGGCTCAGGGGAGGACCGTGGCCGAGACGACCCACATGGTCCGGCAGACCGATCTGTTCATCACGGCGTGGGACGGCGGCCGGCTCATCGGGTGTGGACGGGTTCTGACCGATTACGTGTATCGCGCCTCCATCTGGGACGTCATCGTCGATGCGGCGTACCAGGGACAGGAGGTGGGTACGGCCATCATGCATCGGATCCTGAACCATCCGGCTCTTCAACGCGTCGAGCTGTTCTGGCTCTGCACTCGCGACAAGCAAACATTTTATGAAACGCTCGGCTTCAGTGCCAAGGAACAGACCGGCATGGTGTGGGATCGACGGACACAATCCCTGCGTCGCGACGGAGTTTGATGAGACCGCCGGGCCGCTACCCGCCGAACTCATGACCGGAGAAGGGTGCGATAGAGCGAAGCAGGTATGCGAGGGCGATTCCCGCGAAGAAGGCCAGCGTGAGCTTGGCGCGGTCATGGCTGTGGAAATGCACTTCCGGGAGCAGGTCGCTCAGGGCAATACACAGTAACGCGCCGGCTGCAAACGCCAGCGCGGCTCCGACCACGTATTCCTCCCACTGCCCGAGCAGTCCCACGCCCCAAAACGTCAAAAACGCCGCCGCCGGGCAGATCAGGGAAAACAGGACATTGACCATGACCCGCCGGTGCTCACTGAAGCCTGCGGCCCGCATCGTACCGGTAATGGAGAGGGCATCAAGAGGTTTATGGAGGACAATGGCCAAAAACACGCCAAGACTGAGACTCATGACACCGGCTTCGGCCCTGATGCTGGTCCCCAACGTCACCCCTTCCGTCACCGTGTGCAGCCCCAGGCCGGCGGTGAGCCCGGCCCAACTCATCGGATTCACCGCGACGTACCCATGCGCGTCATGGTCGTGCGTGCCGTCATCCACGTGACTGAAGTCATGCTGGTGAAAGGAGAAGACCCGCAACAGCACCACCATCAGAACGGTGCCCACCAGCATCCACCACACCGCTGTTTCAGCGGGATGCTCGTCGGGAATCTCCGTCATGCCGTGCGGCAGGAGATAATACAGGGCGACGCAGAGAATCACACCCGCCACAAAACTCGTCACCATCTGGGTGCGGGTGTGCGTCAACCGGAAGACGGACGGCAGCCATCCCCCGAACAGGGACACGGCGATGATGGCGACGGAGTATTCCGTCAGCAGCAGCAGGGAATCAGCTTGATCCATGACGGCTCACGATCGCGCAACTCGAGGGAATCGTCGGGATTGCCGAGAAGACGTTCCCGGAGATGATCGGCAAGCGTGTCGGAGTAAGCATCATCAGCCGAAAGTAATACCCGTTCAGCCCCCGCAGGTCAAGAAGGACGCACGGGTCATGGGCCGGCGCTCCGGTCTTGACGGTATCATTCACCCGCCGAGTGCAGTATGATTTGATGCGCGTGTCGGAATCCGTCCACGATGCAGCCCGGTCGTTGGAAGGAAAGAGCCGGGAGGCCGGAGAACTTCTATGAAATGCCTTGGATTGATGGCGGGGACCTCGATGGATGGCGTGGATTGCGCCATCGTGGACGTGAGGCCCGGCCGCTCCACCTTGAGGATTACGCTGCTCGCTCACCGGACGCGCCCGTACCCGCCGGCGCTGCGCGAGCAGATCCTGTCGCTGCTCCGCACCGGCACGGTGGAAGCGGTCTGCCGTCTGCACGTGGCCGTGGGGGAGGTGTTCGCCCGCGTGGCCAACCGGACCGTCCGGCAGGCGAAGCTGTCGGCCCAGGACATCGCCGTCATCGGCTCTCACGGACAAACCGTGTGGCACGGCCCTCAGCGGGTGTCGATGCGCGGCGTCGGATCAATCCGGTCTTCGTTGCAGATTGGCGATCCGTCGGTCATTGCCGAGCGCACGGGGATCACGACCGTCGCCGATTTTCGTGCCCGGGATCTGGCGGTGGGCGGAGAAGGGGCGCCGTTGACGCCGTACGTGCATTATCACGTGTTTCAGTCCCGCAGGAAGTCGCGGCTGATCGTCAATCTCGGCGGCATTGCGAACGTGACCTGGTTGCCGCGTGGCGGTGGGCTTCAGGACGTGGTCGCGTTTGACGTGGGTCCCTGTAACCTGCTGCTGGATGGGTTGCTGGCGCACGCCACGCACGGGCAACAGTCGATCGATCGGAACGGGGCCCTGGCCGCTCGCGGACGCGAGCAGGACGTGCTCGTGCATGAACTCCTGCGACATCCGTTCTTTGCGCGGCAACCCCCGAAATCCACGGGGCGGGAAGAATTCGGTGAACGCTACATCCAACACGTCCGGCGGGTCGCCGCACGACACAACCTGTCGTTGGAAGATACGCTGGCGTCGGGTTGTGCCGGTATTGCGCGAACGGTTCGCGAGTCCGGGTCCTGGGCGGTTGACGAGGTGATCGCTGCCGGCGGCGGCGTGCGGAATCGAGGGCTCCTGGGGGCCCTGAAACGGGAATTCGGGCCGGATCGCGTCATGTCCATGGACCAGGCCGGTGTCAATGGCAAGGCGTTGGAAGCCATGGCCTTTGCGGTGTTGGCCTATGAGACCGTCAGGGGCGTGCCGGCCAACCTGCCTTGGGTCACCGGCGCGAAGTCGCCCGTCGTGCTGGGTACGGTGACCCCGGGTCGTACTCCATTGGCGTTCAAAACCTAGCGCGTACGGAGGAACCATGGATTTTTTCGATCGCCTTCTTGAGAGACTGCTTGAATGGATCCCGCGTGATTGGCTCCCCCTTGCCTCTCACCCCCCGCTCTCTCAGATGCTCGTGGCAGGGCTGATTGTTGTGACGGGGTTCGTGATTGTCGTATTGGTACGGCTCCGGAGACGCAAGGGCACGCCTGCTGACGACATGTGGATCAACGGGATCGGAGAGCGGGTCAAGGCGAAGGCCCAACCACTCATGGACGGCTCGGATGTCTCGATGTTCAACCTTCTGCTCCTGGCCGTTCGCGACCACTTTTTGTTGCTGTCGAAAATTCCCTTGAGAAGCCTTGTACAACTGCGTGTCGAGGGCGATGCTTTCAAACGTGTGTTGGCTCAGAATCTACGGAACGTAACGGTGGATTTTGTTTTGGTCCATCCGGGAACCCGGCTGCCCGCCAAAGCCATTTTCATCAGAAAACCGGGAGACGATCCCATGGCTTCGAGTTCGCAGGAACGATTGGTGGAGGCGGTGTTTCAAAAAGCCGGGCTCGAAGTGGTCCGGCTCGATCAGGAAGCCCGGTACAGCGTGGAGCGATTGACCAATCTATTGGGGCTTGAAGAAGAGGGTTGAGCGAGGACACAGCGCCGCCATGCGCCCGATAGTGCAATAAAGCTGAACCTCTATTCGGTAATGACCGGCAGCACGGCGCGTAGCGCCTGGTGGGCGAGACGATGTGCCTCACCGCTCAGCACGGTGGGGTCGCTGAACGGAACGAATCGGGCCAGCTTGAAAAAAGGGCGGTGGGCCAACACGGCCGCTACTTCTGAAGACCGCCCCGCGGTGAGATCCAGCGTGTAGCCGGAGCCCTGTTTCCACTCCCATAATGAATGGCTCAGGCAGAGGCGGATCTCGCGATCGGCGACGGAGGGAAAGCGGTTGATGAGGTTTTCCTTGTAACGCCGGAGATGGCCGCCTTCCAGAATCAGGGCAAAAACCATGTGGTGGCCCCACCAGACGAGGGAACGGAAGGAAAATTTGACGTTTTTGGTAAAAAAGCGTGGGTAATCCAGATATTGATACGGAAAGTCTTCCAGGTGTTCTCCCTTGACGAATTGGCTGGCGTTCGGGTCGAAGGCGTCCGGGACCAGCAGGTGATGGGCCTTCAGTTCGTGCTGAAAGGATTCATGGATCCGTTCGAGCAGGTGCCGGATTTTTGGGGAGATGTGGGCTTTGGCTGAAAAGAAGTCGGTGTCGGAAAGCAGGGCGATTTCTTTGGCGGTAAAATTCATGGGTCACAATAAATCATTACGACGCTCCCTTCAATGCCACACCCATCGCATCGCCGGCAGCACCCCTGAGGTCGTTGAATGAGGTTCGGCCACGACACTGATTGGAGATGGGGCGCTCCACAGTTGGATTTTTCTTTGTGGTCCTGTTATAACTACAATTTCATAAGAAGAATCGGGCGATGACATTCGAGTGGGACGAGGCTAAAAACCAAGCCAACGTCCGCAAGCACGGGGTCGACTTCGAAACCGCCAAACGCATTTTCGAGGGACCCGTCGTGACTGGGATCGACCATCGCAAGGACTATGGCGAAGACCGCTATATTACCATCGGCCGGGTGGCGCGCTCGGGGCTGATCGTGGTCGCCCATACCAATCGGGAAGGCCGTATTCGCTTGATTTCCGCTCGTCCGGCGTCCCGTAAGGAAAAACGGACCTATCATGAACAGATACGATAAACCTCTCACCCCCGCCCAGATCGCGGACACCAAGGACGAGAGTATCGACTTCAGCGATATTCCCGAGTTGGACGATACCTTCTGGCAGCGTGCGGAACTCGTTGATCCTGATCTCACCGAGGAGATCACTTTGCACGTCAAGCGATCCGTGTTGTCCCATTTCAAAGCGCCGGGCAAGGGCTACCAGACGCGGATCAATCGTGTGCTGGAAAGCTACGTGCGGGCGCAACGCGAGCACAGATAGCGCGAGCGGGACGGCGAACCACATTTGCCCCATCAAACGTATCGATTTGACCACTTACGTGGGCATTGCTCGTAGATGGTCCGGGAAACGGCTGCAAGCACGTGAGCGGTGTCATGAAGGTGGCCACGTTTAACGTGAATTCGATCCGGAAGCGGTTGCCCGTGGTGAAACGGTGGTTGAAAACCCATGCCCCGGACGTGCTGTGTCTCCAGGAAACGAAAGTGCAGGATTCGGAGTTCCCTGCCAAAGAACTTGCTGCCACGGGTTATCACGTGCGGTTTTGCGGGATGAAAGGGTACAACGGGGTGGCCCTCTTCACCCGGCGTGAGCCCGAGTGGGTCTCGTATGGGTTGGGCAAGGGCCCCGGTGGAGACGGGCCGCGGTTGCTTCACGCCGTGGTGGACGGCATTCCCATCGTCAACACGTATATCCCGCAGGGCTTCAGGATCGACCATCCGAAGTATCAATACAAATTGGATTGGTTCAAGCGGCTGCGCCGGTATTTCACCCGCTACCTGTCTCCCGATGAGCCCGCGATCTGGTGCGGGGACATGAACGTGGCTCCGGAACCGATTGACGTGCATCACCCGGAAAAACACTTCACCCACGTCTGTTTTCATTACGAGGCCCGGAAAGCCTACCGGCACGTGGTCGATTGGGGGTTCGAGGACCTGTTCCGGCGTCTCTACCCGGACCGGCAACAGTTCACGTTTTGGGATTACCGGCAACCCGACGCCCTCAAGGCGAACAGGGGCTGGCGCGTGGACCACATCCTCGCAACCGGGTCCTTGGCCCGGCGCTGTACGGCCGTCGAAGTCGATATCAAGCCCAGGCAGGGGAAAACCCCGTCGGACCATACCGTGCTCTGGGCGAAAATTTCCTTGTAAAAGAGGAGAAAGAGGGTTCGTGACGAAGAGCTACTTCCGGCTCCGTCGTCGCTTCATGGCTTGGGGAACGTTCTCGGGCGGAATGAACACCGCGAGGGCCACCACGGTGGTCCATAATCCGGGTTTGCCGATAGCCGACTGGGTGATGTTCTGCGTCCGAACGATTTTCCCGCCCATTTTAAAGACCTGCTCCCGTTCCTTCCATGCCACGTCCGGATCAAAATCGATTCCCAACGTCGTGGCCAGCATTTGAGCCGCAAGATCTTCCGTGTACTCGCCGGCTTCTTCGTCGGTTTCCCCATACGCGTGATGTTCGGAAAGATAGCCGTAGGTTTTATGCCGGCCTTGGGGGATCGCTACGCCAATAGAGGCCGAAATCAACCGGTTCCGTTCGTTGGTTTCACTCCTGGCCATGACGCAGTAGGTGATCTCACCGGGATTCAACAGGCTTTCACCCCGCTTCCGTGGGATAATTTTGCAATTGGGCGGCAGGATGGATGACACGCTGACCAGATTGCAGTAGGCCACCCCGGCACTTCGCAAGGCTTCTTCAAACGAGGCCAGTTTTTCTCGATGGATGCCGACCCCCCTGGTCAGAAAGATGTGCGTAGGGACCATGTCTCCTTCGGTCCTCAAGACGGGACGTGCCGTCGGGCAAGAGCGGTACTCAAGTGTTGCGATACCGTGCGGATGTTGAAGATGCTCTTCATTGACGTCTTCCGGCTATCCTCTCTTTTTGACAATCCCGTGGAAAGATAAAACGAGCGCTATAGTGACAAATGTTTGCAGGAAATCGCAAGACGGGTGGAAATTTAAATGGCTGAATCTTTACAATCCTGCGCAGCACGCTCGGTAGGTCGGGTTAGCGTAGCGTACTCCGACAGTTATTCTGCAAGAAACACGGGTTACCGGGACAGGTGGAAGACCAACAGCTTTTGGTCCGAGAGTTCCTGGACCGCGTATTTGACGCCTTCACGTCCCAGCCCGGAATCTTTCATCCCGCCGTACGGCATGTGGTCGGCTCGAAACGTCGGGATTTCATTGGCCAGCACCGTGCCAACGTCAAGGGCCTGATAGGCACGGAAAATCGAATCCACGTTGCGGGTAAAAATACCGGCCTGGAGTCCGTAGGGGGAGTCATTCACCATGTCGAAGGCCTGGTCGAGATGCTGGTACCGGGAGAGGGTGACGACCGGACCAAAGGCTTCTTCGCAGGAAATTTTCATGCGTTGATCCACGTCGGTCAGGATCGCGGGGCGAATCAACGCCCGGTCACGGGTCCCGCCCGTTCTGAGCCGGGCACCCTGCTGGACGGCTTCCCGGATCCAGGTCTCCACCCGGATGGCCGAGCGTTCGTCAATCAACGGACCGACGACCGTGGAATCGTCGGCGGGGTCTCCGTCCGGCAGGGATTCGACGAGCGGGAGTAACCGGTCGAGAAAGGCGTCATACACGTCGTCGTGGAGATAAATGCGCTGGACGGAAATGCAGGTCTGTCCGGAATACGAAAATCCACCCGTCACGCACCGTTGGGCAGCCAGGTGAAGGTCGGCATCGGGTTCGATGATGACCGCGGCATTGCCGCCCAGCTCGAGCAGGACCCGTTTTTTTCCTGCTTTGTCTTTCAGGCTCCAGCCGACGGCGGCGCTGCCAGTAAAACTCAAGGCTTGAATTCTCGGATCGCGGACCATGGATTCCGCCAGGGCGTTTTCGCACGGCAGGATACTCAAGGTTCCTTCCGGAAGATCGAGTTCCTGAAAGAGCCGACCCAACCGCAACGCGGTGAGTGGGGTTTGCGGAGCCGGTTTCAACAGAATCGGATTGCCGACCGCGAGGCACGGGGCCACTTTATGCGCGACCAGATTCAGGGGGAAATTAAACGGCGTAATACACAGGACCGGCCCGACCGGTACGCGTTGCCCAAGGCCTAGGTGGTGTTCCATGCCCGGACTGATGTCCATGGGGATGACTTCTCCCGGTATCCGTTTGGCTTCCTCGCAGGCGATCGAAAAGGTTTGAATGGCCCGGTCCACTTCGCGCCGGGCGTCGGTGATGGGTTTGCCCGCTTCCCGGCAGATGGTGTGCGCAAAGTCTTCCTTTTGTTCTTTCAGCCTGCCTGCCAGGCGGTGGAGTGCCGTGGCGCGGGCATGGGAAGAGGACCGGGCAAGACTGGAAAAGGCTTTCAGGCTGAGGGCCACGGCTTCCTCGATGTCCGCCGGTTGGGCCAGGCAGACTTCTGCAATCGGGGCGTCCGTAAACGGGTTGGTTACGGCTTGACGCGTGGGGGTTTCACGCCATTCAGACCCGACGAGGATGGGAGCGATGGTTTCCACGGACACGGGGGACAATCAGGCGAAGCAAGGAGTTCTTAAACGTTCAGTCGCACTCGCATGGTGACAGGAGTCCCGCACCTCTTATAAGGGTTCGGAAGAAGCTTGGGGAGAAGAGACCGTTTGGAGCAGTTTGTCGATCTCTTCCTTGAACACCTCATAAGGAAAGGCGCCGGGGATCGCGACGGCTTCTTGAGGATCATCCGTGGCGTACAAAATAAAATACGGGGTGCCCCGGATACCCAGTTGGCCGCCCTCTATCCGATCTTTAAAAATGTCCTGGGTATATTGCGACGCCTCAAAACATGAGGCAAATTGCCGGCCATCGAGTTGCAGCGCTTCAGCCTGCTGCCGGAGTTGTGCCGGCGAAAATTTGTCGCCGCTGGCAAATAGACGGTCGTGCATCGCCCAATACTGTCCCTGTTCGCCTGCGCATCGGGCAGCCAGGGCGGTATCCACGCTCGGACCGCTGAGGGCTCGCGGGAAATCACGATACACCAGGCGTACCTTGCCGGTGTCGATGTATTCGGAGAACAGAATCGGCCAGGTTTCCTGAAAAAATTTTTCGCAGAACCCGCACGTAAAATCCGAATATTCCAACAGCGTGAGCGGAGCCTGGGGGTTGCCGCGGACCCGGTCATCTTCCTCGGTAAATCCCTGGGTCGCTTGGGCACCGGCCGAAAAGGAGAGCCCGATGCTCAAAACCACAATCGCCAGCCCACCGAAGATTTTTGAACGCCCGGACGGCACTGGGGAAGGCGTATGCGCCGATGGTGAAGAGGTTGTCATCGTGTCTCCTTTTTCATGAAGTTTCTTACAGTGTGAGTAGCCGGAACGCTTCTGTCAAGCCAACTCCCTCTCCCCATCGAGGGAGAGGACCGGGGTGAGGGGGCTCCTCTTGGATCCCTGCTAACAGTCATGGGGAGTAACGTGTCGCGTACCGTCAGGGCGTACCCGCGTCCGATTGAGAGGAGGAACCTTCGAGTAAGGCCATGAGCAACAGCGGCCAGACCACGGTGGCGTCACTCAACACTTCTGCGAATCGTCCCCCTTGTTCGGGTGGAACGAATTTCCCCCAGGAAATGCCCTCCTGGTAGGTGCAGCCACTGAGCCCTCCCCAATAGTCGGGCTCCGGGCAAATGCGGACGCCATAGTGGAACCGCGGCGGGGTGATGGTGGTGCCCAACCGCATATTCATGATTTCGATGTACGGCGGAACCTGTTGCGCCCAATTGCGGGGCACGCCGCCGCCGATGGTAAAGATGCCCAGTCGCTTTGCGCCCAGGAGGTTGCGGGTATAGCTGTTGAGATCGAGAAACGGATTAAAGGCGGGACGGTGGTGTTGCAAGCGATCCCAAATCGTCCGGTCATCCTCGGGAGCGGGTTCCCCGCTCGATTGAGCCGGTCCATGCTCTTTCATGGACCAGATGGACGTATCGAGGCCCAGTTCGGAATCCGTGAACGCGGGGATGTACACCGGGACCCCTTGCAGGAAGGCACTTTTGAGGATGCCCGGACCGGGAAATTGTTCGGTCAGCGTCCGCCCCAGTTCCCGATTCAGGATTTCCGAAGAGAGCGGTTCGTCGGGACGGAGCCGGTTCAGGGTGACGGCGGCCACTTCCTCGACGTGGTTCAGATTCAATTCCATTTCGAGCGTGTCATAGACCCGGTTATATCCCTTTTCAAAGAGTTCGACGTCGTCCATGACCGGCTGGTATTTATAATGCGTTTGACCGACGGCTTCGCTCATGCCATGGGCCATCAACGCACCGGTCGAGACCATGGCCTGGACCATCCCCCGATCCAGCATGGTACAGATGATTTTTCCCATTTTGGCGATGGTCATGGCCCCTGAAAGCGTCATGACCACGAAACAGTCGGGGTCCTCGATCATGGCCTTGAGTACCTCGAAGGCTTCCCCGAGGCGCCGGCCTCCGAATGCGGTTTTTTTCATCGCGGTCAGTAGATCGGAGAAGGAATGAATGCGTGCGGGATCAAGGGCTTCCAAGGCCTCGAGTCCGTCGTCGGCCCCGTCATGAAAGGTTCGCGTCATTGAGCTTTCCGGTGGCGATCTCGCCCGACGCGAGGGTGGGGTGTGGTGAAAAAAGGCGAGACGCGATCAACGGATGTCTTGGCCATCTCAAAGGATACGAGAACAAGGCGCGTTGTCATGAGGAAATGCCTGGAATTGGTGGTCCCAACGGGATTTGAACCCGTGTCTGCACCTTGAGAGGGTGCCGTCCTGGGCCAAGCTAGACGATGGGACCAGCCGTTATGCAGTCGTGATCGATCCGTCGAAACGACAGCACTCTACCATTACCCAAACACGCCGTGCAATTTCTCTCCCTCTCCCGCTGGTGGGAGAGGGCTGGGGTGAGGGGGGCTTGCGACGTATTGAAGAATAGTTTGACAGCATGTAGTATATGCATTATTTGTCACGCATGTAGTACAATTAAAGAATACGACCCAGTGGATATGGGAGGTGCAGCATGGCGTCTCTTCGTTTGAATAAGCAACTGGAAAACAGGCTGGATCATCTGGCACAAACAACCGGGCGAACCAAAACGTTTTATATCCGCCAACTCATCGAAGACCATATCGATGAGTTGGAAGATCGCTACATTGCCGAGTCCAGACTTGAAAATCCTGCTGATCGCCTGACGAGCAAAAAGATGAGGCAGGAACTTGGGCTGGAAAATTGAATATGACCGCCGGGTTCTAAAGGATATGAAAAAGCTGGACAAAAACGTTCAGCGGCAAATCCTTAATGACTTTGACGAATGTATTGCTCCTTCTCCTAATCCTCGCCGTTTCGGCAAATCTCTTAAATCCCTTTTCCTCGGTCTATGGTGCTATCGCATAGGCGATTACCGTGCCATTTGCCGGATTGAGGATGAAAAGCTCGTCGTCCTGGTCGTTCGCATCGCACACCGGAGCAAAGCGTATAAAAAGCCGGTGTAGATCGCAGATCAGGAGACCGGTCTAGAAGAGCAGTGTTTGATTTGAACGCCGTCGGGCGATCCGATGATTAACGTCGAGGTTCGGTTGACAAAGAGGCCGTTCTCCACGACTCCCGGTATGCCGTTGAGACGCGTTTCGAGTTGCACGGGATCTTCGATCGAGTCCACCAGCAAATCAAGAATGTAATGGCCTCCGTCAGTCTCAAACGCCGTTCCCTGTTTTTCTCTGAGCGTCGGGACGCCGCCCAACGTTTGAAGCTGGCTGGCGCACTGCGGCCATCCGAACGGTGTCACTTCCACGGGAACGGGTATGGGGTTGCCCAGCACTGGCACGCATTTCGTGTGATCGACCAGGACGATGAATGTGCGCGCCGCGGCGGCCACGATTTTTTCCCGCAGTAAGGCCCCCCCGCCCCCTTTAATCAAATGAAAGTGGGGATCGACCTGATCCGCCCCATCCACCGCCACGTCCAAGGTCCACTCTGCCTGTTCCGGGAGAAGCGGAATCTGCAATTGCCTGGCCAATTCCGCGGTTTCGTGAGATGTGGGCACGCCGTGCACCCGTAGTCCGGCTTGCACGCGTTTCCCGAGGGCCAGAAGAAAATATTTCACGGTGGAGCCGGTCCCCAGGCCCACGAGCGCCCCGTCCCGGATGAAGTCCATGGCGGCCTCGCCTGCCGCGCGTTTGCCGGCTTCCTGCGGGTCGGGAGATGGTGGAGAAGGCGTCATGGATGGCTTACGAATCCGCGCCCATGCGTGCGGCCACGGATGCCGCACCGAGCAGGGCGGCTTTATCGTTCATGATGACGTGGACCGGAATGAATGAGAGCAGCCGTTTATACCGCCCTTTGCTGATGAACGCCTGCGAAAAACGTTGATCGCGGAGCTTGTCGATAATTTTTGGAGAGATCCCGCCGCCGAGATAGACTCCGCCTCGCGCCAGTGTTTTCAGGGCGCAATTCCCGGCTTCTCCGGCCAGGACGGAGACGAACACGTCCAACGCCTGCACGCAAATCTCGGGCTTGCCGGCGAGCCCGGCTTCGGCGATCAGCGCAGGCGGGTCTCCGGTGGGTAGACGTTCGGCAAACCAGGTCGGCTCATTCTTCCTGGTATCCCGGAGAAACTGATAGATGCCGTGCAGGCCGTTTCCGGATAACACCCGTTCGAAACTGACGTGCAGGAAGCTCGTGCGCAGGTACCGGAGCAGGTCGATCTCGAGATCGGTCGTCGGCGCAAAGCTGGCATGTCCCCCTTCGGACGGCAATGCGTGATACCGCTCCCCGTCCCAATACAGCACGGCCTCGCCCAGTCCGGTCCCCGGAGCGATCAGGACTTTCGTGCCGTCTTCCTGCCGTTCCCCGTGCACCACTTCGGTTTCTTCCGGCTCGAGGACCAGCACGCCGTAGGCCATGGCTTCGACGTCATTGAGTAAGCGCACGCAGGAGGTGTTCAAAGTGTCGGTCAGGGCGTGACCGTCGATGGTCCACGGGAGATTCGTGGCGCGGCAGCGGTTGTCCACGATCGGGCCGGCTACACCGAAACAGGCCGCCCGGAGGGGCATGGTCGGTGAAATCTGAGGTTTTTCTTCATCAGATTCGGCAGATTCGGTGTCTTCAGCTTTTTCATCGCCCTCGTCGGTGGGAGCAGGGGGCTGTAAGAATTCTTCGAGGATTTCCTCGAACGACTCGAAGTCCGCGTTCCAGAATTTCTCCTCCCGAATGGGGGCGACCCGTGTCTCCTGCCAATCAAACAATCCCAGATACGTTTTGGTTCCGCCGATGTCTCCCGCTACAATCATGGTGCTCCTTCAGTAAGATCCGATAAAATTTGTGAACCCTCTCCCCTGAAGGGAGAGGGGAGGGTGAGGGGGCACCAGTCACCATAAAAGAAGCGGATGAACGTTTGCAACGAGCGTTGGCTGACAGGAGGAGATGAGAAAGACCTCTTTATTTCTCAGCCAGCGGCGTCCACCGTGAAAACGTCGCGGCTTGTCCTTGGGGGATCCCGTGGTCATCCAGGATGTTCCAGACCGTGGCCTGCTTTATGAGAAACCGCCGGCCCATTCGTGAAATGCGTATCCCCTGGTAATCGGTAATGAAACCATGCGTGGCCACTTGGTCGAGCATCCGGGCCCGCTCGGCTTGATTCAAGGGTTCTGCGGTTAATCGCGACGGGGTCGTGGTAAATTCCTCCCAGGTTCCTTCCCACAAAGCGAGGGCCTGTTGATTGCCGAAATTGAGGATGGGGTCTTCCGTCTTGGCGTGGGAAGCCACCACGAAAGGCGAAAAATAGAGCCGTTCGCTTTGCTCCTCAAGCGTGCCCGTCCGGTCGATGAGTTCGCGTTTCAACCAGAACGCATAGCTGTCCAACAGCCAGCGAATCCAAGTGTGGTCCATGGGAGGCAATGGCTCTGAAAACCCGGCGTTCATTCGTTCTGTCCGGACAAAAGCCCCTTGATGCGGCTAGCACGATAGATTGATGCCGTGGTCGCGGGCAATGGTCAGAATTTGAGAGGTAATTTCCTCCGGTGAGAGGTCGTCGGTCGCAATGATATGATCGGCTGCAGCCTGATATTTCGGCGTCCGTTCGGTCAGGACTTCCTGAATTTCCTCGAGAAACGTTTTTCCGGCAGTGAGCGCCGGGCGTTGTGTGTCATCCGAAATCCGCCGGGTAATCGTCGTCACCGTGGCGGTCAGCCAAAACACCAGGCCATTGGGCTTTAACGCTTCCATGTTGGCCGGGCGCAGGATAATTCCTCCGCCGGTATCGATGACCAGGCGATCCTGGTCTTTGAGTGCGAGGCACACCTGCGTTTCGAGATTGCGAAAGTGTTCCCACCCGTGGTTGGTCACAATGTCCGGAATTTTCATTTGCACCTTTTCGACGATTTGCGCATCCGTGGAAACCGCCTTCCACCCGAGTCGCATCGCGAGGAGTTCCGTCACGGTGCTTTTCCCTGTTCCTCGATAACCGATGAGTACCAGATTCACAGCCCTCATCCTGGCCCCAACCCTCACCCCGGCCCCCGGATCGAGTCCGGGGCAGGCTCTCTCCCAGGGGGAGAGGGAGTCGGAGAGGAGGATTGTGAGAAGCGGGACTCCAGTACCTGACGCATAACGGGGACCGGTGCGGGTTGGCCCGTCCACAACTCGAATTGAGCGACGGCCTGATGCAGGAACATTTCCAATCCACGGATCGTGGGGCATCCGGCCTCCCGCGCCTCCTTCAGCAAGCGCGTGCCCAAGGGGTTGTAGACGATGTCCATGACCGTCAGGTTGGGATGGAAAAAGCGTTGGGGTACGCAGGTCTGTTCGATGTGGGGATCCATCCCCACGGGGGTGCAGTGGATCATGACCTGCGCCCGGGCCAGGGCCGGTTCCAGGGTATTCGCGTCGAGTGGGTGGTCTTCAATGGGAAGCGTCGTGCCTTCACGAAGATCGCGGGCCAGGGTTCGGCGTTCCTCTTCTTCGATCGCAAGGATCGTGAGCCGGTTGGCGGGGGTCTGAAGCGCGAGCCCGAATGCAATGGCCCGTGCGGCTCCGCCGGATCCGATCATGACCACCTGTTTCCCGGCGAGTTCGACCCCTCCGTGTCGTAGAGCCAGAAGGGCGCCGGCAGCGTCCGTATTGTACCCGGAAAGGGTCTGATCTTCTTTCACGATGGTATTGACGGCCCCGATGTGCCGGGCCGAGGGTTCGATCGTATCCAGGTGGGCCATGACCGAGACTTTATGGGGAATCGTGACGCTGAACCCTCTCAGGTTGCCTAACGCGCGGATTCCGTGAATGGCATGGGGCACGTCTTCAACGGGGAACGCCAGGTAGACGTAATTCAACCCCAAGTGTTGAAACGCGGCGTTGTGAATGGCCGGAGAAAGCGAATGCTTCACGGGATGGCCGAGGACGCCGCACAATTGCGTGTCGGTATTGATTTCCATGACGGCTCCTGGGCGTGATTGTCTTTGCAAGGCCGTGTCACGGCTCGGAATATGCCTCATGCCGCAGGGTGTGTAGTTATCACATAATGACTGTTCCGAACTCAACGGCCTCGAATACCGGGAAGCAAAGCCCTCACCCCAACCCCTCACCCAGTGGGAGAGGGTGAGGCATGGAGTCTGTGCA
Source organism: Nitrospirales bacterium (assembly GCA_012270585.1). GTDB lineage: Bacteria > Nitrospirota > Nitrospiria > Nitrospirales > UBA8639 > Bin75. The sequence continues at coordinate 20,251 of JAAXIB010000086.1, forward strand.
ACAGGCAAGATACCGATGGCCCCAAGGGCGAAACGAGGCAAGAAATCAGAATGACCGGGATACGTCAAAATTCACGCGGAGATTCAGTGAGACCACGTGGATGGTGGTGTCCCATACTCCGTAGACCCGAGGATTGACATTGTTAAAAATGCCACGCGATTGGTAGAAAATGCCCTGATAGGCCACATCGAATCCTATGGCGGTCACTCCCAGACCATCCTGGCTGGTTCCGCAAGGAATCACGCCAAGAAAGACCCCGCCGCGCTGACACAGAAATCCAATCCCGGCAGAGTACGAATGAGAATTGGATCCTGGGATAGCAGGGTTAAACGTTCGTTCCGGCACCGGGCTGTCGGCAAACACATACCCGCCCCGAATGGCCACGTCCCAGGACGGCAACAGGGCCGGCTTGACGAATTTGTATTCGGTCCCGAGCATCACGACGTATGAACTTTGCCAGTTTCGTGGATTGGGAAGAACGGCGCCGTTGGACAAGGTCACGTCCAGGTGATCGAATGAGGTCCAATCCGCGTAATCCAGATCGATTTCCACCTTCCACTCGCGTCGGGTATCCCGTATGGGCCACACCGCGAGGCCAGCGGTGATGACTTGCGGCAGGTTCAGATCAGCTTTTGCTCCCCATGCAATCCCTCGATCCTTGTTCAAAAATTGTCCGGTCAGGTTCAACGTCACCCGGCTTCGAAAGACAAACGCGACATTGACCAGAGGTTGCTCTTGCTCATTGCGAAAAGGCGTAAACAGCAACGCGGCATGATACCCAAGGGCCGTATCCCGGCCGTTCAATTCGATTTCGTCGTCCGGGCCAAACGGGAATCCGGCTTGAGCCAGGTCCGCGCCGGTTTGCTGCACCTCCACGTGGCCCTCGCCGAATGCGTCGGAGAACGTATACAGATCCAAGCCGGCGCCAAGCGTCAACGAGGGATGTACCCTGAAAGCCACGGTCGGTGTGATGTCCAGAATCGGGGCAGCCGATCGTGTGAGGACAGGGGCGAGGCTGGACGAACGTGGATATTCGACGAGGTTACCGAAGGGCGAATAGACCCCCAGCCCCAGCGTCAAAGAGTTGAACGAAGGGGCTCCCAGGTCACCGAGCCTGGCGCTCACGAAGAAACTGCTCGGTGGCGGATTGGCAAAGGTACTGCCGAAATCACCTCCAATGGCCGGTCCCGAGGATGGCCTGAAATCAATGTCCCCATTCACGAGAAGCGTTCCTGCCGTCAGTTGAAGGCCCGGCAGATCCGTGATGGCAGCCGGGTTGAAATGCACGGCTGACGGGTCATCGGCCTGGGCGGCGAATGCTCCGCCTTGAGCCGTGGCCGCCGCACTTTGGTCCAGAATCCTGAAGCCTTCGCCAAAGGCCGGGAGAGAAAACCCCACGACCATGACGAGTGCCAACAGGGCTCCGGATTGAGATGATTTCATGAACGGGTGCTTTCCTCTGCAGGAATATTTTACTGTACGTCAATGGATCTGCGCGGGCAAGACAAGGCAGGATACAGGAATCGAAAGAAAATGAAAGGGACAAGCTGTATTGTTGGAAGCCCTGAGGTTCAGTACAATACTTCCGTGGTCGCTGCGCCAATCCTTTTGGTATGAAAAGAGCCCAAAAAGATTTCTGCGATGATCGTCAAAAAATTACTGCACACACGAATGCGCGTCAGTGACATGGATGCCACCATCGCGTTTTATCGGGACGTGTTGGGGTTGGAAGTCCTGGAACGGAAGGTGTCGCCGCGCGGTTCACATTTGGCCTTTCTGGCGGTTCCCAATAGCGAGGAACTCATTGAACTGTGCAGTTTCCCGGCGAGCGGGCCCGTCCGCGTGCAGGAAGATCTGGTCCATCTCGCGTTCGAAGTCGATGACCTTGACCAGGCGATCGATCAGTTGAAGGCCCGGAACGTTCCCATCACGGACGGCCCGACTCGCACGTCTTCGGGGAGCCGGTTTCTTTTCATCGATGCCCCGGATGGCTATGAAGTGGAGTTGATCGAACGACCGCCGGGGACGTTGACCGCGTAGCAGGCTTCATCCGTGACCCGCCTCACCACTTCTCTCGAATCGACGCTGGCGCATTTGCCCGATCAGCCCGGCGTGTACCTGCTGAAAGGCAAGGGCGGGGAAATCCTCTACATCGGAAAAGCCCTGGTGCTGGCGGACCGGGTGCGCTCGTATTTTCAGAAAGGCAGCGACCCGAGTCCCAAGACGCGCGTGTTGACGTCCCTAATCCAGGATATTGAAACGATCGTTACGCGATCCGAATTGGAAGCCCTCTTACTCGAAAGCAACCTGGTCAAACGTCATCGCCCCCGGTTCAACGTGGTACTTCGCGATGACAAGCATTATCCTTTCCTTCGCCTGCCGGTGAAGGAGCCTTTTCCCCGTCTCTCGATTGTGCGTCGCGTGAAGAACGACGGCGCGTTGTATTTCGGCCCTTACGTGCCCGCGGGCGCGCTTCGGGAAACCCTGAAGGTCATCAAAAAAGTGTTCCCGCTTGCCACGTGCAAGATCGACATCGACGGGACGGCCGAGCGCGCCTGTCTGGAATTTGAAATCAAGCGGTGCATGGCGCCCTGTACCGGCAACCAGTCGCAGGCAGACTATCATCGCATCGTCGAACAGGTTCGCTGTTTTCTGGAGGGGCGGGACAAGGAATTGCTGGACGGGTTGCGCAAGGACATGGAAGCGGCCGCCGACCGGGAGGAATTCGAAGAAGCGGCCCGGCTGCGGGATCGCATGGCGAGCATCGCCAGGACGTTGGAAAAACAGCGCGTGGCGCAGATAGGCCCCATGGACCAGGATATTATCGGCCTGGCCAGGATGGGCAAGGCGGCTGATCTGCAACTGCTGTTTGTGCGCGGCGGATTGTTGATCGGCCGCAAGGACTTCTTCTGGGCTGATACGAAAGAGGCTTCGGATGAGGAGTTGATTCGATCGGCCATTGAGCAGTTCTACAATAAGGACACCCTGCCCCCCAAGGAACTGTTGGTGTCCGAAGCGCTGTCCGACCGGGAATTGATTCAACGCTGGCTCAGTCAAAAGAAAGGCCGGCGGGTGCGGATCCTGACGCCCGAGCGCGGGGCGAAACGTCAACTGCTCCAGTTAGCCGAAGAAAATGCCGCCGCGGCCATTGGCGAGCATTTGCGTAACACGGCGCTGGAACACAGGGAGGCCGAAGACTTGCAGCGACTCCTCGGGTTGTCCAGGACGCCGAGCCGGGTGGAAGGGTTTGATATTTCCAATACCATGGGCACCCATTCCGTGGCTTCGATGGTGGTGTGGGAAGACGGGAAAATGAAGAAAGCGGATTACCGGCGGTTTCGGATCAGAACGGTCGAGGGGGCGAACGATTTTGCCAGCATGCAGGAAGTCGTCAAGCGCCGGTACGGCGGAACCCTCGGGACCCGGACCAAGACAATGTTGCCGCTTCCCGATCTCATCCTGATTGACGGGGGAGTGGGGCAATTGGGAGCCGCGGTGGATGCGTTGCGTGGCGCCGGTCTCGGTCACCTCCCCATCGTCGGATTAGCCAAAGCCAAAGGCGAGAAGGAAGAGCGAATCTACGCCCCCGGACATCGCGCCCCACTCATCCTGTCCCCGACGTCCCACGTCTCCCGCCTGGTCCAGCGCATCCGGGACGAAGCGCATCGCTTCGCCATTGCCTACCATCGAAAACTCCGCGGCCAGGCCTTCGTCATGCCGCCATCGAAATTGGGCAAAGCCCGCAAATAAGCGGTCCATTGTCCCCCCCCTCACTGAAAGTGTCACAGCGGGCGTCAGACGAGGCGTTGGGAAATGATTTCCGGCGATTCCGAATTGGTTGATTGCTGAATCCTGTCAACGAGGGCATAATGCGTTCATGGCAGTACAAATCACCATCAGGGGTGTGCCCGAGGAAGTTCGCGATGAACTCGCAATGCGCGCGGCACTTCAACGCCAGTCCATGCAGGAATTCCTCCGTTGCGAACTGGCACGTCTCGCGGCATGGCCCTCCGTTGGCGTGTGGCTACAAGCCGTTCGCAATCGCAAGGCAGAAACGAAAACACGGATCCCACCGTCCCGCATCCTCCGCGTCCGTGACACGGATCGAAAGTGACGACTATCGTGGACGGCTTCGTGCTGGTTACGGCCTTGGTCGTGTCGGGATGCGAAGGAGCAACTTACGTCACCCAATATTCTCATGCCATCGGTGAATGAAAACAAACAGTAAGGCGTATACTTGAATCACGATATCAAACTCACAGCGGCAGAGTACCGTCTTCGCAAATGTTTGCTCGGTCTCGTTGAGCAGTTACCCGCCTCACCTCGTACGTTGAGCAAGATGCAAATACGCGGTCTTCACTCAGGGAAACGGTTGTCCGTCATGGCGACTATGAACGGCTCTTTCGATTGTCATCTCAGGCTTCTGCGTGAACATCTTGCTCATCCTCGGGAAATTGCTGTTTCCGAGATCAATCCTTCGCTCAGCATCGTCGTAGGGAATACCCAAGACTCCCAGCTCTTCAATGCTGCTTCCCTTCTCTGGTCGGTACCGGTGAGCAAGGGGTTCGGACGACGTATACGATACCTTGTCAGGGACAAAAACAATGGCAAACTCATCGGCATCATTGGACTCACGGACCCCGTTTTTAACCTCGCGCCACGCGATGCCTGGGTTGGCTGGAATGCCAGTGATCGTGCCGAACGTCTGATTCATGTAATGGATGCCTTTGTACTGGGCGCCTTACCGCCTTATAGCAAAATTCTTGGCGGCAAACTGGTGGCCCTGTTGGCGACATCCAAAGAAGTGGTCACGAATTTTCACCAAAAATACAGAACCTATGAGGGCATAATCAGTAAAAGCAAGAAGGACCCTCGTCTTGTTCTCCTCACAACGTCTTCGGCCCTTGGTCGATCATCGCTCTACAACCGTCTCCGAATTCCGGGGAGTGTCACATTTCTTACAGATGTTGAAACTGATCGTGTCCCGACGTGGTACACGCAGGGCTATGGACATTTCCATATCCCCGAGGACATGTTTGCAGAACTGCAAAGGGTCCTCGTTCGACGCAATCATCCTTATGCTAAGGGCAACAGATTTGGTAACGGTCCCAACTGGCGCATACGGGTCATTCGCCAAGCCACCGTGGAATTGGGAATTCATACCGAAGTCATTCAACACGGTATTCGTCGCCAAGTGTATGTCATCCCTCTAGCAGACAACACACGTGAGATACTTCTTGGAACGAGAAAACGCCCGTCGTATATCACAAAGACAGCCGCAGAAATTGCTGACTACTGGCGTGAAAGATGGGCGATTCCTCGAGCGGAACGACATCCCGCATGGAGGAACTGGAACGTAGGCGGAACGATCTCCACCCTCCGCCGTCTTCACGCAATCGCTGAAAGAATAGGGTAGTGCAAGCGTGTCGCTAGCGAATCTCGACAGAGAGGCACTCCGTAAGAAGGTCATGGAGGCGTATAACGTCGATGATCCTCATCTCCAGCGATTTCGGGGATACGCGCGTCGACTCCGAAACAGCGTGAAACCGCTTCGTACCTACTCCGTCAACGCAGTCTCATTCGTCTCAGCAGATGGTGGTGACAACCGACTCAGTTTCAATCCAGCGGTTGTCGAACTCATACGTGTCGTGGATTCACGTGGTAAGGAGTGCGCCCTTGACGCAGTCGCTGGAACTATCGATATCGAAGAATTGGAGGAAAGGGCCAAACTGGAATCAACGCATAATGTCACACCCCTCCAACGATTGTCCCAAGACACGGGCAAGACGCTCAAAGAGATGTCCTATCTGATCAGAGGCATTGGGACTCCAGGCAAAAGCACTGGAGCCATGCGATGTTACCGGGACATCGTTGAGTGGGCCGTGCTGTACGATCTTGTCGCGAATCCCAGTCTGCAATGGGGAGGTGACACAATTCTGGTTCGAGATGGTCTGCTTCGAACGAAATCATTCTCACGAGATATGTTCCCTCTCCTGGATCGAAAAATCCACGATGGCATTGCAGCCCACAAGGACAAGAATGTGCAACTGTCACTTGTAGGTGTCGCCAAGCAAAGCGCCGTGCTCGGGCGCCTCGCCGTTGCTCTGGAGCTTGAGGCCACGTTCCACAAAGACTATCCTTGTTATGTGCAGGTTGAAGAAGACATTGAAGCCGAGTGCTACAACTTCGACCGCACTTGGCTCCAAACATATGAGACGACCGACGAGGACGACACCGGACGTCGGCTGTACCAATCCCTCGGGCGCCTCTATCTCGTGAAATTTGGAGACAGGCCGATGGACCCTGTTTGGCCCGTCGATATAGCCGTATGGCAGGTGGAGCACGCAGACCGCATCCTGGGACAATTGACAGTCGATGCGCAGCAGGGCTTTCCCATTCCGGACTATCCCATGTGCATCCAAAGAGCACACGACTTTGCAAAGTTATCCGGCCTTGAGATTCAGGATCTCCAGGACATGCTTGTTGAGGGGATGTGTGGCAAGCTCACGGCTGAAGAATCTGAGCGCCTGCTTCGCATGAAGTATCTGGGGCAGACGCTAGCAAATCTGAGATACAAGGAGGCTTGAAGTGCTGTTTGCCAACTCACGAATCGTGGGGACCTTCAAAGGATTCAATGATCGCGGCCTTGAGTTTGCGGCAGAGATCGTCGCGCCCTATGACGCCGGCATGCTCGACCGTCCTCAGCTCGGTCAGTTCCTCCTCATTGAACTAGCTTCACAGGAAGAAGCAGCGCTAGGACGCATAACTCGCTTCGTTCCCTCTGGATTATTGGCGACGCCGGAAGGAGAAGACTACGTCAATACAATGCAACGGAGGCAGCAAAACGTCCCAGAGGACCTGAAGCAGCAGCGGCTGAAGTATCGCGTCCAAGTGAAACTGCTCGGAACGGTTCGTACAAACGATGACGGAATCATCTATGTCCCTTCGCAACGCAGGTTGCCGCACCTTGGTGCGCGTGTCGCATTGCCCAGCGACCAAGTTTTGCAGGAACTCTGCAAACTGAGCCGGGGCACCACCGAGTTGGGGGCGTACGTGTTGGGCGAGTTTGTGTTCTGCGGGGCCGCCCACCAGCAGCGTCAGCCGGAACTAATCTCATTCGATCCCCATCTCCAGGTCACTTTCGATATCAACAAACTCGTGTCCAGACGTTCCGTTGTCTTTGCACGGGCAGGCTATGGAAAATCGAATCTCGTCAAGTTCCTGATTGCCGAGTTGTACGAGATGCAGCCAATGACCGCAAACGATCGCCCAGTCGGTACGCTAATTTTCGATCCCGATGGTGAATATTTTTGGCCCGATCGGGTGAAAGATCGTCCAGGATTGTGCGACGTGCCACACTTGAAAGATCAACTCCTCGTATTTACCAACAGGCCAGCTCCAAGTCCATACTATGGCAGTTGGAAGGCCGGTGAAGTGAAACTCGACATCCGCGACCTCTCTCCACACGATGTGATCAGCATCGCGATTTCTTCCGATCGCCAGACCCAACAGAATGTCCTCAAGCTCAAGAGCGTCTCTCGTGAAAATTGGCGTAGACTCGTTGATCTGATCTACACCAACGGGTTACAGGCGAGCGATCAGGAAGTCGGCAACTGCCTTGGCTACACCGGTGACCAAATTTCTAAGTCCGTAGCGGAAATCGCGGCGGCTCGTAGCAACATGTTCGGTGTCGTGCGTACCCTCCATGATCCAGCCAGTCATGTGTTGGCCGGAACACTCAAGGCTCTGGCCCAAGGAAAGGTCGTCATAATCGATATCAGTCTATTGAGTTCAGGCGCCGGCAACATGCTTGCCGGTCTGTTTCTCCGGCGGATCTTCTCACACAATCAGGAGCACTTCACAGGCGGACAACCCATTATCCCCGTTGTGGCCATTATAGAGGAAGCGCAAAGCGTTCTTGGTCGAAATCTCGACAACACTAGCCCCTTTGTCGAATGGGTGAAGGAAGGACGCAAGTACGATCTTGGAGCCATGCTCATCACCCAGCAACCAGGCGCGATGGCACCCGAACTACTTAGCCAAGCGGACAATTGGTTTTGTTTCCACTTGCTTTCCGAGGGCGATGCCGGTGTCCTCGGAAAGTACAACTCCCACTATTCATCGGATGTCCTCGCCCACCTTATTGCAGAACCTATTCCTGGCAACTGCTATATGTGGAGTGCGCCGCACCAACCTTTCGTGCTTCCCGTTCGACTGAGAGACTTCGGTGAAATTTATGGAGACCAAATACGAAAAGAGACAAGTGAACCATCCATCGAAGACACAGGCGCTAAAGAAGTCATCAAAGCGGCGTCAGATGCGATAGCTCACATCAAAGACAAATTGGTGGAGCAATTGAAGGATAGCAAGACCAAGTACTGGCGTATGCCGAGGAGAACCAGTGAGAAGGAATTGCTTGGGATCAAAGGTGGGCAGTTATACTACCTCATCAGAGATAGCAAAAGCCTCGAAGATATCCAGACGGAAGATGAACTGAAACGTCCACTCCTGACATTGTTGCTCGGAGAAGGAGCCCTCCATGTTGTTGAGCACGATGGTGGGCAGTACTATTGCGCGACCTCCCAGAACTGGGAACTCGCGACAGGAATGAAACCGACGCCCTCAGAACTCTGACACCAAAGAGCAAAAAAGCACCAGCACGATTCAAAATTCCTCACGAATAGTATCCACATCTTTCTCGCTCATACCGCTACCACGATTTCGGAAACCGAGCACTATTGGAGTGGAGAAGAGGAGGCGGCTAAACCGTCTCGAATTCCAAGGCGGAGAGATTCAGATTGGAGGAGCGTTTCGAAAGATGGAGCATTTCCACGCCCACCACTTCGTTCGTCTCGTTGTAATCGAGCACCACTCCCGGTGAGACCTCTTCGGACTCGACGATGGCAGAGTCGTCGAGGCGCAGGTAGAGCGCATCGGCTTCCTTATCGACGTGCAGTTTCATAATTTTCCCTTCATATTGCGGTCAAAGAATACGCTCACCACCCGCCAGGGCGCAACACGAGTGTTGACGGCAACGCGTAAGACGCGGTTGTCCTGTTCTGGAATGCGACGAAAAAAGCGTTCGACTGCAGGGTCGTCCGGGTCGGGCTCGCGCAAACCTGGCTCCGTTACCACCCATTCAACCCACTCCATCGGTATTGCCCGTTCCGTCATTGCATCAATTGCGTGCTTGGTAAATTCCAGCTTTGCGGATTCGGATGGCATGCCCTCACTCTTCTTCACCGATCAGATTGTCGCTCCGCAGTCTGTCGAGGATCATCGGCATGCGAAATTTTCTGGCTCTTGCCGTCTACAGACGCCGCACGTCGGGCAAAGCGGCCATCTTTCGATCTAGCGTCAGCACTTCCAGGCCTGCACGGGAATAGTCATCGGCGATGAGACGGTCGAACAGGCCTGGGCCGCCTGAGGCTGAAAGGGCTTCAATGACGGCGCGTCCGTTGAGAGGGGTGACCAGGCCGCTGGTCAGCACGTCTCGGAGACCAGTACGGGCGTCGGAGCTGGTGATGCCGTAATGATGCATCAAGGCGGCGTAGGTTTCACCTATGGCCTGGTTGGACGCGAATATCTCGTACCCCCGTTCCTCCATCAAAGCGACAAGACGGCGCACACAGTATTCGAAGTCGCCTTGCGGCTCCCGCGCGACTAGCCTGACTAGGACTGAGGTGTCAACTCCGTATTGAAGGGCCATACCCTTGCTCCCGTTGGTCCCGGAACTTGCGGATGTCGAACGGCGGATGTCCGGATGGAATCTTGTCTCTGAGCGTCCCCAATTTCGAATAGTCGATCCGCCGCGGCCGCAGAATGAAGCCATCGGAGCTTTCTTGCAGTTCGAGTTGGTCTCCTGGGCCTACACCCATTGCATCCAACACCCGCGCCGGGAAGGTGACTTGGCGTTTTGATGTAATCTTGACGATCATGGGAATCCTCCTTACAAAAATCTTATATGAGTAAGGCGACAGAATCAAGCATGGTTCAACTCATCTGGTCGTGCAGAGTCGGTCATTGTACCCGATCGACTCAAGGGGCGAACATAAACAGGGCCAAACTGCTCTTATCTTGTCGCCTGTCCATCGTTGTGGTACATTTTTTCACCTTAGGCGCGGGGCGAACATCACCCCATCGCGTTCATCCGGCCCATGTCCAAATTCTACGATCACCAGGCCATTGAAACGAAATGGCAAGCCTACTGGCGCGAGCACCAGCCTTTTCGTTCTGACATCGACCCCGCCAAACCCAAGTTTTACGTCCTCGACATGTTCCCGTACCCGTCGGGAGCCGGACTCCACGTGGGCCATCCCAAGGGCTATATAGCGACCGATATCATCGCCCGCTACAAACGGATGCGGGGCTGGAACGTGCTGCATCCCATGGGATGGGACGCCTTCGGCCTTCCCGCGGAACAATACGCGATTGAAACCGGGACCCATCCGCGGGAGACCACCAAACGGAATATTGAAAACTTCAAGCGGCAATTCCAGGCCTTGGGCATGGATTACGACTGGTCACGGGAAATCGACACCACGGATCCCCGGTACGTGCGATGGACGCAATGGATTTTTCGGAAACTCTATGAAAAGGGACTGGCGTATCTGGCGGAAGTCCCGGTGAATTGGTGCCCGGCCCTGGGCACCGTGTTGGCCAACGAGGAAGTGATCGACGGCGAGAGCGAGCGCGGCGGGCATCCGGTTGTGCGGGTACCCATGCGGCAGTGGATGCTGCGCATCACGGCCTATGCCGAGCGGTTGATCGACGACTTGGCGTTGGTGGATTGGCCGGAGTCCATCAAGCGGATGCAGCGGGAGTGGGTCGGCCGTTCGGAAGGCGCCAGAATTTTCTTTGAGGTCGCGGGACATACGCCACGATTGATCGAGGTGTTTACCACTCGTCCCGACACCCTGTTCGGGGCCACGTATATGGTGCTGGCGCCGGAGCATTCGTTGGTGACGACCATCACGACCCCCGAGCAACGTCCGGCGGTGGAAGCCTACGTCGAAGAGGTATCCCGCCGGAGCGAACGGGCGCGCGTGGCCGAACTGGGTGAGAAGACCGGGGTCTTCACCGGAGCATTTGCCGTGCATCCGGTCACGGGCAAGCCTATTCCGATCTGGATTGCGGATTACGTGTTGGCGACCTACGGAACCGGCGCGATCATGGCGGTGCCGGGGCATGACACGCGGGATTATGCCTTTGCGCATCAGTTTCACTTGCCGATTGTCGAAGTTGTCTCCGGCGGCGATCTTTCAATCGCGGCGTATACCGGCGACGGCACGAACGTGAATTCCGACTTCTTGGACGGATTAGCCACCCCCGAGGCCAAGACCCGCATGTGCGACTGGCTGGCGCAACACGGCAAGGGTGAGCGGACCGTGAACTATAAACTGCGCGATTGGCTCTTCAGCCGGCAGCGGTATTGGGGAGAGCCGTTTCCCGTGCTGCACCTTGAAGACGGCACGGCGAAGCTCGTTCCGGAATCGGAGTTGCCGGTGGTGCTTCCCGAGTTGGAGGATTTTCGCCCGAGCGGGGAGTTCGAAACACCCCTGGCTCGCGTCCGCGATTGGGTGGAAGTGACGGATTCCGAGACCCGGCAAAAGGCCCTGCGTGACACCAATACCATGCCCCAGTGGGCCGGAAGTTGTTGGTATTACCTTCGCTTTTGTGATCCTCACAATAGCCGGGAGCCGTGGTCCAAGGAAGCCGAACAGTATTGGATGCCGGTCGATTTGTACGTGGGCGGAGCGGAGCACGCCGTCCTGCATCTGCTCTATGCACGGTTTTGGCATAAGGTGCTGTATGACCTCGGGCTGGTGCATACGCCCGAGCCGTTTCAGAAATTGCTGAACCCGGGCATGATCCTGGGGTACAGCTATCGCTACTTCGACAATAATCTCTCCGATGATCCTTCCTTCGCGGCGCAAGCGTATCCCGCGTCGGAGGTGCGTTTTGCTCACGACACCCCGGTTCACAAAAAAACAGGAGAGGAAGTCAAAGCCCGATGGGTGGCTTCACCGGACGTGCGGTGGTCGGAGGAGGGAACGCCGTTGCATCCGACGTTTGACGGGTTGGTGTTGGAAGAAGTCACGGAGAAAATGTCGAAGAGCCGCGGCAACGTGGTGAATCCGGATGAGATCATTGCCGAATACGGGACCGATGCGTTGCGGCTGTATGAAATGTTCATGGGGCCGTTGGACAAAGGCGCGCCCTGGTCACCCGAATCCATCCCGGGCGTGGCGCGGTTTCTGCAGCGCGCCTATCGTCTTGTGTTGGGTGAACAGGAGCGGGTGCCGGTGGTCGAGGGGAAGGGGACGCTCGACCAGGCCCGGCTCACGGCCCGGACGGTTCAGGGCGTGACGCAGGACCTCGAGGAGATGAGTTTCAATACGGCCATCTCGAAACTGATGGTCTTTGTGCGGGATATTACCAAAGATGGCCCCCTTCCTCGTGCGTCGGCCCAAGCCTTTGTCGTATTGCTGTCGCCGTTTGCCCCACACCTGGCGGAAGAATTATGGGAAGAGTTGGGAGGCGTGCCAAGTCTCGCGCACCAGGCCTGGCCGTCGTTCGATCCCGCCCTGGTGGTGCACGAGGAATTGACGATCCCCCTTCAGATCAACGGCAAGTTGCGCAGCAAGATTCAGGTGCCGGCCGACGCGAAGAAGGACGAGATTCTCGAACTCGCGCACGCGGACAAAAAATTGGGGGAATGGTTACAGGGGACCACGCCTCGAAAAGTGATTTACGTCGAAAAGAAGTTGGTCAATTTCGTGGTTTGAGTTCCCTCTCCCCTTGGGAGAGAGCCTGCCCCGGACCCTGTCCTCGACATTTGTAATCGGGGATTGATCCGGGGGTGCAGGGTGAGGGCAAAAAAAGGGAAATTCACCTGATGAACAGAATCGTCTTGGCTCTGGTTTGCGTCTCGATAGTGCTCGTCGTTTTTCCGGGATGCGGCTACAGGTTTTCCGTGGAAGGCCCGGGCCCGCGAATCGGGGGCGGGCTTGGTCCTGAGCACGAGGGACCGCAGGTACGATTGGTCATTCGAGACCTGCTCAACCGCACGTTCCAGAGCAATTTGGAATTTGCGTATACGAGATACATGCGGGAACAATTTGCCGTCAGCAGCGGGGCGCAAATCGTGGCGGAAGACGGCCAAACCGATTACGTCATGACGGGCGAGATCGTCTCGGTCACGATCCCGCCACTCACGTTTTCGTCCAGTCAAATGCGAGAACGCCGGGTGAACGTCGTGGTGCGCGTCACGGTAGCGCATCGAGAGACCGGCGAGAATCTCTGGGCGGAAACCGCCACGGGTACCGGAGAATTTTTTGTGAATCGTGAGCCCGACGTCGAAGCCCGCCAGGATCAAATTCAGTTTAACCGGGTCCTGCAAGACCGGGCCTTGGAGCAGGCCGGCCAGGATGCCGCGGAAATGTTGGCCGCAGCCTTCTGGCACGCCAGGGACCAGGGTATCTTTTCAGCTACCGGCGTCCCATCCCCTTCTTCCTCATCCGACAAGAACCCTCTCCCCTGGAGGGTGTACAG
>JAAXIB010000004.1 GCA_012270585.1 Nitrospirales bacterium
ACTGAACACATACAAGGATGACAGATAAAGACAAAGGCAGAAAACAAAAACCCTGGATCCATCCCCGCAGTAGTAAGCGGGGATCCAGGTCTTATTGTCGAGGATGACAGGAGAGGCCTGCGAGGAGGACACTAAGCCCCGTATTCGGTCAACGAATTACTGAACATTTACGGGAATGACAGATACGAGAGAACGGGGAAGAACGAAACCGATTGCTTGACAGTGGATTCAGGATTTTGTTTGAATAGCCTGCCCGGATTCGAGAGGCCGGGTCTATGCCTTCGTCACCAGATCCATTGTTTGCGGGGTTGGGGCAAGCCGTGCGGATAGGCACGAATCTGCTTGCAACCCTGATGGTAGGCGGAGGATTGGGGTGGAGCATCGACTCCTACGTGTTGCCCACTGAACCGTGGGGTTTGGTGGGCGGTCTGGTCCTCGGGTTGATTGCCGGTATTCGAAACGCCTACCGTACTGCCCAACGCTGGGATCACTCGTAGCGTTTCCCCAAAGCGTTTCCAATAACACGAAGACGAGGTTCCTTTGGAAGATCCCCTGCATCCTTTTGAGCTTCACACGCTTGTCCCGTTGTCTCTGTTCGGCCTCGACGTGTCCATCAACAAGGCCGTGATCATGATGTTTCTCGTGGTGGGGCTGGTCATCCTGTTGCTCACGAAAGCGCGGTCGTCCGGTTCCCTGGTTCCCACGAAGTTGCAGAGCGTGGCCGAACTGCTGGTGGAGTTCATTCGCGGGATGATTCACGAGACCATGGGCCCGGAAGGGATGCGGTTTTTCCCCCTGATCGCCACCCTGTTCTTGTTTATTCTGTTCTGCAATCTCCTGGGGCTCATGCCCGGCGCCTATACGGTCACCAGTCAACTCGTGGTCACGGGCGTGTTTGCCGTGGGGGTCTATATGCTCAGTCTCCTGGTCGGGCTCAAAATACACGGGATGAAGTTTCTGGGAATTTTGGTCCCGTCGGGGACGCCGGGTTGGCTGTTGCCGCTCATGGTTCCGATTGAAATCATCAGTCAACTGGCCCGTCCGGTGTCCTTGTCCGTCCGGTTGTTTGCCAACATGACCGCGGGGCACGTGATTCTCGGGGTGCTGTTCGGGTTGACGATCAGCGGCGGGGTGTTGATCGGCTGGCTGCCGTTTTCCTTTACGGTGGCGTTATACGGATTGGAGGTCGGGATCGCGTTTATTCAGGCTTACATCTTTACGATCCTGACGTGTGTGTATATGGGAGATGCCTTTCATCTCCATTAAGCATCTGTTCGATGTCTTGTTATTAACGATTTCACGAGGGAGAACAACAGACCATGGATTCTGCAGCGTCAGCGTTATTGGGCATGGGGCTCGCGGCCGCGGGGTTTGCCGGTGCCGGGGTGGGCATCGGGTATATTTTCGGGAAAATGATCGAGGCGGTGGCCCGTCAACCGGAGGCGGAGGGACGGGTCGGCAAGTATATGTGGATCGGCTTTGCGTTGGTGGAAGCGATCGCCCTGTATGGCTTGGTGATCGCCTTTATCATCATGGGTTTGCGGAAATAGGACGCGAACGTCATGCCTCAATTTGACGTCCATTTCTTTTCGTCCCTGATTTTTTGGGAACTCGTCTCGTTCGGGATCCTGCTCTGGGTCCTCTACAAGTTTGCGTTCCCGCCGATTCTGGATGCCCTGGAAACGCGCGAGCGGAAAATCCGCGACAGTATCGAGCAGGCGGAGCAGAACCGGCTGACGGCCGAGCAACGCCTGGCGGAATACGAGGCGAAATTGCGCGGCGCGGCGCGGGAAGCCGAGGCGGTCGTGGCGGAGGCGAAAGCCAAGGCTCAACGGTTGCTGGAGGAGAACGAGCAACGGCTGCGCACCGAATCGGAGCGGATTCAGGCCGAGACGGCGCGGGAAATCGAGCGGGAGCGGCGCAAAGCCCTTCAAGACATTCGCAACGAAGCTGCGGACTTGGCATTGACGGTGGCGGAACGAGTCCTGGAGCGGAGCCTGTCGGATGACGATCATCGTCGCCTCGCCCGGGAAGCCGTGCAAGCCGTAGCCGAATCTCAAAAGTAACCCTCAAGAGTTGTTTCAAAGATCCTGCGCGTTGATTGCTCCGGTCTTTACCGGATGGTAAAAGATGTTGTCCCAACTCGGATTTTCCAGCGTGGAATGTATTCCCCTCAGGGAACGGAACTCCAAGAAAGAGTAGATCGAGTTCGATGTAAGGGCGCGTTGGCGGTAGCTTGGGAGATATCCATGGCAGTGCTCGTTCACCCGGCTTTTGTTGGTTTCATTGTCACCCTGCTTGCCGGTGTCGGGATCATCGCGACCAAACGCTGGCACTCGGCCGCGACCGCCGACAGCCAGGCCGGACCGCAGAAATTCCACGACTCATCCACGACTCCGAGAATTGGTGGCCTCGCTGTGCTCGCGGGCTATTGGGCTGCCGTGAGCGTATCGGCCCCACCGGCACGCGATCTCCTGCTCGGGGCCGGGGTGAGTGCCGGACTCGCTCTGCTGGGCGGGTTGGCCGAGGATTTTACCAAGAGAGCCCACCCCGCAGCCCGTCTCATCGCCACGACATTCGCGGGTCTGACCTTCTGCCTCCTGACCGGTTATGTGGTCTGGCGCGTAGAGATGGCCGTCGTCGATGACTTCCTGGCGGTTCCCTTGATTGCGCTGGGGTTCACCGTCTTTGCAATAGCCGTCCTGGCCCATGCGATCAACATGATCGACGGCTTCCACGGGCTGGCGGTGGGGACCGCCATCATCCTGTTGATCGCGTTTTCGTTCGTCTGCCTCAGGGTGGGCGATGACGTCCTGGCATTGTTCTGTCTCATCGTCATCGGCGTCTTGGCTGGGTTCGCGGTGCTCAATTTTCCGTTCGGCTACATTTTTCTGGGGGACGGCGGCGCATACTTTGTAGGGATCGTGCTCGCCGGCGTCGCCGTCATGGTGCCCATGCGCAACCCCGGCGTCTCACCATGGATCAGCATCGTGGTGCTGGCGTATCCGCTCATGGAGGTCGCGGTTTCAAGCATCAGGAAGATTCGCGCGGGCACCAGCCCATTCAAACCGGACCGGCGGCATCTGCACATGCTGGTCTACGAGCATTTGGGAACGAGGATCGCGAAAGCGGCCGGTGCCGGGCATCTCGCCAATCCCGTGACCGGGATGTTGATGTGGAGCATGCCCTTGGCGAGTCTTATTGCGGTCGAATGGCTTGCGCTCAGTCGGGAATGGTCGTTGCTCGCCGTCGTGCTGTTGTTGGCGCTCTACGTCACGGCCTACCGGAAGTTGGCCAGAATGCCCCTGCCCGGCAGCCGCTCACCGCAGCCCGGCAACGAGTGGCGCGATCGAACGTGAGACCGTATACCGGCCCATGGCACCCTCATCTGCGCCGGAGCCGGCGGGCGACGGCGCACGCAGTGCTCGCCATTCGTCCCCCCGCAAAGAATCCGGCTCCCCAGCAGAGGTGCATGGTCGCCAGCACCGGCGGCAGAAGCACCGCGTGGGGGGCGCGCCGCCGCACGCCGAGCACCACCGTGCCGCCGAGGAGGAGCAGCAGGTAGGAGAGCGGGACCACCGCCGAGGCTCCCAGCAAGGCGAGGCCGGTCGCCTTCGCGCCCGCGCCGATCAACCGCCATCCCGCAACGGCCAGCAACGCCGATAGCACCAACCCCACTATCAGCAGTGGCGCGGCGATCTGCCGGTACCGCCATGATGCCGGATGGCGCCGCAGCATCACCCGCTTCCACAGGCCGTATCTGAAGTACTGCCGGGCTAGTGCGGTGAGGGTGCCACGCGGGCGATAGGTCACCACGAGCGCCGGGTCGAACCAGACCGTCTCCCCGCGTTCGCGAAGCCGCCAGTTCAGTTCGTAGTCCTGGTTATAGAGCAGGAAGGGGTTGAAGCCGCCTACCGCCTCCAGAACATCGCGCCGGAAGACACCCAGATAAACGGTCTCGGCGGGTCCCTCAGGCCCCCCGAGGCGATAGCGCGAGTCGCCCACGCCGAGTGCGGTGGTCGTTGCCAGCGCCACCGCCCACTCAAATGCCGTCGTCCCCACGGGGTTCACCCGCCCTCCAACGTTGGCGGCCCCGGTGCTGGCCAGCCTCTCCACCGCTCGTGTGATATAGCCGGGCGGCAGCACCGAACGCGCGTCACACCGCACGATGATCGGATGCGTCGCCACGCGCAGGGCATGGTTGAGCCCCTGGGGAATGGTCCGCTCGGGATTGGGGATCACCCGCACCTGCGGGAACCGCCGTCGGATCGACTCGGCCATCGCGGACGTATCCGACCCGTCGGCGACGATGATCTCGACCGCGCCGCCGTAGTCCTGCGCCAGCACCGAATCCACCACGCCCGCGAGCGTCGTCGCCTTCTCGTTGCGCGCCGGGATGATGACCGACACCGGGGGAGAGGTGCCGTGTACCCCACCGGGCGTCCCGGTCCCCGCGTTGTCCGCCGTCTCCTCGCGGCCGCTACCGGGGGTTCGGCCCTGGCGGACATCTCGGCTCCATGGGTGTCCCTGTTGGCAGACGTTCATGAGTGCTGGTCGTGTGCGTTCTACCTTCGGCTCCGGCCAAAGTCCGGACACCGACGCACGAAGGCACCGTTTCCCTGATATGTTCAATGGGTCATCAATGTGGGGATTATATACTGAACTTGACCAACACGTGAAGATC
>JAAXIB010000063.1 GCA_012270585.1 Nitrospirales bacterium
GTCAACGAATTACTGAACACATACAGAGGATGACAGATTAAGGCAAAAGCAAAAACCCTGGAACCCCGATCAA
Source organism: Nitrospirales bacterium (assembly GCA_012270585.1). Taxonomy (GTDB): domain Bacteria; phylum Nitrospirota; class Nitrospiria; order Nitrospirales; family UBA8639; genus Bin75. Next base: position 74 of record JAAXIB010000063.1, read on the forward strand.
GTCGGGGATGACAAGACCAAACCCGAATGCCACGGGGCATGCGACTACTCCGTCTTTCTCGTCCTCCGCCTTCTCGTAATCTGTCATTTCCGCGGAAGCCTGCCCTCGGAAAAAAATAACGGCGGAAGAAGGTTTCCTTCTTCCGCCGCGTGTTCAACATAGGAGAAAATCTATTTCTTTTTCTTGGCCGGAGCTTTCTTCTTGGCAGCTTTCTTAGCCGGGGCTTTCTTCTTGGCAGCTTTCTTAGCCGGGGCTTTCTTGTTGGCGGCCTTCTTAGCCGGGGCTTTCTTCTTTGCTGTCGCCAATAGTCTCACCTCCTTTCAGGTTTTCTCCGAGACTACGTCCTTCTTTCTCATCACAGCGAAGCGTAAACCCTGAGTGCTTCTTACTCTCCTGAAAATCTTTTTTCAATCCTTTTTTATTCATGACACATGTTTGTCGCCCGTCACGAGAAAGAACGCAGCGTGTTTCGTCTTCAGTTCATGAGGAAAAAGGCTGGCTGGGAGTAGACTGGTCTACTCCCAGCAGTGTCATGAAGCGGGGAGCGTGTTCACTTTTTCTTAGCGGGAGCTTTCTTCTTGGCAGCCTTCTTGGCCGGGGCTTTCTTCTTGGCGGGAGCCTTCTTCTTGGCAGCCTTCTTGGCCGGCGCCTTCTTCTTTGTTGCCAAAAGTCTCACCTCCTTCCAGCGTTGCGGCAATGATGAACGACACGTTCGTTCATCGACTCATTCTTGTCCGGACGTTGCAACGTTATCCGGACGCGGTCACGGGTTTATCCGTTGACTCCACGTGCTCAAAGGTATTCGGTCCCACTTTTCTGAACCGGGGGTCACGTTTGAGGGAGGTGGCAATCGACGTCACCGGCGTCTTGCCTCTGATCTGCATACCCCCCTCGATGAGACGCTGGCATAAGTCTTTGGCATGCATCGGCCCTCGGGTTTCCCGGAAAATGATGGACGAGGCATCCGGGACGCTCATCCCGACGTACTTGCTGCGCCCCAGAAGGATTTCCTTGGATTGATCCGTGACATCCGTAACCGGTAATGGTGGTGCGCCCGTTTCATCTGAAATGATTTGGCTGGAGAGACTGGCCAATTTCGCTTTGTCTGCTTCAACTCGATATAACGTCTTTGCCAACTCCAAGTATTTCTCAATGGTCGCAATTTCTTCATTGAGCCTCTCCCTTTTTTTCTTGAAGTCCTTGAGCTTGGTTTCATACGCAGTGATGCGTTGTTCCAAGCCGACAATAATATCCTTGAGTTCATCTTTGACATCTTCCATTTGCATAAGCAATCTTCAATTGTGCTTGCTTTTATCAAAAATATAAAAGCAAGTCAATGATAAATTGTTCGATAAAATCAATTTTCTCTGTTTTTCATCAACTTGTCACTATAATAACTTGCTGTCATACAATTTTTCTAAGCCTATATCTGGTAGTTTTTGAATAGTCCACACAAAATCCATGGTCATTACCTGTGTACATGCACGATCTGCTTCTTTCCCTCTCTCATTCCAGCCCCTCCTGCTGTCATCCCAGACGCTTTTCCCCGACCCGATGGGGATCTAATCGGCGACACACGGCCTTTGCTTTGTCTTTGGTGCTGTTTCGTCGTTGTGGGTGTGTTGTCGTGCATTTCCCGCCTGTGATAGGGTTTTTCAATCCGGTTTTTCCAATCCTTAACCCATCCGTGCCATGACCCCGTCTCCCCCGACCAATCTCGTGACGCTCGATTTTGCGAACATGGCGTCCCTGGTGGCGCGGTTGGGTTGGCCATCCTATCGGACCAGACAAATCCTCCAGTGGATTTATCAACACCGGATTCGAGACATCGCCGGGATGAGCAATCTTTCCCGGAAAGATCGGGAGACGCTCGGGCATGAAGCCGTCGTTGAACGATTGGCGTCTTCCACGCTTCTCCAAAGCGTGGACGGGACCCGGAAATTCCTGTTTCCCCTGAAAGACGGCCTGGCGGTCGAAAGTGTGCTCATCCCGGACGGGGAGCGGTTGACCCAATGCGTGTCAACCCAGGTCGGATGCACCTTGGACTGCGGGTTTTGCGTCACGGGACAAATGGGACTCAAGCGAAATCTGAAAGCGCATGAAATCGTCGATCAAATTTTGACGGTCCAGGATCGACTCCACCGGATCACGTCCCTGGTGTTCATGGGGATGGGCGAACCCCTGGCCAATTTCGATGAACTGTCGGAGGCCCTCACCCGGCTGACCGATACCGATTGGGGAGTGGGCTTTCCCAAACGACGGATCACGATTTCAACGGCGGGGTTCTCGCAACGACTCCACGACGTGGCCAGGCTCGGGGTGAACCTTGCGGTGTCGTTGAACGCCTCGACTGCCGAGCAACGGGACCGGCTCATGCCGATGATGAACCGCTTACATCCCCTCCCCGACCTTCTCGCGGCGTGCCGGGCGTATCCCATACCGGCGAACCGTCACTTGACGTTTGAGTACGTGTTGTTAAGCGGGGAAAACGATTCCGCGGAGGACGCCGTCCGCCTGAGCCGGCTGCTTCGCGGCATTCGGTGTAAAATCAATCTGATTCCGTTCAATGAATTTCCGAACAGCCCGTTCCGCCGGCCGGCGGATCCCGTCATTGCGACGTTCCAGTCGATCCTCCGGCAAAAGGGGTATGATGTGTTCATCAGACAAAATCGTGGGCGTGACGTCTGGGGAGCCTGCGGGCAACTGGGCACCCTGCCCGCGCGAACGGCTCCCGCGCCTCTTTCGACGGGGACCTGATGCAAGCGCCGCACCTTCTTCCCATTCCCCGGGACCTCCAGCGCAAAACAGCGACGCTGCTTGCCTGCTTTCAAGGGCTGGACGGCGTGCTGGTCGCGTTCTCCGGAGGCGTGGACAGCACCCTCGTGTTGAAAATCGCCGCGGAGGTGTTGGGCACTCGGGCGACCGCCGTCACCGCGGCGTCGCCGACCCTCCCGTACGAAGAGTTGGAAGCCGTCCGGCAACTGAGTCAGGAAATCGGGGCGCGGTTGATCGTGGCCTCCACGAATCAACTGGACATCGAGGAGTTCGTCCGGAACGACTCGATGCGATGTTATCATTGCAAAACCGATCTGTACCGACTCTTGGCTCCCATCAAACAGGACACGGGTATTGCCACGATCGTCGACGGCGCCCACGTGGATGACCTGGGCGATGACCGGCCCGGGATGCAAGCGGCCCGGGAGTTCGGCGTGCGCAGCCCGCTGGTGGAAGCCGGGTTTCAGAAGGCCGACGTCCGCACCCTGGCCAAAGCCCTGGGGTTGTCCAACTGGGACAAACCCGCGGCCGCCTGTCTGTCCTCTCGGATTCCGCGAGGCACGAAGATTACCGAACAGAAATTACAGCGCGTGGAACAAGCCGAACGGTTGTTGAAAGAAGAAGGGTTCAGGCAGGTACGCGTCCGCGATCACGAAGGCATCGCGCGCATCGAAGTGGACCCGAAAGTACTTCTCGACGTGCTCGAGCCCGTTCGGCGTGATCGCATCACCCGAGGCCTGAAAGCCCTCGGGTTTCAATTCGTCACCTTGGACCTGGAAGGCTATCGCCGGGGAGGCAAAACGGAGGAACGTCGGGGAGTAAGGGCAGGCCCTGCTCGGGGGCAGGGACAGGCCCCCGGTCAAGGCCCTGAGCAAGCCTGATGGTCACTGGCAAGAATCGGAGCCCGGGGGGCACTCGTCTCGCCTCTTCGCTTCATACAGCACCTGCAGGCGCGCTTTCTCTTCGCCTTCCGGAGCCAACTCAATGGCCTTTTTTATGTACACCAGGCCCTCCTCCTTTCGTTCCAATTGGTACAGCAGCAGAGCGATACTAGCCGCCACCTTGTGATCATGGGCCCGGATCGATTCCAGTCTCTGCAATTTCTCAAGCGCTTTCTCCGGATAGCCGGCACGCGCATAACTGATGCTTGCAATGGACGAGATATCCAATAAATAAGGATACGATTCCAAAATGCGCTCGAAATATTCTATCGCTTCATGGTACTCACCACGCTTGTGGTGCCCCAAGGCGACAAAACCCAATAAGCGATCGCGATACGGGTTGAGTTGATACGCTCTCAGGCCCGCGATTAACATCGAATCATAGTTTTCCCGATCCAACTCGATCTTCGCCCTCCAGAAATACCGTTCAGACTGATATAACCGGACATGTCCCGCCAGCATCACGATGAACCCTACGGCAAACACCGCGCTCAATCCGTACCCTATCGCGTGCCGGGGCAGACGGACGACAAAGCCCGGAACGCGCCACCAAGCCGCCCTGGGGGGATGACGCCGACACCGCGAGGAAAAGAGACTCATGCAGATGACCGTCAGAAAAAGCAATGCCGGCTGCTGCAGGGGAAAACTGAAGAGGGCATCAACGCCAATGGCGGCAACGGCGGTGAACAGCCCGACCAGCAGGATGCGCTGTTCGTTGGTCTCATCGGCCAGCAACCGAAGAAATTTGCGGCAGAGGGCCACGGCCACCCACCCGAGCAACAGGCCACCGAGCACGCCAAGTTCCGCCACGATTTCAAGATAGTCATTGTGCGCATGGCTGTGCCGAATCTTGGCGCTGAATTGGTAATCAACAAGGACGCGCGTGTGATAGAAGGGATAGGCCACACTCCAGTTGCCCAAGCCTACGCCGCGCACCGGATAGTCTCCAATCATGGCCAGCGTATTGGCCCAGATGCTGATACGAGGATTCCCGGTGCCATCCAATTGGATTTGTTCCGCCGTTCTGGAGGCGATTGTAACGACGACGCCCAAAAACCACCTCATTTGGTGGGGGTTGAACTGTGCCGCGATGAAAATGAAGGCCACCGCGGCCGTGAGGGCCACGCCCACCCGTTTGTTCGCAAAGGGATTGCGCGACTGGCCAAACTCATACAGGCAAAATCCACCGAGAATGACCAGCGCGAACAGGAGAGCGAGCCAGGCTGCTCTCGTCCGGGTGTACACGAGGGCGAGGACGATCAAGACGGTGCCGAAGGCATAGACCCAGTCCATCAGGCGCTTGTCGTTTCGCAAGTATAATGCAGCGCCCAGCGGGAAGGTCAGCAAATAGTATTGGGCGGCCACGTTCTTATTGGCGAACGTGGCCGCCGGTATAAACGTCTGGCCAATCCACTGCACTTGAAACAAATATTGCGCGATTCCCAATAGAGCCAGCGCAACCCCACTC
>JAAXIB010000061.1 GCA_012270585.1 Nitrospirales bacterium
TCAACGAATTACTGAACACATACAAGGATGACAGATTCTCCTTTTGCATCCCTTGATGCGCAGGCTGCACGCCTGCATGGGGGATTCCTGTCAGGAACGGAGTGACGATCTCTTGAGGATCCAAATGGACAAGCGAGAATTGAGCGTCGCCTTGGGCAGAATCGACTTGTGCATGTGGAAAGACTGAAAATTTGCAACAAGGTCGGCGAACACGATTTCCAACGGAAACCCGGAGACGACGGAAGACAGCGAATCCGGCCCGGCAAGAAACGCCAAGGCGTTGGGCCGGAGCGCCCCACTGATCCGGGACAGATGACCTTGCAACGCGACCGTGTCATCATACGAAGTAAACGGCAGCCAGACGTACATGAGATCGTACGTGGACACGCCGTGGTTAAAAGCCTCTTCGCTCAGGAAACGATAGGATGCTTGCCAGTCCAACCGGTTGTCCCTGGCCAATTGGTTCCATGCCGTCTGGGCGTGTTTTTGGGCATAGGCCCCGTGTGAATAGACAACCGTCGTGGGCCGAGGCCGGTCAAAAGCCAGGAACGACCCGATCACCCCGTCAAACCCGTGAATGAGAATCTGGCCGGATTGGCCGACCTGAACGGCCAGGCGTTGATCCTGCTCGATGAAGTCGCTCAAAAAATCAGCCACGAAGGGTTGGCTCGCGAGGTCACCGATCGGCGTCTCATCTTCCGGATAAAGCAGCACGGCCGAGTACGCTTCCCGTGGCGATACGACGGGAGCGTCACCGGGGAAAAACCTTTCCCAGGAATTTTCCTTGTTCGCCACAGCCTGGTTGCCTGGCTGACGCTCCACCTGGCGCGTAATCCCCCAACCCGGTTGTAGCGCAACCTCATGGGAGGCCGTGTGGTCATCCAAGAACAAGTGATCGGAGTCCACGGCCATCCGTTTCCCGCAGGGAGCGAATCCCTGTTGATTCGGGGGCACAAACGGGAGACCGCTGGCGTCATCCGTTTTCGTCACCTTGAGTACGTTGCCCTGTTTGATCGTGAGGCAAATCCGATGGCGCGGACTAACGTGGCGCACGGGCGGATGCGGATTCGGCAACCAGTCGACCTCGTGCGACCGGGGTGGATCCATGAAGACGGTAAAAGGATTTTCTCCGCCCCGGTGCGCGGCCGTAAAAAAATTGCTGAACAGCCCGAAAGCCGCTGCCGACGGATAGGTTGGGATACCCCGGTATTGCAAGGTCCTGGGATGATGCGGGTTCTGATCGTCGTACAGCCCGCGGATCAGTTCAAACGCGGCGCTGCCCGTTCCCGGCAACAGTGACTTGAACAATTCGACTACCGGCAAGTAATCGATGGTGGCCCAATGCATTGCACTCATGCAGGACATGAACCGCGCCCGGTCCCAGGTGCCGTTCTCCAACACATAGAACGCATCCTTCCGTTGGCAGATCGTGGCATGCCCGGTTCCATCAAACACGAGATCATCGTCGGCATAAAAAAATTCCACTTCTTCGACGGCCACGCCCATGGCCCGGGAAGCCATCATGCGGAGGTCGTGCCGGGTGAGCGTGCGCCAGTCGGGGCGAGTCGTCAGATCCAGCTTCATGACGTTCACCAACCCATCGGATTTAAGGCCCACCCATTGGCCCCAGTCCAAATAGAGCCGTGCCGACGACAAACGGACCGTCCCGTCTTGTTCCTCCCATTCACATTCGTGCAGCGGGTGACCGTCGGGATCGGTCATCAGGATTCGCCGGCCCAACGGGCCGTACACCACCATGTGACCGGTCGCAAGCTGTTTACACGTCACGCTGTCCGGCGACGTCTTTGCAATAAACGCCCGGTTGCCTGCAAGCGCGAAGTTGGCCGGATTTTGAAGAATGGATGAAAGTGGCGAGGAATTGTCTTTCAAATTCTCACTCGTGCGCAAGGACTTCTTGTACGAACGATCGTGGAAATAACCTTTGCATCATAACGAAGACGACTCCAGAAAGCGACTTGCTCATTGATGAACCGAACGTTTCAGCGAGGCGGTCAGTTGCGCAGTAAAACGTACAGAAATTGTTGAGCCTTGCTCCCGATTTACAACTTTGCCGTCACATGCTTGACTTTCCCTTGCCGAATACATAGAAATGCTTAAATTTATCCGATTTTTTCGTTCACGATGCCCCTAGGCATACAGGTGGAAAATTCCATGGACTCAAGAAGACTCTTCTTGTGCTTCGTGACGGCTTTCATCTCGACGTTCTTCGGCTGCGGCGGTGGAGGCGGTGGGAGCAACGTCCCCCCCAGTCCAATGATGCCGGCATGCATCGAAACTGCTGAGTTCGGGTGCATTTCGGCATCAAGGTACGAGGAGGAGGGAAGAAGGATCGCGGAGACTCACAGAACCCAAACGGATTTTTCCAATCAATGGGGGCTGGCTGCAATCAACGCGGATCAAGCTTATGCCAATCTCGAACTGGCCCAGGGATCGGATACAGAGCCTGGGGCGGGTGTGACTATTGGCCTGATTGATAGCGGAATTGATCCAGAGCATCCCCTATTCGAGGGCGCAACCATATCGGAAGAATTTCTTCAAGGTGCAGAAGATGAAAGTGGGGAGGAACCCTCACACGGCACCGCGGTTGCCAGTGTCATTGGAGCCCAACCAACTACAGAAGAAATAATTATATACCTTAACGGCCTTCCTTTCCGCGCTAACACCTTTCATGGCGTCGCCTGGGGCGCCGACCTGAAGATGTTTGCGATGCCACTAAGAGATCCACCGCCACCGGGCACACCTTATGCGCCGGTCTCCCTGACCAACTTGAGCCCTGATGATTCATTCGATACGAGTCCGTTGGGCAGTGCTTTTGACATTGCTCTTGAGCAAAACGTTGATATTCTGAATTTGAGTTTAGGCTTTCCAGGAATCATCGAAAACTACAGCGAACAGGAGATCCGTTTCTATATGAACACAGCCATTGAGTTTTTTGCCCAGACAGGCGCTCAAGAAAAAATGATCCTGGTCTGGGGCGCAGGCAATGCAAATGGTCGGTCCTGTATACCCGGGTCTGATAATTGCGTCGGGGGATCTCTCGATGCAAGTTCGGTGGAATTATTCGCCGGTTTGGCCGCACGAATCGAAGAACTGCGTGGGCACTCCATTGCCGTTGTCGCGGTGGATCAGAACGGGGATATTGCCCATTTTTCCAACCGCTGTGGAATTGCGGCCAACTGGTGCCTCGCCGCCCCTGGTGAGGACGTTGCCGTCGCCTACTTTGGCCCCTTCCCAGCAGACGGTCCCCCTGGAACAAGGGCAATCACATCCGCTTCCGGAACGTCTTTTGCCGCGCCGATGGTCTCGGGCGGGCTCGCGGTAATGAAACAGCTTTTCCGCGATCAACTTTCCAATACGGCACTCGTGACGCGACTTTTCGCCACTGCCAACAAAGGCGGCCGGTATGCCAACGAGTCAATCTACGGCCAGGGCATGCTTGATCTCGGGGCGGCGACGTTGCCCGTGGGCGAAACCGGGATCAACCTCGGCCTTACAGTCGGCAGTCCGGGTGTCAACGTCCGAATGACTAGTCTCCGACTCGGCGGCGCACTCGGCGACGGACTGGGACAGTCACTGTCGGGGCAGGAAATCGTCGCCTTCGACAGCCTGGGGGCGCCCTTCTGGTTCAAACTTAACGATTTCACCGGTGCGACCCGTGGCCCGTCTTCACTGGTACGGCTTCGCGATCTGACGGCGCAGTCCCCCCTCATGCGACGCACCGCCGGGCGACTGACGACGTTCACGCCAGATCGAGCCGGTGGTTCGGTCGAACAGGATCTGGAGTATGGGATGCTGCGGTTCGGCTATAGGGAGAGACCCGCCGGTGCCAACGGCGGGCATTTTACATTGGCGGACAACGCCACGACGTTGACCTTCACCGGGTCCAACGGCATGTCGTTCTCGACATTTACCGCATCCGGGCTTGCGGGTAGGTCGCCGACCTTGGGCGTTGCATTCGCGTGGCGGCCATTTGACGTGCCGGTCGGCTTCCGCGCCGGTTGGCTGGCAGAGCAGGCGACCTTGTTGGGCACTATGGCAACCGGTGCGTTTGGGCAACTCTCGACAGATGCCGCGATGACGGGTCTTGAGACAAGTTTCGAGATCGGCCGCTGGCACCTTGCCGCTGATGCCGAGATCGGCATGGCCCGCCCGCAGGTTCGCGGGGGCATCATAACCCGTATGTCCTCTTTGACCACCAGCGCGTTTGCCTTCAACGCCACGCGTCGATTGGCAAATGGTGGCTTGGCCCGCATTGTGCTCTCACAGCCTCTGCGCGTGGAAGGAGGCCGGGCGGCCCTCTCCGTTCCGATCTGCCGAACCAAGGACGGAGCCGTGCTGCGACAACCGGTATCGGCTTCGGTTACACCAACCGGCCGGCAGCTCGATGTTTCGGCGCAATGGTATTACCCGCTCTCCAATGGCCACGAACTGCGTTTTGATGCCACTTGGATCCATAACCCCGGACACAATGCGCGCGCAAAACCTGCAATGAGCTTGCTGGCCGGTTGGCAATTCGAGTTTTAAACCCTATAGCCCCCGCCCCCTCTCCCACCGAACTCTCTTCTCGTCACTCGCGAAGCTGCCCTGAGCCATACACCACATATTTGGAACAGGTCAGATCTTCGAGTCCCATGGGGCCCCGGGCATGAATCCGCGTCGTGCTGATACCGATTTCCGCACCCAAGCCGAATTGATAGCCGTCATTGAGTCGCGAAGAGGCATTGACCATCACCGCCCCGGCATCGACTTCCTGTAAGAATCTCATGGCGCGTCCGTAGTCCTGAGTCACAATGACTTCGGTATGCCGGGATCCATACGTCTGGATATGATTCATGGCCTCATCCATATCCTTGACGACTTTGACGGCCAACGTCAACGAGAGAAACTCCCGGCCATAATCTTCTTCCGTCGCGATTTGGGCCTCGGGAATATATTGGCGGGTTTTTTCACAGCCGTGTATTTCCACCTCGGCGTCGATCAGGGCCTTGCCCAGCTTCGGCAGAACACTTCTGGCAATACCCTGGTGGACCAGTAACGTCTCCATGGCATTACACGTGGACGGCCGTTGGACCTTGGCATTCACGCTTATGGCTTCAGCCATCGTGAGATCGGCATCGGCATCGATATAGGTGTGGCAGACTCCTTTGTCATGCTTGATAACCGGGATGGTCGAGTGTTCGGTAACGAGTTTCATCAGGGACTCCCCACCCCGTGGAATAATCAGGTCGACGAACCGATCCTGCTTCAGCAGTTCCAGAACCGCCTCCCGTTCAGTGCGTTCGACCAAGGAGATTGCTCCTTCTGGAATACCGGCTTTTTGTGCGGCTTCGGATAAAACACGGGCGATGGCCATATTGGAATGAATGGCTTCCGAACCTCCTCTAAGCACGCAGACGTTCCCGGATTTGAGACACAAAGCCGCGGCATCGGCCGTGACGTTCGGGCGGGACTCGTAAATGATCCCGATGACCCCAATGGGCACGCGGATTCGTCCGACCTTCATGCCATTGGGCCGTTCCTGCATTCCTGATGATTGACCGACGGGATCGCGCAACATGGCAATTTGCCGAAGCCCGTCTGCCATTTCCCGAACGCGCTCGGGAGTCAGTCGAAGCCGATCAGCCATGGCCTCTCGACCATTACTCGTATCAAAGTCTTCAAGGTCTTTTGCATTTTCTTCCAGAAGCGCGTCGGTGGCTTCTTTCAGCCCTTCGGCCATGGCGACCAGAGCCTCATTTTTGACTGATGCCGCCAGGCGACCCAATTGAGGAGCGGCAACTCGCGCCTGTTCCAGAAGCGTGCGAAGATACGTCGCGGTATCAACAATCTCTTCCTCGACGACCTCTTCCGTGGGAGTATCAGGGTCTGCCGTCGCAGCTTCCAGGTGTTCCTCGTTCAATTCTTCTTGGGTTTCTTCCACGCTCATATTTCCAGCCCCTAAAATAGGTCGGGTTCATCGAGAATACCGATGCGTCATAAACCACGTCAAGATCATGGAGGGGTGGACACAGGATTGGGCCCACGGGTTGCAGTGATGGAGAGGAAGTGTAGCGAAACGTGAATGTGACAAATACAGACCCTGGATTCCTGCTTCCGCAGGAATGACCGACAAAGCCATCGAGGAGCCAGGGGTTTTCCTTTTGCCTTCGCCT
>JAAXIB010000033.1 GCA_012270585.1 Nitrospirales bacterium
CTGTACACCCTCCAGGGGAGAGGGTTTTATGATTCTTCCTCCCTGATTTCCGAAAAAGTCCGAGCGAACTCCAGGTGCTTTTCCCGAAAGGCTTCGAGGAGCATCGGATCGAAATGGCCGGGTTTGGTGCGCGCGTTGCCATTGAGGATGATGTCACACGCCTTCTCATGGGAGAAAGCCGGTTTATACGGCCGCACGCTCCGAAGCGCATCATAGGTATCCCCCAACATGACCATGCGCCCGCCCAAGGGAATGGCCTCGCCTTTCAACCCGTGCGGGTAGCCACTCCCGTCCCACCGTTCATGATGCGTGAGGGCGATGTCCCGCGCGGTTTGCAGGAGCAACGACGGGGAGCCGGCCAACAGATTGGCTCCCAGAATCGGGTGGCGTTTGACGATTTCCCATTCCTGTTCATCCAACCGTCCCTGTTTTTGCATGATCCGGTCGGGGATCCCGACCTTCCCCACGTCATGCATGGGCGCCGCGTCGAAAATCAGTTGGGCGTCATGTTCATCGAGACCGATGACCTGCGCCAGGATTTTGCTGTAGTGACTCAGGCGTTGAATATGCGCGCCGGTCTCTTCGTCCTTGTACCGTGAGGCCAGGGTCAGGCGGACCACGGTATCGGCATAGGCTTTTTCGAGTTCGCGCGTTTTTTGTTGTTGAACCGCATACGCCGCCTTCAGGTCCTGGGCATAGGCCTGCAACTGCTTATTCGTCGTTTCCAGTTTGTGCGATTTTTTTCGTTCACGAGACAACAGGGCTTTCAGATCCTTGGCATACAGGGCCAGTTGAGACTTGGCCGAACGCAGTTGTTTATTGAGATCATCATCCGGAACGAAATCCTGAGAAAGTTTCATCGGCGACCAGGGGCTAAGCAGTTTCCATTCGGCCGAGCGCCTCCCGGACGGTTTCGAGCAATTGCAAGGGACTGAAGGGTTTGACCAGATAAGCAAAGACCTTCGGCGCCGGTTCACCGTCACCGTCCGCAGGCTGCTCAAGAGCCGTCAGGAGAATCAGGGGGATATGCCGGATGGCCGGATCAGCCAGCACGGCGTGAGCCACTTCAAGGCCATCGAGTTTGGGCATCATCCGATCCAGGAGCACCACGTCAGGCCGTTCCTGCCGGACCAGTTGCAAGGCCGATTGCCCGTCCGAGGCTTCCAGGATGCGATAGGCCGGATCCTCTAGGGTCGTTTGAAGCAACAACCGGAGATCGGGGTCATCATCCGCAATGAGCAGTGTTTTCATCCCCTCATGTCTCTCCTTCCCCGGCAGATTCGCATAGGATGGAAGGGGTTCAGCCGCCATCAAACACCGGATTTTCGGCTTCATCACCAGACGCGACGGCAGGGGTCGGCCCCGCAGAGGCATCACCCTTTTCCATGCGCCGGGCCACGGTAATGAATCCCGAATGGGCGATCATACGCAGATCCGGCCGCACGCTACGCCCATCGATGTTCCAATGGCGCACAAAGGTCTCGAAGGTTTCGATCAGTCCGAAGGCCCTGGTCCGTTGCAGGGCTTCCACCGTCTGAACCACTTGAGGCACCGTCGGCACAAAGCTCAGATAAATGCCGCCAGTTCTGAGGGCAGCCGGCACGTGCGGCACCACGTTCCAGGGTTCCGGCAGATCCAGGATCACCCGGTCGAAGACGTGGGGAGTGCCGTCCACGTCCCAGCCGATGCCTTCATGAGCATCGCGTTGCACCAAATGAAAGTTGACCACGGGGCCCAGGAATCGCTCGATATTTTTGATCGCGGTTCGCGCGAAGTCTTCCCGTCTTTCATAGCTCACAACCCGCCCGCGGTCGCCCACCGCACGCAGCAAACCCAGCGTCAATGCCGCGGAGCCGGCCCCCGCTTCAAACACGGAGGCCCCCGGGTACACGTCGGCCCACATGAGGATCATGGCGATGTCCTTGGGGTACAGAACTTGCGCCCCCCGCGGCATCTTCAGCGTGTATTCCGCCAGGGTGGGGCTCAAAGCCATCATGGTCTTTCCCCCTGAAAGACGAACCATGGTCCCGTCGGGCTGTCCGATGAGGTCGTCATGCGGAATGGTCTCCCCGCTGTGTTGAAACCGATCGCCGGCTTTGAGCGTGAGGGCATACTGCCGCCCTTTCTTATCGACCAGATGGACGCGTTGACCTAGTTGAAAGGTGGGCATCGCCCGCATTCTAGGAGCCTGCCCTTGGGGTTGCAACTTGTCACCTCTCGTGATTCTCCGGGACGGCACGGGGGCCGTCCCCTACCATTGCGCTATTCCTTGCATCCACCTCTCACGCCGTTGCACGTGTCGGCATACCGAACGCTTGGGTTTTCTTGACAGCCTCGGGAGAGGATCGTAAGATGGTTTTTGTAGGAGGTTTCCTCCGCATTGAGTATCTTTCGCACAACGCCTTCCCGGTTTTGGCCCGTTCGGGTGTCCCTATGGCAAAATCGGAAAGGACCCGCGCTCATCGCGCTGAGCATTCTCTTTTTCTCTTGTCACGTCGGCCCTTCCCGGGCCGAACCTTCCCTGGTGATCACCGCCGCTTATGAAGGAGTGATTAATCCCGTCGCAGCCGAATATCTCCACGAAGCCATTGCCCATGCGGAGCAGGAACGCGCCCGGTTTCTCGTGTTTCAGCTCGATACGCCCGGCGGGCTGGACACGTCGATGCGTTTGATGATTAAAGACATCACGGGAGCCCAACTTCCCATTGTCGTCTACGTCGCCCCGACCGGCGGACGTGCCGCGTCGGCCGGGGTCTTCCTCACCTTGGCGGCGCATGTGTCGGCCATGGCGCCCGGGACCAATATCGGAGCGGCTCACCCCGTGGCCATGGGAGGCGGGGAAATGGACGAGGTGATGAAGGAAAAGGTGGAAAATGACGCGGTCGCCTATATCCGGTCCATTGCCGAACGTCGGGGCCGGAACGTTGAATGGGCGGAAAACGCCGTCAAGAAAAGCGTTTCGGCCACCGCCACGCAAGCCCGGGAACTGGGCGTGATCGATCTGATTGCATCGGACCTCGATGACTTGTTCCGACAACTCGACGGTCGGGAACTCGCCTTTGGTGAACAGACCGTGACCCTTCGGACGCAGGGCGTGCGCACTCAAGATTTTCCCATGGGTTGGCGACTCGAAACCATGAAAGCCATCAGCGATCCGAATATCGCCTACGTGCTGATGACCATCGGCACCATCGGGTTGATTGCGGAACTCTACAGTCCGGGCGCGATTCTGCCCGGCGTGGTCGGCGCCATCAGCCTGATCCTCGCCTTCTATTCCCTCCAGTCCCTTCCCGTGAACTATGCAGGGGTGCTGTTGTTCATCATGGGCGTCGTCATGTTGATCCTGGAGGTGACCGTCACCAGTTACGGGGTGTTGGCCATCGGCGGGGTCACCGCCATGGTTCTGGGGTCGCTCTTTCTCTTCAACCAGGATTTCCCCTATTATCAGATCTCCTGGTCTGTTATGCTTCCCGTCATCGCCCTGGCCGTCGGGTTTACGTTTCTTGTGGTCAATTTCGGCGTTCGTGCCTTACGCCGGCAAACGCCCACCGGCAGTGAAGGGATGATCGGCCGTATCGGATCGGCGAAAACGAACCTGACGCCGAATGGAAAAATCTTCGTCCAAGGTGAAATCTGGAATGCCGTCAGTTCGGCGCCGGTGACCGAAGGACAGCCTATTCAAATCACACGGATCGACGGCCTCACGGTCCACGTCGAACCTCTGGAATCTCAAAACGAGGGGCAATAAACCATGGAGCCTTTCAGTTCCACCACGCTGTTCATTCTGTTCCTGGGGCTCATCATCCTGATTTCGAAAGGGTTGTACGTCCTGCGGGAATACGAGCGCGCCGTCATTTTTCGATTCGGTCGTCTGGCCAAAGGCCTGATCGGGGGGAATGGACCCGGCATTATCATCATCATCCCGTTGATCGACAAACTGGTACGTGTGAGCCTCCGAACCGTGACCATGGACGTCCCCCCCCAGGACGTCATCACGAAAGACAACGTATCGGTCAAGGTCAACGCGGTCATCTATTTTCGCGTGGTGGATTCGGAAAAAGCCATCGTCGGGGTAGAGGACTATTATTATGCCACTTCCATGATCGCCCAGACGACCTTGCGGAGCGTCCTGGGCCAGAGTCAGTTGGACGATCTGCTTTCGAAGCGCGATGAAATCAACGCGGACTTGCAGCGGATCATCGACCAGGCTACCGAACCCTGGGGTATCAAGGTGTCCGCCGTGGAAGTCAAAAACGTGGACCTGCCGCAGGAAATGCAGCGGGCGATTGCGAGGCAGGCGGAAGCCGAACGGGAGCGACGGTCGAAAGTCATCCATGCCGAGGGAGAATTTCAGGCATCCCAACGCCTCTCCGACGCAGCCAACATCCTGAGCCGGAATCCGGCCGCCCTGCAATTGCGGTATCTCGAAACCATCATGAACGTGGCCGGTGACAAAAATTCCACGATCCTGTTCCCCGTGCCCATCGACTTGCTGGGCCCGTTTCTGAAACGCATGGAATCAACGGATGCGCCACCACCCGAGTAGAGACCAACGATCGTTGGTCCCCTGCGGCCTACACCACCACATGAATAATGAGTAGCCTCACGTCATGAAGCGTCTGTTTGCGGTTATCGGCCTGGGCCGATTCGGATACAGCGTCGCGGAATCGTTGGTTCAAAAGGGATGTGAAGTCCTCGCCATCGACCGGGAAGAGGCGAAAATTCAATCCATCAGTGACATTGCGACCTTTGCGGTTCAGTGCGACGCGACGGATGAACGCGCGCTGAAAGCGGTCAGCACGCAAAACGTCGACGTGGCGGTGGTGAGCATCGGCGAAAACATCGAAGCGAGCATCCTCATCGTCCAGACGTTGCACGAAATGGGGATCACGTCCATCATCGCCAAGGCCGTGACCAACATTCACGGAAAAATCCTCAGCAATCTCGGAGTGACCGAAGTGATTTACCCTGAACGTGACGCCGCGATCCGACTCGCGCACCGGCTGGCTTCCCCCAAGGTCTTGGACTATCTTGAATTGGCACCCGGGTACAGTGTCGAGGAAGTCGCGGTGCCGGACCGGTTTTCCGGCATGAGCATCGAGGAAACCAAAATTCGCGAGCTTCACAACCTCAACATCATCGGCATCAAGAAACAAGTGAATCGCATGATCAAGGGAAAATTAAAAAAAGAGGATACCTTTAATTTCACACCTTCCCCCGACGATATGATCGAAAAAGGCGACGTCCTGGTGATGATCGGGAAAGAGCATGACCTGGACGGATTCAGTAATTCCGAGTAAGCCGCATCCCTGGCTCACGGCCAGGAAGACGATTGGCTCTACCCCACCTAACCTCCCCTTATAAAGGGGAGGAAAGAGAAGCAGGTCTGCGCGGGAATGGCGCAGCTACAAATCTTGAGCATCGGCGGAATAAATCCAGACCCCGTCATGTCACGGCACGATGACCAGCCCCTCCTCAACGAATTCCGTCAGAACCTGGAAGCATTTTATGCGGCGTTGAAGCTGGCTCCACCCTACGATAGCGTCGAAAAAACCATACGGTGTCTCTCCGCCCTGTTCAAAACCAAAACAGCCGAGGAGCAGGCGCTCCTTCTCGTCAATGATTCCTTGAGATGGCAACTCCACGTCCAGGCCTTTATTGACTCGGGATTACACAAAAAACACCGTGGCATCATCACCGGACTTGCACGCACCGAGGCCCTCGATCAATTCCCCGAGTCCTTGCGATACTTATTAGAGCCCTTTCGATCCTGACCAGGGCACACTCATTTATGCTGTTTTTTTGCAACATTACTATTGACTTTTTACATCAATATCAATAACTTTGAAAACCAAGTTTTTTTATCATTATATTTCAATAGGTTATGAAAACATTCCACATAAGGTCAATGGCCCGAAATTTGCATCGTTAAGAAAAACGTCTATGGAATAGTAATTCCCGTTCAGCCTGAATCCGGGTCAGGTAAGTCAGGTAAAAATGTTGGGACAACGGCAACGGACCATTGGGCAGACCATGTCCGCTTCAGGAGTCGGTCTTCATTCGGGACGTCCTTCGAAGGTCAGCCTTTCTCCTGCGCCCGTGGACAACGGCATTGTGTTCCGCCGGAAAGTCAACAGTCACGTCGAAACCTGCCAGGCTTCCATCCGAAATCTCAGGCCTATGGAGTTGTGCACGGCGGTCGGTTCCAATGGCTTCCAAATCCAAACGACCGAACACGTGCTTTCGGCCCTTTGGGGTTTTGGAATCGATAATGCCTTTATCGATATTGATTCGGAAAATATCGACTCAGAGGAAGTGCCGGCGATGGACGGCAGTGCGGCGCCCTTTGCCAAACTCATTCAACTCGCCGGGATTCTGCCCCAGGACCGTCATCGAACCTACCTCAAAATTTTAGAACCCATTAGAGTCGGTGACGACAATCGAACGATCTCCATTCTTCCCTCACCGTTTCCCAAGATCACCTATACGATCGACTACGATCACCAGTTGATCCAACGGCAAACCTATGAACACGAGTGGTCCGCGGTGGAGTTCGAGGCCAATATCGCGCAGGCCCGGACCTTTGCGTTTTCGCATGAAGTGGAAGCCTTACGGGCTCGTGGTCTGGGAAACGGCGGCTCCCTGGACAACACCATCGTGTTTACGGAAACCGGCATCATGAATGAAGGGACACTCCGTTTCCCGGACGAATGCGTTCGCCATAAGGTGTTGGACCTCATTGGAGATCTTTCTCTCCTCGGCATCCACGTCATCGGGCATATTGTCGGCAAACGGTCAGGGCATCATCTCCACACCCGGCTCGTCCAGGCGATCCTGGACAACCCCGAGGCCTGGACGCTTGTAGGACCTCCCGGAAAACTTGCAAACGATTTGGCTGATCTTGTTCCCAATGGTAAAGATTCGATTCAAACCGTACCGCTCCCTGCAAATTCTGCGTTCTGATTCTCTTCTTCGCCCTACTCCCTCCCCCGCCTGTCATCCTCGACGCTTGTCCTCGACGTTAGTAATCGAGGATCTAAATCGAGAATCTAGGGTCTTTGTTTTTCGCCTTCGCTTTACAAGGACAACGACCCTGGATTCCTGCTTTCGCAGAAATGACAGATTCCGGCCATTTCCATACCAATATAGCCCTAGGGCGTTAGTGGCTATTTTCATGCCAAGATGATAGGGTGGCGGGATGATGGCACGTCGTGTTCCGTACCCCATCCCGCTCTTGGTCTTCTTCCTCTGGTTGCCTGAACTTCTCCTCGCCACGACTCCCGCGCCTCTACCGGGCTTTCAGGGGATTCCCTGGGGCAGTGTGCTGGCTGAACTGTCTCAGTTCGTCCTCGTCGAGCCCGACGGCCGGGTCGACATTTATGAATATAAGGAGGGCCCGCCGCAGTTTGCGAACGAACCGGTCGAGTTCATCAGGCTCTATGCCATCGACACCCAATTTGCTCGTGTGATGATCCGATATCGAAGCGAAGAAACGCACAACCGTATCAAGCAGGCGCTGGAATCGGAATTCGGGAAAATTCAACACAACCGCGGCTCGATGATCCGGGGGCTGAACCAGGAATACTCCTGGCGCCTCGAGGAAACCGAAATCAGTCTGAGTTACCGGGGACTGGGGGAACGCGGCTTGCTGATGATCCAAAGCCGCATCCTGGCCCCGCGGTTTCTCGAACTGTTGAGCGACCATACGCATTAGCCCACGACGGCAAACAGGGAGTCGCTCGTGCCACCCTCTCCTGAAACCTTCGCGATCAATCCTGACTGCCAGGTTTCCATCGAACAGATAGGCTTGGGCCGCCACAAGGTTGTCATGGTCGACCGGTTCTACCGATACCCCGACAAGGTCCTGCAACTGGCGTTGGAGCTCCCGTATACCGATCGATTCGAGATTGTCGGCAACTTTCCGGGCGTTCGGGCTTCAGTCAACATCGAGACCGGGCCGATCGTGGATGCGATCAGTGACTTCTGGGGCATGAGGCTGCACCCGTTTTTCGACCCCCAGCCGGTCGTATTCCAAGGCATCACCAACCAGCAGTACCACCTCAACGTCGGGCAGCGTCAACCCCATATCGACCAGGACGTGACCGCCATGGTCTACCTGAACCCGGCCGAATCCTGCATGGGGGGAACCGGCCTGTACCGTCACGTTCCCACGGGATTGGAACGGGTGCCCATCGTTCCGGACCGGGAGATCCGCGAACTGGCCGACAGGTTGGAACTCAGTGATGAATTTCTCAACAGTGCGGAGGGCTATGAAAATTTTCAGAACAGTATGATCTTCAACCCCTTGTTTGCCAACCGTGCCAATGCCTATATCAACGACGGGAACGCCTATTGGGAACTCCTCTTCCTCATCCACATGAAACCCAATCGTCTGATCATTTTCGATGGGCGCTGTTTTCATTCACAGCACATCACGGCCGACCAGTACACCCGGGCCTTCCGGGTCAACCAGGTCCTGTATCTCAGTCAGAAGCCCAACCCCTGATCCCCAATTTCCTTATCTGTCATTGGCATGAAAATAGCTAAGACACCCCCGA